>NZ_FOQK01000017.1 GCF_900113715.1 Pseudoselenomonas ruminantium | reverse complement strand
CACAACATTCGGTATTAGCAGTCCTTTCGGACTGTTGTCCCCATCTTTGCGGCAGGTTGTCTACGCGTTACTCACCCGTTTGCCACTCGGTTCTCAAAAGCAAGCTTTCAATCACCTCGTTCGACTTGCATGTGTTAAGCACGCCGCCAGCGTTCGTCCTGAGCCAGGATCAAACTCTCCAATAAATTATATTGAAGAACTCAATCAAGCTCTCAATTATTCTATGGTTCACAAATCACTGAAGTGATTTGTGTAAGCGACTCACAAGCAATTAAAATTGCTGTTCGCTGCTTAAAAGAAATTGCCGATTGCTATGTTGTTCATACCAATCGATGTTTTTTTTCATGAAACCGAAGTTTCATAAACATCTGGCTTGAATCATTTTGCATGATTCATTCTGCATTGTTTAGTTTTCAGAGAACAATCTTGTCATCTTTCGTTCCAGCAATAAGTGCTGTGCGCTGATGACTTGTATTATATTACACGTCTTCAGCGCACTTGTCAACACCTATTTTAAACTTTTTATATATTTTTTTAGTTTTACCAGATTTCTTTCATCAGCGGGCGATATGCCTCATTGAGGAAGTTGATCAACACATCAAACATACCGTAGATTTCATCACCCAAACCAGCAAAATCGTCACCCGGCGTCAACAGGCAAACGTCAAGGATCAATGAACCCGCTGCATCAAAATACAATTTGAATGGTTTGTATTTGAGATTCTGCTCATTAGCCAAACGCAAAACAGCCAGTTCATTCTCTTCCGTTCTTGCCTGCGGCGAAACCTGTACACGAATCATCGAAAAGACACTGTCATCTAAAAGAACCAAAGTTGGCAGCTGCTGCCCCTCGATCAGGACATGCGAACGGAATACCACGGTATGCTGAGCATCCTCTTTGACTTCTTCCATCTGGAACGCTGCCTGTTTGTTTTCATCCTCTGCCAAATACTTTTTAAAAGCTTCTGCCTTCTTATTCATCGTATCCTCCTTATTCTCGTTCATAAAAATTCTGCTTTTCACATTATACTAAGATTCTTCATAAATACAGATACTCCTTTTTTCTTTTGGCAGGAATTTGCTCTCCATATCACGAATTCTATCAAAAAATGATAAGCATTTTTTCCTGTTGTCATTTTACATACTTTCAGGTGATACGTAATGATAGATAAGAATCAACGGACACTGTCCCATAGCCTGCTGCTTTGTGTGTTCTGTTTGTTCACCACGCTCGTCATCCAGGCAGCGACAACCTACGCTTTATATCGAAGTGCACTTACTTTCCAGCAGGCATACATCCAGCATACAATCGACAACATCCTGCTCAATATCGACGTTTTGCGTGACAATATCGAAAAACGCCACGCAGAAATGAACGCTCCCGTTACCGACGCACAAATCCGCAGCGAGGTGGAAGATATCCTGCGCAGCGTATTCTACGAAGCCAGCAACGAAGACGGCAGTTACATCTGGATTAACGAAGTGATTGATTACAACGGCGGCGATAACTATGCCCGCCGGCTGATTCATCCCAACCTGCGTGAAACCGAGGGCATGTTACTCTCCACCTATACGCCTGATGCAAAAGGGAACCTGCCCTATCGCACAGAGCTTGAAGGTGTCCGCGACCACGGTTCACTGTTCTACAGCTATTATTTCAAGGACCTCGGTACTGATACGGTATCGCAAAAGCTCAGTTACGCGCGGCTCTATCCTGACTACAACTGGATTGTCTGCATGGGAATTCCCTATCATGCTGTCTGGGAAAACATCTACACAGGTTCTACCAAGCTCAAAGTCATCATGCTCTGCGGCTATCTGCTTTCCATCTTTGGCATCATCATCACCGCCCTTTATGCCTTGCGTCTTTATCGCCAGCAGCATCGTCTCCAGCAGGATGAACTCAATATCTTGCAGCATGCTATTGCCACCGATAGCCTCACCCAGGCCCGCAGCCGTCATTACGGAGCCGAACGTTTGAAAGAACTTTTCTCTATCTACCACCACAACGGATCAAATACGATAATCGCAATGTTCGATATCGATCATTTCAAGACCGTCAACGATACCTACGGCCATGACTTTGGCGACATCGTCCTGCGCGATACCGTCCAGCAGATCAAGCAAAACGTCCGGCAAGAGGATTGTCTCATCCGCTGGGGCGGCGATGAATTTATCCTGATCCTTTCAATGATGACACATACGGAACTTGAGCATCATCTGCAACGTCTCAACACCTGCATACGCACACATAGTTTCATCACGCCTGACGGTGCAAAGCATCCAGTCACGATTTCGCTGGGCGCAACCTGTTTCCAGAAAGATGACACCTCTTCCGATGATGTGATAAAGCGCGTAGACCACGCACTCTATCAAGCAAAAAAGATCCGCGATACCTTTTGTATCAGCGATTCCTTTTGAATATCCGTTTTCATGATAAAAACAGCCGGGCAGCTGCAAAAGCACTGTCCGGCTGTTTCTTCATTCTATCATTCAACTTTGACTTGCAGCCACAAACTCGTATATAGCTTGTCGAGCTCTTTCCCCAAATAGCTATAAGTTTCCTGTCCATGGTAGACTTCCTCCGGCGGAAATGCCACCTCCAGGTATCCTTCCATGTCTTCGTTTTCTTCTTCCTGTTCCCGTACCGCAAGATTTGGCGTGGAATAGCCCAAGCTCTCAAAATTCTTGGCCGCAATATCCGGACGGCAGATGAAATTGATGAACTTATGGGCATTTTCCACATGCCGCGCATTCTTGGGGATGACCCAGGAATCGATGAAGAGGTTCGTCCCCTCTTTGGGTGCCGGGCAGAACCGCAGATCCGGATTGGCTTTCATCAGATTGATGGCCTCCCCCGAGAAAATGACCCCGAGAGCCGCCTCCCCGGAGCTCAGCTTGTCACGGATATCATCGACACCATACGCCTGCACCAGCGGTTTCTGCGCGATAAGCATATCCCGCGCTGCCTGCAGCTGCTGCGGATCCTTCGTATTCATCGAATGCCCCTGCAAGCGCAGCGGAATCATGAACGCGTCGCGGGCAGAATCCTGCATGAGGATCTCGCCCTTGTACTTGGGATTCCAAAGGATCGACCAGCTGTCAACGGGTTCATCGACCATGCGGATATTGTACATGATGCCGACAGTTCCCCAGCAATAGGGAACATTATGGATATGTCCCTTATCGAAGGCCTCCGACTGGCGGAAGAAATCCTCGCCTATATACTCCGTGGCATTCGGCAGCTGGCTGAAATCCAAAGGCTGCAGCAGATTGTTCTCGATAAGCTTCTGGATCATATAATCCGACGGACAGAGCACATCGTAGTTCTCTGCCCCCTCAGCTACCCGCGGATACATGCTCTCATTCGTGTCGAACTCATCGAGGATCACATGGATCCCCGTCTCCTCCTCGAACTGCTCCAGCACCTCCGGCGAGAGATAGTCGCCCCAGCTGTATACATAGAGGACATCATCGCCCTCCTCCTGCTCCTCGGCAAACATGTCACAGCCAGCCAGAAGCATGCTTGCGCCAAACAGCGCGACCAGCAGCAGGCTGCGCCAATACTTCGTCATACGCCCGCCTCCCTTTTCTCAGCCTTGCGATACCGGCGGATCATGCGGTAATTGAACAACAGCAAGGTAACCAGCACGATGACCGCCACAAAGAACAAGGTCGACAGGGCATACATCTCCGGATGGATGCCGAGCTTGATCTCCGCATAGATTTCCGTCGTCAATGTTTCGATGCCCGCTCCCTTGGTGAAATACGTGACGATGAAGTCGTCCGCCGACATCGCAAAGGACAGCAGGAAAGCCGCCATGATGCCAGGCCTCAACTCCGGCAGGATGACCTTGCGGAAAGCCTGCAGCGGTGTAGCTCCCAGATCCAGAGCCGCCTCATAACAAACACGATCCATGCTGAGTACCTGCGGCAGGATGCAGAGCATCGCATAAGGAAGATTGATGACCACATGCGCCATGAGTATCGTATCATAGCCAAGGCGCAGGCCAAGGCCCAAGAACAACAACATGAGGGAAATACCCGTGACGATATCCGCATTGAGCAGCGGGATGTTTGCCAGCCCGCGGAAGAAAATACGGCCGTGGCTCCCCATGCGGCGCAGGCCCAAAGCTGTCACCAAAGCCAGCAGGGTGGCCAGCGACGCCGACAGCACACCGATGGACAGGGTATTCAAGAAGGCATTCACGATGTCCTCGTTCGCAAATAGGGCGATATACCAATCCCAGGTAAAGCCTGTCCAATGGCCACGATAGCGGCTGGCATTGAAGGACTGGGCGATCAGCACGGCAATCGGCGCATACATGAACAGGACAACCAGTCCCAGATAGAGCTTCTTCCCTTTCGCCATCATGCCTTCACCTTCTTTCGCTGGTCTTCCGTATCTGTAAAGGCCTCAAGCAGGATATTCAGGATGATGAAGACCATCAGGACCATCGACAGGGCACTGCCGAGCTGCCAATCGTAAGCAGCCGTGAACTCCTGCTCGATGATATTGCCCACGAGCAGGATCTTGTTGCCGCCCAGCAAGGCACTTATCACGAAGGTCGTGAGCGCGGGAATGAAGACCATGGTGCAGCCGCTCACGATCCCCGGCATGGATAGCGGCAGCATGACGTGCCGGAACGTCTGCCAGCGGTTCGCCCCCAGATCCCAAGCCGCTTCGATGACACTGTGGTCGATGCGTGAGATTGCCACATAGAGCGGCAGCACCATGTACGGCAGGAAATTATAGACCATGCCAATGACGATTGCCAGCGGCGTATTGATGATCGTCATGTCGGGCAGGCCGCAGAACCGCAAAAACATATTGAGGATACCGTTCTTCTCAAGGATGGTCTGCCAGGCCATCGTCGTCAGCAGGGAATTCATCCACAGGGGCAGCAGGAACAGCAGGAAGATCATGATTCCCTTCATCCGCCGCAATTGCTGCAAGATCAAGCAAAGCGGATAAGCCATGACCAGGCAGATCACCGTGCTGATCAAGGCCAGCTCCGCCGATAAGCCCAGCGCCTTCAGATATTCCCACTGCAAGACCACCTGCAGATTCGCCAGCGTGAAAACACCCGCCTCATCCGTCAGTCCATGCCAGAGCACGAAAAAGAGTGGCAGGATGATGAACAGCGCCGCCCAGATGCCAAACGGCACAGTGAACAACCGCTGCAAGGATTTGGAATTATTCATCAGACACGGCCTCCTCATCTTCCGAGGCCGGTTTCGCCATGATCTGGATATTAGCCGGAGCCAAGCGGATGCCGACCTCCGCCCCCTGCTCGTGACCGGTGATGGTCTGCACGAGCCAGGAGAAGCCGCCCGCCTCGATCGTGATGTCGTAGACAGTGCCCTTGAACACCACCTGGCGGATGATTCCGCGGAACTGCCCGTCTGCCGGTGCACAGATCTGGATGTCCTCCGGACGGATCTGCACATCGACCGGCACATTCTCGCCAAAGCCCGTATTGATGCAGGGGATATCCTTGCCGAGCAGATGCACGAGCTTATCGCGCACCATGACGCCGTCGATGATATTGCTGTCACCGATGAAGTCCGCCACAAAGGCGTTCTCCGGCTCGTTGTAGACGCTCTCCGGCGTACCGATCTGCTGGATCCAGCCCTGGTTCATGACCACGACAGTATCGGACATCGACAAAGCCTCCTGCTGGTCGTGCGTGACAAAGATGAACGTGATGCCGAGCTCTTTCTTGAGCTTGACGATCTCACGCTGCATATTCTGGCGCAGCTTGAGGTCGAGCGCAGAAAACGGCTCATCCAGCAAAAGCACCTTCGGCTCGTTGACCACAGCCCGCGCTATGGCAATGCGCTGCTGCTGGCCCCCTGACATCTGCGTGACCCGCGCGTGCTCATAGCCGTCAAGATTGACAAGTTTCAGTGCGTATTTTATCTTATCCTTGATGTAGCTGGCACTCTTGCCCTTGAGCTTGAGGCCGAAGGCGATATTTTCCGCTACATCCATATGGGAAAACAGCGAGTACTTCTGAAAGACCGTGTTGACCTGACGCTTCTCCGGCTGCAGCCGCGTGATGTCCTGTCCATCGAACAGGATGCGGCCACTGTCCGGCGTCTCAAAGCCGCCGATCATGCGCAGGATTGTCGTCTTGCCACAACCTGACGGCCCCAACAAGGTAAGGAATTCGTTCTCATGTACCGTGAGATTGAGATCTTCCAGGATCTGCCGGTCTTCATAAGATTTATTGATATGTTCAAGTTTCAGTAATTCTCTTGCCAATTCTTCTCATTTACCCTCCTGTACTGCCAAAAGTGAACGCCTTCTATTTTATCACGAAACCGTTCAATACAAAAGAATCTTTTCCGACGAAAAAAATCCCGTCCGTATCCACGATACGAACGGGATTCTATGCTTGACCGGTCAAAAGGTTTGACCCGTCAGATTACTCAACCGTAACCGATTTTGCAAGGTTGCGCGGTTTATCAACATCACAGCCGCGCGTAATAGCGGCATAATAAGCCAGGAGCTGCAGCGGTACGACCGTGAGGATCGGGATCAGGAGCTCATCCGTCTCCGGAACCTTCATGACATGATCGACATACTTCTCGAGCTCCTCGTCACCCTCGGCAGCGATACCGATGACGACAGCATCACGGGCTTTGACCTCTTTGATGTTCGACAGCGTCTTCTCATAAACGCTCTTCTGCGTAGCCAGCGCAATGACCGGTACACCTTCGACAATCAGGGCCAGCGTGCCGTGCTTGAGCTCACCAGCTGCATAAGCCTCGGCATGGATGTAGGAGATTTCCTTGAGCTTCAGCGAACCCTCGAGGGCTACATCGTAGTCAAGGGAACGGCCGATATAGAAGACATCTTCGTTGAAGCCATACTGTTTCGCAAAGGTCTTGATTGGCTCGACATCCTCCAGCGTGCGGCTGACCTGCGTCGGAATCTGATGGAGCATATCGATGAGTTCAGCTACGCGCTCCGGCTTCAGCGTCTGTTTGATCTGGGCCATGTAAAGCGCCAGCATGAAGAACAGGACGATCTGCGTCGTATAAGCCTTGGTCGAAGCAACGGCGATCTCCGGGCCAGCCCAGGTGTAGAGCACCTGATCTGCCTCGCGGGCAATCGACGAACCGACAACATTCGTAAGTGCCAGCGTCTTCGCCCCCAGGCGTTTGGATTCCTTCATAGCAGCGAGCGTATCGCTCGTCTCGCCCGACTGAGAAACTGCAATGAACAGCGTGTTCTCATCGACGATCGGCTCACGATAACGGAACTCCGAAGCCACATCGACTTCGACAACCGTACGGGCAAGTTTCTCGATATAATATTTACCTACCAGGCCAGCATGATAAGCCGTGCCGCAGGCAACGATATAGATCTTGTTGAACGAGTTCAGATAGTCAGCGTCCCATTTGAGCTCATCCATGATGATGCTCTTGCCGTCTTTGGCAATGCGCTGGCTCATGGTGTCACGGACAGCCTTCGGCTGCTCGTGGATCTCCTTGAGCATGAAGTGCTCATAGCCGCCCTTCTCAGCAGCTTCGGCATTCCAGTTGACCTCGAAGACTTTCTTGGTCACCGGCTCACCCTGACGGTTGGAGATCTTGATGGAATCCTTCGTGAGGACAGCCATCTCACCGTCGTTGAGGATGTAAGTACGGCGCGTGTACTGGATGATAGCCGGGATATCGGACGCGATGAAGTTCTCGCCCTCGCCCAGACCGATGACCAGCGGGTTGTCCTGCTTCGCACAGATCAGCATCCCCGGGTGCTTGCTGCTCATGAATACGAGTGAGTAAGAACCCTCGACGCGGCGCAGCACCTCGCGTACCGACGAAACGAAATCGCCGTTATAGACCTCTTCGATGAGATGCGCAACGACTTCCGTATCCGTCTCAGATTTGAATACGTGCCCCTTCTCGATGAGGTCTTCCTTGAGCGTCAGGTAGTTCTCGATGATGCCGTTATGGACGACGACGAAATCACCGGAACAATCCGTATGCGGATGGGAGTTGCGGTCCGACGGACGGCCATGGGTTGCCCAACGAGTATGGCCGATACCCATCGTGCCCTGCGGCATATCGTCCTTGATCTTGTCCTTCAAGGACGCCAGACGGCCAACACTTTTCTCCACGCGGATGCTCTCGCCATTGAATACAGCGATACCAGCCGAGTCGTAACCACGATACTCGAGCTTGGCAAGACCCTCGAGCAGGAAATTTGCTGCCTGCTTGTCACCGACATAACCTACGATACCACACATAATAGTACCTCCTATGAAATTGTACTATTCCTGCTGTGTCCTCCATCCGCTCTTCCCCCAGGCTCGCACCTGGGCTTTAACAGATCTCTATCGACCGGACCGGCCGGAAGGCATCCGCTGACTATTCGACAACCTTCTCCTCGTCTTCTCCGAAGCAAACCGTACGCTTCGGAGAGCATGCGCTAGGAATATCATTCCTTTTCCTACACCAGAACAACAGGATATTCTTTTCTGGATTTTCTTCTATTTTCGCGCATCGATGAATTTATCAATGCTTGCTTATTATAACCAATCCCCCTATATAAGTCAATACTTCCGCCTGGCAGACATGACAAAGGATGTCCCTTGCCGTAAAGGACATCCTTGCATTTCTTTTCTCAGCCTGCGGTCACTACCCGGTCTTTTCCCGTATGCTTCGCCTCATAAAGCGCCTTATCCAAGCGCTGATAGAAGACAGGGAACGTCTCGTTCGCCTGTATCTGGGCAACGCCGGCACTGACGGTGATGAAACCGCCATCCGGCAGCACGGGAGCCTCGCGCAGAGCGGCCCGAATGCGTTCCCCCACCTCTGCTGCATAAGCTGCAGCCGTATCGGGCAATAGCACCAGGAATTCTTCGCCGCCCCAGCGCCCCGCGTAATCGTGGCTCCGCACGCAGCTGCGCAATACTTCGGCCAGCCGGATAAGCACCCGGTCACCCACGTCATGCCCAAAGGTGTCATTTATCTTCTTGAAATTGTCAATGTCGAGCAGGATCCCTGCAAAGACACGATCCTGCTCTTTGCTTTGCCGCACCAACTCCTGCAGATGCTGCTCCACCTCGCCGCGATTCAGCAGCTGCGTCAGCCGGTCCATGCTGGCCATCGCCGACAGCCGCTTGTTGGCCTCCGCCAATTTATCATTCACCTCGACCAGCTGCGCCGCCAGGGCTTCCTGTTCCTGGGAGCTTACCGTCACGAAATGTGCCAGGCGGTGGACCATTGACAAATGTCCTTGGAAGTCCTGATTGGCCAGGCTGTCTACCACCCGCTTGCGTTCCTGGCGCTTGCCAACGTCTTCGCAAAAGGCCACCGCCACAAATGTGATTGTCAAGGTATTGATATTGCGTCCCTGCCGCAGGAACTCCCCATAGGTATGGCAAACAGCCGTCGGCGCGATTTTCCGATACCACTCGATTTCCAGCTTCTCCGCCTCACCGACATAGAAATGCCGGCCAATGCAGCTGATCAGCAGAATGCCCTCCGGCCCAAACGCCTGGACCTGCTGGCCAGTATACAGCGCCTGCTGGATGATGGCCTGGGGATCGCCATAGGACAGCCGCACCTTCTCCCCGGTCTGCAGGTCAGCCGCAAAGGTCAGCGCATCCGCGTCCGTCCTGCCGATCGACGGCCGCGCCAGCAGATAGCCCTCACGCTCGACCAGCAGCGGGAACTCCGACACATTGAAGCTATGGAAATCTTCGCGATCGACGCCCAGATATTTCTCATAGACATGCGCAGCCGGCTTATGGTCGATAGCCGCCACTGTGTAGTCATCCACCATCTCCGTGATGGTCATCGTCTTCCCTAAAGGACGCCAGCCCATGCTGTCTGCCACCAGGATCTTGAGCTTGCGGCTGACAAAAGCGGCCACCAGGATGCCCTGGTCCACAATGCCTTCCTGTGAGAAAACAAACGGCACTTCCTCTTGGACCGCTGCATATGCCCCGCCGCCAAAGACAGGCACATCGCTGACTTTTTCCGCCAAGACCTGCAGGAAGGGACGGACAGCAAAAGTCTCTGCTGTGACCAATAGCTCAAGGCCAGCCAGATGCTGTGTTTCCTGGCAACAGCCGGCCAGCGTCTGACCGACTTTGCGCTGCCAAGCCTGTTCCTCCTCCTGTGCCTGCCGCGCAAAGGAATGGAGCTTTACCTGGGTATCCCGGAACACCATGATGCAGAGTTGTGTCTTCCGCTTCTGCCAATCCTCGATGACGGGAAGTTCCGAAGTGACCGTCCCTATGATCTTTGCCTGCGGCAAGACAGCGGCGATCTTCCCCACCATGCCGGTGACAATTTCCCGGTCACAGATACAGGTAAAGACCTGCACCAAGATATCGGCATACTGTTCCGGGCAATGCTGGAGGAAATCTTCCAAGATCTCCTCCAGCCCCGTAAGTCCATAAAAATCATAAGCAAACTGCTTCATAGCCACACCTTCTTTCCATTCTGAAATTCATAAGGTATCTTATGATACCAAACAATTATTAGTTTGTCGATATTTTTATTATCAAAAGCAAAAACAGGCTATGGGCAATCCTGCCCATAGCCTGTTTTCCAACAATCACATACTCGTTATGCGATTTTTCCTTACATCATGCCCGGCATGCCCATGCCCGGTGCAGCTGCCGGAGCAGCCGGCTTCTCTTCCGGTTTATCAGCGACGAGCGTCTCCGTCGTGAGAACCATGGAAGCGATGGATGCTGCATTCTGCAGAGCAGAGCGCGTAACCTTAGCCGGATCGACGATACCAGCCTTGATCATGTCAACATACTCGTTCTTGAGTGCGTTGAAGCCAATGCCGTCGCCAGCCTTCTTGACGTTTTCAACAACGATAGAGCCCTCGAGGCCAGCATTGTTGGCAATCTGGCGGACCGGCTCTTCGATAGCACGGCGAACGATGTTTACGCCGACTTTCTCATCGCCTTCAGCCTGGATTTTATCCAGTGCCGGCAGGATGTCGATGAAGGTCGTGCCGCCGCCTGCGACGATACCTTCCTCAACAGCTGCACGCGTAGCGTTGAGCGCATCCTCGATACGGTATTTCTGGTCTTTCATCTCAACTTCCGTTGCAGCGCCGATTTCGATGACAGCTACACCGCCAGCGAGTTTAGCCAGGCGCTCCTGGAGTTTCTCTTTATCGAAGTCAGAGGTCGTCTCAGCGATCTGTTTCTTGATCTGAGCAACGCGAGCTGCGATGGCATCCTTATCGCCAACGCCATCAACGATCGTCGTCTCCTCTTTCGTGGAGCGGATCTGACGAGCACGGCCGAGGTCTTCGAGCGTTACGCTATCGAGTTTGCGGCCGAGTTCCTCGCTGATGACATTACCGCCCGTCAGGATAGCGATATCCTCGAGCATAGCCTTGCGGCGGTCACCAAAGCCCGGAGCCTTGACAGCCAGAGCCTTGAACGTGCCACGAAGTTTGTTGACAACAATCGTCGTCAGTGCCTCACCGTCAACATCCTCAGCGATGATAGCAAGCTGCTTGCCCTGTTTTACAACCTGCTCGAGAATCGGCAGGATATCAGCGATAGCAGAAATCTTGCGGTCCGTGATGAGGATGTACGGATCCTCAAGGACTGCTTCCATCTTATCCGTATCCGTTACGAGGTACGGGGAGATGTAGCCACGGTCAAACTGCATACCTTCAACAACGGAGAGGTTCGTCGTCATGGACTTAGATTCCTCAACCGTGATGACGCCGTCTTTGCCGACCTTCTCCATAGCCTCAGCAATCAGTTCGCCCGTCTCTTCGTTAGCAGAGGAAATGGATGCAACCTGAGCGATATCAGCCTTGCCATCGACTTTCTTAGCCTTCGTCTTGATTTCCTCGACGAGAGCCTTGACAGCCGTATCGATACCCTTTTTGATGATCATCGGGTTAGCACCAGCGACAACGTTGCGCATACCTTCCTGGATCATAGCCTGTGCCAAGAGCGTTGCCGTCGTCGTACCGTCACCAGCGATATCGTTGGTCTTCGTAGCAACCTCTTTCACGAGCTGTGCGCCCATGTTCTCGAACGGATCCTCGAGCTCAATATCACGAGCGATCGTGACACCATCATTCGTAATCGTCGGTGCGCCGAATTTCTTTTCCAGAACAACGTTGCGGCCCTTAGGTCCAAGCGTTACTTTTACAGCATTAGCCAGTGCATCAACACCGCGGCCCAGTGCGCGGCGTGCATCTTCATCAAACAGAATCTGTTTAGCCATTTATATTACCTCCAAAAGTCTATCTTACAGTACAGCCAGGATGTCGCTCTCGCGGACGATCAGGTACTCTTTGTCGTCAACCTTGACTTCCGAACCGGAATATTTGGAGAAGACAACAACGTCGCCAGCTTTGACTTCCATAGCAGCGCGCTCACCATTCTCGAGCAGCTTGCCAGTGCCTACAGCAACAACCGTGCCCTTCTGCGGCTTCTCTTTGGCCGTATCCGGCAGTACAATGCCGCTGGCGGTCTTTACATCGCCCTCAGAAACTTCAATGACAACTCTTTCGCCCAATGGCTTAATCATAGGTATCTTCCTCCTATATAATGGAATAACAAAGTTATCTTGTTAGCACTCACTAAACCCGAGTGCTAACTACAATTCTTATAGTAACCGTTCTTAGTCAAAATGTCAATAAGCAAACAAAAAATAGTCAAAAAATCAAAAAGGCCTTCCCGCTTGGAAAGACCCTTGATTTCCCTTAGAATCCTGCCGTTTTGTTCTCCACCATGCGGAAGAGTTCCGAGTTCTCCGGGATTTCGGTATAGTTATGGATGGCGCGGTGCAGTCCCTCGCGCTGGATGCCCTGCTGTACTTCCTGCGCCTCCTTATCGCCCTCATAGTCAAAATGGAAGGCTGCGCCGATGACCGTCGCCAGGGCTGCTGGTTTCTGTCCCTGCGCTAAGAGCTGGGATGCGGGGCTCACGAGACGATCCTTGGCGCCAAGCTTGCGTTTCGGCCCGCGGGCTACCCGCGTGACTTCATCGGAAAGATGCGGATTGCGGAAACGGCTCTCCGTCGTCTCGATATACTTCCTATGCGTTTCGGGATTGAAGCCGAATTTCTTGATGAGCAGGCTGCCCGTTTCTGCCCAGACCTGACGGGCCATATCGACAATGCTCTTATCCTGCATAGCCGTATAGATATCCTTGATGCCCTTGCGATAGGCCAGATAAGCAATCGAAGCATGCCCCGTATTGACCGTAAACAATTTACGCTCGATATACGCCTCGAGATTTTCCACCCAGGTAAGACCTTCAATCTGCGGCGGCTCGCCCTTAGCCTGGGTCACATCGGCATCCCATTCCGCATAGGGCTCGACCTTCACGAGCAGCGGATCGTCGTTCTTCTGCAGCGGCACGATGCGGTCGACAGCGGCATCGGGGAACCCGATCCAAGCATCGCACATCGCCCGCTCATCTGCCGAGAGATGCTCATAGACATGCTTCTTGAGCACCGTGGAGCCGCCCACCATATTCTCACAGGCGATGATATTGAGCGGCACCTGCCTGCGTCTCAGGCGGCGCGCCAAGCCCTTGGCGATATTCGGGGCAATGAACTTCAGGATATTCGGCCCGATGGCCGTCGTGATGATGTCTGCCTGCTCGATGGCCTGCATGAGTGCCTCAGGGTCCTCCTCGCTATTGATGGCCCGCACATGCGCCACATGGGTTTTCTGCGGCTGCTCACCGACGATCTCGATATCGTAGCCTCTGCGCGCATTGATAAGGTCAACGAGCTCCTTATTGACATCGACAAATGCCACCTCATAGCCCGAGCGGACCAACAGCTCGCCGATAAATCCTCTGCCGATATTGCCAGCGCCAAAATGTACTGCCTGTTTCATCTTGAATTCCTCCATACAAAAAGCCCTTCCCCGCCAACAGGCAGCCCGAGGCTATCCTGTCTGACGGAAAAGGGACATGTCAGTTTGTGATTTATTTATGCCAGCGCAAAGCGCTCGTAAAGAACTTTAGGGTCTGTCGTATGATAGAGCGTATCAAGCTCTGCCTCTGTACACTCATCCATCGTAGCGGCAATATTGGCGAGGATGGACAGATGGTCGTTATCCTTGCCAGCGATGCCGACGAGCAGATAGGCCATATCCTTGCCAAACTTGATGCCTTGGGGATACTGCAGGACAACAATGCCTGACTCACGGATAGAGCTTTTGACGCTATTCTCGCCATGCGGGATGGCAATGCCGCGCCCGACGTAGGTGCTGATATCCTTCTCACGGTTCAGCATCCCCTCGATGTAGGGCTCATCCACATAGCCTGCGGCCGCCAATGCCTCACCAGCCTGACGGATGGCTTCTTCCTTCGTGACGCTTGTGAGCCCCAGCTGGATATTCGTCATATCCAGGATATGACGTTCCTTCGCACCATGCTGGCCAGCCACGAGGACGCCTGCATGACTGCTTGCCGCCGTTTTCGGTTCGAGCCGCGCCATGATCTGCTCGAAGACGTCGTTCTGCGTGAAGTTGCGGACCAGGATGTGCTCAGCCTGCGGCGCGTCCTCCATAGCCCGCTGGGCCAGCTTTTCATGGGTGACGACAATCTGTGCCGTCTGCGGAATGCTGCCGATAGCCGCGTTCGTGACCGAGATATCCTCGTAACCTGCCTTGCGCAGCTTCTTGCGCAGGCTGGCCGCACCCAGGGCACTTGACCCCATGCCGGCATCGCAGGCATAGACGATCGTGCGCAGCTCTGCACCGCTGACCTTGACCTCCGGCATCACCTTGCCGCGATTCTTCAGCGCCTGCATATCTGCCTGCGCATCCTTGAGGGATTCCTCGCTCTCCTCACTGGCCGAAGCCTTGACGAATACCGATGCGACCGCACAGGAGACCGTCGTCGCCACGAGGAAATCGGCGACATTTGCCAGGAAGGCACCTTTCGGCGTCATAGCCAGCACCGCAAGGATCGATCCCGGCGAAGCCGGAGCAATGAGACCGCCGCCCAAGAACTGCAGCGTAGCAACACCAGCCATTCCACCAGCAATGACGGCCAGCAGCAGTACAGGTTTCATCAGCACATACGGGAAATAGATCTCATGGATGCCGCCCAGCACATGGATGATGATAGCACCCGGCGTCGAATCCTTGGCCATACCCTTGCCGAAGAACCAGTAGGCCAGCAGGACACCAAGGCCAGGGCCAGGGTTGGCCTCCAGCAGGAAGAACATCGACTTGCCGAACTCCTCAGCCTGCTGGATGCCCAGCGGCGACAGGACGCCATGGTTGATGGCATTGTTGAGGAACAGGATCTTCGCCGGCTCGATGATGATGGATGCCAGCGGCAGCAGGCCGACGGCGACAATCCCCTCCACGCCTGCACGCAGCACACCATTGGCCGCCAGCACCACTGGCCCGACACCGACAAAGGCCAGCACAGCGAGGATCCCGCCGATGATACCCGCCGAGAAGTTGTTCACCAGCATCTCAAAGCCCGTAGGAATCTGATCCTCGATGGCCTTGTCGAATTTCTTGATGACGAAACCGCCGAGCGGCCCCATGATCATAGCCCCGAGGAACATCGGGATGTCCGCACCCGCGATGACTCCCGAGGTAGCGATAGCGCCGAGAACGCCGCCGCGATGACCATAGACCGCCGCACCGCCGCTATAACCGAGCAGCAGTGGGATGAGCCATTTGCTCATCGGCCCGCCCACCTGGGCCAGGTATTCATTCGGCAGCCAGCCCGTCGGAATGAACAGGGCTGTCAGCAAGCCCCAGGCGATGAATGCGCCGATGTTCGGCAGCACCATGCCCGATAGGAAACGTCCGAATTTCTGCATGGCCTCTTGTACACCATGATTTGAGCTCCTTGTCGTGCTCATGGATTATCCCCCCAATAATTCCCGATATTTCTTGGCATGGAACTCACGGAAGATATGCGTGAGTTCCTCTTTGATAAGTTTCTGATCCCCCTCGTGCAGGACCTCGATAAGGCCCCAGCGTTCCAAGAGGATTGCTGAAATATGTCCAATGGTTTCCAATTCATAGCAGCTGCCCGCTGCTGGTGCCAGCATGACTATGGCTGTCCGGATCTTCTCCGTGGGTTCAGCCGGATACAGGAACCAGCTGCCGAGGTGGACAATGCCGAACTGCAAGCGCGTGACAACCGAGCTGCGGCAATGCAGCAGGATCATGCTGCTGCCAGTGATCGCGGTACTCCCCTGATCTTCGCGACTCAGCAATGCCCGCTTGATGCCCTCTGCCTGCCTATCGTCACTGCCCACCAGACGGCCGACCCCTTCGGCCACCTCCTGGACCGTCATGGAGGCTCCATCTTCATAAAAGAAGAAGTTATCCAGCAGGCTCAGGATTGCAGTATCATAAGCCTGCATGATGCGGAGCGCCGCCGCAAAATCCGGCTTTGCCTGTGCCTTGCCCGCCGCCCGCGCTTCGACTCTGGCTTCCTCACATTGTCCGAGCAGCTCATCGATGCACAGCTGATCTTCCTTGGTCAGCAGGGCGCTCACCACCGCCACCGGCAAAGGTACGTGCGGGATCGGCACCGTCGCCACGATGAACTCCGCCTCATGGCTGCTGAAATACTCCGGCGTCAGCTGCAGCGTCGACACCTGATCGGCAATGACCAGATTGTCGTATTGCTGCCGCAGGCGGCTGGCCAGCAGCCGACTCGTGCCCATCCCCGTCGGGCAGGCAACGATGACCGTATGCTCCAGTTTCTTCAGCATATTGCTGTCGGTAAGTGCTGCACTCAGATGCATGGCGATGAAAGCGATCTCGGATTCCGGAAAGGCAAGCTCCAGCTCCTTTTCCACCTCGCGTACGCTCTTCTTCGCCAGCTGCATGAGCTCAGGAAACTTCGCCTTCATCTCATCAAGCAGCGGATTGCGGATATCCATCTGCATCTGCAGACGGCTTATCGACGGACCAAGATGATTGACAAGACCAGTGAGCAGCTCCGAATTGCGGTACAGGCTGACGCCTGTCTCCTCCTCAGCGGCCTTCATGATAGCCTTGGCCAGCCGCACCAGATGGAAGTTATCCAGCACGGCGTCGGTGGCTTCATTGTCCCGGTAGCGGCTGCGCGCTCCCAGAAGATGCATCGTGATATACCCGATCTCATCCTCAGTGATCGGCAGCTCAAACTCCTTAGCGATCTCTGCCGCGATATGCCCTGCCGTCTGGAATTCTTGCTTCTGCTTCAGCTCCGCCAGGAATCCCGGCCGGATATGGATGCGCTCCTGCTTGCGGATGCGCTGGACGGCCAGTGCCAGATGCACCGTCAAGCCGATGAAGGCCTGATCCGACAAACGCGTCTCCAGTTCCTTCTCCGCCTGGCGGATCAGCCGCTCCAGACGATGGATGATTTCCTTGTCGACCAGATCGAGCAGATAGCCTGCTGCCTGGTTGACTTTTTCCTGCTCGTCCGCGAGATTGGCGTGGACGAGCTCCAATAATTCATTTTCTTCAATATTATCATAGATGTATGCGACGATTGACTGCCGGATACTCTGCTCCTCGCCCTCGACGTAGACACCCAGCCCCGGCTTGCGGACAAGCTTCAGCCCATGTCCCTTAAACCAGCCTTCGAGCTTGTCGAGGTCGTTGCTGATGGTACTGTCTGTCACTCCGAGAAGTGATGATAAGGCAAAGAGCTTCACCGGCTCATGACTTGGCAGCAAGCGGCTCACGATGATCGATTGCCGCTCCTGCGGTGTATAATTGTGGTCATTCACCTGCCCCAAAGATTCCTTCAAAGACGCAATGGCATCCTCGGCACCAGCGATGGCAAATCCTGCCCCTTTCTTCTTGTTCAAGGCAAGGCCATATTTCTCCAACGCACCTGCCACCCCCGGCAGTTCGCGCGAAATGGTCTTCGCACTGACCCCGAGATTCTCCGCCAGCTCTCCTGCTGTCGTGAACGGGCGCTGTCCATCCACGAGCAGCTTGAGGATTGCCGCGGTACGTTCTTTTACATTCATCCTGTTGCCTCCTATGATCACTCAGAAGCTTGTAGATACCGAAGCAAGATTTCTTTGCTCTTGTTTCGATAGTTTTATTATAACCTCCGACTGCATACCGCACAAGTCAAAGACATTTACCGTTGTCCAATACAAAACAAGACAAAAATGGAGAGCCTTATCTGACAGGCTCTCCACAAACATTCCTATAAAAAATTTTATGCTTTTATACCTTGCCGCCAGCTGCCTTGACAATCGCCTCAGCCACTTCCTTGATGCTCAGGCGCTTCATCATCGCATAGCGCTGGATCCGCCGATAGGCTTCCTGCTCCCCGAGCTTATGAGCTGCCATCAGGATGCCTTTGGCACGGTCGACCAGCTTGCGCGTCTCCAACGAGTCCTTGAGCTTGCCAAGCTCCAGCTCCATGCCCTGCATCTCCTCCCAGCGGGAGAGCGCGATCTCGATGGCAGGAAAAAGATTGCTCTCCTGCACCGGCTTGACCAGGTAGCCGAGCACGCCCGAGTCCTTGGCCTTCTCGACGATATCCGCCTGGCTGAACGCCGTGAGCAGCAGCACCGGCGCCAATTTCTCATCGGCAATCTTGCGGGCCGCCGTGATGCCATCCATCTCTGGCATCTTGATATCCATGATGACAAGATCCGGACGATGCATGCGCGTGAGTTCCACGGCCTTGCGCCCATTAATGGCCTCCCCGACCACCTCATGCCCTGCATCTTCGAGCATCTCTCTAAGGTCCAGACGAATAATCGACTCATTGTCGGCAACGACAAGCCGCAGTGACTTCTTTTTCATTCCTATCATTCCTCCAGGCTTTGTACTACATCACTTGTAATTTCCTGCTCCGGCTTGGGCAGGCGGATATAGGCATGCGTACCATAGCCGCTGCCCCGTTCATCATTTTCCAAGGCAAAAGTCCCCTCAAGGTCACCCTCGACCAGCGTGCGGACAATCGACAGGCCGAGTGACCGCGTGCGCTGCGGGCGGAAATCTTCTGGCAGGCCGCAGCCATCGTCATAGAGATCTAAGTGCCAGTGGTCGTCATCCTCGCGGACGGAAAGACCGATAAGCCCGGAACTGCGTCCTGCAAAAGCATGCTCCATCGCATTGAGCACCAGCTCATTGAGCACGAGAGCCAGAGAGCTCGCGTATTTCGACGGCAGTACGACATCAGGCCCCGTATACTCGGTGCGGATCAAGAACTCGCTGTCGGCCATATTGCGGCCGACCAGATCAAAGATCTGCTGCATGACCTGCTGGACATGGATGGCCTCCTCGCCCTGCTGGGACAAGAATTCATGCACGACCGAAATCGACAGCACGCGATTGACACTCTCCTGCAAGGCCTGCCTGACTTCCTCCGACTGACTGCGCCGGGCCTGCAAGCGCAACAGGCTCGCAATGGTCTGCAAGTTGTTCTTGACCCGATGATGGATTTCCTGGATGACCGCTGACTTGATGCGGATTTCCTTGTCCTTGGCCCGCGTCTCAGTCACGTCAGACAAAATGACGATGCGCCTTACGAGCTGGCCTCCCTCCTGCAGATCGATCTGCCGCCGAATCAGCGTGAGATCGCCAGCAACAAGTTCCTTCTGCCAAGGCCGCTCGCGCTCCATCGTTTCCCGCCGGACATGACGCGTCAGCTGGCGGTCAAACAAGTGGCAGCCCCGCAGGCTGCCGACCCCCAGCACGCGATAGATGCGCTGGGCCGCTGCATTGGCAAATACGATGCGGCTGTACTGATCCGTGATCAAGATGCCATCGCTTGATGACAAAGGCTGATATTGCTGGGCCTCTACGCTCTTGCGCGCATTGTTGAGGACATCGACAGCTGTCGCCAGCAAGCAGGGATAACCATCGATCTGCAGCCGGTCGCCATCGACTTCAAAGCTTATCACGCCAATGACTTTCGTGCCATCGTGGATCGCATAGGTGTACATATCAATGAGCGAACCATACGTCCACTCCCGCTTCCCCTTGCCCGGCATCCCCGTGGCCAGGGTATCCTGCACCAGCGGTTCCTCGATGGCTGGCTGCAGCCGCCCATACTCCGAGTCACGCTTGGACATGTAGATCGTATGCGGCCGCTCCTGCGCGATAATCACAAGCTTGCCCGCCACCTTGGCCGGCACATAGACCTTGAGTTGTCCATGCGCCAGATCTGCCAGAAAGGGAAACACCGTCCGCATGCACTCCAACCGTCCGATCTCACGCGTCGAAAGATCCGTATACTGCCGGCAAAGCTCTGCCATGTTCATCCATCAACGACCTCCATCCTTGTCTCTCCTGAACAGTCCTTCTGCTGAACGTCCATAGAAAAAAAGAGACTGCTCCCGCGTTCATCTCTCCGTTGAGCAATCTCTTTTCTTATTATACACTTATTCTTCTTTATCTTCCAGTCCCAATCCTGGCACAGCATTGAGATACAGATCGCTGAAGCGTCCCGACAGCGACTGGTAATAGCCGCGGCAGCCGATCATGGCCGCGTTGTCCGTGCAAAGGATCTTGCTCGGATACAGGAATCTCACGCCGCGCGTGGCCGCCTCTTCACGCAGCCTGGCCTCCAGGCCGCTGTTGGCAGCCACGCCGCCTGCAAGCACCAGCGTATCACGGCCGGCTTCTTCGACGGCCTGGAACGCCTTGGCCACCAGAACTTCGATGACCGAACGCTGGAAGGAAGCCGCAATATCCGGCTTATTAAGCTCATGCCCCTTCATCTTCTCACTGTTGATGTAGTTGAGCACGGCCGACTTGAGACCGCTGAAGCTGAACTCATAATTGCCTTTCTCGTTGAGGGCCTGCGGGAAATCGATAGCCAGCGGATTTCCCTCCTTCGCCAACGCGTCGATGCGCGGGCCACCCGGATACGGCAGCCCCATGACACGGGCGATCTTGTCAAACGCCTCGCCAGCCGCATCATCCCGCGTCTGTCCCATCATATGGAAATGATTGTAGCCACGGACATCGACCAGAGCCGTATGGCCGCCTGAGACGACCAAGGCCATGAACGGCGGCTCCAAGTCTGGCGTCGACAGGAAATTGGCAAAGATATGCCCTTCCAGATGGTTGACCCCAATGAGCGGTACCCCCAGCGAGAACGCCAGCGATTTAGCCGCCGATACGCCGACCAGCAGCGCACCAACCAATCCCGGCCCATAGGTGACAGCCACCTGATCGATATCGGCAAGCTTCACGCCTGCCTTCTGCAAGCACTCATCGATGACTGGCATGATGTTGACGATATGCTTGCGCGATGCGATTTCCGGCACGACCCCGCCAAACTTCTGATGGACGGGGATCTGTGTCGAGATGATATTGGAAAGTATCGTGCGGCCGCCGCGAAGTACAGCTGCCGATGTCTCATCGCAGCTCGACTCGATAGCCAGCGTCAACAATTCTTCTTTGTTTTCCTTCTCCATACATACTCTCCATCCATCAAAGTTTCGTATTCCACATGATGATCGCATCTTCGCCATCATCTTGGTAATAATGGGGACGCCGCCCGGCATCCTTGAACCCATAGCGTGCATAAAGCGCTCTTGCAGGGGCATTGGACGGACGGACTTCCAGCGTCATCGCGGTCACGCCCTTTGCCTTGACCGCCTCGATGATGGCACCGAACAATTTCGTCCCAATGCCCTGCCCGCGGTATTCCGGCAGGATAGCTACGTTGGTGATCTGGCACTCCTCAAAGGAGATCCAGCAGCCAGCATAGCCAATGACCCGCTCGCCGTCAAGTGCCAGCAGATACAGCGTATTCTCATTGGCCGCTTCTTTCCAGAACGAATCGCGCGACCACGGAATCGAGAAGCAGGCCTTCTCCACGACTTCTACAGCGTCGGCATCCTCTGGTGCCATCTCGCGAAAATCCAGCTCTTTCACTTCCATCACATGGCCTCCGTCGGCAAAGTCTTCTGCGCCTCTTCCGGATGACGTTTCTCCCAAAGCACCTCAGCCTCACTGCGGCGGATATAGACAGGCTCCAGATTCATGACATTATCGGTATGGCCTGCGGCCAGTTCATCAAGGCCAAGCATCGCCACACAGGCAGCGCGTGGCATCAGCAGATGTGCTGGTGCCACCGTCACACCTGCCGGCAGATCCACTTTGCCGGCAATCTTCTTCTGCACAGCATCGCCCAGCAGGACTACCGGCTCATCCATACGGCCGCACCACTCGATGATCTCGCTGATCGGTGCTACCCGTACCGCATCAACAGTCTGCAGTTTCCCCTGCTCCCAACGGTAAGTCTCTGCGTACGCATTGCCCTTCTGGGCATCCAGCAGGCAGACGATGCGGACACCTGCCACCGGATAGTGATATGCCAGAGCCGCCAGCGTCGAAACGCCGACCAATGGCACATCCAGTGCATACGACATCGCCTTGGCAGCCGCCAGGCCAATGCGCAGTCCCGTAAACGAGCCCGGCCCGATGCTTACGGCAATCCCCTCGATTTTATCCTTGGGCACGGCGGCCATCTTCAGCACCTGCTCGATATGCGGCATAAGCGTCTCCGAATGGGTAAGCTTTGCCTGCATCGTCAGCTCTGCCGACAGTCTCCCCGGTGATGCCACCGCTACACTTGATACCTGCGTAGCCGTATCAATGGCTAGTATGGACAAATGATTCCAACTCCTTTATGAATTCCTGATTCCTCTCACCGACACACGAGAACGTCAAACGACGTCCCTCTTCCGTAACGCCGGTCCGCTGAATGCATACCTTCACATAATCCTCTGGCAATGACTCTGGGAATTTATCTGGCCACTCGATGACCACGATCCCCTCTGGCTCTTCCGTGTACTCATAAAAGCCAATGTCATCCAGCTCTGCTTCTGTCTCCAGCCGGTAAAGATCAAAATGGTAGATGCGGCAAATCCCTTCATATACATTCATCAGATTGAATGTCGGGCTTGTCACCTCTCCCTCGACGCCCAAGGTACGAGCAAGGCTCTGCACAAACAAAGTCTTACCGGCCCCCAGGTCGCCCTCCAGGCAAAGCACGGTTCCCTCCCGGATCTTCTGACCTACCAGCTCGGCTAGGTGTACAGTCTCTTCGGGAGAATTCGTCATACAGGTAAACATTTGTTATTTACTCTCCTATAAATCGTGTTTAAAAAACATCATTCAAATCCTTATTATAGCACGAACCGGACACATGGTAAACCAACATCGCCTCCGCCTAATCAATAATTATTATTTGTTAATATTTTATTTTGAAAATATGCGATAACCATCGTTATCGAAAGTATATGATCGTATCCGTAAGATAATCTTGATTTTTGACGCTTTTTGGCTATTTCTATTTCCGGAAGGATAGCATATAATTGAAGCATACCAAGTGAGTTACACCAATAACAAATGATTATTGGTTTGTGTGTATAATTTTTAGGAGGTCTTTTATTATGAAAAAATTCGTTTGCACCGTCTGTGGTTATGTCTATGAGGGCGAGCAGGCTCCGGAGCTGTGCCCGATCTGCAAGGCTCCTGCCAGCAAGTTCGTAGAGCAGAGCGGCGAGATGACCTATGCGGATGAGCATCATGTCGGTACGGCCAAGGATGTCGATCCGCGCATCATCGAGGGTCTCCGCCAGAATTTCACCGGCGAGTGCTCTGAGGTCGGTATGTACCTCGCTATGTCGCGCCAGGCTGACCGTGAAGGTTACCCGGAGATTGCCGAAGCCTTCAAGCGCTATGCGTTCGAAGAAGCTGAGCATGCTGCAAAATTCGCTGAGCTCCTCGGCGAAGTCCTGACCGACAGCACGAAGAAGAACCTTTCCATGCGCATCGACGCCGAGCATGGTGCTTGCGCTGGCAAGAAAGAACTGGCTACGCTGGCTAAGCAGCTGAACCTCGACGCTGTCCATGACACGGTTCATGAGATGGCCAAAGACGAAGCTCGCCATGGCCGTGGGTTCAAAGGCTTGTTCGACCGCTACTTCGGCAACTGATTCCCTGCTTCCAAATCAAACACAATATAAAGCCAGAAGGGCCTGCATCTTCAATCAGATGCAGGCCCTTCTGGCTTTATAGGTCTATCAGATGATTTTCGTCGACCATTTCTCGATGTTCCAAACCGAGTCGACAATGTCCTCATAGAAATCCGGCTCATGGGAAACAAGCAGGACCGTGCCCTTGTATTCCTTGATAGCACGCTTGAGCTCTTTCTTGGCCTCGACATCCAGATGGTTTGTCGGCTCATCGAGTACCAGCAGGTTGACCGGCTTCTGCATGATCTTGCAGAGCCGTACCTTAGCCGCCTCGCCGCCCGATAGGGCGAGCATCTTCGTCGTGATATGCTCATTCGTCAGGCCGCAGGCTGCCAGTGCTGCCCGCACCTCAAAATTGCTCATCCCTGGATATTCCTGCCAAAGCGCCTCCAGGGCAGTGTTCTGATTGCCTGCCGCGCTTTCCTGCTCGAAATAGCCAACAGAGACAAACTCACCGAGCTCTACCTTGCCCGAAATCGGCGGTATCATGCCGAGCATCGTCTTCAAGAGGGTCGATTTGCCCAATCCATTCGTGCCGCGGATGGCAATCTTCTTATTGCGCTCCACCTGGATGTCCACCGGATTCGTCAATGGCATGTCATAGCCCAGCACCAGGCGCTTGCCTTCGATGACAAAGCGCGACGGCGTGCGGTCGGACTGGAAATGGAAATGCGGTTTCGGTTTCTCCTGACGCTTCGTCAGCACCTCCATCTTGTCGAGGCGCTTCTGCCGGCTGTTGGCCATGCCGCGCGTGGCGACACGAGCCTTGTTGCGCTGGATGAAGTCCTGCTCCTTCTTGATCTCCGCCTGCTGGCGCTCATATGCCGCCTCTTCCTGACGGCGTTTCAAAGCTGCCATCTCCTCAAATTTCTCATAGCTGCCCGTATAGCGGTCAAGACTCAGGTTATCCACATGATAGATGACATTCGTGACCGCGTTGAGGAATGGCACATCATGCGACACAAGGATGAAGGCATTCTCATAGTTCTGCAGATACGTGGTCAGCCACTGGATATGCTCAGCATCCAGATAATTCGTCGGCTCATCAAGAATCAGGATCTCCGGATTCTGCAGCAGCAGTTTCGTCAGCAATACCTTCGTGCGCTGGCCGCCTGAAAGCTCGTCAACCTTGCGGTCAAGGCCGATATCGCGGAGTCCGAGACCGCCAGATACCTCCTCGATGCGCGCATCGATGGTATAGTAGCTGCCAGCCTCAAGCATATCCTGGATATCGCCCACATCCTTCATGAGCTGATCGACTTTCTCCGGCGTAGCGTCCCCCATCTTATCGTAGGCCGCGAGCATTTCCTGCTCAGCCTTGACCATATCATCAAAGGCTGTGCGCAATACATCGCGAATGGTCATGCCCGCCTGCAGCACAGCATGCTGGTCGAGATAGCCGACCTTGACACGCTTCGCCCACTCGATCGTACCGGCATCTGGTGTCAGCTGCCCCGTGATGATTGACAGGAACGTCGATTTACCCTCACCATTGGCGCCCACCAGCGCAACATGCTCGCCCTTCAGCAGGCGGAAACTCACATCCTCAAAGATTTCCCGTCCACCGTAGCTATGGGATAAATGAGATACGTTCAAAATGCTCATGTATTACTTCCTTTCATGCCAGCCTAGCTATCCTGATTGAAAAAAAGTGATCCAGCCGAAGCTGAATCACTTTAACGATCATATAATGGTCGGAACGACGGGATTTGAACCCACGACCTCTTCCACCCCAAGGAAGCGCGCTACCAAACTGCGCTACGTCCCGAACAAAATATATTATACGGTATTTTCTTTTATTTGTAAAGACTTATCCGCACATCGTATCAATGTTATTATAAGATCTATCTTTTTCTATATACCAGCAGTTCGGAATTCTTCCCTCCTTCTTCATAAGTGCAGACCAGCAGGAACTCCTTGTCTGCCAGTACCCCAAAGCACCGACTGCTGCCAGCCGCACCTGGCAGTTGATTTCCCCAGTAGGTTTTATCATCATCCAGGAATTTCACCCGTTCGCCGCTGGGCAAGCCATAGGCCAGATTCACATAGCTTCCCACCAGCGGATGCACTGCCTCCACTTTTGGCATTCCCTCGATGGAAAGCCCATTCAACTCTTCTACCAAGCGGTCTTTGAATGCGGCAAGCCCGCCGCCATCGCAAAACTCCTCATGCCGCCGCCAGTAAGCGAGTTTCGGCAGTTTCTCTTCCATATACTCTCTGGCCTGCTGCTCCGAAAAGCCTTGTTTCCTAAGTTCCCCGACACAGACCGCCAATAGCTCTTCCTTATTGCTATAAGTGAAGATCCCATCCGCATAGCACCATTTGCAATAGTCTTCATTGAGTGACCCATCTTTGTTCCTGCCAATCAGCGGATCCTCCAGCGGCATCCCGCAACATTGGCAGATCAGCTTGCGGGGCGATCCCAGCAGGGTATTGATTGAAACATCAAACACCTGGGATAACCGCTTCAATGTTTCGGTATTGGGAACTGTTTCGCCCTGCTCCCACCGGGATACTGCCTGCCTGGTCACGAAAATCTTCTGCGCCAACTCTTCTTGCGAAAGGCCTGCCTTGTTCCGCAGTGCTAAAATCACCTCATGCGTTTTCATGTTTCATCCCTCCACTTTCATTATAAAACAGGCGGCCGCAGATTTCACGCAACTGCTGGTTGCCATAGCCCCAGGAGCCAGTTCCTGAAAACAAAAACAGCAGGAATCCCTCCTGCTGGATTCCTGCTGTCTTTTCTTTATGGATTATTCAAACTCAATCGTTGCTGGCGGTTTGCCCGTGCAGTCGTACATGACGCGATTGACGCCTTTTACCTCATTGACGATACGGGTCGTGGTCTTCTGCAGGACTTCCCAAGGAAGCTGCGCACTCTCTGCTGTCATGAAGTCGCTGGTCATGACAGCCCGCAGGGCAATCGCATAGTCATAGGTACGGCCATCGCCCATGACACCGACGCTGCGCATATTCGTAAGGGCAGCAAAGTACTGGCCAAGATTCTTGTCGGCACCTGCTTTAACCACCTCTTCGCGATAGATAGCATCCGCCTCCTGGACGATCTTGACCTTCTCCTCTGTCACCTCGCCGATGATGCGGATGCCAAGACCCGGACCTGGGAAGGGCTGGCGGTTGACGAGATACTCGGGAATGCCGAGCTCGCGGCCAGCCGCACGGACCTCATCCTTGAACAGCAGGCGCAGCGGCTCGACGATTTCCTTGAAATCGACGAAGTCCGGCAGGCCGCCCACGTTGTGATGGGATTTGATGACCGCCGATTTCCCCAAACCGCTCTCGATGACATCAGGGTAAATCGTGCCCTGTACCAGATAATCGACAGCGCCGATCTTCTTCGCCTCTTCCTCGAATACGCGGATGAACTCCTCGCCGATGATCTTGCGCTTCTGCTCCGGTTCCGTGACGCCAGCCAGTTTTGCATAGAAGCGGTCCTTGGCATTGACGCGAATGAAGTTGACATCATAGGAACCATTGGGACCGAATACTGCCTCGACCTGATCGCCTTCGTCCTTGCGCAGCAGACCATGATCGACGAATACGCAGGTCAGCTGCTTGCCGATGGCCTTGGAGAGGAGAACGGCTGCCACCGAGGAATCCACACCGCCTGACAGAGCGCAAAGCGCACGGCCCTTGCCGATTTTAGCCTTGAGCTCTTCTACGGTTCTCTTGACGAAGGAATCCATCTTCCATTCGCCAGCACAGCCGCAAACTTCATAGACAAAGTTCTTGAGCATCGTCTTGCCCTGTACTGTATGCATGACTTCGGGGTGGAACTGAGTTGCATAGAGCTTCTTAGCTGCATTTTCCATAGCCGCCACCGGGCATACCGGCGTCGAAGCCGTTACCACAAAGTCTGCCGGTGCCTCTGCAATGTAGTCGGTATGGCTCATCCAGCAGATCGTCTTCTCATCGACGCCCTGGAAAAGCTTCGAGCCCTGCTCCGCAATCGTGACTTCCGTTTTGCCATACTCGCTCGTCGGTGCCGTGGCGACCTTGCCGCCCAGCAGATGCGACATGAGCTGGGAACCATAGCAGATGCCCATGACCGGGATGCCGAGCTCGAAGAGTTCCGGGCTGCAGCTGGCCGAGTCTTCTTTGTAGACACTGTTCGGGCCACCGGTCAGGATGATGCCCTTCGGTGCCATCTCACGAATCTTGTCCAGGCTCAGCGTATGCGGATGTACCTCGCAATAGACATGGTTCTCACGGACGCGGCGTGCAATCAGCTGGTTGTACTGGCCACCAAAATCCAGAACCAGAATCATTTCATTGGCAGGCTTGCTCAAAATTTGTTCCTCCTCTAAGTACAGTAACGTGTAAAGCTTTTTAACGATTATATCATAAGAAATGCTATTTTAAAAGCCTTGCGCATCACTGCGCAAGGCTCTTGCCTGGCTATTCATCTTCCTCTGCCTGTTGGAATTCTTCGACTGCAGCCCGTATCGCCGACGAATCGAACCCCTTGCTGTAAAGATTGGCCATCATCTTCTGCCGGTCAGCTGCCGGCTTGAACTTGAGCGCCAGCACGCGCAAGGCAGCCGCTTTCTCACGCGCAAACGTGTCAGCGGGAATGCAGGCATTCACCAGCGACGATCCGAACCCGCGCTGCATGAGCTTGACGCAGATCTGCCGCACCGAACTGCGGCTCTCATGATAGAGGAATTCGAACTGGCGGGCACAGGCATCCGCATCGTTCAGATAATGCTTTTCCACCAGACGGTCGATGGCCTGCTGCACCTCGTCGTCAGCATACCCTTTGCGCAGCAGCTTTTCCCGCAGCTTTTTTTCGCTGTGCTCCTGTCTGGCCAGCAGATCAACAGCCGTCATCAAGGCCGTCTTTTTCGGCTTGCGCGGACGGCGTGTTGGCTCTGCCGTCATATCCTCCTCAGATCGCTGATACTTCCACATCGCTATTTATGCCTCGGCTTCCGGCTCAGCACCAGCTGGTGCCTGTACCTCAGCGATTTCCTCACTCGCCAGCAGCTTGGCACGGATCTTGGCCTCAATCTCTGCACAGAGCTCCGGCTGCTCCTTGAGGGCCTGCTTGGCATTTTCCTTGCCCTGCCCCAGACGGGTCCCCTCATAGGAGAACCAGGCACCACTCTTGTCGACGATATCCATCTCAACGCCCATATCGATAATACTGGACATCTTCGATACACCCTCACCGTACATGATATCGAACTCAGCCATCTTGAATGGCGGTGCCACCTTGTTCTTCACGACCTTGATGCGCGTGCGGCTGCCGATGACATCCTGCCCCTGGGTGATCTTGTCGATCTTGCGCACGTCCAGGCGAACCGAGGAATAGAACTTCAAGGCACGACCACCCGTCGTCGTCTCTGGGTTGCCGAACATGACACCGACCTTCTCACGGATCTGGTTGATGAAGATTGCAACGGTCTGGCTCTTGCTGATGATACCCGTGAGCTTGCGCATAGCCTGGCTCATGAGACGCGCGTGCAGACCGACATGGCTGTCGCCCATCTCGCCCTCGATCTCAGCCTTCGGCACCAGCGCGGCAACTGAGTCGACGACGATGATGTCAATGGCACCACTGCGCACCAGCGCATCGACGATATCCAGCGCCTGCTCGCCCGTATCCGGCTGCGAGATCAGCAGGTCATCGATGTTGACGCCAAGCTTCTGCGCATAGACAGGATCGAGCGCATGCTCGGCATCGATGAAAGCCGCAATGCCGCCAGCCTTCTGGGCCTCAGCGATCATATGCAGCGTGACCGTCGTCTTACCCGAAGACTCCGGGCCATAGACCTCGATGATACGGCCACGCGGCACGCCGCCCACTCCCAGTGCAATATCGAGCGGCAGGATGCCCGTCGAGATGACCTCCACGTTCATATTCGCCTTGGCGTCGCCCAAGCGCATGATCGAGCCCTTGCCGAAATCCTTCTCAATCTGTTTCAGCGCGCTGGCCAATGCCTCTTTCTTATCCGTTGCCATTCTTACTAACAGCTCCTTTCGAACTCACGATTTTATCTGTAGATATTATATAAAACAATTGTTCCTTTTGCAAGGTTTATTTTCGGATGCACAGATACAAAAACTTCCCTTCTCCGAGGAGAAGGGAAGCTGTATTCCCGAATCACATGTAATCCGAGGATGTTCTCTTTTTCTGCTGCTTGAGCAAGCCAAGCTTGGCAGCCATCCACTCCATCGCTACAAAGAACACAGGAATCAAGAAGATTCCCAATGCCGTAGCGAAGAGCATACCGCCAACTACAGCCACGCCCATGCCGTTACGCGCAGCAGCACCAGCGCCACTGGCTATAGCCAGCGGCAGGCAGCCGATGATGAACGCGAACGAAGTCATGAGGATTGGGCGCAGGCGCAAGCCTGCTGCCTCGATAGCCGCCTTGACCGGCTCCATGCCGCGGTCGACACGGACCTTCGCAAACTCGACGATCAGGATGGCGTTCTTCGCCGCCAGACCGATGATCATGATGATACCGATCTGCATGTAAACACTGTTCTGGAAACCAGCATTCGGGTGACCGGACAGTGCCCCCAGCATGTAAAGGCCGTACTCAGAGACCAGCGCACCCATGATACCAGTCGGTACTGTCAGCAAGACCGCAAATGGTACGTTCCAGCTTTCATAGAGTGCCGCCAGGCAAAGGAATACGAATGCCAAAGCCAGGACGAGAACCTGCAGCGTCGAGCTCGAGGCCTTCGATTCCTCACGGCTCTGGCCAGACCACTCGATGTTGAAGCCGTTGTCCGTGTTCTCATGAACAACTTCCTGAATGGCCTGCATAGCCTGACCAGACGAATAGCCCTGCGCCGCATTGCCCTGGATAGCAATGGAACGCGTACCATTGAAGCGGGAAATCGATGTCGGTGCCGAGCTGAGTTTCGGCTTCAGCAGCGTATCCAGCGGAACCATCGTCCCCGTGCTGCTCTTGACAAAGATAAACTTCGTCGACTCTGCCTCACTGCGATAACGCGTATCTGCCTGCAGCATGACCTTGTACGAACGGCCAAACTGGTTGAAGTCATTGACCTGCGAGCCACCATAGTTGACCTGCATAGCCGTGAATACATCCGAGAGCTGTACGCCAAGCTGTTTGACGCGCTCACGGTCAATCTCGAATTCATAGGTTGGCGACGTCATCTTGAACGTTGAGCGCACACCCTGCAACTCAGGACGCTGGTTAGCAGCCGCGACGATCTTGTTCGTGACCTCAGCCAGCTCCTGATCCGTATGGCCGGACATATCCTGCAGCTGCAGCGACCAGCCGCCCACAGCCCCCAGGCCCGGCAGAGCCGGCGGATTCATCGCAATAACCGTAGCTTCCGGCGTGACTTTGGCCCCCAGGCCGAACATCATGCCAACAGCTGAATCAACAGACATCGCACGATCTGTTCGCTGCGTCCAGTCCTTCATGCCGAGGACAACCATGCCTGCGCTCGGTTTCGCACCGCTTGACAGAATATCAAAACCTGTGATGGCCATGACATTCTCAACCCCCGGAACATTTTCCATCGCTGCCTTCGCAAGCTTATCGATGGATTTCTGCGTCTGATTCATCGAGGTACCCTCAGGCAGCTGGACAGCAGCAAAGAGATACCCCTGATCCTCATTCGGTACGAAAGTCGATGGCAGTACCTTAAAGACTGCCCCCGCAATGATGCAGACGATAATCATGAACAGGAAGGCCAAGCGCGTACGGCGGATGAACTGCGCCACGATCCCCATATAACCACGTTTCGTACGCTCGAACCAACGGTTGAATGCCAGGAAGAACTGGCCCAGCCTGCCTTCATCATCCTTAGCCTCATGTTTCTTGAGGATCATCGCGCAGAGCGCCGGCGTAAGCGTAAGTGCCACAAACGCCGATAAAGCCATGGACACGGCAATCGTCAAGGCAAACTGACGGTAAAGAATACCCGTCATGCCGCCGAGGAATGCAACCGGTACAAATACAGCTGCCAGTACAAAGGCAATAGCAACAACCGGTCCCTGTACCTCATCCATTGCCCGCTCCGTTGCATCGATTGGCTCTAAGCCTTCTTCCATGTGCTTCTCGACATTCTCAATGACGACGATAGCATCATCGACGACAAGACCGATAGCCAGCACCATGGCAAACAATGTCAAGGTGTTGATAGAAAAGCCCAACACGACGAATGCTGCCAACGTACCAATAAGGGATACCGGCACAGCCAGCAAAGGAATCAATGTTGCCCGCCAATTCTGCAAGAACAAGAAGATGACCAATACAACCAGAACCAATGCCTCAAAGAACGTTTCAAGCACTTCCTTGATGGACGCATTGATATAATTCGTCGAGTCAAAAATCTGGGCCATCTTGAGGTTTGGCGGCAGATTCGGCTTCGCCTTGTCAAGGATAGCACGAACGCCGGCAACCGTCTGCATGGCATTGGCATCACTCGTCAGATTGATACCGAAACCAACAGAAGGATAGCCGTTGAACTTCGAGATGATCGAGCTGGATTTCTCTCCCGTCTCAATGCGGGCAACATCCTTCAACCGGACGAACTGGCCATCCGAAGAACGCAGGATGACATTGCCGAACTCCTCCGGTGTTACCAAACGGCCGGAAATCTTGCCTGTGTACTGCTTTTCCTGGCCATTAGCCACAGGCATAGCACCAACAGTACCAGCCGGAGCCTGCACATTCTGCTCCTTGATAGCCGCTGTCACGTCTGCTACTGTAAGGCCCAGCTCCGCAAGCTTATCCGGATTGAGCCAGACACGCATCGCATAATCTGCACCGAAAATCTGGACATTACCGACACCCGGAACTCGCTGAAGCTGATCCAGCAAGTAGATGTCTGCATAGTTCTTCATGAACGCGCGGTCATAAGTGCCATCTGGCGAATAAAGCGACAGCATGTAGGCCATATCGTTCGAGGATTTTCGCGTTGTAAGGCCGACCGTCTGTACATCAGTTGGCAGGCTCGCAGTTGCCGTTGCCGCATTGTTCTGTACTTTGACGGAGTCCATATCGCCATCCGTGCCATTCTCAAATACAACGGAAAGGCTGTAACGGCCTGTATCATCGGAGTTTGAGGACATATAATCCATGCCCTGCGTACCGTTGATCTGCTGCTCGACGACCTGTGCGACCGTCTCATTGACGACCGCAGCATTCGCGCCAGTATAGGTCGTGCTGACCGAAACCGTCGGCGGAGAAATCTGCGGATACTGCGCAATAGGCAGCTGCACTGCCGCGAGCACACCAACAATCACGATGATAATCGAGATGACGATAGCGAATATCGGCCGGTGTATAAAGAATTTTGACAAAATGCTGCCTCCTTACTTCTTCGAATCAGCAGCTGCAATCGTATTCGAATCAAACAGCGTCGGATCGGACGTCAGCGAGAAGCCCATATCATCAGCAGTTACCATCGTAACCGTCAGATCAACACCTTCCTGCAGATTCGAAAGACCTTCAACAACCACCACATCAGCCGCTGACAGGCCATCTTTGATGATGTAATAGCTGCCGACCTTGTCACCAAGTGTTACTGCCTGCGCCTTGGACTTACCATCCTCACCTACTACCATGACGAAGGATTTGCCCAAAAGCTGCTGGACAGCACGCTGGGGAACGAGGATTGCATTCGGGACGATCTCACCCGAAAGGCGCACACGCGCAAACATGCCCGGCAGCAGCAGCCCATCCGGGTTGTCAAACAGAGCTTTGACGGTCAGCGTACCCGTATTGTTCGAAAGTGCACGGTCCGACTGGACAATCTGACCGTCGATCGGATAAACCGTGCCATCCGACAAGGTAATCGACACGGTTGGCGACATCCCATTGCCCCCCTGAAGCGCAGCATTGTTCATGAATTTCAGATAATCTGACTCCGAAATGCTAAACTGCGCAAATACCGGATTTGATGAACCAATCGTGACCAGATTGGTATTGCCCGCAGCAGCAAATGTACCTACTGCCACATCATCGACCGACAACTGGCCGCTCATCGGCGCATAAATAACCGTATCAGCCAAATCCTGCTGCGCCTTGCGGAGCAGTGCTGCATTGGCCGAAGCCTGCGCACTGTAGGAATTCACCTGTGCTTGCTGCGTTGCAACCGTCTGCTCGGCAATCGCCTGCGACGAAAGCAGCTGGCGATAGCGGTTGAGGTCGGTTTCCGCATTGCTCAGCGTCGCTTCAGACTGCGCGAGATTTGCCTGTGCCTGCAGGACTGCCGACTCATACTGGCGCGAATCAATCTTGTAGAGCGGCTGCCCCGCCTGTACGAACTGACCGCCCGTCACATACTTTTCGACGACATTGCCGGATACCTTGGACTGAACCTTCACTTCGTCCTTACCCACAATCTGGCCGGCAAATTCACTGGTCAACGGCGTATCCTGCTGGATGACCTGCATGGCCTTGACCTGGGCGCCCTGATGCTGTGCCTGCTGTCCGTTAGAACCGCAGCCAGCAACGGCAAAGCTTGCGGAGATAGCCAGCGAAATGCCGATTACCAGCGCCTTTGTCTTTTTGTTTTTCGTCAAAAACAATCGTTAAACCTCCTTATAACATTCCATTCCCATTTCTATCAGCTTCAAGCTGGGCTGAAATAGTAAATAAATGTTTACTATTGATGAAATATATAGTATATTATATTTAAATAAAAGTCAAGATAATGCCGCTTATGCAGGATTAAATGCTTGATATTTAATCACACTCTAATAAAAGGGGTAATCCGTATCTATGAACAATCTATCAACGCCAAATGTCTCACAAAAATTCATCGAAACGTTGATTCTGATTCACAACAATTTCTACCGCCAGACAAAGCTGCCGATCCCGCTGAATCAATTCGGTGCCTTGATGGTCATATTCACAGAAGAATCCGTATCCATTACGGATATCAGCCATATCTTGAATATTTCCAAACAGCAGATGACCACCGTCATCGACAAGCTCGTCTGCAACGGGATGGTACAGAAAGCGCCGGATCCCCATGACCGCCGCCGCAGCGTCATCACGCTCACCCCGGCTGGCCAGAAGATCCTCGACGATCAGAACGAACGCGTCCGGCAGCTATTCAACCAGCATATGCAGCAGCTGAACGAGGATGAAACCGCTCAACTCAGCGACTCGATCCTGACTTTCAATCAACTGCTCGAGAAAATGTTCATCAACTGAGGAAAGGAGTGTTTCGCACGCGAAACACTCCTTTTCCTTGTCATCAGCCAAGCTCGATGACATCCAGATCATCTGGCACAAAAACATTGCCCTGATAATATTGTCTGGCCTCAGCCGCATATTCCTGCTTGCGCGTCGCCAGATGCTTGTCCTCCGTATGGTAGAGCACGAGATTCTTGGCTCGTAAGAGCTCAGCAAGCTCGCTGGCCTCCTTGACCGTACTGTGATTCTTCTCGTAGGGCTTGAACACCTCACGGTCCTTGTACTGGCAGAAAGCCTCCGCAAGCAGCCAGTCCGCCTGCTCAGCATATGCCCGATCATGCTCATTGTACGGCTCATCCCCCAGGCAGGTGAACTTCATCCCATCGGCGAACTGCAGGCAGTAGCCAAACTGTTTGGCCTTCGTCGACAGGATGTCGAAAGCCGTAAGCCTGAACTGCGGCAATTCCACGGCTTCCCCATCCTTGACCTCATGGATCAGGATGTCGCTGCCAACGCGGGCAAAGTCCTTCTTCTTGAGCGTCATCTCCGTCATCCTCAGCAGCATTTCCCTGACGACATCATGGCAATAGATATGGAACTTTCCCTCATACTTGCCCTTGTTCATCAGGTCTGCTACCTTGCGGATCACCCAGATCACCCCCAGTACATGATCGGTATGCCCGTGCGTCACAAACATGTGCTGGCATTTCTGGTAATCAAACCCTGTCACTTCCAACTGGCGCAGAATGCCATTGCCGCCACCAGCATCCGTCAGGAACAGGCTTCCATCCTCAAGCTCGAGAAAAAAGCATGTGTTGAAGCATTTGGTCGCCATCGCAAACCCTGTCCCGAGAATCACCAACTTGCGCATATCGCTCTCCCCTTTCTTCTGTCTACATTATAAAACAAGGCGCTGGCATTTGCCAGCGCCTTTGCCTATTTCTGATTGAGTCTTGCAAGTGCCTCGCGTGCTGCATGCTGCTCAGCTTCCTTCTTGCTATGCCCCGTCCCCTGTCCCATCACTTTGCCAGTGATGCGGACCTGGAACGTGAACCGCTTGTCATGGTCAGGGCCCTCTTCGGCCACCAGCTCGTAAGACACATTCTGTCCCTCATGCTGGTAGACTTCCTCCTGCAGGATTGTCTTGTAATCCTTGAGGATCGCACCGCTCTTGGCGCGCTCAAACTCCGGCATGAGCTGGCGGATGACATAGTCTTTTGCCGTCTCCCAGCCCTGGTCAAGGTAAATCGCACCAATGACCGACTCGAACACATCCTCCAGATTCGTCTGCCGCGTCCGGCCGCCGCCCATCTCCTCACCACGGCCCAGCAGCAGATAATCACCAAGATGCAGCCTGGCCGCCAGCTTTGCCAGCGTCGCCGAACAGACGATGCTCGCTCTTGTCTTTGTCAGCTGCCCCTCCGGCATCTGCGGGAAGTGCTGATAAAGATAAGTGCTGGAGGCAAGCTCCAGCACAGCATCTCCTAAAAATTCGAGACGTTCATTATGGACGATGTTCCCCTTGGATTCATTCGCATAGGAAGTATGCGTCAACGCCTGTTGCAGGAAGTTCAGATTCGTAAACTCCACACCCAGAGCCGCTGCCAGTCCGCAAAGCTCTTGCTCACGTTTCTCCGACAGGATCTTTTCCATCGTCAGCCTCCATTACTCTGCGTACTTCTTGAGCAGCAGGCAGGCATTGTGGCCGCCAAAACCGAAGTTGTTGGACATAGCCGCACGGACCGTCTTGGCCTTGGCCTTATTCGGAACGTAGTCGAGATCGAGGCCTTCATCCGGCGTCTCATAATTCATCGTCGGCGGCAGCATGTCATTCTCGATAGCCATTGCCGTAGCGATGCACTCGACACCACCAGCAGCGCCGAGCAGATGACCAGTCATCGACTTGATCGAGGAAACCGAAACGTCCTTAGCGGCTTCGCCCCAGACTGCCTTGATTGCCAGCGTCTCACCTTCATCATTCATATGCGTGGACGTGCCATGCGCATTGACATAATCGACATCTTCTGCCTTCATGCCAGCGTCATCGAGCGCTGCCTGCATGCATTTTGCCTGGAACTCGCCACCCGGAGCCGGGCTCGTCATATGATATGCGTCGGAGTTCGCACCATAGCCGACAACCTCAGCATAGATATGCGCACCGCGGGCTTTTGCATGCTCAAGGCTCTCGAGAACAACAAGGCCTGCACCCTCGCCCATGACGAAACCGCTGCGGTTCTTGTCGAACGGACGGGAAGCATGAGCCGGGTCATCGTTGTGATCCATGCAGAGAGCCTTCATAGCGGCAAAGCCAGCCACAGCAGCCTCAGAGACAGCAGCCTCCGTACCGCCGGCAATCATGACATCCGCATCACCGCGCTGGATGACACGGAAAGCATCGCCGATGCAGTTGGAACCCGTAGCGCAAGCCGTAACGATGCAGCTGGACGGGCCATGCAGCTTGTACGTGATGGATACCTGGCCGGCAGCCATGTTCGCGATCATCATCGGGATGAAGAACGGACTGATGCGGCCTGGGCCCTTGGCAAACAGCTTCTCATACTGCGAATGCATCGTCTCGATACCGCCGATGCCAGCACCAACGAACGTGCCGATGCGATCGAGGTTCTCTTTCTCCAGATCCAGCTTCGCATCCTCGATGGCCATGCCAGCAGCAGCTACCGCGAACTGCGTGTAACGATCCATGCGCTTGGACTCTTTCTTATCGATGTATGCCGTCGGATCGAAGTCCTTGACCTCACCAGCAATCTGCGCACCATACTCAGACGCATCAAAGCGGCTGATCTTATCGATTCCATTGCGGCCCTCCATCAGGCCTTTCCAGAATTCATCTTTACCCGTACCAATCGGGGTAATGGCACCCAGACCAGTGATTACTACACGATTACTCAAAACGAATGACTCCTCTCAATTATCTTAGTCGTCCTCTAGAACGTCTGCTCAGTCTGCAGCTTCGGCTTCCGCCTTGAGCTGCGCAAAGATATCATGCACCGACATGATCTTATCGATCTTCGGCATGTATTCACCCGTGAAGACCAGGCCGGTCTCCACATCGCCCTGCTGCGCCCGTGTGAGCGCGCGGATGATGCAGAAGTTGTGCTTGCATGCCTTGAGGCAGGCATCGCACTGCTTCGGCGGTACAGGGCCTTCCATGACTTTTGCCGAGAACGGCGTGCGTACAGCGCGACCCGGAAGACCTACAGGGCTGTGGATTACCACGATATCCTCTGGTTTCGATTTCAGATAGTATTCCTTGAGGGCCGGTGCGGCATTGGATTCCTCACAAGCAGCGAAACGCGACCCCATCTGGACGCCAGCAGCGCCCATCTTTATCAAATCAACGATGTCCTGGCCGTGCAGTACGCCACCGGCTGCAATAACCGGGATATTCACAGCTGCGCTGACATCTGCGATGAGATCACGTACCGACGTGTCCGTGCCGAGATGTCCACCTGCCTCTTTGCCCTCAAGGACAATGGCAGCCGCGCCAAGACGCTCTGAAATTTTAGCTAATTTAACGGAAGAAACAATCGGAACGATCGGCGTTCCGGATTCCTTGCCGAGCGCAAACATATCACGGGAAAAACCTGCACCAGCAACTACGAGGTCGATGCCCTCATCAATCGCTGTCTTGACAACCTCAGCAAAATCTGCGGCTGCTACCATGATATTGATGCCGATGATACCAGATGTAAGCGAACGTGCGAGCCGGATTTCATAACGCAGTTCGTCATGGCTCATACCAGATGCGGCAATGAGGCCGATACCGCCCTCGTTAGCTACAGCTGCCGCCAGACGGGCCGTTGACAAACGAATCGCCATACCACCCTGCTGGATTGGAACTTTTGCGATCTTATTGCCAATTTTCAGCTCTGGAAGTTTCAATGTTACTCCTCCAATCAATCCTACCTTGAGAAAATCCCGCGAAACAAGTTTCACGGGATTTTCAAACAGGTAAGACGCTCAAACTTATTTGTTCTGGTCTATGTAGGTAACTACATCCTGAACGCTCTTGATCTTCTCAGCAGCCTCGTCCGGGATCTCAATATTGAATTCCTCTTCGAAAGCCATGATCAGCTCAACAATGTCCAGGGAATCAGCACCCAGATCATCGATGAAAGTGGACTCGAGGGCAACCTCGTCAGCCTCAACACCTAACTGCTCAACAACGATATCTCTTACTTTATCAAAAGTCATGAAGTTTCACCTCCTTAAAATAAAAGTTCCTATATAGTTATATCACATAACCATGCCGCCGTCTACATTGACGATCTGGCCCGTGATATAGGATGCATAATCCGATGCAAGGAAAAGCACAGCATTAGCTACATCTTCCGGCTGGCCCATGCGCTTAAGCGGGATACCTGCCAGCGTAGCCTCTTTCGCCTTGTCCGTCATGGCAGCCGTCATATCCGTGGCGATGAAGCCCGGTGCGACCACGTTGACATTGATGCCGCGTGCGGCAAGCTCTTTAGCTGCCGACTTCGAGAAGCCTATGACACCAGCTTTGGCTGCGGCATAGTTTGCCTGACCAGCATTGCCCATGAGACCGACAACCGATGCCATGTTGATGATGCGGCCGCTGCGTTTTTTCATCATGAGCTTGGAAACAGCCTTCGTGCAGTAGAACACGCCCTTGAGGTTCGTGTTGATGACTGCGTCGAAGTCCTCATCCTTCATGCGCATGAGCAGGCCGTCACGCGTGATGCCTGCATTGTTGACCAGGATATCGATTTGCCCGAAAGCCTCAACAACTTTCTCGACCATTGCGTCAACAGCTTCGGTGCTCGAGATATCTGCCTGGACCAGAATGGCCTCGCCGCCATTCTTCTCGATCTCCGCCTTGACCTCTTCTGCCTTAGCCGTGTTGCCGGCGTAATTGATGGCAACCTTGGCTCCCTCGCTGGCCAGGCGGATGGCAATGGCACGGCCAATGCCTCGCGATGCGCCAGTTACCAGCGCAACCTTTCCGTCTAAAAGCATATTAGCGAACCTCCTTGAAATAGTCAAGCGTTTTTTGCAAACTTTCGAGATTTTCTACGTTCATGCTCGTGAGCGCCTTGTCGATACGGCGGTTGAAGCCGCAGAGCGTCTTGCCCGGGCCAGCCTCGACAAAGGTATCAGCACCAAACGCCTTCATCGTATTGACGCAGTCGATCCATTTGACCGGATGATCCGCCTGCGCAACGAGGTTTGCCTTGATCTCCTCAGCTTTGGTCTCCAGTTCGCCCGTGAAGTTCGAGACAACCGGGATCTTCGCATCGCGGATTGTTACCTTGTCGAGCTCAGCAGCAAGTTTCTCAGCCGCCGGTTTCATCAGCGTGGAATGGAACGGCGCCGATACCGGCAGGATCACAGCCTTCTTGGCACCAGCCTCCTTGAGCAGCTCAACAGCAGCCTCAACGCCAGCCGTCGTGCCAGCGATGACCGTCTGGCCTGGGCAATTGAAGTTGACAGCCTGGACTTCCCCTGCATTTTCCGTAGCTTTCGCGCAGGCATCCACGATGACCTCATCAGCCAAACCGATGATAGCAGCCATGCCGCCCTGACCGACAGGAACAGCTTCCTGCATGAACTGGCCGCGCTTGTGCACGAGCAGCACAGCGTCCTGGAAGTCCAGTACACCGGCAGCAACCAGTGCCGAATACTCACCAAGGCTATGGCCGCCAGTAACATCCGGCTGGATGCCATGCTCCTTGAGGATCTCGTTGGCAATGACGCTCATCGTGAGGATTGCCGGCTGCGTGTTAGCCGTCAGCTTCAGATCCTCAGCCGGACCCTCAAAGCACATCTCCTTGATGGAATATCCCAGCGCCTCATCGGCCTGCTGGAAGAGCTTCTTCGCTACATCATACTGCTCGCAGAAATCCTTGCCCATGCCGACAGCCTGAGCGCCCTGACCTGGAAATACAAATGCAAGTTTATTCACTATGAACTACCTCCAATTATTTGCAATCCTGCTGGATCGTATCGATGACACCTGGCAGACCAGCTACGATGTCTTCAATGATCTGTTTTACCGGCTTGATATCGTTAAGCATGCCAGAGATTTCGCCAATCATTACGGAACCATTCTGGACATCGCCCTCATGGGTGGCACGATGCAACGAACCAACGCCAAGCTGCTCCAGTTCTTCGTTAGATGCACCAGCTGCCTCCAGCTCCTCAAATTTACGCGTGAGCTTGTTGGCAAGTACACGAGCCGGATGACCGAGCTTGCGGCCCGTAACCACCGTCGAACGATCCTTGGCATGCAATACCATCTTCTTATAATCCGGATGTGCGATGCATTCCTCACTCATAACAAAACGCGAGCCCATCTGCACAGCCTTGGCCCCCAGCGCAAAAGCTGCCGTCATGCCGCGGGAATCACCGATACCACCAGCACCGATGACCGGTACATCAACAGCATCGACAACCTGCGGCAGCAGAGCCATCGTCGTGATCTCACCGATATGGCCACCGGACTCCGTGCCCTCAGCGATAACCGCATCAGCACCCGTGCGGACGAGGCGCTTAGCCAAAGCTACCGATGCGACGACCGGGATGACTTTCGTGCCGATCTCCTTGAGTGCCGGAACATACTCGCCCGGATTGCCAGCACCAGTCGTGACGACCGGAACGCGCTCGTCGATGACTACCTGCATGACCTCTTTGACGAACGGGCTCATAAGCATGATATTGACGCCGAACGGCTTATCCGTCCAGCCCTTGCATTTCTGAATCTCCGCGCGCAGAATATCCGGCGGCATATGGCCAGCACCGATGATGCCAAGGCCACCGGCATTCGATACAGCCGAAGCCAGCTCTGCCGTACCAATCCAGGCCATACCACCTTGCAGGATCGGGTACCTTATGTTCAGCAACTTACAGATTTCATTATTCTCAAACATTAAAATTTGTCCTCCTTAGCCCATTTCGCGATGCAGGATTGACCTCACTTCTTCTCGCTGTCATTGGTCAAGACCTCTTCCTGACTCAAAGCCTCCTGGATATGCTCCATGACATTGCCGTTGACATAGTCATTGGCCACGCCGATTGCACTGCAGATCGACTTCGCATTCGACGAGCCATGGCTGATGATGCAGACACCATTGACCCCCAGGAGCGGCGCGCCGCCATACTCCGAAGCATCCAGCCGTTTGCCGAGTTTCTTGAGCGTCGGCATCAGCAGCAGTGCCCCGAGCTTTGCCAGGATACCGCCATCCTTGATGGCCTCTTTTATCAGTTTCATGATGGTCTTGGCCAGGCCCTCTGCAAATTTTAGCACAACATTGCCAACAAATCCATCACAAATTACCACGTCGAAATTGCCCTTGGGGACATCACGGCCCTCCGCATTGCCACCGAAATTGATAGTGTGCATCTCCTTGAGCAGCGCATAGGTCTCCTTCGCCTGCTCATTGCCCTTGGTCTCCTCCTCACCAATATTGAGGAGTCCGACCCTCGGATTCTTGATGCCAAATACATACTCAGCATAGATAGAGCCCATCAGGCCGCTCTGTACCAGATGCACCGGCTTGGAATCCACATTGGCGCCAGAATCCAAAAGCAGGGTAACGCCCTTCGACGTCGGCATCGGCGTAGCGATTGTCGGCCGGCCAATGCCGCGGATGCGCTTGAGGATCAGCTGGGCAGCCGTGACCGCAGCGCCAGTACTGCCGGCAGACAGCACTGCATCACATTTTCCTTCCTTCACGAGCTGCGTCGCTACTACGACAGAAGAATCCTTCTTGGTACGGACCGCATCTGCTGGATGTTCGTCCATACCGATGACCTCTGTCGTGTGGTGGATCGTTATGCCGAGTTTCTCCCAGCCTGTCTCGCGGCTGAGTACTTCCCGGATACGCGGCTCATCGCCGACCAGCACAATCTCACATTTATATTTCTTTGCCGCACGGACGGCACCGAACACGATCTGTTCCGGTGCATAGTCACCGCCCATTGCGTCAACTGCAATCTTCACGAAGTTTTACCCCCTAACTTATCTCCCCACGAAACTACGATGAACTTCGCACGGAAAACTTCCTGGGTTTCATTATGGGTCTTCACCCATACAAAGAATTTATTGCCTCTGACTTTCACCACTTCAGCCTTGGCGATAAGCTTCTCGCCCACATGAACCGGTACCTTGTACTTGACATTGGCCACACCGGTGACAGCCATCGGCGCATCAATGATTGCGATTGCCAGTGAGTCAGCCTGCGAGAACATATAGTGTCCCTTGGCGATCTGCGTCTTGGCAAAAACCATATCTTCCGTTATGCGGAGCAAGGAAATGCCCGAACGCCCCAGCTCCAGATCGATAAGTTCGCCGACGACCTCACCGCTTTGGATGGATTTGACCTTGTTCTGCGCCTTTTCCGCCATATTGCGGATGCGTCCCCGAAGCTCAGGTATGCCAAGCTCCAAACGGTCAAGGCGAATCGTCTGGACGCTGACCTCCAGGTTCTTGGCCAACTCCTCATCGGTCAGGAACGGCTTCTCCCGTACCTGTGCCAGCAACATCTCCTGACGTTCCTTCTTCTTCACCCTTGCCATTCGAACACCTCCCTTCGCTTCAATCTTTAGTACCTGCTACTACAGTCTCATATAATGGTCTATTATAAATGGTATGTACTAAAAATGCAAGGGTCAGTTGTCTGAAAACAATAAAATAAGCAGGACAACACTCGTCCTGCTTATACAGCTTCTATTACTCTGCTGCCTTGACAACCTCTTTGCCATCATAGTAGCCGCATTCCGGGCATACATGATGAGGCATCTTCGGCTCGTGGCACTGCGGGCAAGAAACGAAACCCGGAGCCTCTAATTTCCAGTTAGCACGGCGCTGATCGCGACGAGCCTTGGAAGTTTTACGCTTTGGTACTGCCATGTCGGATACACCTCCTTAAGCCTTTGTGTTCCTACGGGGAACTCAGTCCTTTTTCAATAATTGCTGTAATGCTGCCATGCGCGGATCTGGAACGAAACGATCACAGCCGCAATCGCCCTCATTCAGATTCTGCCCACACACCGGACAAAGCCCTTTGCAGTCGGGCTTGCAGATATTACTGAGCGGCTGGGCCGCAAGCAGGGTATCCCGGATCATATCCTGGATATCCAGCATATCTCCCTCAAACACATTGACTAAGTCTTCTGTTTCCGCTGCCTCCCGGCTGAAATCCTCTGAAAAATCATGGACCTGATCCTCACGGCATTCAGCCAGGCACCGACCACAGACAAAGGTCTTCACATCCTCAATCTTTCCGGCCACACGCCAGCACGATCCCGTATAGACCACCGTTCCTGTGACCTTAATTGGCCCCTCGAACTGGTAATCATCGCTTACGGCATCAAGTTCCGCGGCAGTCGTTGTAAAGGAAAAGGGAAGCTCCCTGCCTAAATCGGTTTTCAATTCAGCAATATTAACATTCATCATTCAGCATCAACCTCAATCCATTATAGCGACCGTCATTTCGTTTGTCAAGAAAATCTCCTTTACCGGCCAGCGCGGTATTCACTTCACTGGCACGCAATGTTTGTCGTTGATTTCCTTGACCTTCTGGACGCGGCGCACATATTTCTCCGCCGTCAGCGGGTCCGTATGCATCCAGGTCTTGACCGTCTCCATCGCGATGGCACCGCCGATGATCTTGCCGCCCAGGCACAGGACATTGCTATCGTTGTGCTGGCGGGCCAGCTGGGCACAGAACGGATCCTGACAGACTACGGCATAGATGCCGTTCAGCTTGTTGGCAATCATGGCGCTGCCATAGCCGACGCCATCGACAAAGATGCCACGCTCGCACTCGCCTTTGGCTACCGCCATTGCTGCCGGATAGACAAAATCCGACAGGTCGCAGGACTCTGCATCATACGTGCCGAAATCCTTGACCTCATGGCCTTCGCTCTCCAGATAGGCTTTGATCTCATTTTTCAGGCTCGTGCCTGCGTGATCGTTTGCCATTGCTATTTTCATGAAAAAACCTCCCGTTTCCATCATTAAATAATACTTTGATTTTAACGAGCGGCTTCCTATTTGTCAACAGGGCAGCCAGCAAGCTGTGCTCATTCCCCCAGCCGCTCCTTGAATGCCTCTATTGCCTCCTGCTGCACCGCCTTGAGCGGTACGGACTTCTCCTCAGCCAGCCGGCGGCAGTCTTCATACTCCGGCGACAGGCTGCAGAGCTTGCCATCCCAGGCGCTTACTTTGCAGTCCACCACGCCATACTTTGTCTCGACCTTCGCGGTGTGGCGCGACGCCTCCAAGCGTTTGGCGACAGGCATGACGCGCAGGCCGATGCTGGTCGTCTCCGAAAAGATGAGGTTCACGCATCCAGGCTTCGCCGCTTCATCGACGAGCACCGACAGCTTCTGCGCTGGCCGGTTCTTCTTCATGAAGATCGGTGTCGTCCAGACATCCAGTGCACCAGCTGCCAATAATTTATCAAACAGGTAGCCATAGATCTGGGGATTCATATCGTCGATATTGGCTTCAAGGATTGCCAACGGTCCGCTGGCCGCCCCCTGATACTCTCCCAGATAAACCCGCAGGACATTCGGGATCTCCAGCTCGTGGCTGCCCGCACCATAGCCGATGCATTCTGCCGTGAACCCCTGCGGGATTCCCTCACTGTACACCCCCAAGGTCTTGACGATGCCTGCACCAGTCGGAGTCACCAGCTCCTTCTTCTCCGAGCCCTGCTCAGACGGCCAGCCCAGCAAGAGTTCCGCAACTGCCGGTGCGGGGATCGGCATGAGCCCATGGGCACAGGAAACGAACCCACTGCCCAGCGTCAGCTTCGAAGCAAAGACGCGCTCTATGCCTAAGTAATCCAGGCAGATTGCCGCCCCGACGATATCCACGATGGAATCGACGGCTCCCACTTCATGGAAGGCCACCTCATCTGCCGGCTTGCCATGCACCTTGCCTTCAGCCTTGGCGATTTCCGTGAAGATAGACAGGGCCTGCTGCTTGACAGGCATTGCCAGGGAGGACTGCTCCAGCATCCCACGGATATCACGCATCGTCCGATGCACATGCTGGTGCGCATGATGATGTCCATGATGATGCTCCTGATGATGTCCAGGCTGCGCCTGCCGCAGCTTTACCTCCACGAACTCTGCATGGATGCCATTCTTCACGACCGAAGAGACTTCCAGCTGGAATTCATCCTGCAGCGGCAGCTTCGCCAATTCCTTTTCCAGTACAGCCACTGGCACACCAGCCTGCAGCAAAGCGCCTAAAAACATGTTGCCGCTGATTCCGGCAAAGCAATCCAAATATATCGCCCGCATCGTTTCACCTCAATTTATTTATCTTGCTGGCCAGAGCTCCCGCCCCAAAGCCATTATCAATATTCACGACAGATACGCCCATGGCACAGCTATTGAGCATCGACAGCAGCGCTGCCACCCCATGGAATGACGCCCCATAGCCTACACTTGTCGGCACGGCAATCACGGGTTTATCGGTAAGCCCGCCGACCACGCTTGCCAGCGCCCCCTCCATGCCTGCAATGACCACGATGACATTCGCCGCCTTTATCGCTGGCAGATGGGCAAACAGCCGGTGTATGCCGGCCACCCCGCAGTCATAGCAGGTCTCCACGCAGTTGCCGAACAGATAGGCCGTCAGCCGAGCCTCTTCCGCCACGGGAATATCGCTGGTCCCAGCCGTCAGGATTAGGATCTTGTGGGCCGCATCACGCGTGATGCGTGTATCACGGTCAAGGTAAATGAGCCGCGCTGTCTCGTCGTATACGGCGGCAGGTACTTTTTCCTGTACCCTCTCGTAATGCGACCGATCGGCCCGGGTAGCCAGCAGATTCCCCTTGCTGTGCGTATATAACGAATAAAAAATATCCCGCACCTGCTCAGGCGTCTTGCCAGCTGCATAGATCACCTCGGGCATTCCCTGCCGCAATTCGCGATGATGATCCACTTCTGCGAACCGCATCTCTTCGAAGGGCGCCTCTGCGATTGCCTTCACAGCTTCCGCCTCAGCGACATTCCCCTCTTTATACTCGCGCAACAGGCGCGCGATCTCCTCCTCAGTCATCTGGCCACCTCAATTCTATATCCAACCAATTTAATGTATTCGCGCTGAAAGGAAAAATTCCTCTTAACGAAAAAACCTTCCCCGCAGGGAAGGCTTGCGCCGATCGATCAGATGTTGAAGAATCCGCGCATGAAAATTGCTGCTGCCGCAGCACCAAAGAACGGAGCAATGCCCGGCACCAGGATGCCGTATTGCCAATCGTTGTCCGCCTTGTTCTCGATCGGCAGCACGGCATGCGCCAGACGCGGGCCCATGTCGCGGGCAAGGTTCATAGCAAATCCTGTAGTACCGCCCATGCCCATGCCGATGGCCCAGACCAGCAGGCCGATGGCTATCGGTGCCAGCATGGCAGCAGGGCCCTGGCAGGCACGCAGGATGCCCAAGATGCCCGAAATGAAGACAAACGTCGCAAAAAACTCGCAGAAGAAATTGCGTGGCAGATTGCGGATGCCCGGCGTCGTGGAAAAGATATTGCGGATCCGCACCGGATCGATCTTTCCCACCGAAGCCTTGAAATGGTCCGCATAGCAGAACCACATGATTGCCGCGCCGAAGAAGCCGCCGGCAAGCTCTGCCAGCGAGATCGGCAGCACCATCCCCCAGGAAATATTCCCCAGCACAGCCTGCGCCACCACCATGGCCGGGTTGATGCAGACATCGCCGAACAGATACAGGGATACCGTGATGCCAAACGACCAGGTCGTTATCGCAAAGATGTGCCCCGTGCCATTGTATTTCGTGTTCACCAGCGTATCATCACAGTGCACGCCGATACCAAAGATGATCATCAGGGCGGTGCCCATGAACTCTGCCAACAATTGATGTTCCATTGAATTCGTTCTCCTATCTTTCTTCTCTTATTCCTTTATTCCTCAGCCGACGATGACTGCCAAGCCATCGGGCACGACAGCCACCTTCGCATCGCGGCCCTCATAGCCATAGGCTTTCTGCAGGGCTTCGTCAAAACTCTTGGCCAGCTCCATATGCATATCGGTGATGAGCTGCGGCTCAACCAGATCTGATACCATGATGACTCGATGATGGGCAAGGATTCTCGCCAAAATCTGCGACGTCCACTGATCCGGGATTGTCTCCAGGCGCGGCGTATTGATTGCCTTCTGCAGGAACTCCTGCGGTGTTTTTGCATCTGCCAGATTGTGATAAAAGCCCTCGCCGCCATGACCATCCGCGCAGCCAGCCACCATGATGATAGTGCCGCCTTCTTTGTTGGCCGCCTCGGCTGCCGTCATACCTTTGACTGCCTGGTAGATGTTTTGGTCGAGCGGATAGCCGCCATTGGTCGACACCGTGATATCCGCCTGCACCTGCGGCACATGCGCCAGATCTGCGACAAACTCGCAGCCCTTCTCATGGGCGCGTTCCAGCTCACCAGCAAAGGAGCCGATGATTTCTTTGTCCTCATTGAGCACGACATTGAGGATGAACTTCAGGCCGGCAGTACGAGCCGCATAGACCATATCACGATGGATCGGGTTGTCGAGCAGATTGCCAGTGCGCGCATGGTGCGAATTGATGAATTCGCCGCAATGATTGGCCATGATGGTCTTGTATGAGGCCACCCCCGGCAGTACCGCTTTGCGGCCGCCCGAGAAACCAGCAAAGAAATGCGATTCGATGAACCCCTCAGCAATCAGCAGGTCTGCCTCGACCGCAGTACGGTTCACGATGCATTCGCCGCCGCTTGGCAGCGTGCCGATCTTGACCATCGAAGCATCATCCGTCGAAACATGCATGACGATGTTCTCCTTGTTGACGATCTCTTCGCCGTATTTGGCCACCAGTTCCTCATGCGTTGACGGACGATGGAAGCCCGTCGCTACCAGGATGCTGATATTTGCCTCCGGTTCCGCCGAACGGATGCGGCGCAGCAAGATTGGCATCGTGATATGCGAGGGTACCGGCCGCGTGTGATCTGAGCTGATGATGGTGATGTTCTTCTTGCCCTTCACCAGTTCCTCCAGGCGCGGTGAGCCGATAGGATTATCCAGTGACGCCTCGACCAGCTCCTGCTGCCCCTTGTCTGCCTTATAGCCTGCCGCCTTGGATTCCAGTACAGCCAGCAGATTCTCATCAGCCACCTCAGCAGCCATAGTTCCCTTGTCATAAGGTAAAGACAACTTCATGTCAAAAACCTCTCTTTCCAAATCCTCCTATTTCCAGTACAATAGACCATAACAATATCGCCTTCCACAAGACGCATATAGCGTAACATAAACACACCAGCTTATTGCATCAAATCCTGCCGTCAAATACGGCAAAAACTGCGAAACAAAACGAAGCCAGAAAGAAGGATATCCATTGCTCCCCATTCTCGACAAATCCCTGCAAAAAGAATACGCGCTGCTTAGCCTGCTCGATTCTGATGACCGTTGCTTTTCCTGCCAGGAACTCGCAGCCGGTCTCCAGCTCTCAGAGCGAACCATCCATAAATACCTGCAAAGCCTCACGATGCATCTTGAGGAGCGTTTCCCTCAGGCTTTTGTCATCGAGCGCAATACTGCCCTCGGCATCCGTCTGAGCCGGGCTCCCTGGCTCAACATCCATGTGGTCTACACACAGTTTGCCCAGGAGTCGCTGACCTATTCCTTTTTCCATGCCATGTTCTTCGAAACCGTGGATACGACCACGTCATTCTGCCTGACCCACTATCTGAGCCAGGCTTCACTGTACCGTGCGCTTGCCCCGATGCGTGATGCTGTGGCAGCCTTCTCCCTGACCCTTGATGCCGCCGATATGAAACTTTCCGGCGATGAGATGCAGCTCCGCTATTTCTTCAATAACTTCTACCTGCAGATCTACCGCGGCTACGATTGGCCATTTCCTGATATCTCGCGCCAGCGCATCATGAATGCCATCGAAGATATCCTCGGCGCGCTCGACTTTCCGATGTCCATCAGCGACCGCAAGCACTTCTCCTATTGGCTCGCCATCATTGTCCACCGCATGAGCCTGCGCCATAGCCTGTCTTCGCCTCTGCCCGCTGAGCTCGGCCTCGACAATGAAGCGTATCACGCCTGCCTTCCCGCCATCGAACGATTCTTCCAGCGCTTCCGCCTTCCCATCCTGACCGCAGAATGCCAATTTGTCTTCTATCTGCTGCATGCCTTCCCCTTTGGCGCCAATGTGCAGCAACGCCTGTTTGCAGCCGCCCGCGATGCCCGTGGCTTCGACTGCCTGCCCCTCACAGCCACCGATCACTTCATGGCCGTCTTTGCCCGCTATTTCCCGAGCTGGATTGGCATGGGGGCCCCGAGCTTCCGCCAGAAGCTGCACCGCCTGCACTTCCACGGCGCATTGCTGAGCGGCAGTTCCGACCTGCTGGAGCGCTATCCTTTCCTCAAGACATACCAGACGACATATCCCCGCTTCGCCCGCCACATGCAGAAGCTCTACGAAGCCCTCGCGCCCCATCCCTGTGGCCGCTGCTTCACCGATACCTGTTATCTGCTTCCCCATTACATCCTGCTTTGCAGCCAATACTTTGACCTTGCAGCAGCCGAGCCGGTCATCCATCTCGCCCTGCTGACCGACTATGGCCCGATCTATGAAGAAAAGATCAAGCAGGAAATCATCTCCCGGTTCCGCGATGACTTCCATCTGCAATTCGTCTCTACGCATGTCGACTATGACCTGCTGATCACCAATCTGCCAGCCCCCATCCAGCCCCCCGGACATCTCTCCCTGTCCATCCACACGGCCTTCAATCCCCGCGAATGGGAGCTGTTGCAGGAGCTTTTGACCCGGCTACGTACCAGGCAGGCACAATCCTGCTGAAGCAGGGACAATATAAAAGGAAAGCAACCTTGTCCAGTGGACAAGGCTGCTTTCCTTTTATATTGTCTTATTCGTTTTCCTGCTGCTCGGCCAGCTGTGCTGCCGTCACGGCAGCGGCCTGCTGTGCCTGGCGTGCAGCCTGCTGGTTCATCTGCGTCTTTGCCTGCTGCAGGACATTGAGTGCCTGCTGCAAGCCCTGTTCAGCCTGGCGTACCCCCTGGAAGGTTCCTGTCACATGGGCGATCAGCTGCTCAAACACCTGGTTGGCATAAGCATCCGCATCATTCTGCAGCTGCGTAGCATTCTGCTGCGTGCGCTCCATGATCTCACGCTCCTGCTGCTGCGTCTGCTGCAGGATGGTCTTGGCCTTTTCCTTGGCCTGCTGGACGATCTCATTATCGTCCGTGATGCGCTCTGCATATTCCTTGGCCTCCCGCTTGATCTGCTCGGCCTCCTTGCGTGCATCCTCCAGGATCTGCTCGCGATTGCGCATGATCTCATCGGCCCGGTTGAGCTCTTTGGGCAGATCATTACGCAGCTCATCTACATAATGGATGAGTTCATTATCATTGATCAGGGTCTTCTCCGTAAACGGGAAATGCGAAGCTCCCACCACCATATTCTCGAGTTTATCCAAGGTATCGCGTACTGACATATACCGCTTACTTCCTTTCTCTCTGCTCTAATTCTATCATCGCCTGCTCCACGCAGTCCGGAACCAGCCCATGGACACTGCCATGGAACCGGAACAGTTCCCGGACACCGGATGAACTCACATAGGAGTAATCCGGCCGCGTCAGCAGAAACACTGTATCAATCTCTGGCGCGATATGACGAATCATATACGCTTCATTCTCTTCATATTCCAAGTCTTTCACCGACCGGATGCCACGGACGATGACCTGTGCATCATGCGCGCGCATGAACTCGGTTATGAGCCCCGCGAATGACATGACCTGCACGTTCTCCAAATGGCTGACCGCCTGACGCAGCAGATCCACCCGCTGCTCCACCGGCAAGAATCCCTTTTTGCTGGCATTCTGGAACACACAGATGATCAGCTCATCAAACATCCTGCTGGCCCGCTCGAAGACGTCAACATGACCGTTGGTCACCGGGTCGAAACTGCCGGAACACACTGCCCGCGTCACAGCTCCACCTCCTCGACATACGCCCGCCACTGGAAAAAAGTCAGCTGCGTGGTATGTCCATACCGCCGGTTCATGACTGCTATCAAGTGCTCAAGCTCGGGAATATCATTCTCATCAGCACCATGCTCGACGACCAGGATACCATTGCGTGCCATGATGCCCGCTGACTGGTCGATCTGCTTGAGTGCCCGCTCCCAGAGCCCCTTGTGGTAGGGCGGATCGCAGAAAATCAGATCGAAATCTGGCTGGCTGCGGTCCAGCTGGCCGAGCTCGGCAAAAACATCGCCGCCGCGCACCGTAACCTTATCCTGCAGCCGTGTCAACCGTGCGTTTTCCTGCATGAGCTGAGCCGTGGCCTTATCCACGAGCATACCACTTTTCGCCCCACGCGACAACGCTTCCAAGCCCAGATTGCCCGTACCGGCAAAAATATCCAGCACCTTGCGATCCAGTACTTTCTGCCCCAGGATATTGAACAGCGACTCTTTGATGCGGTCAGCTGTGGGCCGCGTGTCCTGCCCTTTCGGTGTCTTCAATCGGCATCCCCGGGCTGTCCCCGTGATGATTCTCATATCATCCACTCCATCCTGTGCTGTTATTTACCTCACAGTAAACAAATTCATTTTACCATATTTTATTCAAATAGTGAACTGCCCGTATGGTATAATATGCAAAGAATCTTTACTGTATAGGAGTTTACCGTGAAACAACGTCATCACTATATCATTCCGCTCATCATCCTCGTCCTCATGCTCGGGCTCTGGCATATGCTACGCCCTGCCCGGCCAGCAGTACCGCTCACGCCTGAACGGCCGCTGGCCGATACGGTACTGCTCGTCCCGCTCGACGGACGCCCCCCGTGCCGCCAGTTCGTCATTGATGCAGGACGCATCGCTGGCACTCGCGTCGAAGCACCGCCCACCAGCATACAAGACTATTACTCACAGCCCGGGGATACGCAAGGCATGCGGCAATGGCTCAGTCAGAACCTCGGCAACAGCCAGGCCGCCATCCTGTCCATCGACCAGCTTCTCTACGGCGGGCTGCTGGCCGCCCGTGAGAAGGAAGCCTCCCCCGCAGAAATCAATAGCCTGCTCCAATACCTGCGCGGACTCCACACTGCTCATCCCGACATCCCCCTCTACGCCTTCAGCATCCTGCCGCGCCAGACGCCCCAAGACACCATCGACGGCTATCAGGAACGCAAAGACCTGTTGGCCTACTCGCGGCTGAAAGGACGGCAAGCAGAAGGCCTGCCCATCGACGAGCAGGAGCTTTCCCGCCTTGAACAGGCTATTCCCGCCGAAAGCATGACGCGCTACCTTGCGCACTTTGCCGAGAACAAGCAGCTCAACGAAGCGCTGATCCGCCTGGTACACGAAGGTGTCCTGGCCCAGCTCGTCCTCGGACAGGACGACGGCGAGCCCTTCAGCATCCCCAACATCGAAAAGAACGAGCTGAAGAAATACATCGCCCAGCAAAACCTTCCGGCGGACAGAGTCTTTTTGACCCATGGCGCCGATGAGATCGCCCTCTCGCTGCTGACCACCATCAAAAACCGGCAGGCAGGCTTCCGCCCGCGCATCTTCGTGCACTACAACTCGCCAGCCACACCGGACCGCGTCATGCCCTATATGGCGATCAGCACCGCGGAGACTGTCCGCGAAAAGATTGCCCTGCTAGGCGGCCAGGAAAGTGACACCCCCGGCGAGGCCGATTTCACACTGCTTGTCTCCACCTGCAATAGCGATGAAGATGACTTAGCCAGCCGCCAGCAGACGGCAGCGTATCTGCAAACGGCGCGCGAAAACAACCACCCCGTCGCCCTCGTCGACCTCAGCAAGCATTTCACGGCCCAGGAAACCGTCCTGCCTTTGCTGCTCAATAGCGATTATCCCGTGAATACGCTTATCGCCTATGCTGGCTGGAACACTACGAGCAACAGTATCGGCACCGCGCTGGCTCAGGCCAGCCTTTACGAGGTTTCCCGCCAGCAGGCTGCCAGCCTTGAGGAAACGATTGGCCTGACAGCAGCCAATATCACCTTCCTGCAGGATCGGCTGCTCGAAGATTACTTCTATCTGAAAGAGGACATTGACCTCATCAACCTGGAGCTCCAGAAGGCCGGCTACACCAACACCGCCGACCTCGACCTTGAACACAACCATCGCTGGGCCAACCGCATGCTGCAGCGTGCCATGAAAGATCATCTGGCAGCCTACAAGAATACCCGCGCCTTCCGCCAGCCTGTGACCTTCCACTCGCCCTATGGCCAGTTCTCCCTGCTGCTACAAGACATGACCGTCGACCTCAGCTATCCCTGGCCGCGCACCTTCGAGATCTGGCTGCAGGCCACTCCCTATTTTGCCATGCTCCCAACCGGAAAAATTAAATGATTAGCAAAAAAAGTTCTTGACATCTCCCTACCATCTCTATATAATATATAAATGTCGATGGCTCACTGAGTCAGAAACCTTACAGGGGTATCGCCAAGTTGGTAAGGCACGGGTCTCTGAATCCCGCATGCGTTGGTTCGAGTCCAGCTACCCCTGCCATTGCATATTTCACCGCTATCTGTTAGGATAGCGGTTTTTTTGTTGTGTCGTTGCCAAACAAAAGACGCGCAGCCAGCTCCTTCGCTGGTTGCGCGTCTTTTCGTCTATTTTACTGGCTGGATTGGCGGCAGCTCTACCGTCTGTGCCTTGCTGGCCGCTGCCGCAGGCACCTTCTCGATAGGCGGAAGCTCCACCACAGGCTTTGCCGCGGCTGGTCTTGCCACAGCTGGCAGCTTGACCTCCACCGCCTGGATTGGCGGCAGTTCCACGACATTTCCTGCGGGCAGCGCCGCTTTTGCCGGAGCCACAACCGGAGCCGGCTGCGGCTGGACAGCTGGCGCAGGCGGAGCAACAGGAGGCTGCGGCAATACTGCCGGCTGGACTTCTGCCGGAGATTTTTTCCCTGCCTTCTTCTGCGCATCGATGTCTGCGGCCGTGATGATGATAGGCACAGCCTTCGGTGCCTGCGTGGCTGCTGCCTTGCCGGCCTCAGCATCAGCTTTCGGTGCCGTTCCGACGGCATCCCAATGCAGCCTTGCATTCCTGCCCGGCAACCCGCTATAATCTACCTCGCCCATTCCGGCACTGGCAATCCCCATGCTCTGCACCATCAGCAAAGCGGCAGCCGCCAAGGCCACCCCTTGTTTCTTGCTACGCTTCATCCCGCAATCCCCCAATGTATTCTTAGCTGCAATCACATATCATTATATGTAATTCTGCACCACACAGGAAAATCCTGCTTTATTTCTCCTGGAAACTTGCCACACCCTGTTGGAACAGCTTGATGGCACTGTCACGCAGCACAGGATTATCGATCAGCTGCAGCGAATAGCAGCCACCCTTCGCCCCACGGAAAAAGGTCACTGCCATCTGCGTGTCAGCCGTGGCCTTGGCATCGAACTTGCCATCCCCATTGGTATCGACCTCGATCTCTTTTGCCGTTACCGCATAGACCGCCTTGTTCGTCGCGCTGAGATTCACCAGCATGATGCCTTCATAACCATTGCTGTTCATCAGGTCATTGAGATATTTCTTGGCCTCTTCTTCGTTAATCTTGTTGAAGTCCGGCGTCTTCTTCCCATCAAAGGCATCCATCAGGACAACCCAGGCATTCTTGATGTTGTACCCATCGTTGTCAAAGACAAGCACTTCGCCTTTCTTGCCCTCATAAAGCAGGCTAGCGGGGATAACATTCGGACGCTGCGGGCACTGGATGGTAAAACCATACTCCTTGCTCGTGTAAGTATAGCCAAGCTTTGCCGGCTGCGCCTGAGCCGTCTCAGCTGCCGGAGCCGGCTCAGCTGCGAAAACCGTTGCCGGAGCAGCACTTCCAAGCAGGATTGCCGCCATAACGCCCATTGCCATGTTCTTGTTCCAATTCATCAGGATACCTTCTTTCCTAATCAACCGAGCTTCAGCGCTTGCGTGCTGGCTCTACATTAACCTTATAACCCTTGACCGTATTGCGGTGCATGATATTCATGACACGCTCCGCCACATCCTCTGGTACTTCCACAAAGGTGAACCGGTCATAGATATTGATGACGCCGATCGTATCGCCCGGGATATCTGCCTCACCGGCAATCGCCCGGACAATGTCGGACGGACGTATCTTTTGATTGCGGCCGATGTTGAGGAACAGGCGCACCATGCCCGGTGCACCGCCCGTATCCCCGAAGCTGTCGGCTGCACTCTTCGGCTCCTCTTGGTAGCCTTCAAGGGAGAGCTTGAGAGCTGCAGCAGCGATATCGACAAGATCGAAGCCCTCCGCAACCACATCCGAAATGATGGTATGGTAATCGTCGTAATGATTCTGCTGCAGAGTCTTGATCAGCCGCTCCTGGACGAGGTCCTTCTGCCGCTCGAGGATATCCGAAGCCGTCGGCAGCTCGCGACGCTGGATCTTCGTATGTGCCAGCTTCATGATGAGACGCAGCTGGCGATACTCCTTCGGCTCGATGAACGTCATCGCTACACCCGTACGGCCCGCACGGCCCGTGCGGCCGATGCGGTGGACATAGGACTCATGGTCCTGCGGGATATCGTAGTTGATGACATGCGTGATATCATCGATATCGATACCGCGCGCCGCTACATCGGTCGCAATCAGCACATCGATGCGCCCCTCACGGAACTTCTTCATCACACGGTCGCGCTGGATCTGCGACAGATCGCCATGCAGGCCGCCCGCCGAATAGCCACGCGCATCGAGGGACGCAGAAAGGTCATCGACAGCACGCTTCGTCCGGCAGAAAATGATGAGCTTGCCAGTCTCTTCGACATCGAGCACACGGCAAAGGCCTTCGAATTTCTGGCGCGTCTCATAGTAGACCTGATCGATGAGCGGCACAGTCAGATTCTCCCGCGTGATCGTCACGCGCTGTGGATGATCCATATAGCGCAGCGAGAGCTTTTCGATGGGCGCTGGCATCGTGGCCGAGAACAGCAAGGTCTGGCGCTCAGCCGGTATCATCTCCAGGATGCTTTCAATATCGTCGATGAAGCCCATATCGAGCATCTCATCAGCCTCATCAAGCACCAGCGTCTGTACATGCTCGAGCTTGATCGTCCCGCGATGCAGATGATCGAGCAGACGTCCCGGCGTGCCGACGATGATCTGCACCCCACGTCCCAGTGCCCGGATCTGGCGCTCAATCGACTGGCCGCCGTAGACCGGCAGCGTACGCACGCGCTTGAACTTGCCGATTTTGTTGAGTTCCTCGGCTGTCTGGATAGCCAGTTCACGGGTCGGCGTCAGCACCAGCGCCTGGATATGGCGCGACTTCTCGGCAGTCTTTTCCACCGTCGGGATGCCAAAGGCTGCTGTCTTGCCCGTACCGGTCTGTGCCTGGCCGATGACATCATGGCCCTCCAGGGCCAACGGAATCGTCTGCGCCTGGATAGGCGACGGCTCCTCAAAGCCCATCTCTGTCACGGCCTGCAGGATCTTGCGGCTCAAATCGATCTCGCCAAATTTTTTCATTTCGTGTTTCAAAAAGTTCCTCCTGATAGATAATCGTGTATCATCTGCAGAGCTGTCTCTGCACTTTTCTGTTTGATTTCCTTGCGGTCGCCACGGAAGTGGTGCTCGCGGATCGTTGTGCCCCGTGCGCCAGCCACAGCGATGTACACCAGCCCCACCGGCTGGCCATTGCTGCCACCGCCAGGACCAGCCAGCCCCGTGATGCCTACACCGATGTCGGTACCGATGCGCTGGCGGATGCCCTGCGCCATCTCGCCGGCAGTTTCGGCTGACACCTCCGTATAGGCAGCAATCGTCTCCGGCTGCACGCCAGCCAGCTGCTCCTTGACCTTATTCGTATAGCAGACCACAGAGCCCATGACATAGGCCGAGCTTCCCGGGATATCGGTCAGCCGGCTCGTCAGCAGCCCCCCGGTGCACGACTCAGCACAAGCGATAGTCTTCTGCTGGCTGGCCAGCAGATCTCCTACAACCTCTTCCATGCTCTTCATGATCCGCCTCGTCAGTCTGCCAGCTTCTCGCCGACTACATCATACGTGAAGCCCTGCAGGACCCTGACCTTGATGATGTCGCCCGGCTTGCTGTCCGTATCGTTCTCGACATAGACCTGTCCATCGACCTCCGGTGCCTCGCGGTACGAGCGGCCCACGCAGATATTCGGCTGCTCCTCATCACGGCCCTCGACCAGCACCTCCAGCTCCTTGCCTTCAAAGGACTGATTGACCTCCTCCGAAATCTTGCTCTGCAGGCTCATAAGATCATGATAGCGCTCCTGCATGACTTCCTCAGAAACCTGGTTGGGCATGTCATAGGCGGCCGTATCTTCCTCACGCGAATACGTGAATACGCCGACACGATCGAGCCGCTGTTCCTCCAGGAACTTGCGCAGCGTCTGATACTGCGCATCGGTCTCGCCAGGGAAGCCGACAATGAACGTCGAACGGATCGTGACCCCCGGAATCCGCGCACGCAGCTTATCCAGAAGTGCCACCATATCCTCACGGGTATCGGGGCGGTGCATCGAACGCAGCACATCGTTATCCGCATGCTGCAACGGCAGGTCTACATATTTGCAGACCTTGGGCTCATTGGCATAGACATCGATGAGTTCGTCGGTGAAGAACTTCGGATAGCAGTAGAGCGTACGCACCCATTTGAGTTTCGGCACCTTGCAGATATTCCGCAGAAGCTCAGCCAGCACCGGCTTGCCATAGATGTCCTTGCCGTAGAGCGTGCTGTCCTGCGCGATCAGCACGACCTCACGCACGCCCTTTTCGGTCAGGCGCTCGATTTCCGCACAGATATCCTCCATGCGGCGGCTGCGGAAACGGCCGCGGATCTGCGGGATGGCGCAGAACGCGCAACGGTTGTCGCAGCCCTCGGCAATCTTGACATACGCCGTGTAATCCGGCGTCGTCGTGATGCGCGGCGTCTTCTCATCATAGAGCGTATCATCCTCACCAGCAATGACGACACGATGGCCCTTGAGCGTCTCCTCGACGGCCTCCATGATACGGCCCCAGGCGCCGGTGCCAAGGATGGCATCGGCCTCTGGCAGCTCATCCAGCAGCTCCTGCTTGTAGCGCTGCCCCAGGCAGCCAGCAACGATCAGGCTGCGACAGCGCCCCGTCTCCTTGTAGTCCGCCATGTTGAGGACAGTCGTGATGGACTCCTCCTTGGCGGACTGGATAAAAGCACACGTATTGACGATGAGGATGTCGGCCTCTGCCGGCTCCGGCGTTATCTCGATGCCATGCGCTGTAAGCTCACCAAGCATGACCTCCGTATCGACAAGATTCTTGGAACAGCCAAGACTGATAAAACCTGCTTTCACTTTAAACCTCCTATATGAATCGGAAAACTCTCCTGCCATGCTGCACAAAGCAAATGGTTACAAGAAGATACAGAGGATACAACCTGCAACAGCAGGCGGTATCCTCTGTCCCCTCATATCACAAATCCCTGTTATTTGAAGCGGACTTCTTTGACCCACCGGTCAAGAAAATCATGCTTCTGCTGTGCCGTGTAACTGGCTGGCTGATTGAACAGCACCAGATTCTTGCCAGCAAACATCTTGTAAGCCAGCGTTCCCGGATTAGTCGGCACGAAATAGAAGCTCCGCTCCTGCAATGCCAGCTGCGCATCATCCCCCAGCAGCCAGTCCGCGAACTCCTTGGCGGCCCGCTGGGCCTTCGGCTCAGCCCGGTACGCCATACCGGTTCCCGTCACGATTGCTGCCGTGCCATCGGCTGGATATACGACCTGCAGCGGATAGCCGTCCTGCATGTAGCGGATCGTCTCACTCTCCACGGCCACGGCAATATCCACTTCGCCCATCCCCGCCTGGCGGACCGGGGTGGACAGATACCGTGCATATTGCACGACCTTGGGATGAAGCTGCCGCCAGATGTCATAGGCAGCTGCATCGCCGAACTGCGCGATCATGCTGATGAGCAGGTTCGCGGAGGCGTCAGCCGCCAAAAAATCCGTAACGCCGATGCGCACCTTCTTCTGCTTGGCCAGATCCTGCCAAGTATCGGGGATATGCGCCTGCGTCTTCAGATAATCCTTGTTGACACAGAAGACGATCGGATCGTACCAAACGCCTACCCAGTAGCCGTTTTCCTCACGAAAATCTTCCTGGACCTGATCGCCAGCCTCGGACAGATACGGTACCAGATAGCCAGCAGCCGCAGCCTTCGCCAGTGTCTCGCGGTCAGCCAGCACCATGGCGGCCTCGCCATCCTTGCCGCTGTACGCCTGCTCCTGCAAACGGTTCAAGAGCTTCTCAGCTGGCAGCGGCACAAAGTTCACACGCACACCATGCTGCTTCTCATACGCCGCCGTCAGGATGGTCACATGCTCAGCTGGCAGCGTCGTATAGACAGTGATCTCCTGTCTTGGCCGCTGCTGCTCATCATGGCCAGCTCCGGCCAGATACGCAGACCCTGCTACCACGACTAAGAGGAGCAGGAACGACGTCAACAGAAGAGATGTATACCTTCTCATGGATGATACCTCTCCCACTTAATACTAATCAGTACCATTCTATCATAAGAAAAGGACCGCCGCAACTCAGCGGCAGTCCCACAGAATCTCTTGTTTCCAGCTGGCTTATGCATCCGGATGGTCTTTATGGAGCGGCGTCCCGAAGATGAGGTTATCGAGCAGACCGATAAGCTGGTTGATCTCCGGCTTCGCAATCTGTCCCGATGCACCGAGCTGCTCGCCCTTGAGACGCATCTCGTCACTGATCAGCGACGAGAAGAGTACGAGCGGCACACTCTGCAGACGCTCGTCTTCACGGACCAGCTTCAGCAGTCGATGTCCATCCATCTTCGGCATCTCGACATCGGATACGATGACGCCGACATGATCCTCGATCTTGCCCTCACGTTCAGCCAGGCCCCGCAGATAATCCCAGGCATCCTGGCCATTGCCGAAGTCGCGGACAAAGCGATACCCCGACTCATGCAGCGTCGTGACCAGAAGGTCGCGCAACATCGGCGAATCCTCTGCCACAACAACATGCACATTGGAGCGCTTGACCTTTACGTCCTCAGTTGCCTCTTCATAGGTGGTCAGCTTCGCATTGATTTCCGGATTGATCTCCGCAATGATCGTCTCAAAGTCAAGCAAGAGCACGATGCGGTCCTTCATCTTGACGATGCCGACTACTCGCGACTGGTCACCGACCTCCGGCGCCGGCTCCATATCCTTCCAGGAAATACGATGGATACGCGAAACATTCTCAACCAAGAAGCCGATATTGTAATTATTGATTTCCGTTACAATGATGTTCTTCGGCTCCGTCCCCGTCTGCACATTCAGGCAGCGCGGCAGGTTGACCAACGGAATCGCCTTGCCACGCAGCGTGAACAGTCCATCGATATACGGATGCGCCTGCGGCATAGTCGTCACCGGCGTGCGCGTGATGACTTCGCGAACCTTCGCTACATTGATACCATAATTCACATGGCCAATGCTGAACTCAACAATCTCAAACTCATTCGTGCCTGTCTCAAGCAGGATCCCTTTTTTATCTCCACTCGTTTCTGCTGCCATTCAATTCGCCCCCATACTCGGATTCGTATTATCCCATTTTATATTTCATCTATGATGTTTCTATTCGCCTTAAAGCAACAAATTCCTTCTGCTTTCCTGAAAAAAGTCCACCGGCACCATCATTTTTCTTTCAGATAGGTCCAGCCATCTTTCTCCACGACACGGCCCTCGCGCAAGAGATGTCCCAAGGCCCGCTTGAATGCTGCCTTTGAGATCTGGAACTTGTCACGGATGACCTCCGGCGACGATTCATCGCTGTACGGCATCTTGCCATTGCGGCTCGCCAAGAGCTCCAGGATGCGCTGCGAGTCCGTAAGCAAGGCCTTTTCCTTAACCTCACGCAGGGAGGCATTGAGCCGCCCATCCGGACGTACATACGTCACCCGCGCCGTCACGACTTCGCCGACACGCGGCCGCGTCTTCATCTCTTTGTTGTCGATGAACACGATATAGCGTTCGTTGCTGAACAAGAAGGCTCCGCTATCGGTGTAGTTGTATATGGCACCAGTGACCGCATCGCCTACGCGGACATTCGTCGCCGGCTGCGAGGCGCGGCGCATCTCATCCTCGACTTCCATCGTGACCGCCAGACGGCCGGATTTGTCGGTGTAGAGCTTCGCCCATACCACCTCACCGACCTGGGGCCGCCCGCGCATGCCTGCATACGGCATGAAGATGCCGCGCTCGGCACCAACGTCCAGGAAAGCTCCGTCCCGGCTCGTATTGATGACCTTGAGGCGGGCGATCTGTCCTTCTTTCATGCGCGGTACACGCATGCTTGCCGTCAGCCGGCGCTTCGGGTCAAGGTACAGGAATACCGTGACTTCGTCGCCAACGGCCACCGGCCCGGTCTGCTGTGTCTTATGCAGCAGGATATCGTCCGACGTGTTGCCGGTTTCCGCATCTAGGAAGGCCCCCATCTCACCGATACGTGCTACCTTGAGTGTCGCGACCGTACTCGGCCCGTATTTTCTCTTTTTTCTCTCTTCCATCTCCGACCTCAATCAGTCTTCGTACGGGGTCAGCTCTGCATCGCCCCAGAGACGCTCCAACGCATAGTACTCGCGGGCCTCCTGCATGAAGATATGCGCGACTACATCACCATAGTCCAGCAGCACCCATTCACCTTCGCGATAACCTTCTTTGTGGTTGAAGGCGATGCCTGCCTCATCCATAGCCTCTTCGATATTATCTGCGATTGCCCGGACCTGCGTAGCCGTATTCGCCGAGCAGATCACGAAGTAATCCGTCGAGGACATGAGCCCCTGCATATCCATCACTACGATATCGCGTGCCTTCTTGTCACTGGCCGCCTTGCAGATGGCCTCCGTCATTCCCTGTATCATCAATTTTATTCCTCCTCTGGTTTATTCCATGTATCGGCAGGAAAGAGTTCCTGCATGCGTTTTTGGATTCCGGCTTCATCCGGCACCCAAATCGATTCATCCTCCTGGGCCACGGACCCCGGCAGCATGACACTCACTGGCGTATCGCTGCTCATGCTGCGCAGGACGTTGGCCAGATGCGCAGAATCAAAGATTTCTGCGCTCGTATCGACGCGCTGCTTGAAGATATCTGCCACAGCCGGTAATTTCGGCACCGTCTCAAACTGCAGCAGCTTCTGGTAAAGAGCCTTCACAAAACGCTGCTGGCGCTGCACGCGGCCGACATCGCCGAGTTCCGAGCTGCGGAACCGGATATACTGCTGGGCCTGCTGGCCATTCAGATGCTGATAGCCCTGTTTGAGCTGGATCGACAGATCCGCCTCGGGGTCCTCGTACTGCATATCCCCCTCGACATAGATATCGATGCCGCCCAGCGCATCGATGAGATCCGCAAAGGCCGCCATGTCCAAGGCCACATACTGATGGATGGATATGCCCAGGAGCGAACTGACCTGGCGTACCATCATCGGCGCCCCGCCCAGTGCATAGACGCTCTTGAGCTTCGTCGCCGAACCTCCCTCCGGCAGGTTCACCCAGGTGTCCCGCGGGATATTGATGAACCGCACTTTGCCCGTCTCATTCTCGAGGCTGACCACCAGGATCGTATCGGCACGCTTCTCCGTGCCTGCCGTCTCATCAGCACCTTCGTCCAGCCCCATGACCAGGATGTTCGTGTAGCCATCAAACTTGGGGTCGATGGTGCCGCGCCTTGCCTGCTGGCGTTCCGTGTAGCCATTGTACATGGCCTGATATTCGTGATAGATATTGCTGCCCCAGGAGACCAGTGTATACCCAAGGAACAGCACACCAGCTATCACAGCCCCCAAGAATATCAGCAGGAAAAAAAGCCTGGCCAATGCCCGGCGGCGGCGTCTTGCCCGCAGCTGCCGTTTCCGCATGATATTCTCGCGGGTGATATTCTGCTGTTCATTTCCCATTGGCGCACCTTCTTTATTGCTCTTATGGTTCATTTCTGCCGTTCTTCTTCAATAGCAGCTCGTTGCGCGCCAGCACGGTATCGGGATGGATCAGATGGCCCTTCGCTACAACGAAACGGATCGACTGGCTCAAGCCTTCAAGGACCATATCATCGAGGCTGGCTGTCTTTGCCAGCCGGCGCAGTTCCTCGACACCTGGATAATCGCGCCCCGGCTCGACCATATCTGCAAACCAGATGATCTTGTCGAGATCCGTCATGCCAGTGCCACCGACGGTGTGACGCCAGATGGCTTGCTCTACCATGGCATCATCCACGTGATAGATCTCCCGCACACGCCTTGCACCGATATACGCATGCAGCAGGAGGGGCATCGCCCGCTCCACTTCGCCGATTGCTATCCCGCGGCGCTGCGCCTCCGCCAGCATTTCCTCATTGCGGTACTCACGCGCACAGTCATGCAGCAAGCCGGCCACGCGTGCCCGCTTCTCATCGGCACCAAAGCGGTGCGCCAGAAAAACCGCCGTCTCGGCTACCCCAAGGCAATGACGGAAACGGCTGTCCTTCAGCCGGCTCGCCAGTTCAGCTTCCATGGCCTCATAGCTCATGCCAAAACTCATGAATACAACCCTTCTTTTTTGATATACGCTTCCACAGCAGGCGGCACCAGATACTTGATGCTCTTGCCTGCCCTCACGCGTGCCCTGACCACCGTGGAAGAGATTTCCAGTTCTGGTACGGCCAGGAAGTGGATCTTCTCACGGGCCAAGGCTCCGAACTGCCGGACCAAAGCGTCCTCGTCGACAGGAGCCCCTGGTCTGGTGGTCCCCACGAAATGGCATTCGCGCAGCAATTCCTCGATATGATACCAGGTGTGCAGCTCATTGATGGTATCCGAGCCCGTGATGAAATAGAGTTCCGCGGCCTCGCCATACCTTTGCTGCACTTCCCGTACCGTCAGGAGCGAATACGATGGCCCCGTCCGTTCCAGCTCCTGCTTGGATACATGGAAGAACGGATTGGACGAGGTCGCCAGCTGGGTCATCATCAGGCGATGATAGGCTGGCTCCACCTTGCGCCCCTGCTTGTGCGGCGGATTGGCCGCAGGGATGAACAGCACGAGATCCAGGCTGAATTCTTCACGTACAGCCTCAGCGATTGCCAGATGGGCAATATGTATCGGATCGAAGGTACCGCCCATGATGCCGATCCGCAGTTGTCTTGTTTCCGTCATGGCAGCAATGCGCCTCCTTCCCAACTGGCCAGCAAGGCCAATCCTGCCAGCATCGTCAGCAGGATGATGAGGATCGCCCGTCCATAGTCCTTGGCATCATGACGCCCCTTGGGCGTCGCCAGATACTGGCGGATGGTCCGGCCATAACCAGTCAGCCAGTTCATCCGCGAACCTGCCCCTCACCATAGATCAGATACTTCGTACTCGTAAGCTCCATGAGCCCCATGGGCCCACGTGCATGCAGCTTCTGCGTGCTGATGCCGATTTCAGCGCCAAAGCCGAATTCAAAGCCATCGGTGAAACGCGTCGATGCGTTGACATACACTGCAGCGGCATCCACTTCACGCTGGAAGCGGTGCGCATTGCGGATATCTGTCGTAACGATAGCCTCCGAATGGCCGGTATTATAACGATTGATATGACTGATGGCTGCCTGGATATCCTCCACTACCTTGACGGACAAGATGAGGTCGCCGTATTCCGCCGACCAGTCTTCCTCCGTTGCCGGAATCATCGCCGGACAGATGGCACAGGCCTGTTCACAGCCACGAAGCTCGACGTGTTTTTCCGCCATAGCCGCCGCAAGCCGCGGCAGGAAGTCCGCCGCAATGGCCTTATGCACCAGCAGCGTCTCCATGGCGTTGCAGACCGATGGATGCGACGTCTTGGCATTGACCGCAATGTCAACGGCCATAGCCTGGTCCGCCGATGCATCCACAAAGGTATGGCAGACGCCGGTTCCCGTTTCGATGACCGGCACCGAGCTGTTCGCGACGATATGCTTGATAAGACCAGCACCGCCGCGTGGAATGATGACATCGAGCAGCCCGGAAAGATGCGTCATGACATCCACAGCCGCACGGTCCGTGAACTCGACAAACTGCAAAGCTCCCTCAGGGATGCCATTCTCATAAGCGGCTTTTGCCAGCAGAGAACTGATGGCCGTATTGGACCGGATAGCCTCGGAGCCGCCGCGCAGGATGACAGCATTGCCCGATTTGAGGCAGAGACCAGCCGCATCGGCCGTCACATTCGGCCGTGCTTCATAGATGATGCCGATGACGCCCAGCGGCACCCGGATCCGGCGGATTTCCAAGCCATTAGGACGCGTCGCCGAATAATCGCCCTGACTGATGGGATCCGGCAGCTGTGCCGTCTGGCGCAGCCCTTCGGCCATCTGGCTGATACGGCTTTCATTGAGCATGAGCCGGTCAAGATAGGAGCGCTTGAGTCCTTTCTGCCGGGCTTCCTCCAGATCCTGTTCATTCGCTGCCAGAATCACGGAGCTGCGCTTCTCCAATGCCTCAGCCATGGCCAGCAGCGCCTTGTTCTTGACACCAGTCGGCAAAACGCTGAGCTTGCGGCTTGCCGCACGGGCAGCCTCGGCCTTCTTCTTCATCTCTGCTTCGAAATCCATCCAAATTCCTCCTCAGGTAATCAGACCATCAGAACCATATTGTCGCGATGAATGACCTCCTCCGGCCCCTCACCACCGATCAGACGCGAGAACTCCTCGGTCTTATGGCCCAGCAGTTTCTGCAAAGTCTCGGCATTATAATTCACGATACCGCGAGCGATCTCCTGCTGCCGCAGGTTGAGCACGCGCACCGTATTGCCCTCATGAAAGTCGCCATCACAAGCCACAACACCTGCGGCCAACAGGCTTGACCCCTTCTCGCGCATTGCCGCCGCACAGCCGTCATCGACGACCAGCTCGCCGGCCAGCCGCTTGCCAAAAGCCAGCCAGCTCTTGCGGACCCGCAGATGCGACTCGCGTGCGGGAAACACTGTCCCCACCGTTTTGCCAGCCAGGACATCACGGATGATGCCATCGCGGGCTCCCGAGGCAATGACCATCGTCACGCCAGCACTCATTGCCACCTGCGCCGCCTGGATTTTCGTCATCATGCCGCCAGTACCAAGCTTCGAGCCTGCCCCGCCAGCGATCTTCTCGATTTCCGGCGTGATCTCAGGGATCTCAGAGATCAGCTCTGCCTCCGGATGCGTGGACGGATTCGCCGTATAGAGCCCTTCGATATCCGATAAGATAATGAGCGCATCGGCATCTACCAGGGTTGCCACCATGGCGGAAAGATTGTCATTGTCGCCTATCTTTATTTCGTCGACAGCGACGGCATCATTCTCATTGATGACCGGTATCGCCCCCATGGCCAGCTGTGCCAGCAGGGAATCGCGGGAATGGATGTACTGGTTATGACGGACCGAATTTTCTTTGGTCAGCAGGACCTGCCCCATGATCTGCCCATACTCGGCAAAGAATTTTTCATAGATATGCATGAGCACACCTTGGCCAATAGCCGCGATGGCCTGCTTCTCCGGAATGGAGTCCGGCTTCTTCGCTAATCCCAGTTTCCCGAGGCCGGCAGCAATCGCCCCCGACGACACGAGTACCATTTCCTTGCCTTGGTTCCGGAGATCCGCGAGTTCGCGGATCAGATGATCGATGCGGTGAAGATCGAGCTTGCCAGTCTCATGGGCCAGCGTGCTCGTCCCTACCTTGACGACAATGCGCTTGGCATCGCGCAGCCGCTCTCTTGCGTTCATAGGATCGCCCCCGTTTTACGGCAGTTCGATTTTCGGCTTGTCAAAATTACGTTTATACAACAGACCATTGCGGCCAATGATCTGCACAAGATTCACATCCGCACGCTCTGCCAGCATCGTGATTGCGTCTTCCGGCTCCTCCATGCAGTTCTGCAGGACGCGGACCTTGATAAGTTCACGCTTCTTGATGGCTTCACGAGCAGCCTCAACCACAGTCGGCGTGACGCCTTCCTTGCCCATCATGACAACGGGTTCGAGTTTCTGGCCCAGCGAGCGCAAAAAACTCTTCTGCTTGCCAGTCAATGAATTTCTAAGCAATCTATTTCCTCCTATATAATGATTTATTCGCGGAATTCAAATTCCATCGAACCGATATGCACCGTATCGCCCTCTTTGATGCCCTTAGCCTTGAGTTTTGCGTCGATGCCCTTGATGCGCCAGATATACTGGAAGCGGCGCACTGCCTCATCGTTGAGGAAGTTCGTCATCGCCACGAGTTTCTCCAAGGATTTGCCCGAGACGACAAAGTCACCGCTGATATCGCGCGAGATCGTGACCTTCTCGGGATCCTCCTCATTCTCATCATAGACCTTGACTTCCTCTTCCGTTTCCGGCTCCTCCACATAATTGTCAAGCCACTCGCCGACGTAGCTGATGAGGTCGCTGACCCCCTGGCGCGTCGCTGCCGAAATCTCGAAGAACTTCAGCCCTTCCTGCTCGGCCAGCTTCTTGAGGCGCGGCAGGTTCTCCTGAGCCTCAGGAATATCGATCTTGTTGGCAACGAGGATCTGCGTACGGCGAGCGATCTTCTCGCTGTACTTCTTGAGCTCGGTGTTGATTTTGTAATAATCATCCACCGGATCGCGTCCTTCCAGCCCCGAAGCATCGACGATATGTAAGATTAGCTTCGTGCGCTCGACGTGGCGCAGGAAATCATGCCCCAGGCCCACACCGTCAGCAGCGCCTTCGATTAGTCCCGGAATATCTGCCATGACAAAACTCTTCTCATAATCCGTCTTGACGACGCCGAGGACCGGTGTGATCGTCGTGAAATGATACTCCGCAATCTCTGGACGTGCTGCCGAGCAGCTGGCCACCAGACTCGACTTGCCGACGCTCGGGTAGCCGACCAGACCGACATCCGCCAGCAGCTTGAGCTCAAGGATCAGGTTGCGGGCCTCTCCTGGCTCACCGAACTCAGCAAAAGTCGGCGTGCGGTTGGCGGAATTGGCAAACTTCGCATTGCCGCGGCCACCACGGCCTCCCTTGCAGACAACTGCCTGCTGGCCGATTTCCGTAAGATCAGCCAATACCTGTCCGGTTGCCTCGTCCTTGACGATCGTCCCTGGCGGCACGTTGACATAGCAGGCCGGCGCATTAGCACCATACTGGTTCTTGATATCACCGTTCTCACCGTTCTTCGCCGCAAATTTCCGATGGAAGCGGAAATACAGCAGGGTATTCATATTGGGATCGACGACGAAGATGACATCGCCGCCACGGCCGCCGTCACCGCCAGAGGGGCCGCCCTTCGGCACAAATTTTTCACGCCGGAATGCCGATTTTCCGTGACCACCATCGCCTGCCTTGACGATGACGCGTGTACGATCGATAAACTGCATAGTATCCTCCTTAACCTTACCTTTTCTCTGCCCTGTGATGAATAAAAGTAAAAGCCGGCATTGTGTTCAATACCGGCTCTTACCTTTATGCACCACAACGCAACTTAACGCCGTTACTATATGTTCAATATAACAATACCTGCGCAGCTCAAAAAAGCGCGCAGGTACCGTATATATCATGGCTTACATAGCCTGTTCTTCAGCCGTGTAGACGCTAACCTGACGGTTGTAGCGGCCTTTACGCTCGAAAGCAACCTTACCGGCTACCTTCGCGAACAGCGTGTCATCCTTACCGATGCCGACGTTGTGGCCCGGATGGAAGTGCGTACCGCGCTGACGGACGAGGATGCTGCCAGCCGTTACGATCGTGCCAGCCTGCTCCTTGACGCCCAGGCGCTTGGACTCGCTATCGCGGCCGTTACGCGTGGAGCTGACACCCTTTTTGTGAGCGAACAGCTGCAAATCAAAAATGAACATTAGATTCACCTCCGTTACCTTGAGATACGGACAGCCTCCGGACTGAGCTTCTGAATCTCCATCAGTCCTAGAAGCATCGATTGCATAATAGCTTCTGTGAGATCATCGGGTGCGCTCTGGAGCCTCACTGTGAGCTTTCCACTCGCTATGTCGTAATCGACCTCGCGATGCAGGTACTCCATAATGCCCAAAAGAGCGGTCTGTGTCAGTGAGGAAACACCAGCACAGACAATATCCTGTCCCCGCTCCGCCGTGCCGCTATGGCCCGTGACCGAAAAACCGGATATCTTCCCATCTGCTTGCGAAAAGATGCGAATCTCAATCATCGATTAAGCTTCGATTTTCTCGATAACAACCTTCGTGAACGGCTGACGATGACCCTGACGTTTGCGATAGTTGGATTTAGCCTTGTATTTGAAAACAAGGATCTTCTTATCTTTGCCCTGAGCCTCGACTTTACCCGTTACTTTGGCACCTGCGACAACCGGCTTGCCGACCTTGACATCACCATCGTTGACAACCGTCAGGACTTCGTCAAAGACAACAGCCTCGCCTTCAGCTGCAGCCAGCTTCTCGACCGTGATAACATCACCCTCGGAAACCTTGTACTGCTTGCCACCAGTTTTGATAATAGCGTACATGAAAACACCTCCCTATAGATTACTCGCCAGCTGCGGTACAGCTGTTACACAGCTGATTTACGGAACCCCGCTGTGCGGTTGGGGATGGGCCTTATAGCCCAATCAAGACGCACGTCTTGCGTCTACAGTAGAAAAGTTTATCATAGCCCTTGCCCAATGTCAAGGAAAACTATCGCCAAAATAACAAGAGACATCCAGCCAAAAACTGTGATGTCTCTTGTTGTTATATAGTAGTTTCTCGTTACGAGCGCATGAACAGATTGATCAGGAACGCGATGCTGACGAGCCACATGATGGGGCTCACCTCACGAGCCTTGCCGCCAAGCGTCTTGATGAACGCAAAGCTGATAAAGCCGAAAGCAAAACCATTGGCAATGGATGACGTCAGCGGCATCATGATGATGGTCAGGAATGCCGGCAGTGCATCGGTGAAATCCTCGAAATTCACCTTGCCGACCTCGCTCATCATCAGGGCACCAACCAGGATCAGCGACGGTGCCGTCGCATATCCCGGAACCAGACCGATAAGCGGTGCAAACAGCAGCGAAACCAAGAACAGGATAGCCACCGTCACCGCCGTAAGCCCCGTCTTGCCACCAGCAGCAATACCAGCAGCACTCTCGATATAGGAAGTGACCGTCGACGTACCGAAGATCGAGCTGCAGATCGTGCCAACAGCATCTGTCGTCAGAGCACGGTCGATGTTCTCAATCTCACCATTTGGCTTGACCATCTTGGCCTTTGCCGTCAGACCGATCAGCGTACCCATATTATCGAACAACTCAACCACGGTGAACGTGAAGATGATGGATACGATACCATAGTTCCATGCACCAGCAATATCGAGCTTACCGAATGTCTCCCCCATATGCGGCAGCGACGTACTGATGACATCCGTGAACGAATGCGGCACCGGCGAATAGCCCAGGCACATCGAAAGCAACGTCGTCGCAACGATACCCAGCAGGATTGATCCCTGGACCTCGCGGGCCATCAATGCCCCGGTGAAGATCAAACCGAACAGGGCCAGCGCTGTCGTCGGCTGCGTGACATGTCCCAGCGTGATGAAAGTAGCCGGATCACTGATGATGAGCCCCGTCCCCTTGAGGCCGATGAACGCGATGAAAAGACCGATACCAACACCGATTGCTACGCGCAGATTCTGCGGAACCGCATTGATGATGGCCTGACGGATATGACTGATGGTCAGGATAAGGAACAATACACCCGAGAAGAAAACTGCGCCCAGAGCTACCGTCCAATGCAGATGCAGGACGCCACATACATAGTAAGCGAAGAACGCATTGAGTCCCATGCCCGGAGCCAAAGCTACCGGATAATTAGCGAACACGCCCATGACCATGGTCGAAAGTGCTGCAATCCATATCGTCGAAGCGATTGCGGCCTCTTTCGGTACCCCTGCATCGGCCAGGATGTTCGGATTGACAAACATGATGTACGCCAATGCGATGAACGTCGTGAAGCCGGCAAGAACCTCCGTCTTGACCGTCGTGTTTTTCTCCCGGAGCTTGAAAAAGCGCTCCAGGAAGGTCGGCTGACCCGTTTGTGCTTGCATAAAGAAATTAGCCTCCTCATAGACTTTGACAGTTTACGGCTGTCTGGTAGAAACACCCATTCCGTATCAATGGGCTTATACAAGAATTATGACGAAATACAGGATAGCAAAGAAAGGGACACTTGTCAATTTGAAAAATAAACCATAATTTTCAGATATTTTCTGGCAAGACATAACAAAAAAAGCCCTGACATCAGTCAGAGCTTATATTTGCAAGTGGCGGAGTGGAGAGGATTCGAACCTCCGCACCGGTTACCCAGCCTAACGATTTAGCAAACCGTCCTCTTCAGCCTCTTGAGTACCACTCCATATATATGGCAGGGGCAGTAAGAATCGAACTCACAACCTACGGTTTTGGAGACCGTTGCTCTACCAATTGAGCTATACCCCTAATAGTTAAAATGGGGCGACTTATGGGGATCGAACCCATGCATGCTGGAGCCACAATCCAGTGTGTTAACCGCTTCACCAAAGCCGCCATGAAAACCGGCAACTACCTATCCTCCCAGTCCGTCTCCAGACAAGTACTTTCGGCCTCTGTATGCTTAACTACTGTGTTCGGTATGGGAACAGGTGGAACCATACAGGCATCGTCACCGGATATTCAGTTGAATGAACCATGTCCACTCAAAACTATACAGAAGATAAAATGTAATTCAGACCATTTTAGGACTGGCTTGCTATGCTCGTTCAGTTTTATAGGAACGTAAAATTCACTTCGTGAATTTTGCATAAGCGATGCGTAAATGCTTGCGCGTCGCTCTGCTCCTTCAAGCATAACGCCCTGCTTAAGTTAAGCCCTCGACTTATTAGTATTGGTCCGCTGCATGCCTTACGGCACTTCCACTCCCAACCTATCTACCTTGTCTTCTTCAAGGAGTCTTACTAGATTAACTCTATGAGATACTTCATCTCGGGACAGGCTTCACGCTTAGATGCTTTCAGCGTTTATCCCTTCCGGACGCAGCTACCCAGCTATGCTTCTGGCGAAACAACTGGTACACCGGCGGTCCGTCCACTCCGGTCCTCTCGTACTAGGAGCAGCTTCCCTCATGT
>NZ_FOQK01000036.1 GCF_900113715.1 Pseudoselenomonas ruminantium | reverse complement strand
GCTTGCTGGTTGTTTTCCGTTGCCGTATCTCTCAGCGACTTGTATTATGATACACGTCTTTTCCTCATATGTCAACACCTTTTTCTAAAAAAATCGCAGATCTGGCAAAAAATTCTTAATTCCCTCATCTCTGTCATGTCCGCAAAACAGAAAAAGCGTACCGCAAATGCAATACGCTTTGTTTACAATTGGTGGCGGCGAAGAGATTTGAACTCCTGACACTGCGGGTATGAACCGCATGCTCTAGCCAACTGAGCTACGCCGCCATGATGGTGGGCAGGGATGGATTCGAACCATCGTAATCCGAAGATGACAGATTTACAGTCTGTTCCCTTTAACCACTCGGGCACCTACCCATATGTAATTAACAAGTGTTAAGAACAAGATATATTATATCTGCTCTTAACATGCTTGTCAACTACTTTTTGAAATTTTTATTTACTGCGCATCCAAACAGGGATGTCAATGAAGTCCGGAGCCGGCTGTGCAGGCGCTGCCGGAGTCTCCTGGCCCGTCGTTGCTCCTACTGCAGGTTGTGTAGCTGGCGCGGCCTGCGACGGTGCCTGTACGCCAATCTCCTCTGGAGCATCAAAGCCCGTAGCAATGACTGTAACGCGTACAGTATCCCCCATAGTATTATCTACCGCAGCACCCCAAATGATATTCGCCTGGCTATCTGCAGCTGCCTCGATGGCATTAGAAGCCTCAGTAACCTCAAACATGCTAAGGTTTTCCTCGGCACCGGTAACGTTAAGCAGGACGCCGCGCGCACCATCGATACTCGTCTCCAGGAGTGGCGAAGCAATAGCAGCCTTTGCAGCCTCTACAGCCGCGTTCTCGCCCGAAGCCTCACCGATACCCATGAGGGCAGAACCCGCATTGCTCATGATGTTCTTGACGTCAGCAAAATCCAGGTTGATAAGGCCCGGCAGAGCAATCAGGTCGGCAATGCCCTTTACGCCCTGGCGCAGTACATCATCAGCGATACTGAAAGCCTGCGTGATCGGCGTCTTCTTGTCCACGACCTGCATCAAGCGGTCATTCGGGATCGTAATGATCGTATCGACATGTTTCTTGAGGTTAGCAATACCAGATTCTGCATTGCGGCGGCGCTTCATGCCCTCAAATGAGAACGGACGCGTCACAACACCAACAGTCAGTGCCCCGATCTCACGTGCGCACTCAGCAACTACCGGAGCTGCACCAGTACCCGTACCGCCGCCCATACCGGCTGTAACGAAAACCATGTCCGCGCCACGCAGTGCCTCAAGGATATCATCGCGGCTCTCCTCGGCCGCCTTCTGACCAATCTCAGGCTGTGCACCAGCACCTAATCCCCTTGTCAGTTTCTCGCCGATCTGCATGCGCTTCGGTGCCAAGGATTTCAGCAATGCCTGCGCATCCGTATTCACAGCAATGAACTCTACCCCCTGAAGGCCGAGATTTATCATGCGGTTGACTGCGTTGCTGCCACCGCCACCAACACCTATAACCTTTATTGTAGCCAGCTGGTCCAGGCCACTATCATCCAATTCAAACACTGCATTAACCCCCATGACGATTATATTTTATCCATGGCAACACTTTGCCATTTCTTGTCAATCTGCACAATTATACTGTTTTATTTTACCATCATTTCCCTATGAATTCCATAGCCTTCATGAAAAAACTTATACGCAGCCCTTCATGAGGCTTTTTCACTGTGCATTTTCATTCACCACAGTTTCTTTTTCCTCCGGCATATTCTTCAGCCGGATAAATGGTGCCGTATAACTGAAATCGACATAATCGATTTGATGACGATTGTTGGGCAAGTTCAGCAGGAAGTCCTGTGTCAGCTTTACTTTTTCCTCCATGCGCTCTCTGTCCCCCAAACGGATCTGCACAGAATTCGTCGTATAGGCAACAAGCATCTGGGGATTGCTGATATTTACCTCTGAAATCTGATTCAGCGCATTGGCATCGAGCTGCTGCAGGAACTGCAAGATCCAAGCCACCATTTCATTCTGATTGTCATCACCAATGTAAAGGTCGTGCATCACCACGCCAGTGATCAGCGGGATCGGCATTTTCTTCAGACTGCGATAGCTGTTTATCACCTTTCCCTGGCGGTCAAAATCAATATAGCCATAATCACAGGCAGCCGTAGCTACCGGCATACGCTCGACAATATCCACCTCAATCGTATCCGGCAGCCGCCGGCGTACCACAGCCGACTCGATGCGCAGATCGTGCATGAGATTCTGCGTGATCACATCGGTCTGCAGCTGGAACAGCGGCGTTCCTTGGTAAATATGCCCTGCTGTCATGATGTCCTGCTGATTCAGATAATTGCTGCCAGTCAGTACCACCCGCTGCAAGGTGAATAAGGGCGAATACACCACAATAGCCATGAGCCCGCCGCATATCATCAAGAACAGGATGCCCTTGATGAGCCGCCGGGGACTGCGGCGCACTTTCTTTTCTCTTGCCGGTTCAGCACCAGTCAGCTTTTCCTCTTCCTCTGCCGCCATGCTGCTTTCTCCTTTACCTTGATTCTCTTATTTCTGGTAGCCAGCCATTTCCAGGATGCGTTCGCAAAGTTCCGGGAACTCAATGCCCATCGCCCGGCCAGCATCTGGTACCAAGGAAGTCTCCGTCATGCCTGGCACAGAATTGACCTCGATGACATATGGCTTCTCGTCTTCGCTGAACATCATATCGACACGGGCAACACCACGGCAGCCGCAGGCCGTATACGTCTTGATAGCCAGCTCCTGGATCTCTCTCGTCTTCTCAGCCGAGACAGGCATCGGGATGATATGAGCCGAAGCACCTTTCGTATACTTGCTCTGATAGTCATAGCGTCCCGAAGTCGTTGTGATCTCGATGATGGGGAACGCTTCTTTGTTTTCCGCATCGCCCCAGACGGCAACTGTCATCTCACGGCCCTTGATGAACTCCTCGACAAGCACTTCGTCGTTGTAGGAAAAAGCTTCCTTGAGCGCTGCCGAAAGCTCTTCGGTATTCTCGACGATATATACGCCGATGCTCGACCCCTGTGCAGCTGCCTTGACCACAACAGGCAGGTGGAACGCGGTCTCGATTTCCTGTACGAGGTCACGCTTCATCTCAAAAGCATGGTAGGTATGCGAACGCGGTGTCGATATCCCCTCTGCCATGAATACACGCTTCGAAGCAGCTTTATCCATCGTTATCGCCGCAGCCAGCACCCCCGAGCCCGTATACGGAATGCCGAGCATCTCCAAGGTACCCTGCAGGATGCCATCTTCACCGAACTTGCCATGCAAAGCGTTGAACACCATGGCGCAGTTGCTTTTGCGGATATCTTCAGCAAAGGTAGCTGGATTGAGCTCCAAGCCTTCCGCTGGATATCCTTTGGACTGCAGTGCGGTTAAGATAGCCGTACCCGTGCGGCGGGATACTTCCGCCTCCGTAGAAGTACCACCCATGACGACAACGATTTTACCCTGATTCATTTGAACGAAAACTCCTTTATCCTCTAGCTTCAATTATCCCTGCAGCAGCTCGACGAGCTCCTCGCCTGACTTATAGATATCGCCTGCGCCCATCGTGATGACCAGATCACCATCTCTTGCCTCCTGCTGCAGGTAAGCTGCGATTTTCTCACGATTCGGCAGATAGATGACATCTTGCCCAGACTGGCGGCGCACCTCCCCCAGGATTGTCTCACCGTCAATCCCTTCGATTGGCGCCTCGCCGGCAGCGTAGATGTCCGTGAGGATCAGCAGGTCAGCAGAGACAAAGGCCTTGCCAAACTCTTCCCGCAGCAGCTGCGTGCGCGAATAACGATGGGGCTGGAAGGCACAGATCAGCCGTCCCGGCTTCGTTTCCTTAGCTGCCTTGAGCGTTGCCGCGATCTCGGTCGGATGATGTGCATAATCATCGACCACCCAGATCCCGTTCATGCGGCCCTTCGTCTGGAACCGGCGCTTCGCACCATGGAAAGCAGCCAAGCCATCGGCAATCTTTTCAAAGGGCACGCCCATCGTGAGCCCCGTGACAATGCAAGCCATTGCATCGAGAACATTGTGACGGCCTGGGATATTGAGCGAGATATGGCCCAGCTCCTCTTCACCATGGACAACATCAAATGCGATGCCCTTACCGCCCGTCGTGATGTTTTTCGCCCGGTAATCGGCCTCATGGTCGATGGCATACGTATAGTATCTGCGATCGATGTTCTTCGCGATATTGCGCAGATTCTCATTGTCGAAGCAGAGTACGGCATACCCCGTTTCCTTGTCCACGTTCTGGATGAATTGGGTAAAAGCCTTGATGATATTTTCCATCGTGCCGTAATGATCCATGTGGTCATCTTCGACATTCGTGACTACCGCTACATGCGGGCGCAGCTTGAGGAAAGAACCATCGCTCTCATCCGCCTCCGACGCCAGGTATTCGCTCTCGCCCAGCTTGGCATTTGTCCCGAGATCCGGTACCTCACCACCAACGATCACCGTCGGGGATACACCGGCATGCGTCAAGGCCACGCCAAGCATCGAGGTCGTCGTCGTCTTGCCATGCGCACCGGCCACAGCGATGCCCTTGTACTCATTGACCAGAGCAGCATTGATATCCGAACGATGCAGCTTGGTGATGCCAAGATCGCGGGCAGCCAGGACCTCCGGATTGTCATACGGGATGGCCGTCGACACAACGATGGCATCTACGCCGCGGACATTTTCACCTTTCTGTCCGCCCAGCATGATTTTAGCCCCCATCTTGCGCAGGTTCTCGATGACCGCAGAATCCTCGCGGTCAGAACCGGAAACCTCATAGCCCAACTCGACAAGGATCTTAGCCAGCGGGCTCATGCCAGCGCCGCCAATACCGACGAAATGAATCTTCTTGATATCGTTAAGCTCTTTCAGCTGTTTCATCTACTATAATCCCCCTTAGCGATGGCTGGCAAGGTCCAGCACCATCTCAGCAATATCAGCCGCAGCCTCTGGCCTGCCCATACTGCGGCTGGCCTCTGCCATTGCCGTCAGCTTGTCGTCGTCACTCAATAACTCAGTGAGCACAGCTCCTAGCCGCTCACTCGTCAAATCCTTATTCAAAATCATGCGGGCTGCGCCAGCTGCTTCCAAAGCCCTGGCATTGTGCTCCTGATGATTCTCGGCCGCGTATGGATATGGCACCAGGATGGCCGGGATCCCCCGGGCCGTCAGCTCTGCCAGGCCCGTCGCCCCCGCGCGGAATACGGCCAGATCCGCCATGGCCATGGCCTTTGGCATATCGTAAAGGTACGGACGCACCTGGATATGCTTCGTCTGTGCCAGATCCAGGCCCGCGGCCTCAAGCCGCGCCATGACATCTTCATACTCTTGCTTGCCAGTCACATGCAGGTACTGTACCTCCGGCTGTCTTGCCGCCTGTACCAGCACATCGATCATCGCCCGGTTGATGGAGCGGGCGCCACGGCTGCCGCCGGATATCAGCACCGTCTTGCGCGCCGGGTCGAAGCCGAAAGCAGCGGCGCTTTCTTCCCGGCGTGCCGACATGACCTCCCGCCGGATCGGGTTGCCCGTGAAGACTACCTTGCCAGCAGGGAAATGCTTTTTCGCCTCTTCTGTACCGGCCGCGATCCTGGTCACGAATTTCGCCAGGATCTTGTTCGTGATGCCCGGTACGACATTCTGCTCCTGTATCAAGGTCGGCACATGCAGCAAGCTTGCCGCCAGCAGGATTGGCCCGCAGACATAACCGCCAGTGCCGATAACGGCATCGGGATGGAAATCCCGGACAATCTTGGCAGCCTTCGCCACCCCCACTATTGCCTTGCCGGCACGGCGCAGGTTGTCGGGCGTGAGATGACGCTCAAAACCCTGGATGTCCACAGTCGCCAGCGGCAGTCCCTCCTTCGGGATGATGTCCGCCTCCAAACCGCGTTTGGTTCCTACATAGAGGAATTTGGCATCCGGATATTTTTCCTGTATAGTACGGATAATCGTGATGGCCGGGTAGATGTGTCCACCCGTTCCGCCACCAGATACGATGATATTCAACGTAAGACCCCTCTTAATCATAAATCATTGACTAACCGCTTGAAATCACGGCCACGTTCTGCCATGCCATCATACATGTCAAAGCTGGCGCAAGCCGGTGACAGCAGTACGACCTGCGGTGCCCGCGCCAAGCCGTGGGCAAGCGCTACGGCTTTCTCCATCGAGAAACCTGCCCGATGGATGTGCTCCTGCGGATATCCATTCTTGCGAGCCTCCTGTTCGAAACGCTCGGCGGCTGCGCCGACGAGGACGAGATCCGTCACGCGTTCCTTGACAAGCTGCATGAAATCCGTCAGATCTGTCAGCTTGTCGTCGCCGCCAGCCAAGAGCACGATACCTTCATCAAACGTCTCCAAAGCCTTGATGGCCGAATCCGTATTCGTCGCCTTGGAATCGTTGTAATATGCTACCCCATCGAGCTCACGGACATATTCGATGCGATGCTCCACCCCACGGAATTCCTTGAGTACCTTGACCATGGCCTGTGGCTCGCAGCCAGCCAGGAATGCCGAGGCTGCTGCTGCCAGTGCATTTTCCACATTGTGGCCGCCCTTGATGCCCAGCTCGCTCACCAGGCAAAGCGGATATTCCTGCCCCGCCCAGCGGATGACCAGCCGGCCGTCGCGGACAAAGGCACCTTCCGCCAGCTCTTCGCGGCGGCTGAAGTAGCAAACTTGTGCTGCCGTCCTGGCCTTCATCGAACGCGTATGTTCATCGTCGTAGTTGAGAACGAGGAAATCCTCAGCCGTCTGCTGGGCAAACAGCCGCTCCTTCATCTGCTGATAGACCTCCATGGAACCATGTCGGACAATGTGGTCTGGCGTCACATTCAGTTCTGCAGCCACATGAGGATGGAAATCCTTGGTCGCCTCCATCTGGTAGCTGGAAATCTCCGCAGCAATGCAGCCGCCTTTGCCCACACGCAGCACTTCTTCAGACAGGGGAACACCGATATTGCCGCCAACACCGACGCGCGCAAAGCGCGTAGCCAGCAGCAAGCCGAGCAGCGTGACTGTCGTCGTCTTGCCATTCGTTCCCGTAACAGCGCAGATCGGCGACTCCGCCAGCTCATAAGCCATCTCTACCTCAGTCATCACACGGATGTTACGCCCATAGGCTGCCTGGATGATGGGAATGCGGATGGGAACTGCCGGCGACACGATGACAAGATCCACGCCATCCAGCAGCGATTCCTGCTGCGGCCCAAAAACCAGCGCAATATCCGCCGCCCGCAGCTCCGCAAAATCGTACTTGATGTCCTGCTCACGCTTGGCATCGCTGAGCACCACCTGAGCCCCGAACCGCTTGGCCAGCTTGGCAGCGGCAAAACCGCTGATGCCAGCACCGATTACCAATACTTTCTTTCCCGATAGATCCATAGTCACGAAGAAATCCCCCTCAATGAAGTCACATGAACTCGTTTACTGTCAAAGCAAGGACAGGCCAGCCACACTTGCCAGCAGGCCAACTGCCCAGAATACGAAGACAACCTTCCATTCGGACCAACCGCCGAGCTCAAAATGATGATGTATCGGACTCATGCGGAAAACACGCTTGCCCGTAGTCTTGAAGGAAATGACCTGGATGATGACAGAAAGGGCCTCACAGACAAAAATCAGACCGATGACGGCCAGCAATACCTCCGTATGCGTGAGGATGCCGACAGCAGCAAAAGCACCGCCAAGGGCCAGCGATCCCGTATCGCCCATAAAGACCTTGGCCGGATGTGCATTGAAGCGCAGGAAGGCCAGGCAAGCACCGACGATAGCCACGCAGAAGACTGCCAGGTCATTATGCCCCAGCAGCAGGCAGACTGCCGCGTAAGCACTGGCAGCGATCGCCATCGTCCCGGAAGCCAGCCCATCAAGGCCATCGGTCAGATTCACCGCATTCGATGCCCCGACCATGACAAACAGCACCAGGAAATAATAGCCGATGCCGATATTCACTGACGTGTTGGCAACCGGCAGCCATACACTCGTATCAATACCGAGCATGCGCGTGCCGATGACCATCGTGACCACCGCAATGATGATCTGGCCGAGCATCTTCTGCTTGGCCTTAAGCCCGAGGTTGCGCTTCTTGACTACCTTGATATAATCATCGAGGAATCCGAGTACGAAATGCCCCAGCATGATGAAAAGTGCCAGCATGATCTCCGTCGACAACGGGGCCACGGCAACCGTGCCCAGCGTGATGCCCAAGATGATCATGATACCGCCCATCGTCGGGGTACCGCTCTTGGCCTGATGGCTCTTCGGTCCCTCCTCGCGGATGCTCTGGCCAAATTTCAGTTTATGCAGCTCAGGGATGAAGAATGGTCCCGTCACCAGTACAAAACCAGCAGCTATGACAGCTGCCATGAGTAAACTCGTTTCCACTATCTGATTCCTCTTTCTATTGCCTTTTCTGCCTGCTCTTACAGCAGGTCAATGATCTTTTCCATCTGCATGCCGCGCGAGCCCTTGAACAAGATTGTATCGCCCGGCTGCAGGATCTCGTGCAGCTTTTCTGCCGCCGCCTCATGGGAAGCGCAGCGGCAGACGGCAGCTATGCCGCCCTTCTCCGCACCTTCGGCGATGTAGCTGCCCATCTCACCGCGCGTGATGACCGCTGCAAAGCCTTTCTCCGCCAGCTCCTGTCCGACCTTACGGTGTGCCTCGACCGAGACACTGCCGAGCTCCAGCATATCGCCCATGACTGCGATCTTGCGTCCCTGGGTGAGTTCCGACAGCGTATTGATAGCTGCCGTCATCGACATCGGGCTGGCATTATAGGCATCATTGACCACCTGCCATTCCTTGACTGTCTGGCACTCAAAGCGCATCTTCGTCGCCTCGAGATTCTTGAGCCCGTCATGGATCTCCTCTGCCGTGAGCCCCAATGCAAAGCCAGCCGCGATAGCAGCCAGCGCGTTATAGACGTTATGGCGGCCCACCATGGCGATTTCGTACTCATGGCGTTCGTTCTGGTATTCCACCATGAACTTCGTCATCCGGCCTTCCGTGCGGATGGCTTCACCGCGCACATCAGCCAGCTGCTCGATGCCGAAAGTCAGGACGCGAACCCCCTCTGCTGCCTGGTTGCGCATGCCGGCAACATATCGGTTATCCGCATTGAGGATGACCGTGCCCCCAGCGGGGATGGCCTCGACCAGTTCGGCCTTGGCCTTGGCGATGTTTTCCAGTGACCCCAAGAGCTCCATATGCGTCTCACCGACATTGGTCACGATGCCGATCTGCGGCTGGGCAATCTTTGCCAGCGGCTCAATCTGATGGAAGCCGCGCATGCCGATCTCGACCACCGCCGCCGTGTGTTCCTCGCGGATGCCTAAGAGCGTCAGCGGCAGGCCGATTTCATTGTTGTAATTGGCCTGGGTCTTGAGGACCGGGCCGCGGGCCGAGATTGCCGCAGCCGTGAGATCCTTCGTCGTCGTCTTGCCATTCGATCCTGTGATTGCGATCACCGGCAGCTGCGGGAACCGCTCGCGCCAGGCCTTCGCCAGCTGCTGATAAGCCGCCAGTGTATCTTCGACCTGCAAGACCGTTCCCTGGCACTCGCGGATCTTTTCCTCCGCGCAGCCAAGGCTTACCATTACGCCAGCCGCGCCCTTCTTCAGAGCCTCTGCTGCAAAATCTTCGCCGTTGAATTTCTCGCCCTTGAAGGCCAGGAACAGGACGCCTTCTGTGATCTTGCGCGTATCGCTGACCAAATCGCTGAATTTCTCTTTATCTTGGGAAACCACTTTCGCCTGCGTGATCCCGATGACTTCCTGAAGCGTAAATGATGGCATTATTTCTCCTCCTTACGGGCAGCAACTGCCTCACGAGCCACTTCTTTATCATCAAAGTGGATGGTCTCATCCTTCAAGATCTGATAATCCTCATGGCCCTTGCCAAGGATGATGACGATATCATCCGTCTCTGCAAGTTCCACTGCCCGGAAAATCGCCTCGCGGCGATCTGTGATCTTCTCATGCTGCTTCGTGCCGATCTTCTCGCGGACACCAGCCTCGACCTCGCTCAGAATGAATTCCGGATCCTCCGAACGCGGATTATCGGACGTAGCGATGACGACATCGGCCAGCTCAGCCGCAATCCGCCCCATGATCGGACGTTTCGTGCGGTCGCGGTCACCACCACAGCCGAATACCGCAATGATTTTCTTCTTGGCGATCTCCCGCGCCGTGCGCAGCACGTTCTCCACGCCATCCGGTGTATGTGCATAATCAACGATGATCGAGAAATCCTGTCCCGCCTTGACCAGTTCAAAGCGTCCCGGTACGCTCGTGAAACCGCACAATACCTTCTCAATGATTTCCGGCTTGATATGCTCAGCCAATGCCGCCCCCACAGCCGACATGACATTATAGACGTTGAAGATGCCCGTAATATGCAGCTTGAGAGCCATCTGCCCTAAGGCAGCATGATTCAGCGTGAAGTTTGCCCCGCTCGCCAGTACATCGACATCCGTAGCCCGCAGATCTGCCGGCTGGCCAATGGCATAGGTAAGCTGCTGGCAGGCCGCATGCTCCAGCATCGTCTTGCCGGCTGCATCGTCTATATTGACGACAGCTGTCTTGCCTTCCTTCACCCCTGCCTGGGAAACGAGCTCGAACAGCTTGGCCTTCGCCAGCATGTAATTCTCGAGGGTCTTATGATAATCAAGATGATCCTGGGTAAGGTTCGTGAATACCGCCGTATCGAACTCGATGCCAGCGACGCGGTTCTGATCCAGAGCATGCGACGACACTTCCATGACAACATAGTCCATGCCTTTATCCCGCATGGTGGCCAGCGTATGCTGCAGCTCGACAACGTCCGGCGTCGTATTATGGATGGGATAGACCTCATCTTCCATCATGATCTGGATCGTGCCGATGAGGCCGACCTTATAGCCAGCAGCACGCAGGATTGCCCGCGTGATGTAGCTCGTCGTCGTCTTGCCATTCGTGCCGGTGATGCCGATGACCCGCATGCTGCGCGCCGGATAATCGTGGAAGAAAGGCACGATGGTATCCAATGCCGCCTGCAGATCAGTCACGCGCAATACGGCCACACCAGCTGGCACATCCACCTCTTCACGCGTTGTGAGGATAGCCGCCGCCCCAGCTGCCACTGCCTGGGGGATGAACTTATGTCCATCCACATGCAGGCCAGGAATGCAGACAAACAAGGTCCCCTTGCCTGCCTTGCGCGAATCATGCTCAATCCCCGTGATTTCCGTTTCTTTATTGCCAATGACCACAGAGCCTTCGACAAGCTCTGCAAGCTGACTGATTGTTTTCATCTGTCTTCCTCCTCAGTTCCCGCCCCTCAAATCAGCGGACCGTACACTATTATAAACCGTATATGAAAAAATTAGTAGTTTTTTTTGAGGCTCATAAACACGAAAGAAGCTGTGCATCTATCATGACAGCCTCTTTGACGCCAGCTGCTCGAATCGCAGCTGCTTATTCACTTTTCCTGACTGAAATACGTATGCTTCGGCACTTCCATGCCCAGCTGATCCTTAGCGATATTCTTGATGCGTTCCGGCGACTTGAGCTTGGCGATATCGATCTTCAGGCGCTCATTCTCCTGTTCCAGCGCATCCGCCTGACGCTGCACCTCTACCAAGGCATACCCACGGCTCGCGCTGACACCACTGCCGATAGTCACGAGCATCGCCAGCACCGCGATAGTCAAGAACAAGATCTGGCAATGCGACCGCATGCTCGTATCGAGCACCGTCTTGAACAACGGTTCTTTTGGTGCCTGACGCAGCTGGCGCCGTTCTTCTTCCGCCGTCAACGGCAGTTCAGCAAAATGTTCTTCTTCCTGTCTTGCGAGCATCAGCAGCCGCCTCCTTTCTCTTCCTGGGGTAATTTCTCAGCAATGCGCAGCTTGGCGCTCTTGGAACGCGAATTGTTCGCCAGTTCCTCTGCTGTTGCCTGGATTGGCTTTCCTATCATGCGGATCTCCGGCTTGTGCTTGCACATGCAGACCGGAAGCTCCGGCGGGCAGATGCAGCCCCGTGCCATTTCCTTGAGCGTCTGCTTGGCGATCCTGTCCTCCAGCGAATGGAACGTGATGATAGCTATACGCCCACCCGGCTTCAGATGACGTACCGCTGTGCGGAACGCGTTCTCCAGGATTCCCAGCTCATCGTTGACCTCGATGCGGATAGCCTGGAATATCCTCTTAGCCGGATGTCCATTGGCCGCCTGGCGTACCGCCTTCGGCACCGCCTTGCAGATGATGTCCACCAGCTCCCCCGTCGTCTCGATCGGCTTTGCCGCCCGTTCCTTGACAATGAACTGCGCGATGCGGCGCCCCCAGCGCTCCTCCCCATAATCGTGGAAAATGCGGTCGAGATCCTGCTCCCTGTACGTATTGACGACGTCATAGGCCGAAAAACCTGCCTCGGGATCCATGCGCATATCCAGCGGCGCATCCTGCATATAGGAAAAGCCACGTTCAGCCGTATCGATCTGATGGGAGGAAACCCCCAGATCGAATACCACACCATCCACCAGTGGAGCGTCCTCTTCCGCGAGGATCGCTTCCAGATTGCGGAAGTTGCTATGCACGATGTCGACCTTGCAAGCTGCATCGCGCAGCCGCTCCGTCGCCGCAGCGATCGCCGCTTCGTCCTGGTCGATGCCGATCAGCCTGCCCTCAGGCTCCAAGAGCTCCGCTATGCGCCGGGAATGTCCAGCACCGCCCAAGGTACAATCGACATAAGTTCCTTTTGTATTTGTCACGAGACCCCTTACCGTCTCTTCCAGCATGACGCTGATATGATGAAACTCCATGTTTCCTGCACCTGACTTCCCTTGTATTTCCTGATTGACTGCAAAATGGCTCAAATCCCCAGCTCCGAAAGCGAATCTGCAATAGCCGTGACATCCGGCTCCACTTCTTCATTATACTTGCTCCACTGCTCCTTGCTCCAGACCTCGATGCGGTTGTCCACACCGGTCAGCACGACATCCTGTTTGAGCGCAATGCCAGCATGCGTACGCAGATTGGCCGGGACGAGAAAGCGTCCCTGCTTGTCACACTCAAGCGTGCGGGCGCCCGAAAAGAAAAACCGGGTCAGCGCTCGTGCTGCCGGCTTTGCCAGCGGCAAGGCACGGAGCTTGGCCGCCCATTCTTCCCAGGCCTGCTGTCCATAGAGGAACAGACAGTTATCGAGACCACGCGTGATGATGAAGGTCACACCGAGTTCCTGACGGAAATCAGCGGGCAGGATGATACGCCCCTTGGCGTCAATGGAATGGACATATTCCCCCATGAACATCCTGCATCACCACCTTTCTGGTCTTTTGAACCACTTTTCCCCACATTTCACCACTTTTACCTATTCTCTTTTATATCAAAAAATCCTTTTTTTTGCAAGCGAAACTTATCCACAGCTGCTTTTCCTTGCCCAAACAGCAGGACAAATAAAAAGTGCTGCCTGCAATTGCTTGCAGACAGCACCTTCTATCCATATTCTCAGCTTTTTATCCAGCCAAACCGTTCAAAGATCGGCGTATAGCGGATACGCTCCAAGAAGTCCTTGTTGGTATCCTCCGTGTGGAAGATCGGCACCCGCTCCAGCGCGTAGATGTTGCTGGCCTTATCGACATTGCCATACTTGATCGTGAACGCCGCCTTATAGCCAGCCTCCTTGACCATTTCCGCAATATGCAGATTGTAGGTTCCCGTAGGATACGCCATATATTCCACCGGATGTCCCAGCTCTTTTTCCGCTTTCTTCTTCGATTCTACGAGCTCCATACGCAGCTGCTCATCCGTGAGATCCGTCATCGACTTGTGGTCAACCGTATGGGATTCGATACTGATGCCGTTGGCATCGAGCTCACGGGCCTGATCCCAGGTCATGTAATTCTTGTCCTTGCCGAGGAAGCTCGTGATGACGAAGATTGTCGCCTTGAACCCATACTTCTTGAGGATCGGATACGCATTCGTGTAATTATCCACATACCCGTCATCAAAGGTGATCAGCACTGGATTTTCCGGCAGCTCCCCTGTCCCGGCCAGGCTGTCATAGAGTTCATCCGGCGAAATCGTATGGTAGCCGTTCTCGCTCAGGTACTTCATCTGTGCCTCGAAATCATCCGGCCGTACCGCCAGCGAGATGAAGGTATTATCGATCTTGTGGTAATTGAGCACCATGACCTTGGTGCCATTTTCGCTATCGGCCACCATCGTAGCCGTCATCTGCTTGGGGCTCGATGCCAGCAGGGGAATCAGCAGCAGCAGCAACAGCAGTGAAATCCGCTTCCACCACCTTTTCAGCAGGCTTTGCTTATAGAACAATGGCATGATCGTCCTCCTCAATAAATCTTCAGCGCATGAACGCGCTTACGCAAAATCAACACCGCCACAGCCATTAAGCCGATTGCAGCCGCCATGACGCGGCCTAGTGGCAAAGCCGCTCCTATATCGGCACCGCTGGCCAGATAAAAGAACCCGCAGCCCAGGCGGATGAAGGCCAAGCATGCCGTCCCGGTCAGGAACAGCGCCCCCGGAAGCGACGGCCAATGGAGATAACGCCGCGTCACCGTCAACAGACTCAGCAACAGGAACACCAGCAGCTGCAATCCAGCCTGATACAGGGCGATTGGCTGGAAGTATAACGTATCACCAAAGCCGACCGGCCGAAAGGCATACTCGACATACTCCACAAGGCGGTGGTCGTTGGGCAGGTCATCGGGAAAGGGCAGGCCAGGGTTCAGCTGCAGGGCAAAGATGCCCAGCTCGATGACTGCCAGCGACAATGCACCAGCCGGCATCATGATGTCGAGCCAGGACCACGTATCCAGCCCCTGCACGCGGCAAACACCCCAAACGGCGATCAGCATCCCCAAGATCGTGCCATACAGCGACAAGCCGCCATGCCAGACCATCAATATCTCGGCCAGATGACTGCTGTACTGCTCAAAATGATGCAATACATATCCCGCCCGGCCGCAAAGAAGTGCCAAGGGGATTCCCCAGAGCACCATATCCGTCACTACTTCCCCCGGCAAGCCATGCAGCCTGGCATTCCCCCAAGCCAGCAAGAGTGCCAAAAGCACGGCCAGCGACAGACACAGACCATACGTATAGATCGGCACACCGCCCAGCGAGCAGGCGATAAATCCCATGAAAGATCCCTCACTTTTCCTCATCTTATAACAATCCCATTTTAAACCGAATGCGGAAAAAAAACCAGCCTTGATTATTTTTTTCTGAAGCCCGTTCATTATTCCTTGTATCCCGCCAGCTGGATGTGCTATAATTCGGATGATGGAAATCCCCCATACTTTATTGATGGGTTTCTTTAGTTTCACTTATTATAGGAGGTTATACCATATGGCAATCACCAAAGATATGAGCATCCTCGAAGTTGTTCAGAAATATCCCGACACGGTCGATGTATTCGTAAACGCTGGCATGGGCTGCCTTGGCTGCGCTGCTGCGCATTTCGAGAACATCGAGCAGGGCGCTATGGCTCATGGCATCGATGTCGATGCTCTGATCGAGGGCCTCAACGAAGCTGTCGGTGCTGCTGAATAAGCTGTTCCGGGCATGAAAAAAGCTCCATCTTGCGATGGAGCTTTTTTCATGCCCATTTATCCTCAGAGGTTCTGCAGGAGTTCCTGGACTTTGGCCAGATACTCTTCACGGCTGAAGGTGAATACCTCCCCGGTCTTGCGGACTTTGACCTCAATCTGTCCCTCTTCGACAGCTTTAGGACCGATGACCACACGAACCGGATAACCGATCAGATCGCAATCAGCAAACTTGACTCCCGCGCGTTCCTTGCGGTCATCAAGCAGCGTGTCGATACCAGCCTGACGGCACTCACCATAAACAGCTTCAGCATACTGGAGCTGTTCTTCCTTCTTGGCATTGACAGCAACGACGACCACTTCAAAAGGAGCGATAGCCCGCGGCCAGATGATGCCCTGCTCATCGTTGTTCTGCTCAATGGCAGCGGCCATCGTACGGCCCACGCCGATGCCATAGCACCCCATATAAAGCGGCTGTTCTTTGCCCTTCTCATCGAGGAACGTTGCCCCCATGGCCTGCGAATACTTCGTGCCCAACGTGAAGACCTGCCCAGCCTCAATGCCGCGCGTCATCGTCAGCGGTGCCCCGCAGCGCGGGCAGGCATCGCCTTCCTTGACCATGCGCAGATCCGTGACCACAATGCTCGCCTGCGTGAAATCACGCTGTGGATTGACATTCTTATAGTGATGATCTGCCTCGTTCGCACCAGCAACAGCGTTGGCCATATTCATGACAGTCGGATCGACGAGGATCAGCGTGCCCTCCTTGATGCCGATGGGGCTCATGAAGCCTGGGCAGCCGCCCACTGCCTTGATGGCGTCATCGTCAGCCATGCGCAGGTCAAGCGCACCCTCGAGCTGGTTGATGACCTTGACCTCGTTGACCTCATGATCGCCGCGGACAAACGCCAATACGAGCTGATCCGTATCGCTCTGATATGCTACGGCCTTGATGGTCTTTTCAACCGGCACATTGAGGAATTGCGCCAATTTCTCGATCGTATCCGTGCCTGGCGTTGCTACCTTCTCGAGCGGCAAAGCTTCTTCCGCTGCCGCTGCGATTGGTGCCAGCTCAGCCTTTTCATCACTGGCTGCATAGTCGCATGCCGTACAGTAAGCAATATTGGACTCACCAGCATCAGCCAGGACCGTGAACTCGTGGGAATGACCGCCACCGATGGCACCGTTATCGGCCTCGACCGGACGGAACTTGAGTCCCATGCGGGTGTAGATGTTCGTGTAAGCATCGTACATCTTCTGGTAGGACTCATTCATACCCTCGATGTCCTTATCGAAGGAGTAGAGGTCTTTCATGATGAACTCACGGCTGCGCATCAAGCCAAAACGCGGACGGCGCTCATCGCGGAACTTATCCTGGATCTGGTACAGCATGAGCGGCAGCTGCTTGTAGCTGCGTACCTCATCACGGACGAGTTCCGTCATCATCTCCTCGTGCGTCGGTCCCAGGCAGAAGTTGCGGCCATGACGATCCTTGATGCGCATCATCTCATCGCCATAAGCAGCCCAGCGGCCGCTTTCCTCCCAAAGCTCCGCCGGCTGCAGGATTGGCATGCCGACTTCCTGGCCGCCAGCAGCATCCATCTCCTCGCGGATGATTGCCTCGATCTTGCGGATGACTCGCCAGCCCAGCGGCAGGAAGTTATACATACCGCCTGCGACCTTGCGGATCATGCCAGCGCGGTACATCAGCTGATGGCTGACAATCTCGGCCTCAGCCGGCGTATTGCGAAGTGTTGGTGCATATAAATTACTTGCTCTCATTTTTGTCTGCGTTCCTCCAAAATTGCGTCGATTTCCTTGAACAATTCATCGACGAGTATATTCTCAGGTACCTTGCGGATGATTTCGCCCTTGCGGAAGATAAGTCCTTCCCCATTGCCACCGGCAATGCCGACATCCGCACCGCGTGCCTCACCCGGCCCGTTGACGACACAGCCCATCACAGCAACATCGATGGGATCCTTGATACCCTCTAGTTTTTTTTCTACCTGGGCAGCAATCGCTGGTAAATCGATGCTCGTCCGGCCACAGGTCGGACAAGCAACAAGCGTTGGTCCATATTCCTTGAGCCCCAATGACTTCAAGATTTCATTGGCCACCTTGACTTCAACGACAGGATCGCCCGTCAACGAGATGCGGAAGGTATCGCCAATGCCCTCGGCGAGCAGCGCACCGATACCGACAGCCGATTTGATGATTCCCGTATTGACCGTTCCCGCCTCGGTTATGCCAAGGTGCAGCGGATAATCGACAGTCTCGCTCATCAAGCGGTAGGCCGCCAAAGTCAGCGGCACATCATGCGCCTTGAGAGAAATTTTCATGTCATGGAAATCAAGGGCCTCGAGGATGCGGATATGCTGCATAGCCGACTCGACGAGCGCCTCCGGCGTGATCGCACCATATTTCGCCAGGATCTTCTTATCCAGCGACCCCGCGTTGACGCCGATGCGGATAGGGATATGCTTCGCCTTGGCAGCCTGCACGACTGCCTTGACCTTTTCCTCGCCGCCAATATTGCCTGGGTTCAGCCGCAATGCCGAAATCCCCTGCTCGATCGCCTCCAGCGCGAGCTTGTAGTCAAAATGGATATCGGCGACCAGCGGCACCTCCACCGCCCGGATGATATTGCCGAGATTCTTGGCTGCCGCCCTATCCGGCACAGCCAGCCGGACAATATCACAGCCAGCCGCTTGCAGCGCCTTGATCTGCGCTACGGTCGCCTCGGTATCCGTCGTCTTCGTATTACACATCGACTGCACCGAAATCGGTGCGCCGCCGCCAATCGCAACCGGCCCGATATGGATCTGGCGGGTATGCTTGCGTTTCATCATCTATAGTCAGCCTCCCGTAAAGATGCGTACAATATCGTTCTTGGTGGCGAGGATCATCAAGAGAATCAACAGGACTATGCCGATCTTCTGCGTGTACTCCAGCGCCTTCGGCCCCATCGGTTTGCCCCTGACGGCCTCGACACAAAGGCCAGCGAAATGGCCGCCATCCAACGCCGGGACGGGCAGCAGATTGACGATGCCCAGATTGAGGCTCAGGAAAGCCGCAAAATTCAGCAATGGCACAAAGCCCATCTGCGCCACCTCGCCAGCCATCTGGGCCACACCGATTGGTCCGGCCAGCTCGGAACCCGAAAGCTCGAGCAGGATCTTATAGAGTGCATCAAGCATCATGACAAGGATGGCCCCCGTCTTCTGCACAGCCAGCTGCAGGGATTCCAGCAGCCCTGGCATGCGGGTATCCACCGAGCTCATGACACCGACCATGGCCTTTTTCGCCTTATCGTCATAGACCGGCGTCATGGTCGCCGAAAACTGCTGCTCGCCACGCTGGACGACCAGCTCGACCGGCGTCCCCGTGTTGTCCTTGATGACATCGACGAACTCCGTCCATTTGCTGATGCTCTGCCCATTGAGGGACAGCACCCGGTCCCCAGCTTGCAGGCCAGCTTCGGCAGCCGGCTTGCCCTCCATGACCGTCCCGAAGACGGGATCTGGATTCGGCGTGCTGACACCCGCAAAGAAAAAGATGCCAAAGAACAGGATCACCGGCAGGATGAAATTCATCGTCGAGCCGGCCAGGATGACAATCATGCGCGACAGCACCGGCTTCGCGCAATAGCCACGCTCCCCCGCGTCGTTATCGGCCGGATTCATCCCGGCGATATCGTTGAAGCCGCCGAGGGGAATCACCCGCAGCGAGTACTCGGTCTCTCCCCAGCGATGGCTGATGAGTTTCGGCCCGAAGCCGATGGCAAATTCATCTACGCGCATTCCCGTAAGTTTCGCCGTAATAAAATGTCCCAGTTCATGGACCAGTACCAACAGACCAAAAACAAAAATAGCTGCTGCTATCGTCAAAACCATAAAAACACCTGCCTGTTATTTCGTCAGCAGGGACGCCGCGAAGTCGCGGGCCCAGCGATCTTCCTCAAACAATTCTTCCAGCGTTGGTTCCATGATGCATTCGCGTTTCATCATCGTCTGCTCGATGATGTCATAAATATCGAGGAACTTGATGCCACCCTTCAGGAATGCACCAACAGCAATTTCATTGGCCGCATTGAAAATACAGGGCATACTGCCACCCATCTCACCGGCCTCATAAGCAAATTTCAGCCCCTTGAAGGTATCCGTATCCGGTTCAGCAAAGGTCAAGTCCTTCATCTTCCAGAAATCGAGACGCTCAAACTGCGAATCCGTGCGCTCCGGATACGTCAATGCATACTGGATCGGCAACTTCATATCCGTGGAGCCAAGCTGGGCGATGACCGCACCATCATGGAACTGCACCATCGAATGCACGATGCTCTGCGGATGCACGACTACCTGGATCTGATCGTAACGCATGCCATAGAGCCATTTGGCCTCGATGACCTCAAGTCCCTTGTTGACGAGCGTCGCAGAATCTACCGTGATCTTCTGCCCCATGTTCCAAGTCGGATGTGCCAGCACCTGATCGCGTGTCGCATCCTTGAGGTCCTCCCGCTTCATGCCACGGAAGGGGCCACCCGAACAAGTCAGCAGCAGCTTCTCCACCGTAGCGAGCCGCTCTCCCTGCAAGCACTGGAAGAATGCACAATGCTCACTGTCGACCGGCAGGATGGACACGCCCTGCTCCTTGGCACGGCGCATGACGATCTCACCGGCTACGACGAGGGTTTCCTTGTTCGCCAAGGCAATGTTCTTCTTGGCCTCCAAAGCCTTCATCGTCGGCTCCAAACCGGCAAAGCCCATCATCGAAGTCACTACCGTATCAACTTCAGTAACCGCAGCTGCATCGATAAAAGCCTGCCGGCCACCAGCCAACTTGGTAGGGCCGCTGTAACGGCTCTTTAAACGGTTATATGCCGCTTCATCGGATAAAACCGCAAGTTCCGGCTCAAATTCACGAATCTGCTTTTCGAGCAGTTCATCACTAGCATTTGCCGCCAGCACTGAGATATGGAATAACTCCGGATGGCTGCGCACCACATCCAGCGTCTGGGTGCCAATCGACCCAGTCGAACCTAATACTGCAATATTTTTCATCGCCGAATCTCCTTACTTCTTACTTCATCGCCAGACCGACGAACTTGACAAAATAATAGACCAATGGCGCCGTAAACAGCACGCTGTCAAAACGATCCCAGATGCCACCATGGCCTGGGATGATGCTGCCCGAATCTTTGATGCCCGTATAGCGCTTAGCCACCGATTCCACCAGATCTCCGAGCGTTGCCAGGACAGCAATGGCCAGTCCCAGGATAGCCATCTCCTGCACCGGCAGGGCAAAGAAGATGCCCAGCCCCGCCACAGCTGCCGTCGTACCGACGAGAGAGCCGAGAAAACCCTCGACGGTCTTGTTCGGACTGATGCTGGGACAGAGCTTGTGCCGGCCAATGGCCGACCCCGTGAAATAAGCGAACGTATCGCTGGCCCAGGTGCCGATGAACATAATCCAGATCAAGGCACAGCCGAACTCGAAATCGCCCAGCTGCGTCGGGATCAGCCGTGTCTCAGGCCAGTCGCGCAGCATGACCATGTAGGCAAACGGGAAGCCGATATACAAGATCCCTGTCACGGAAGTGACTGCATCCATGATGCTCACCGAACCGCGGAGCAGCACGCTTTCGAGCAGGACTATCGCTACGATGAGTGTCGCGGCTGCCACCATGAGCTCAACATTCCCCTGCCAGCCTGTATACCACAGGGCAGCGACGCCTAAGAATCCCGTCAATAAAGTCAGTCCCATGCCACGCTCACCGAATGCCCGTGCATACTCAAACCAGGCAATAAGCCCCAGCACCAAGGCAAAACCAGCAAACAAGGTACCGCCCGTCTGGATGACATACGCAGCCAAAACAATACCGATAAGACCTGTTATTATTCTTGTAATCAATACTAACGCTCCTAATCCTTATTTTTCCTCCGGCTTCGTAAGCCCGCCGAAGCGGCGGTCACGGCCTGCATAGTCTACCATGGCTTCAACGAAGCACTCAGGCGTGAAGTCCGGCCAATTCGTATCCGTGAACCAGAACTCAGCATAGGCCGCCTGCCACAGCAGGAAATTCGACAAGCGCTGGTCGCCACTTGTGCGGATCACGAGATCGACGGGCAGGTTGCCCTGCGTGTCCAGCGCAGATTCGATGACCGTCTCATCAATCTGCTCCGCCGCCAGCTCGCCAGCCTGCACCCGCCGGACGATGGACTGGACACTGCGGACCAGTTCATCCTGGCCACCGTAATTCACTGCTACGTTGAATTTCACGCCCGTATTGTCCTTCATGAGCTCCTCAGCCTCGCGCATCTGTTTCTGCAGCGATGCTGGCAGACCTTCGATGCGGCCGATGAAATGGATCTGGACGTTGTCCTCATGCATCTCCTGCAGTTCCTTCTTGAGGTACTCGGAAAAGAGGTTCATAAGGAACTCGACCTCTGTATGCGGCCGCTTCCAGTTCTCCGTCGAAAAGGCATAGACCGTCAGCGCATCGAGCTTCAAGCCGATAGCCGTCTTGAGGATGTTCTTGAGCGTTTTGACACCAGCGGTATGCCCGGCGGTGCGCAACATCCCCTGTCCCTTTGCCCAGCGTCCATTGCCATCCATGATGACTGCCACATGGCGCGGCAGTTTTTCCCAGTCAATCTTGGCAAACAGCGGCGAATCATGCGCGGGGATCTCAAAGCTGCCCCCTGAGACAACCGATTTGCCGATCGTCCCTAGAATTTTCTTTATCATATTACAATCCCTCGTTTCAGGATATTGATTTCCTAGAATATAAGAACAAGCCCCTCTTCCGTCAAGCCGTAAGAGGGGCCCATTCCCAATGGAACCTAACGTTCCCTCATGCGTCAGGGAGCCTCGATAGCGGATACCGGGCAGCCAGCAGCGCAAGCGCCGCACTCTACGCATTTGTCTGCATCGATTTCATAATGCTCAGCACCTTCGCTGATAGCCTCAACCGGGCAAGTAGCAGCGCAGGAACCGCACGAAATGCAGTCATCGTTGATCTTGTATGCCATGTCTAGACACCTCCTTCGCTCATTTCTTCTGCTTAGCCACGAGGGTCACAAGCAGAGTGCCGTCAGCAAGACTGCGCTCACGGACGACATAAAGACAGCTCGAATCTGTCTTGAAAAAATCACGCGTTGGGCATGATATTTCCGTCTGGAAATGAGTCCCTGCCTGCCGGAGCAGCTGCTCCGCCTCCGCCCAGGGACGGCCGATCACATCCGAAGCCATATCAGACTTCCATGACCTCTTTCTCTTTAGCATCCTTCGTCGTGTCGACAAGCTTGATGTATTTGTCGACAAGCTTCTGCATGCTCTCCTGGCCGCGCTTGGAATCATCCTCCGTGATTTCCTTGGCTTTCTCCAGCTTCTTGATTGCGTCATTGCCATCGCGGCGGACATTGCGGATGGCTACTTTCGCTTCCTCAGCCTTCTTGTTGACCGACTTGACGAGCTCCTGACGGCGCTCCTGGGTCAGCGCCGGGATAGCCAGGCGGATAGCCGTGCCATCCGAGTTCGGCGACAGGCCGAGGTCAGATTTCATGATAGCGACCTCGATGTCATGCAGGATGGATTTCTCATACGGCTGGATGATAATCATACGCGGCTCCGGAACCGAAACCTTGGCGATCTGGTTGACCGGCGTCGGTGCACCATAGTAGCCCACCGTAACCTTGTCGAGCAAGGACGGCGTAGCACGGCCAGCACGCAGCGTAGCGAATTCGCGTTTGAGCGCCTCGATGGATTTCTGCATGCGTTCCTCATGGGAAGCAAGGATATCTTTGATCATTATTCATTACCTCCTACCGTCGTGCCGATCTCTTCACCCAGAGCGGCCTTGACGATGTTTTTGTGTTCATCAATGTTGAATACAACCAATGGGATCTTGTTGTCCATGCACAGGCTCGTAGCCGTCGTGTCCATGACCTGCAGCCCACGGTTGATGATTTCGATGTACGAAAGCGTATCGAACTTCTTCGCATCCGCATTCTTGTTTGGATCCGAGTCATAGATGCCGTCCGTCCCCTTCTTGGCCATGAGGATGACATCTGCCTCGATTTCAGCAGCGCGCAGTGCAGCCGTCGTGTCTGTCGAGAAATACGGATTGCCCGTGCCAGCACCAAAAATGACGACGCGGCCCTTCTCCATGTGACGGATAGCCTTGCGGCGGATATAGAGCTCAGCGACCTGACGCATCTCGATAGCCGTCTGCACACGCGTATCCACATCCAGCTTCTCCAAAGCATCCTGCAGCGCCAACGCATTCATGACTGTCGCCATCATGCCCATGTAGTCAGCCGTAGCGCGATCCATGCCCTTAGCCGAACCAGCAAGGCCACGCCAGATATTGCCACCGCCTACGACAACTGCAACGTCGACGCCATGCTCGCGGACCTTCTTGATCTGCACGGCAATATCTTCAACGACAGACGGATTGATACCGAAGCCCTGGTCGCCTGCCAGCGATTCCCCGCTGAGTTTTAGGACTACACGTTTATACTTTGCTGTTTCCAAAACAATTAACCTCCATCCAGGCATCACTGTACCCGATTCAAACTCATACTGCATCTATTATACATGAAAACGCGATGCGAAACAATGTTTCTCCCCGTCGATTTGCCCTTTTCACGAAAAAAGGAGCACATCCTGGCGGATGTACTCCCGTAAATGCATTTCCTGGTGGGAAATGGCTTATTTCATCTGTGCAGCAACCTCAGCAGCGAAGTTCTCTTCTTTCTTCTCGATACCTTCGCCGAGCTGGAAGCGCGTGAATGCCGTAACCTTGGCATCGCCGAGGACGTCTTTGATCGTCTTCTCGGAATCTTTGACGAATACCTGCTCGTTCAGGCAGACTTCTTTGTAGAATTTGTTGATGCGGCCCTCAACCATGCGCTCGATGATGTTGGCCGGTTTGCCCTCTTCCTCAGCCTGCTTGCGGAGGACTTCCTTCTCATGCTCGAGGGAAGCAGCGTCAACACCAGCGCGATCGATAGCCTGCGGAGCAGCTGCAGCGATCTGCATAGCGATATCCTTGCCGAGTGCCTCGTCGCCAGCCGTCAGCTCAACGAGGACACCGATCTTGCCGCCCATGTGGATGTAGCTTGCCACACGGCCTTCCGTCTCATAGCAAGCGAAACGGCGCAGGGAGATTTTCTCACCGATCGTAGCCGTAGCTTCCGTGATGAGGTCAGAAACCTTCTTGCCCTCGATCTCGCTGTTGTTCAGCGCGTCGAGATCTGCCGGTTTCGTCTCAACGATGTGCTTGGAGATCTTAGCCGTCAGCGCCTTGAACTGCTCATTGCCAGCAGCAAAGTCCGTCTCGCAGTTGATCTCGACAACAGCGCCGACCTTAGCGTCCTCACTGACATATGCAGCGACAGCGCCCTCAGCAGCAACGCGGCCAGCTTTCTTCTCAGCTTTGGCGATGCCCTTCTCGCGCAGGAAGTCGATTGCCTTCTCCATGTCGCCATCGACAGCCGTCAGAGCCTTTTTGCAGTCCATCATGCCTGCGCCCGTTTTCTCGCGCAGTTCTTTTACCAGTGCAGCAGTGATTGCCATTTACTTCTTCCTCCTAAAATCAGCTTGGATTTCATAATGAATAACGGGGTAAGGGATAATTATTCCCTTACCCCGTCATGATTTCTCGTAGTGAGTCTGGATTACTCAGCAGCTTTCGTCTCAGCAGCCTCGCCATCCTGGCCCTGACGGCCTTCGAGGACAGCGTCAGCCATGCGGCCCGTCAGCAGTTTGACGGCACGGATAGCATCGTCGTTGCCCGGGATGACATAGTCGATCTCATCCGGATCGCAGTTCGTGTCAACGATAGCAACGATAGGAATATTGAGCTTGCGAGCCTCAGCAACAGCGATACGCTCTTTGCGCGGATCGACGATGAAGAGAGCGCCCGGCAGCTTGTTCATGTCTTTGATACCGCCGAGGTATTTCTCGAGTTTCTCCATCTCATGGCGGAGAACCTGTACTTCTTTCTTCGTGAGGACTTCGAACGTGCCATCAGCTTCCATAGCCTCGAGCTCTTTGAGACGGGCAACGCGCTTCTGGATCGTCTGGAAGTTCGTCATCATGCCGCCGAGCCAACGCTCGTTGACATAGAACATGTTAGCGCGCAGGGACTCTTCTTTGATAGCCTCCTGAGCCTGTTTCTTCGTGCCGACGAAGAGGATGTTCTTGCCTTCTTCAGCAACGCTGCGAAGGAATGCATAAGCCTCGTCAACTTTCTTGACGGTCTTCTGCAGGTCGATGATGTAGATGCCATTGCGCTCCGTGAAGATGTATTTAGCCATCTTCGGGTTCCAACGGCGGGTCTGATGTCCGAAGTGGACACCTGCTTCAAGTAACTGTTTCATGGAAATAACTGCCATGTTGGTGCACCTCCTGTTTTTTTCTTCTGAGCTCCTCATCTTCTGCACCACCCTGTATCAGGGCACAGGGCAGATATCGGAAACCCATGCTTTTTATTACACCGTGGGATATTATATCATGGGCAAATAGAAAAAAGCAATCCTTAAAACAAAAAATTTTGTCCTATCCCTACAAAAACCTATTCCCCATAATCAGTCTTCAAATTGCAGTTTGTAAATTACCGTGTTTTTATTCGAGAAAAGCCGCGCCGCCGGGCAGGGGAGTACCAACGCTTCACTTAGATGCTTTGCTAAAAATATTTTTTGCCTTTAACTAAGCATTGAAAAAGTTCCCAAACGCGCTACGCTTGAACGGTGTGAATTTTTCAACGGAATGTGTAGGCAAAAAATATTTTCTTCACGCAAACCATCAATGTTACGCTTATGGTACTCCCCTGCCCGGCGGCTTCGTTTCAGCAATAGCCCAAATGAATCTTCAACCTGCTAATACGTTAGTGTGTATCATTCTGTGCCTAGGACAGTCGCTCCAGATAGAAAGAA
>NZ_FOQK01000012.1 GCF_900113715.1 Pseudoselenomonas ruminantium | reverse complement strand
TGAAGATTCATTCGGGCTATTGCTGAAACGAAGCCGCCGGGCAGGGGAGTACCATAAGCGTAACATTGATGGTTTGCGTGAAGAAAATATTTTTTGCCTACACATTCCGTTGAAAAATTCACACCGTTCAAGCGTAGCGCGTTTGGGAACTTTTTCAATGCTTAGTTAAAGGCAAAAAATATTTTTAGCAAAGCATCTAAGTGAAGCGTTGGTACTCCCCTGCCCGGCGGCGCGGCTTTCCTCGAATAAAAACACGGTAATTTACAAACTGCAATTTATAATACAAAGATCCGCCGACACATCTCTGCATCGGCGGACCAACAATCATATTCTCTTAGAGCAGATGGGCGCGCAGTTCCTCGCCGCTCTGTGCGCAAAGGTAAGCTGGTGCGATATCGAGTACCGTGCGGCAGCCAGTCTGCCCCTCTTTTGCGAGGCGATAGGCGGCACGCGCATAGGCGATCAGCACACTCGTGGTGAACTCCGGATTGGAATCAAGGTCGAGCTTGAATTCAATGACATGCTTGTTCTCCTGCGCATGCCCCGTCGTGCCCGTGCGGATGACCGAACCGCCATGCGGCAGGCCGCGATGGTTTGCCTGCAGCTCCTCCTCGCTGATGAACGTCACCGTCGTATCATAATCGGCAAAGTAGTTCGGCATCGTCTTGATCTCGTTCTCAACGTAGGCTGCATCAGCGCCTTCCTCCAATACGACGAAGCACTCGCGCGTATGCTTCTGGCGCGTCGTAAGTTCAGGATTCTTGCCAGCACGGACAGCCTCCAAGGCTGCCGGAACCGGCACCGTATACTGGCGGGCATCTTTCACGCCCTTGATGCGGCGGATGGCATCGGAATGCCCCTGCGACACACCACGCCCCCAGAACGTATAGTCCTTGCCCTGCGGCAGGATAGCATTGCTGTAAACACGTGCCAGCGAGAACAGGCCCGGATCCCAGCCGACGGAGATGATGCCGATATGCCCCGACTCCTTGGCTGCCTTATCAACAGCAGCATAATGCTCAGGAATGCGCGCATGGGTATCAAAGCTGTCGATGATGTTGAACAGCTTTACATACTGCGGCCCCTGCACCGGCAGATCCGTTGCACTGCCGCCGCAGAGGATCATGACATCGATCTTGTCTTTCCATGCCTCTGCCTCATTGACGCTCACAACCGGCACACCAGCCGTCGCGATCTTGAGCGCCGACGGATCGCGGCGTGTGAATACTGCCGCCAGCTCCATATCCTCATTAGCGGCCACGGCGCATTCAACACCCCGTCCTAAATTGCCATAACCCAGAATACCAATACGAATGCTCATCAGGAACTACCCCTCTCTGTCAAAATACCAACCATTCATGAAGCATCAAAAATACGCTATTAATATACCATACCTGCCCTGTCTTGCAAATGATTTTTCGCAGATTCCACACCGCAGATTTCCCTATACAATTGCGCAACAACCCGCTATAATAGAAACATTACCGTCAAAATCTCAAGACAGGAATCAGGAGGTCTTTTGCATGATTACACCGGAACTCATCGCCCGCATCAACGAGCTTTCCCGCAAGAAGCGCTCCGTTGGCCTTACGGAGGAAGAACTGGCTGAGCAGCAGGCTCTGCGCCGCGAATATCTCGATGGCATCCGCGACCAGGTGAAGGGCATGCTCGACAACATCGAAGTCGTCGACGCCCCGCTGCAGCCGCAAGCCCAGCCAAAGGTCACGCGCATCAACGAGGTTTCGTTCTCCCTGCGCCGCCAGCTGCACTGATGCGGATATCCAGGCACACAAAAAGGGACTGCCAGCTATCATGCAGCAATCCCTTTTCAAAGCAGGGGTCCAAAATGCCGTTCGCTTTTCATGCCTAAAACCTGCTGCTCGCAGGTGGGTGCCCTAAGTCTGACTTCTGGCATTCGCCGAGGCGGACCTCCATCAGAATCAAATCAAGCTCCCTATAAAAAACGTAGGTTAGACATAACAAAGCCCGCGCACATTCCAGGCTTATCCTTCTTTGTCTGTATAATAGCATAAAAAAATTATGCTTGCAAGACTTGACAAATCAGGCATTGATGGTAGTTGACAAAAAAATCAGTATGTTTTAACTTTTGCCGCATTATTTATTTCTGCCAACACATTTTGGACTTTCCCCGCAAAATAGACTATAATGAATAAATAAGTTTTACGATAGCAAACACGAAACCATTTACGGATAAAGGAGTTTTACTTATGGCTACTACTTTCAGCGTAGCAATCAGCTACAACAACGCACTCGGCTGGATTGACTACGATGCCGATGCCCGCAAAGCCGAGGTCCATCTCGCTGATGCCGAGGGCAAAGAGCTTACCGAGGCTTATCTGGGCAAGACACATGAGATCAACATCCCGCACGCAACGCTCATGGACTTCACCCATGAGACCATCGATCCGTTGGCCGATGAGGAAAGCTTCAAGCTCGCCCTCACGCGCCTTTGGAACGAGACGAAGGTTCATGTGGATTGGAGCCGTCCGGTCGACTACGTAAAACAGCATCCGCATTATTGATACGAAAAAGGCAGCCGCAATGGCTGCCTTTTTCGTATCTGTTGCCAACCGCATGGCCTCACCTGGTTCAGCGCTGCTCGAACAGTTCGCGTATCTCTTCTTCGCTGAGCTTGGACAGGAAGTTGTCGCCCGGCTGGATCATCTGGTCGATCAGTGACTTCTTTTTCTCCTGCAGCTCGTAGATCTTCTCCTCCACCGTTCCCTTCGTGATGAACTTCAGCACCTGCACGTTGTTCTTCTGTCCCAAACGATAGGCACGGTCGGTTGCCTGATCCTCCACGGCCGGATTCCACCAGGGATCGAAATGGATGACCATATCCGCCCCCGTGAGATTGAGCCCCGTGCCACCAGCCTTGAGCGAAATCAGGAACACAGGGATATTGCCAGCATTGAACATCTTCACGAGCCGTATGCGCTCCAGCGCCGGCGTTGCACCATCGAGATAGTAATACGTAATACCGATCTGCTTGAGCCGTTCACCGATGTGCTCCAGCATCGTCGTGAACTGCGAGAATACCAGGATGCGATGGCCGCCCGCCACAGCCTCCCCGACAACTTCCTCAAGCATATCGAGCTTGCCCGATCCGCCTTCATAGCCTTCCAGGAACATCGCCGGGTCACAGGCGATCTGCCGCAGGCGCGTGAGGATAGCCAGTATCTTGATGCGGCTTTCCCCAAAGCCATTTGCCCGCAGCTCGGCCGCGAATTCCCGCTGGCTGCGGACGAACCACGCCTGATAGATCTTCTCCTGCTTGGGCGTCATGTCGCTGACCATCTTGCGCTCGACCTTATCCGGCAATTCCTTCAGGACATCTTTCTTCATGCGCCGCAGGATAAACGGCATCACATGACGCCGCAGGTTGGTCAGCATCCGCTCGTCCTGTTCGCGGACAATCTGCGTCTCATAGCGCTCCTTGAACTTCTTATGGGTCAGCAGATAGCCCGGCATCAGGAAATCAAAGATCGACCACAACTCGGTCAGCGTATTCTCGATAGGGGTACCGGTCAGCGCAAAGTACCCGCCAGTCTTTATCTTCTTGACTGCACGCGCATTCTGCGTCGTCGGATTCTTGATATGCTGCGCCTCGTCGAGAAACGCATAGCGGAACTTGCGCTTTTCGTAGAGCGCAATGTCGCGTTTGAGCATGTTGTAGGTCGTGACCAGCACGTCATAGCTCTTGTCGGCCTCCGCCAGCACAGCCTCGCGCTGCGCCTTCGTCCCTGCCACAGCTGCGGCCTTGAGAGACGGCGCGAAGCGCGCGATCTCATCGAGCCAGTTGTACATCAGCGAAGTCGGCGCCACGACCAGGGAAGGCGGCTGCGATGCATCCTGCCGTGCCAGCAGGAAAGCGATCACCTGCAGCGTCTTGCCCAAGCCCATATCGTCAGCCAATATGCCCCCCAGATGATAGTCCGCCAGTGTCGACAGCCAGTTGAACCCCGTGACCTGATAGTCGCGCAGCACCTCCTTGAGCTCTGCTGGCACCTCATAATCTGCTTCCTCGGGACGGCGGATGTTCCGCACGATGGAACGGAAGGTACGGCTGCGCTCAAGGTGCAGCGTCTCATCGGCCCGCGCCAGCTCATCGAGATACATCGCCTGCGAGAGCGGTAACTCGACAGTCGCGCCATCAGCCGCATTCTTGCGCGTGATGCCCGCATTCTCCACGAAATCCGCCAGTGCCTGCATCTGCTGCTCCTCCAGCGTCACAAAAGTCCTGTCCTTCAAGCGATGGTAGCGCCGTTTTTGCTTGTATGAATCGAGGATATCCATAAGCTCATGGACATCGAGATCCTTCATATTGAAAGTAACCTCCAGCAGGTCCATGTCATTGACGCTGACCCCTGCCGCTACCTTCGGCATGGGCCGCACGGGCCGCTTCACAAAACTATCCTCGTAGAAAACATCTACCCAGGCCGGCAGGTTGGGCAGCTCCTCGGTCAGGAAATCATAGCTTCTTTCCTCATCCTTCTGCACCAGCTGATCCCTTTCAGGCCGGAAGCCATAGACAGATAGCCGTGTCATGATTTCCTGCTCGCCGCGCGCATCACGCACCAGATGGCGGCCATCGCGCAGCGGCGGCGCAGCGGCCACCAGCGGATTGAACTTGGCATCGCCATAGCAGAGCAGCGGCCGCACTGCGATGCCATCCCCGGCATAGTCGATATAGAGCTCTGCCGTCAGGGGCTGCAGCATATACTGCTCAAGGAAGGCAGGATCGACTTCCACCGCCGCCGCTTTTTCGAGCCGCGGCAGCACCTCGCCGAAAAAGCGGCCCATCTCCGACCGCGGCACTTCAATGCGTGTCGTCGTGCGGAATGACTGCCACAGCGGTTTGACTGCCCGCGCAAATTTCGCTGTGACCGCATAGATATGCTGATCCTGATAGAGATAGCGGCACGCATCATCGAGCGGCAGGATTTCTTCCGTCGTCAGGCTGACCTGGCCGCGGCCCTCCTTCTCACGGATGCTCACACCAATCTGCGGCTGCCCCTGGCTACCACGCACATCGCCGATGTCAGCACCATTGATGCGCATCTCAAACGGCGTATCCCCCATGACCGCCAGGAAGCGCCCCAGATTATCCGGCGCCAGCTTGAACTGCTTCTGCTCAAAGATATAGCTATGGAAGCCCGAGTAATACACGCCGTTATTCGGCCCGTAGAGCAGAACTTCCTTCTCGGCCCGATGCGCGTCCTTGAGCATGGCATAGAGCTTGGCCGACACGGGATCTGCCCAGCGGATATCCGCCAGATCCAGCGCAGAATTCCGGCCCAGCTGCCAAGTCTCTCCCTTTTCCTTGCTGCGCAAGAACTCCAGCACATTACGCACCACATACAGCCTGTCCGTACCGAAGCGGAATTCCAGCCAGCACTCGATGCGGCCATAAAGATCCTCGACAAACAGGCGCGGCACAAGGTATGCTGCCTGGCTGGCCACCCGGTACTGCGTGCTGTCCTCACGATCAGCATCCGCAAAAAAGCGGAACATCCGCCGGCTGCTCGTCGACTCAGCCGGTTCCCCCTGCTGGCGCACATCAAACGTCCGCTTGAGCTGGCTGAAGATCTCGCTTTTCGAAAGGTTCGCCTCCTGTTCCTGCTCCTCCCCGGCCTGCTCATCCTGGATGGCTTTGAGTACCGCCACCACATGCTTGCAGGCTCCTAAATACTGGCTGGCCGCCGGACAGTCACAGGTATACTGCTCGATGCCGCTGCCATCCTTTGACAGGCGCACTTCGACTTCATATTTTATCGAGCCATCAACCTCGGCCCGGTACCGGCTGTCCCGGACGCGCTCAAGATGGGTAACCCGGCCCTGATTATAGTAGCGCACCCCGCGGCTGTAGGCCATATCGCTCGCTACGGTGCGGATCATCATATCTTTCAGCAAGTATTCCCGCTCCTTTTCCTGCGCAGATTCGCCCGGCATCCCGTCAGCGCTTGAATCCACTGCTTTTCCTATGCTAAGATAATATTATCGCTTTTTAAGCATCCACGTATCCTTTTATTTTACTATGGACCGGTGGAAAAACCAACCGGCACGAAGGAAAATCATGAAGAAAAAACACCCGGTACTGGCTGCCGGTACACGTATCCTCATCGTGCGTCTCAGCGCTATCGGGGATGTCATGCACGCGACCGCCGTCGTCCACAACCTCAAGCGTCTCCAGCCCGGCTGCCATATCACTTGGCTCGTCAGCCCGCCAGCCGCCAGCCTGCTGGCAGGCAATCCTGATATCGATGCCCTGCTTGTCTGGGATCGCCGCGCTCTGGACCGCGCCTTTGCCGCCAAAGATCTGCGCGGCATCGTGCGCAGTCTTGCCGCAGCCTGGAAACTCCTGCGCCCGCATGCGTTCGATATCGCCCTTGACATCCAAGGGCTGTTCCTCAGCGGCCTGCTGACGCGCATGAGCGGCGCACCACGCCGCATCGGCATCCACGAACGTCACGAAGGCAACTTCCTGTTCATGACCGAGCTTGCGCCCGACCTGAAGGCCAAGCACAAAATCCATCGCTATCTGTCCGCCCTCCAGCCACTCGGCTTCGATTTTTCTGCCTTCCAGCCAGGCCTTGTACTGCCGCTTGCCGCTGCGCAGCGCACTTGGACCAAGGATTTCTGGCAGGCCCAGGGCGTCGAGACCGGCAATCCCCGTCGCCCGCTGCTGCTCGTCAACACGCGCACGACCTGGCCGGACAAGAACTGGCCTGCGGAAAACTTTGGCCATTGCCTGCGTGCCCTTGGCCCGCACATCCAGATCGTCTTCACGGGCGCAGCTGCCGACGCCCCTTGCATTGCCAAAGCCCAGCAGATGCTTGGCCGTCCCAGCCTCTCTATTGCCGGAAAGACAACACTTTCCGAGCTTGCCGCCTTGTTTGCCGAAGCGGACCTGTTGCTGACCGGCGATACGGGACCGCTCTATATCGCGGAAGCCGTCGGGCTGCCCACACTTTCCCTTTGGGGGCCGACGCATCCGGACATCTACGGCCCGCTGACCTCTGGCCACCACTTTGTGCTGAGCCCGCATAGTTGCACAGCTTGCTGCAAAACAAAATGCAGGCACCACACCAATGCCTGCATGAACGCCATCACACCAGAAAGCGTCACCGAAAAAATAAAACGCCTGCTGCAATGACAGGCGTTTTATTGTCTCACTTATTCTCACCGACAACCCGCATCATAGCGCGGACGTTGTCTGCCACCGGCTTCTGCGGATCGAACAGCCGGACTGCATCAGCCTGCTGCTGCTTATCCGTGCAGAGCACCAGCTCTACCCGGCCCCCCAACAGGCGCTTCGCCTGGCGGAAAGCCAGCCAGAAGTCACGGCTCCAGGCGACCATGATATACGTATCGGCCAGATCGCTGTGCGCAGCGCTGACAAGCTCAGCCACCGACGGGCCGGCATCCTTGCTGCCACTCACGAGCACATGGATGCCCATATCCTGCAGCTCCCGCGCCTGCACCTTGTTTTCCGCTACCGCCATCAAGGCTACCGGCATCAAGGCCTCATGCGCGTCCAGCACATGGCTTTCACTCATATTCGTGACGTGGATCCCCTTGAGCGGCCCCCAGCCGATCGCCTGATCGATCACCTTGCCCGGATGGTCGGTATGCAGATGGACGGTAACGCCGCGCTCCTGGGGCTGGACCAGTACGAAGTTCGAGTATTCCTTGAACTGCTGCTCGATTGCCGCGATGTCTGCCTTGGCATTGACGATCGTAAAGCGCACACAATACGGCCGCACGACATCATTACGCGGGTCCGGCATCCCAAACTGCTGCGCCTCCAGCCCCAGCGACAAGCTGACAGCCGGCGAGACAAAATTGCCATCGAGCCCCTTGAGACACCCCTTGAGGAAAGAAAACATGATGCAGGCCCCTGCGTCCTCACTGCCCACCTCGACCAGGGCCTTTTCGCCGGCGGCAATTGCCGCCTCGAGGATCTCCGATATCGGCTTGTTCGCACGCACCGCATGGTAAGCTCCCTTGGCCACTGCCTTGGCCAGCGCAATGATAGGCTGCTCAGACTGCTCCGGAATCACCCGCTGGGCGTAGAGGATGCCATACTGGAACGCCTTGCCAAACTCCGATGACGTCGCGTGATACTTGCCCGACAGCCCCTTGCCGATGCCGCGGAACATCTGCGCCAGCACGACACCAGCACTGCCACGCGCCCCAAACAGCGCGCCTGCGGCCACACGGCGGGACAGCCCGCCGATGCCGTCATCCTTCACATCGCGCAGTGTCATCACCGCCGCGCCCATCGTGCGCAGCACATGCGTCCCCGGCAGCCGGCCCGCGCCCTCCATCTGATTGATATTCTCATACTCGAGCAGGAACTCGCTATACGCGCCACTGACCATGCGCTTGAAATCGCCAGCAGTTATAACCTCTTTATTTCCTGTCATAACAATCACACTCGCTTCTTTGTAATGTAGTATCTGCCCTGAAAATTTCTGCTAAAAACAGGATTCTATTATATACTTCGCGAAATAATAAAAATAACCTTTAAAATTCTAAAAATACAAGGAGTTTTTTTATGCCCACCATAGATAAATCCACCGCTGCTGCCACCAAGAAAACCAGCGCAGCAGCAGCAAAAACAACCAAGACTACCAAACAAGCTGCCAGCAAGAGCAAGACCAGCAAGACCGCCAAAGCAGCCGGGAAAGAACCAGCCGCCGCCAAGGGCACCGGCGACCGCATCTTCTCGCTCGATATCGGCACGCGCAGTGTCATCGGCATCGTCGCCGAATACCACGAAGACGATGAGCAGCTCCATGTAGTCGCCACCGACCGTCTCGAACACACGACGCGGGCGATGCTCGACGGCCAGATCCATGACGTCCCGCAGGTCGCGGCCGTCATCGAAAAGGTCAAGAAATCCCTGGAAGCCAAGACCGGCCCGCTCAAGAATGCCGCCGTCGCTGCCGCTGGCCGTGCGCTCTACACAATGACCGCCGAAGCTGAAATGGACGTCAACGGCCTCATCACAGCCGAACAACAGCGCAATCTCGACTTTGCTGGCGTACAGGCGGCACAGGCCGCATTGGCAGAGTCCCACACCGTCGACGATCCGACACGCTATTACTGTGTCGGCTACAGCACCATCCGCTATGTTCTCGACGACATCCAGCTCAAGATGCTTATTGGCCAGCGCGGCAAAAAAGCCAAAGCCGTCGTCATCGCGACCTTCCTGCCGCGGCAGGTCATCGACTCGATGCAAAGCGCCCTGCATGCCACCAACCTGGAAATGCGCGCCCTGACCCTCGAGCCGATAGCGGCTATCAATGTACTGATCCCACCGACCATGCGCCATCTGAACCTTGTACTCGTCGATATCGGCGCCGGCACCTCCGACGTGGCCATCACCAAGAACGGCTCCGTCATCGCTTACGGCATGGTGCCGCTGGCCGGCGACGAGATCACCGAGGCCATCAGCCAGCGCTTCCTGCTGGACTTCAACATCGCCGAAGACATCAAGCGCCGCGCCGCCAACGGCGAGGACGTGACCTTCACGGACATCCTCGGCATGGACTACGCACTCAAGGCAAGCGAGATCATCGATCCGGTCCTGCCGAATATCGAAAACCTCGCCGGTGCCATCGCCAAACAGATCATCGAGCTCAACGGCGATGCGCCGCAGGCCGTCATGCTCGTCGGCGGCGGCTCGCTAACCCCGCATCTGGCCGAATTCGTAGCCGAAGCCCTCGGTATGCCTGCCAACCGCGTCGCCGTGCGCAAGCCCGACCGCGTCGACGGCATTACCGACCTACCTGAGGAGCTCCACTCGCCAGACGCCGTCACTCCGCTCGGTATCCTGAAGATTGCCTCCCTCAACACACTGCACTTCCTCTCGGTCTATGTCAACGACGAGGAATACAGCCTGTTCAACTTCCGCGAGCTCACAATCTCCGACGCCCTGCTGAATGCTGGCATCAACATGCGCAAATACAATGGCCATCCAGGCCTTGGCCTTATGGTCAACATCGGCACGGAAAAGAAATTCTTCCCGGGCACCCTTGGCACCTTTGCCAAGATCCTGCTCGGCGATGAAGAAGCCGACCTCGACACCGTCATCCACGACGGCGCCCGCATCACAATCATCCCCGGCGAGAACGGCACGACGCCAAGCGTCCGCCTCGGCGACCTCGTGACAGCCGGCCAGGAATATACCATCTACATCAACGGCCGCGAAAAACACATCCGCCAGCGCGTCACCATCAATGGCAAAGAAGCTGACGCTGACCAGCTGCTCGCCGATGGCGATACCATTGAGAGCCGCGAGTTCAAGAGCCTCGGCGAAGCCCTGCTGGCTGCCGGCTATCCGCCGACAGGCCGCAAGATTCACTATAAGCTCAATGGCAGCGATACGACCTATAGCTGCACGCCGGAAATCCTGCTGAACGACAATCCGGCCAGCATCTCGATGCCGATCCACGAAGGCGACCATGTCGAATACATCGCCGATGAGGAACCAAAGCTCGGCGATATCCTGAACCTCAGCAATTCGGATACCTCCATTGTCATCTATTACGAAAATGCCGAGTATCAGATCCCATCGGCCGGTGTCGAGCTCACGGTCAACGGCCGCAAGGCCAGCCCTGGTACCTTGATTGACGATGGCTGCGAAATCACCTACGTCAAATCCGAGCGCACGGCAACCACCGTCAGCGACGCCTTGCTGGCTGTCAACTTCCAGCCGCCTGCTGCCACGAGCCGCGTGACCTTCACGATCCTCGTCAACGGCCAGCCCGTCGACTTCACCGACCCGGTCAAGAACGGCGATAGCCTCGAAGTACGGCTGACCTCACTGGAAGCCCCCGCAACGGCAGCAGCACCTGCCATGAACGCTGCTATGCAGCCAGCCGAGCCTGCGCCTGCACCGAGCATCAGCAGCTTCATCCACACACCGCAGCCTGCCGCCCAGCCAATCACGCCACCAGCAACACCTGCGGCACCTGCGGCACCTGCGGCACCTGCGGACACGCAGCCACGCCGCCGTACCATCGCGGATTTCATCCGCACGGATTGATTGCTGCTGCCCGCCACAAAAATTTTTCTTGCATAAATAACAAAAAGAAGGTATCATAGTAACATGTGTCAACGCACATGAACTATGTGAAATGAATCCATTCAGCATCAACCCATTGCATGGATTTCACTAACAAGGAATAAGATTGACTCCGGAGGTGAAAATCAACATGGCAGTACCAAAGCGTAAAACTTCCAAAGCACGCCGCGATCAGCGCCGCGCTAACTGGAAACTCGAGGCGCCGGGCTTCATTGCCTGCCCGCAGTGCCACGAGCCGAAAATGCCTCATCATGTATGCCCGGAATGCGGCTACTATGACGGCAAAGAGGTCGTAAAAGCAGCAGAATAATGCATAAATAACAGGGCAGCCAGCGGCTGTCCTGTTGTTTTATACCCTCATCCTGTTACAGAAAGGAGCGCATCCTTGAACATCAAATCCTTCCGCGCCATCGAACAGATTCGCGCAGCACGTATCGACCAGGGCCTGAGCTGCAGCCAGCTGGCACTCAAATGCGGCGTCCGTCCCTCGCTGATCCTCAACTTCGAATGCGGCACGCGCCCCATCTGCGAAGACACTTACAGGAAAATCTGCAAGATACTGGGAATCTGATGCTCTCAGCAGACAAGTCCCATAAATTCGTAAAGGCTACAGGACCAATACACACAAAGTCCTGTAGCCTTTTTCCGTTTATTCGTCAATAAACTCTCCTGATTCATATTATACCACAAACCCCAGCGCACAAGAAAGACAATTCGCATGAGCAGTACGAATTGTCTTTCTTGCTGTGTATTATATTTTAGGAGAGCTTTGACATCCGTTCTGCGCCTCCACGCTTGAAACAAATGCCGTAACGAAAGCCTGAATATAATATACCTTAACTGAGAATCATTGTCAATAGCTTAGTAAAATTTTTTTGCATAAAGAAAAGGCTGCCATCCGGCCAGCCTTTTCTCAATCATATAGGCAAACATTCATTGCCAACAGTCCATGTGCCTCCCAGCAATGCTCTACGGAGTACTCCAGGCATTCATCCAAATGCTCCAGAGATGCCTCCATCATATCAATCTCCCGCTGCAATCCGTTCATGCTGTTGCAGAGGTTGCAAAGCTCCTTGAGCGTCTCTTCCATCTGACAGATTTCCCTTCATACAGTACCTATGTTACCCGATACCTGAATATTGTATACACACATTATAACATAATAAGAACATAAAGGCAGTGTGAAAAAATACAAAGATTCTCTACTCTACAGGAATTTTATAAAAACAAAAAGGCCCCGTGAAAACTCACGAGACCAATGATTTCAATGGCAGAGAGGGTGGGATTCGAACCCACGGTGGCTATTAACCACACTTGATTTCGAGTCTTCCCCTGAAGGGGCAGAAACAAATTTCTGTCAATGTCCACAAGGCGTGTACTGTCGCGGATTCTCGGAACCGTTGATAGGACTGGGCTCACGGGACTTTTCGTTTTCAAGATGGCCGTTTGGCGGTATTCCGTTTCTTTCCGTGGCTGATAAATTACTCCACGGAAACCCGAATGTTACCCGACGATCCCCCCTCCAACAAGGTCTACGATTTTGACGTATGGCCATCTAAAATATATGTTTCTATTTAATAAGGAAAGATGTGGATTTTCCCTTTTTGGGTCTTCGGACTCAATCATATAAAAATCATGACCAGCTCTGTGCCAACGGCATGGAGCTGATTTTTTAAGATTACTGAATGTGTATCTATTTAGAATGATGGAACTTTATGCATACCTAAGCCTTTTTTGTCTAGTGCACGCAATCACTCTCGTTGTTCTTGCCTGCCAATTTGTGCTATACTGTTATCTGCCGCGAACCTCTAACCACGGTTTATTCCTGGCGGGGAGGGAGGGATTCACATGTACGATGATTACATCATTTCATTCGTGATCGGCGTCGCCAGCAGCCTTACAGCTACCTGGCTCTATGACGCTATAACGTCATGGAAGCGGCACTAAATGCCCGGATTCCGTTTGTCTCACCAGCAAGCGGAACCAAGAGCCTCGGCAATCGCCGGGGCTTTTTTGCATAGTAAAAGAGCCCTCACAGGTTACCGTCCTATAAGGGCTCTCTTTACCGGAATCAGCATGCACTGATTACATCATTTCATCTGCTTTGATTATACCACGCCCCTCCCCTCACGACAAGAGTGAAAAGAACCTTTTAGTTGCAGGAAAATCCTGGCGAGCCGGATGCGAGCCTCTCCGGCGCATGGAGGCGCGGTGTCGATGGACGACGTGGACAGCGTAGCTGTCCACCAAAGGACACGGACACCCATGGCCTGTGGGAGGCTTACGCAGGGGCGGTCTGGCGAGGGACTGGAGCGCGGTCGAGTGGGCGTAATGCGCCTACCTGTGCGGAAGTAGCGCGAAGACCTGAGCGCCCGCATAGGCAGGCGACTGGAGCCCCGAGCGCCGTGCGTAAGGCCATCGTCAGTCCGCCCCTGCCCTGCAATCGTGGCACGCATGGCGAGCCGCACTTACGGCGTCTTGGGCATCTCGGGATGCCGGTGGCATTCCGAGAGGACAGCCTGTCCACCCGAGCACTATGACGCTTTTGACTGTTCAGCGTTGATTGGTCAACCTTCGGGCAGGAGCCGGCATCAGCCGACCGCAGCGGAACGGAGCCTGGGCGCAGTGCAGCGGAGGGCGGTTCATGCCGTGTCCTGCCCGCGGCAGTCGTGGCGAGTCTGCCGCATGATGATCCGTCGCAGTCTATGGCCATGCGCCGCCAGATGGGGCGGGCTCACGGACGAGCCCGCTGACGGGAGCTGGACGCGGCCACCTGTGGGAGGTTCTCGAAAGCGGATTCTTTTCGATAACCGTGTCTATCGGAAGTGTGAGGGGCAGCCCGTAGGGTGCTCACTTCCGATAGACGTAAGGCGGTTATCGGAAGGAATCCAAGACGGGATGCCGTGCGTGAGCCGCGACAGAATCCGCAGGGGAGCTGGAGCCGTCCGACTGCACGCACTCCCATTCGTGCCACGATGATGACGCGTCAAGTTGACCGGTCAAAATCCTGCCGACGGACGGCGGCTGACCGAGGACTGAGGCGCGGCGGCCGCACTTTCTGCACGCCGTAACGAGCAGCACCGCACGACGGGAGCGCAGCGGACGTGGTGCGCCAGCGCAGTATGAGGGCCACGAAAGAATATACTGGGCGCGAGGTTGCTGTGACGCTGCCGCTAAAAGTAGGAGCACGCAGGTACTTCCGGCGGCACATGGCAACGTCGCGGCCAGCCTCTCATGGGGAGTTTGCAGGGCTGGGCGGGTGGGCACCACGTAGTAAGGGATGCCCCGATGTAGACTGCCGTAAGGAGACGCCCGCCCGGCGGTGTTCCTGCCTTGGTGGATGCTGACGCTTTTGGCGAGATTCGACCGCCGTCAACTGCCAGCGTCCACGTCGCAGAGGAACACCGCTCCCCGCCCTTTTGCACTCCCCACAAGTACCGCCGACCTTTCTCCGTGCCAACTCCTCATGGTTCGGGTGTCCTCTCTTTGGTGGACGGCTTAGCTGCCGTCCACTTCGCAGAGGACGCATTCCGTTTCTCCCGATGGGGCATAATCCCGCCCATACCACGGGTGTATGCTTTGCCTCTTACTTTTTTAGCAGGAACTTTTAGTGCTAGCTAGAATCTATATATCAGAATCACACAATATCAATTATATGGAGGATATATATTATGTTTTGTCGAAAATGTGGCGCAAAACTGTTGCCTGATGATGTTTTTTGCAGTAATTGTGGTACCAAAGTTATAAACGAAACCTCAACCGATGAACCTACGCATATGAACAACTCGCAGCATCCTACACAAACTACCATTAAGAATAAATTCTTAAATAACTCTTTCTTTAAATTTTTGATTTATTTTTTTTCTTATGTACTTCTTGTAATTTTTATCTATGCTATTTTTCCTATTGCTAACATGTCTCTTTCTCAGTTTATAAGCTCACCTAATGGCCTTATGAAATTTTTGGGGATAGCCGTAGGAGCTGCGCTTGTACCTACTTTGTGTTCTCTTCCACTCTTTTATGCATTGAAAAAAATGAACAAAGTAGAACGATTAGGGCGATTAGATATTTTTTTCTTCTTTATGCTCCTCATAGCAATCGGTATTCCTTTAAAGTTACTTCCTCCAATAGAAGTTGGCTTACTTATTGTTGGTATCATCTTACAAATTTTTTTTGCTGTAAAAAAACATCGATAGGAATAATCACAAACTGTCATCAAAGACGGGCGACTGACAAGGCATTTGTCCAGATGGCCGCCTGTTTTTTATTAAAACCAACAACTTATATCAGATTTGACCTGTCAAAATATCAGTCAAATTCCCTGTAAGCTTGTAACACGAAATTTCTGCCAGCATAGGAATCTGTGGACACACTGCCGAAATGTATCGTCGTAATAGATATACTATCCTCATACTGGTGGAGGCCAGTATGGAGCTGACGGAGGTTATGGATATGTGTGACCATTTGAAACTCGATAGGATGCTCGATGAGTACCTGGCGGCAGGGCGTATCAATACCATTCTCCAATCACGAAAGAAATCCCTTACCACCTATGACTTTAGCTGCTTTGAACCTGAAACGAAAATCCTGCTCTGGGATGAAACAGACATCGTCGATGCGCTGCTGCCGCAGGAAAGGCAGATATCGACCAACTGGCTGGAGAACAATCTCTGCCGTACCAGTAATTAAATACTGACACGTAACACGATAGCCGCATTTTATGTCCACGCTATACTATAGTTTGCCGCAACCTCTAACCATGGGAATCCCACGGCAGTGAGGAAGGTGAAATTGTGATCGTCGATACAATCTACGACACGATCCGAAAAAGCGGCAAACACTGATGGACGTAGGTCTGACTAACCAACGGACTGAAAACCACGAAGGAGCGCTCTTTGAGCGCTCCTTTGCGTATCGTAAACAAAAGAGCCTTACAGGTAACCAGCCTGCAGGCTCTTTCATCGGTGATAATCGTGACCGAATGGCAGCTTATCCGTCAGCCGCCCTCTATATTATCTTCTTATTGACGCATCAACGAGAGTCTCACCTTATCGGCAATATCCGCTCGCTCGATGATGCTTGGCGTACAATAATATCTCGTCGCTTTCGCTCGTCCTGTTTTTGTCACCCATTCCTGCTCGATGAATTTATTCAGGATTTTTCGAATCTGATATTTCGTAAGCTCTGTCGCAGTCTCCAAATCCGATACCGCTACACCCTGCCGATGTTTTTGCAAGAATTCATAAACGAGCTGCTCTTTCGCATCGAATTCAGGATGTGAGTCTAAAGGAGCTGCAATCCAAAGTTTCAAGCCTGTATAGGCCAAGGTCGTTTCGATTTCCGGTGCCCGGAATTTATTGATTTTAGCAAAATTCAACAGTGTCGTTCCACCAGTACCGGCACGTTCCGATACACCCATATACCGGAAAAAGGTTATAAGCGTCGTATTGCGTGGATTCGTGCGCCCACCTAGGAAAAACTGGCTTTCCGAAACAAGCATCTTGCCAGGATTCATGAAGGTATAGTACAGATCTTCCACCGTTACCTTTATATCGGTTTCCCCATCGAAATAATCGGCATGAATCAACATATTGGCCAGCGCCTCGCGCAAGGCATCCTGCAGCTCTGCTGAGGACTTGCGCTCACTGTTCTGGTCAAGTTCAAACTTGTCATTGATCGTCGCCCGCAGCTTTTCGCGTAACAGCTGGAAAAAGCTGAAGACATTCAGTTCCGGATATTCCAGGTCGCCAGTGCATACACGGTCACTCCAGCGCTCTTTTCCTTGACAATTCCGATGATTCAAGTACTCCAGATGAAAGTACGGAAACTTCTGCCGGATTGCGTTATATTTCCCAAAGAACAACAAGCACGCCACAGTCATTTTCACGCGGCGGCCATCTTTGCGGTCAATCTGATACGCACCGATGGTCTGCAGAAAATCCAGATTATCCATCGCCAGATAGTTCCGGGATGGATACCGCACATGCAGGAGATTCTTGAAGGACAGGACACTGTCCATATCCAAATCTTCGAGGATATATTCATCGAGCAGCTCGCTATCCAACGCAGGCTGCGAGTTGCGGGAAAAACGCTTGAGGTCGCTTTCCGTGATCTTGTAATCTCCCTCATGGATGCGGATATAAGCGCGCAGCGGATTCCCCTTCAAATACAAGGGTTTCTTCTCCTCAGCCAGCTCGGGAATATAGACAGAGATTATCTTCTTGTCGCCAACCGTATGCACCTGCAGGTTTTGATTCTCCAGCAGATTATGATTGACTACAGACTTATTGTTTGCACTATTGCAAAGGTCTTTCAGTATCTTATCCGGATTCTTGACCCCGGAAATCCCCCAGGGATTTTCCCGAATCCCCAGCAGGATATAGCCGCCAGCCGTATTGGCAAAGGAAGAATACGTCTCCCAGAAACTGTCTGGCAACGACGTCTGCGCCTCCTTGAACTCAAGGTCATAGGATTCATGCTGTTTGCACAGATTGTCAACAATCTGCTGTAATTGTATTTTGATGCTGCTCATCGCGGTACTCCATTACTTTCGCGAATCGTTCGAAATCCGCCCCAATCGTTCGAACGATTCGCCCATGTTCAATTACGTATATGCATTCACGCCTTGTGGCATAAGGGTTCTCGCTGACTTTAGCGAAGTAAAGAATCGTTCGAAAAATCGCCGAATCGTTCGAACTCCTGTCACCACAGTTCTTTTACAGGCTTTATTATAACACGATTTACACAGGCAAAAAATCGTTTCCACCAAAACAGGCGGCTGACCAGTCAAATTGACCGGTCAGCCGCCCGCGTTTTAGGGTATGGCAGTCAGCTAGTGCCGCTGGAGTTCCTTGATGAGTTCGCCGATCTTATCCGTCAGATTATCCATCGACCGTTGGAAACGGGTCAAGAGGTAGAACGTCACCACGATCGGGAACCCTACGGCAGATATAGCCGTGAGAATGGTCTGCTCCATGGCTGCATCCGCCATCAGGCCGTAATCTCTGCCTCATCCACCGTGCGGATGAACGCTTTCTTGAGCGACGTCAGCGCCATGCCGTTGATAAGGAAGAATTTCGTCTCCTGTACCTTCGTTACAAAGGCATCGACCTCCGCTTTCGTGACGTCCTCACGCGGCTCCGAAACCACCAGCTCCGACGTCTTGCCATCAGCACGATTGAACACCAAAATCAGCGTCTTCTTCATAAAGCAATACCTCCTTTACGCTTAGCCCACACGAATCAGGGATGCGCTGTCCACGCGGACGATCGCGCTGACGGTACGCTCCTGCAGCCGCCCCAAAAGGGCTGCCACCTCGTACATATCCCCATCCGCGACCTCGGGATTCACATGCGGGAACGTCACCATGGCATACACATCCTTGCCGGCTGCCGTCTGTCCCTTGATGAATTTGAGCTTCAACGTACAGGTCAAATCCTCTTTCTTGGCTTCCATGATAAAACCTCCTTTACAAAGCAACAGAGCCGCGCGGTCGTCACTCCGCGCGGCTCCGTTGCGGAATGACAACCAATATATATCAGCGCCAAGGCGCATGATACCAAGGGAAGGGGATTGTCGGTTCCGCAAAGTATGGGGATTTTCTCTATGGCTATCGTACCGAGTTGACCGGTCAAATGCAATGGTTTTTGCTATAATATATAGTGAGGTGATGGCTATGGATTTATATAAGGATATGTCGCAAGGTATTCTGGATTATTTTAAGGAAAATGTGACACAGGAACAATATGACCGTGTGCTTGAAAAAGGCATGCGCGAGAATCCGTTGGCAGAAACAGAGGAACAGCAATCTTATCATAAATCCGCTGAGCTATTGCATGTATTTTTGAATTATGACAATCGCTGCATAAAGCCGATACATAGAAAAGTCTATTACTCCAAGGCGTTAGAACAGAGTCTAGCCAATACATATGTCAAATACAAGCCAGTGATTGATGAAATTGCTCGGAAATTACGTAGCGGCCAGCCGGTAATGGATAGATTGAGCAAAAAGATGAAAGATGTCCTTTATGAAGATGGCATGCTGAATGATTGGCACTTATATCACTTTCACTTAGGGGAAACTGTCGAAAATGATTTTTGTCAGCGTACAGGAGAGCTGCTCATTGGCTTTATACCTCTCCATAAAGAGGACATGTATTTCCTCAAGATAATTCCCGACCATCAAGGAAACGCCGTATTTGCTGATAAAGAACTTATTGAGATCATTCAAGCCAATTGGCCGGAACTACTCGATACGTTTAGACTGAAAGGTGCCTCGCTCGAATATGATTTATCATCGCAGCAGTATTATCAAATGCGTAAGGCCGGTATAATGGCACCAGTCCAGATTGGAGATTCTGTTTATGTTGGGCCAGGACTAGGCGTAACTTCTGCCGGAACTAGTTTACAAGTACAACGTAAGGCTGATTTTATTATCAATTGGCTGACGGAATCTACGTTAATTTGCAAAGAATTGATGCGCGAGTATGTTCCTGAGCAAATTCCGCAGTGCTTGAATTTTCACTTGGAATTGGATATCGATAAGCGTATATTCGTGATAATGCCTAACCGAATGGTTCCTGCACAAAAGATACGACAACTGAAAAATGTTTGTCCTTTTTAAGGATTCTTAGTTTTTATTACGGAAAACAGCCCTACACAGCAGACGATGCGTTTTGTCTGCCGTGTGGGGCTGTTCTTTATCTTTATTGCCAGTAATCCGTCGCGCCCCGCGCGATAGCCCTTGCAATCCCATCCCCGTGCAGCGTCAGCAGTCCCACGTCGTCGCTATCGATAAATCCCACCTCGACGAGCACGGCGGGCATGGTGGTATTTCTTAGCACGCAGAAACTCGGGTGCGCTTTGACGCCGCGGTCGCGGTAGCCTGGGTCGATGGGCGCGAGGCTTCTGACAAGCTGGTTTTGGATGCAGGCAGCGAGCCTGCCGCCCGCGCCTTCCGTGCTATAACAGTAGGTTTCAGCGCCCCTGCCGCCGCCCGCGTTGACGTGGATACTGATAAAGACGTCTGCGCCCCACGCATTTGCGGTATCGACGACGCAGGGAAATCCCGGGCTTTCGCCAGCGAGGTTATGGCTCTGCAAAAGTTTTACCTCGCAGCCGGCCGCCTCCAGATACTTGCCGCATAGCGATCCATAAGTCAGCGCCAGGTCACACTCGCGCAGCTGGCAGCGTGGATTCGTGCAGCCGGGGTCAGGCCTGCCGCCCAGGGCATGGCCAGGATTCAGGAATACGCGCATCGTTTGCTCCTTTCCCATACAAAAGCGGGCAGGTTCTCCCGCCCGCAAAGCTATTCTACACGACGACAAAGCCGTCGCTCGTCGTTTCGGTACGATAGGTATCCTCGCACGCAAAGTCATGGGAATAGACGGTATAGGCGCCATCTTCCACGAGGCTTTCGCTGATGTCGAGGCAATCGCCGAGCGCATGCATCAGCGCGTCCGTCCACTCGTCAAAGTCGTAATAGATGCCCGCCACATGCGGCATCGCCGGCGCAAAGAAGACGCCGTCCCTGGCATTTGCCGCTTTTGCCTTCCCCGGCTGCTTTTCAGTTCTCCCCTCGCCGCTTTCCCCCAGCTCGGCTTGACGCGTCAAAGGGCTCGCCTGTGGATCCCGCCGCCCAGCCATATCGCTGCACTGACCAGTCAACGCGTCCGCCGCGGCCATCCTATCCGCCTGCTGACCAGTCACCCCATCCTGCTCCATCACGGTCGCCTGCTTACCAGTCAACGCGTCCCCCTGCTGCGTCACAGGCAGCCGCTGACCCGTCAGCGTATAGATGAGTTTGCGGCAGGACTTGCCCAGCTGCAAACAGCCTGCCGCCACCAGCTCCTGGCGGGCGGCGACGATACTGCCGTGGCTGAGGCCCGTCGCATCGCGGAGCTGATACTCCTCGATAACCCCGCCGCCGCGCTTTTCGATGGCCGTCAGGAGTTTCCGTGCCTTATCCGACAGCATAGTCACCCCTCCCTCCGCTGCGCGAAAACAAACTGCTCGCGAAGTGACATAGGCGGGCGCTTTGAGATGCCATGCTCCCGGTCGCGGCGGTGCATGCCGTTTTCAAAGAACCGCCGCCCGCCGATGGTGGAAAGATCGATATACTCACGGCCCCGCATCAACCCCGCGGGCAGGATTTCCCGGGCCACATTCCAGGCAAGGCTCGCATAAAGCTGCGCCCAAAGCCTTGCCATATGATCATAGCCCCAATCGCTAAGCGCAATGGCGATATCGAGCACATCATTTCCCGTAAGATCATAGCTCTCGGCAAGCTCCGCGCCGTGCGGCGCAATATGGAGCGGCACCCAAAGGAAAAAGCCATCGCCGTCTAGCCGCTCCTCGATAAGCTGCTGCCAGTAAGCCACAAGACTCCCAGGCCCGAGCGGCAGATGCGCCGCCTGCCGTTCCCGCCGCAGGCAGTCGGCAATATAGAGCGCCTGCGGCCCATCAATCCGCACCCGAATCGCATTATCCATGAGAACTCCTCCTCTCGCTATCTGCGGGGGCAATCCGCGCCACCGCCACGTCATTTACCAGTGCCAGCATCCTTGACCGGTCAAACCGGATCAGTATCCCCACACGCCGGTAGACGTCCAGGATCTCGCACTCCTCGGCAGTACTGCCCCGAAAACACTCATACTCTGACAAAGCCTCATTCGATTGTGCCAATTTAAAATCTCCCTTATAACTCCTCCTCAAACCGCTACCACATACCTCCGCACGGGCAAAAGCCGTCGCCTCCCCATCTCGCGCGGAAAACCAACTGACAACAAAAGCCCCTTGCGCCCCCCGCAAGGAACGCTGCCGTAGCGCTCACGCCTCCTTATCCGCCTCCGCCCTATCCTTCGACAGATTCGTAAGCTTTGGCCCCATCTGCTGGCCGATATGGATGCACGAGAGCATATAATACCCCGCGGGCCGGTTGCCGCCAAAAGCCTTGTGCCGGATATAGCCATACTCCTCCAGCTCGCGGCGCGCCCGCTTGACCATCGTCAGCGACATCCCCGTGGCCCCCGCCAGCTCCATCAGCGACAGCCGGATGGGGAAATGCCAGAACGCCTCATTGCCCCGATACATCAAATACGACCAGAGCGCCTGCGCATGGGTGGACAGCGGAAACGACAGCTGCCGCTTATAAAAATAGCGGATCTCCTGCATCCACCCGCCCAGCGTATCCATCAGATCTCAATCGACGGCAGGCACGCATCCTGATGCGCCGCACAATCCGCGAGCCACACCTCCGCCGACCGCTTATGAATCATGATGCGATGCCCGATGCGAATCGCCGGAAACCCGCGCACATGCGACAGCCGCCGGATCGACTTCTCCCCGAGGCCCGTCACCTTCGAAAACTCCTGCACCGACAAAAGAATCTTTTCTGTGTCCTCCATACATCCACATCCTTCCGCAAAAATCAGCAGGGATAATCCTACCCACAAGGACAAACGCCGCTAAAGTTTTTAATATTACCAGTAGATAAATAATTTTAGCAGCATAATCCCCATCTGTTAGTTTTATTATACATCCATTTCCTATTGTTGTCTACTATATTTTAGTGATTATAGCGGATTTAAGTCGTATTTAATGGTATTTTGCGCCGTACTATGGTAAAATAAAGACGAAAGGAGGCTTAAAGGTGAACGAAAAAACAAAGCACGACAGAACAGAGCCTACAAATCTTGACCAGTCAATCGAAACCGTGCGCCCGGACCTCAAGGAACGCCTCGACGCCCTTGCCGCCCAGGACGCCCGTGACAACCTCTTCCCGCAGCGCCTGAAATCCCTGCGGCAGGAACTACTCATCAAGCAGAACCAGATGGCCGAGATTCTCGGCGTTCCGAATACGACCTACGCCAACTGGGAACAAGGCCGCTCCTTCCCCAGCGTCGAACGTCTGCCGCGCATCGCGGCCTTCTTCGACGTCACCGTCGACTACCTCATCGGCGCCAACCGTGACAGCGTCAACCGCCGCATCATGGAACAGCTCGCCATCCTCGCGCCGGAGCAGCGCCAGGCCGTCCAGCTGATACTTGCCAGCATGAACCCGAACCAGCGCTGACAGATAGCCGCACGGCCTCACTACTAAAAAGGATATGTCTACAAATTCAGGTACGTCTTAGCATCGCCGCGAGCCCTTGTGCCATAAGCCCTTGCGGCTATCCACAAGGCACAATAGGCCCGCAAAGAGACCTGCAAACGTCCCTGCAACATATCCCGCAACCGTACCCACCTTGAAACTTATCCACCGATTACTCACAACAAAATCACAAGTTATCCACAAACTTATCCACCAACGCGTGGATAAATCCACATCTTTCCTGACACAACCAAAAGGAGTGACAGGAAATGACAACCAAAAACAAGACAAGCCATCGCGGCGCCGGCGAGGGCTCCATCTACAAAGACCGGGCCCATGACCGCTGGATCGCCCAGGTATCCGTCGGCTACGACGGCCGCACCGGCCGCCTCATCAAGCGGACAAAGACTGCCCGCACCCGCAAGGAGGCCCAGGCAGCCCTGGCAAGGCTCAAGGAAAAATACATCAGCCAGACGGCAATCTTAGCCAGCCAGATGACCGTGGCCACCTGGCTCGACCGCTGGTTCGAGACCTACTCGCGGCCACACATCCGCCCGACCACCGCCGACGGCTACCAGCACATGCTGGCCATTGCCAAAGAGCACGCGGGCAGCATCGCCCTAGATGCCCTCTCAAGCTTTGACCTGCAGTACATCATCAACAAGCGGCTCTACCCCCACTACACCGAGGCCAGATACTTCCGCACCATCATGCGCATGGCCTTCGCACGGGCTGTCAAGCTGAAACTCATCAGCGAGAACCCCGCCAGTGACCTGGAGCTGCCGCAAAAACCGGCCAAGAAACCATTCGTCGCCCCCACCAAAGAGCAGCGCGAGGCGCTCCTTAGCGCCCCCTCCCGCTACTACTGCTGGCGGCAGATCATGCTGACCGAATTCATGACGGGCCTGCGGCGTGGCGAACTGCTGGCCCTGCACTGGAGCGACCTTGACCTTGAGGAAGGCTGGCTCAAAGTCCGCCATGCCCTCGTCAACGGGCGGCGCGAAGAAGGCATGGCGCACTGCCCCATCTACCTCACTGAGCCCAAGACGACCAAAAGCCGTCGCCAGCTCTACCTGCCCCCCGCCCTCTGCCAGGAACTTGCCGCCTACAAGACCCAGCAGCTACGGCGCCGCCTGCAGACCGGCCACTGGGAGCATCCCGAGCTCGTATTCACAGGAAACGCCGGGGAATACATCAGCCCCTGCGTCTTCTCCTCCCAATACATCAAGATCCGCAAAAAGCTCGGCATCAAGACCACCTTCCACATGCTGCGCCACGACATGGCCAGCCGCATGAAGGCCTCCCATCGGTTCGACTTCAAGGACATCCAGGAACAGCTCGGGCACAGCACCATCCAGATCACCATGGATATTTATACGCACATCAACGACGAAAACAAGACCGCCGTCAGCGACTGGCTCCAGGATGACATGGAAAACATCGTCACCCTCGACCCAAAAGCCGCGGCCAAAAAGAAACAGCTGAAATAAAAATAGGACCATCCCGCAGCCCTGCTGCAAGATGGTCCACCCCTCAGCTGCCCCGTAAAAACGGCCCTAAACGCCCAGCAGCGGAAACAAAACCGCCCGCGCGTTACCCGACAGTTACCCGACAGACACCCCAAAAACACGCACAAAAAAGGCCCCGTGAAAACTCACGAGACCAATGATATCAATGGCAGAGAGGGTGGGATTCGAACCCACGGTGGCTATTAACCACACTTGATTTCGAGTCAAGCACCTTCGACCACTCGGACACCTCTCCGTGTTCGTTGCGAACAAAAATATTATAGCACACGGTGATAGCATTTGTAAAGGTTTCAAACCATGTTTTCTGATAAGTTTTTTCCTGTTCTTTCCCCTCTTCTCGCCACCATTTTTCTGTGTTGTTTGTTTAAAAGTATATTAGATTATCGTCGGTTCGTTATTGCGAAACGCCCTTCTTTCGACTATAATAATAGTGCGGTCCTGCAAGACCGACGACATACAACGGGAGGGTCCGGTGTGAATAGTCTGAATGCCGATCGAGCCGCCACCAGCTTTGCAATGCTGGAAGAGGATTTCTTCCTGTTGCAGACCAAGGCTGAAGATATCCTGTTGGATACGGTGGGACTAGGTCAAAAAATGCAGGAAGCGTTTGAACGTCATGGTGATACCCTGAGCTCCGCAGTTCTGTGGAAAGCATTGCAGCAGCAAGGATAGTCCATGGACGTCGAAAAGCGCCCCGGTTTCAACAGAAACCGGGGCGCTTTCAATTTATCCAAGTCAAGTTTTAAACGGTCTGTGCTTCGCTTTTGCGACGCTTGAACTGATACGCCAGCACCGCACCAAACAGCGTCAGGCCGATGGCGTCGGTCAAAAGCCCTGGCTGGATCATCAGCAGGCCGCCCACGACGAGCAGGATGCGCTCCAGCCACAGGCAGTTGGCTGCCAGATAGCCGATCAGCGCCGACGAGAGCGCAATCATGCCCGCCAGAGCCGTGACTGTCGAGAACAGCAGCTCCACTACGGAACCTTCCATCATCAATAGCACTGGCGACAAGACGAAGATATACGGGATGATGAAGGCTGCAATGGCGAGTTTCGACGCATTGATGCCAGTCTTCAAGGCGTTACCGCCACTGATCCCCGAACCGGCATAGGCGGCCAATGCGACTGGCGGCGTGACGTCGGCGATGATGCCGAAGTAGAAGACAAACATATGCGCAGCCAACACCGGCACCCCCATCTGCACAAGAGCCGGCGCCGCAATCGTCGAAGTGATGACGTAGTTGGCCGTCGTCGGCACCCCCATGCCGAGGATGATGGCCGTGATCATCGTGAAGAACATCGTCGGCAGCAGCATCCCGCCCGAGAGCTGCAGGAGCCCCGAGGCCAGCTTGAGGCCGACGCCCGTCTTCGTGACGACGCCGATGATGATACCGGCCGCCGCACAGGCCACGAGCACGCCCAGCACGTTGCGCGCACCATTTTCAAGGCCACGCACGATCTCAATCGGTTTCATGCGCGTCGACTTGCGCAAAGCCGAGCAGACGATCGAAAGGACAATGGCAACGAGCGCCGCCCGCATCGGCGTATAGCCCGAGACGAGCAGGTAGACGATGAGGATCAGCGGAATGGCCAGATGGCCGCGCTCGCGGACAAGCGTCATGATTTTCGGCAGCTGGTCGCGCGGGATGCCCTTGAGGTTCTCACGTTTGGCCTCGAAGTGGACGCCGAGCCAGACACCAGCAAAATACAGGAAGGCCGGCACGACAGCCGCCTTGACGATATCGATATAGGGCACACCGACAAACTCGGCCATCAGGAAGGCAGCTGCGCCCATGACCGGCGGCATGAGCTGACCGCCCGTCGAAGCGGCTGCCTCAACTGCACCCGCAAAATTCTTGTGGTAGCCGAGCTTCTTCATCATCGGGATGGTCAGCGAACCTGTGCCGACAACGTTAGCTACCGAGCTGCCCGACACCGTGCCCATAAGCCCCGAGGACAGGACTGCCACCTTGGCTGGGCCGCCGCTGGCCCAACCAGCGATTGAATTAGCAAGATCGATGAAGAACTTGCCGAGCCCCGTCGACTCCAGATAAGCACCAAACAGGATGAACAGGAAGATGAACGTCGACGATACGCCGAGCGGGATGCCAAAGATGCCCTCGGTCGTGAAGTACAGATGGCTGACGAGCTGCGAGACCGTCAAGCCGCGATGGGCCAGCACCCCCGGCATATACGGACCGGCAAAGGCATAGGCCAGGAACGCCAATACGACACAGACCATCGGCAAGCCGACCACGCGGCGCGTCGCCTCGATGACCAGCAGGATGCCCAGCAGGCCGACACCAAGATCGATATCGGAGACCGTGCCTGCGCGCAGCACGAGATTCTGATACTCGTAGATGATATAGGCCGGTGCAGCCGCACCGAGTATCGCAAGCAGCAGATCGAAGGGATGCAGCCTATGGCGCGACCACGACTTGCAGGTCGGATACAGCAGATAGACCAGCGCCAGGCCAAATCCCAGATGGACGCCGCGCTGCAGCTGGGCATCCAGTACGCCAAACGTAGCGGTATACAGCTGAAAGACGGAAAACGCGATGGCGATGGCGGCGACAATCTTCGCCATCAAGCCCGTGTATTCCATGGTGTCGGACTCCTTGTCATATTTCTTCAGGATGTCCTCGGCCTTTTTTGCTTCAGACTCTTTCATGATAACATTCCTTTCCCTAATGGACTGACAAATAGTTCTACCGGCGTTCCCGGCGGATACGATTCATAGAGACGGTATCTGCGCCCGCCCAAAGTCAGCGTCAGCTTCGTACCGACGCCAGTCCTCAGCGTGAGACGCGGAAAATGCCGCTCCATGTCATCCATGATGTAGTAATCGCCTTCCTGCCGGAAATTGCCCTCCTGCTCAAGGAAGGGCAGCCCGACGCCAAAAGACTGATATCGTGTCGAGTGAAGAACAAAACTGCTGCCATCTGGAGCCACCGCCAGATTCTCCCAAACCGGTGTCTTCTGCACCGAATGAATGAAATGGATGGTGAATGATGTTCCCGGTGCAGCGGGCACGACTGCCACCCGCTGCCCGCCTGCCTTGACGAACAGGCAGGGCTGGCTCAGCACATCCCCGAGCCCTAGCAATATGCCCAGGATGCACAAGTAAACCGGCAGTCTCCTCAGCTTAGACAATTCTGACACTTCCCTCTCACTAAATATGCCTTCCTCATGCGAGGAAGGCATATCAGCAGCAATCGCTATCGCTTACTCTTTGAAGAACTTCTCTGCACCAGCATTCATCGGCAGGGACATACCCTTCGTAGCGCCCTCTTTCGTGATGAGCTTGCCGACCGAATGAGCGGCCTGCAGACGATCGAGGTTCGAGAAGATGGCCTTGGCGATGTCATAGCCCAGCTTGTCATCGACCTTATCCGTTGCTACGAGCATTGCCATGACGGAAATCGTCTTGACTTCCTCGTCAAAGCCTGCATACGTGCCAGCCGGAATCGTCGTCTTCGTATAGAACGGATACTTGGCAATCAGCGCATCTGCCTTGTCGGCGTCCACCGGCAGCAGGCGGATCTTGTTCTGCGAGCTGATATCCTGTACCGATGCCGTCGGATAGCCTGCCGTCAGGAAAGCTGCATCGACATTGCCATCCTTGAGGGCACTGGCACCTTCACCGAAGGACAGGTACTGGACCTCGATATCGTTATAGGTGATGCCATAGGCTTCAAGGATCTGACGCGCATTGGCCTCAGCGCCCGAGCCAGCTGCACCGACAGCGACCTTCTTGCCCTTGAGGTCAGCAATCGACTTGATGCCGGATTTATCGAGCGTTACGAACTGGCAGGTCTCCGGATACAGCGTGGCAATGCCGCGGATGTTGTCGACCTTCTTGTCCGTAAACATCTCCGTGCCGTTAACGGCATAATAGGTGATATCATTCTGAACGATAGCCAGATCCACCGAGCCATCCTTCAGCATGTTGATATTCGCTACCGTAGCGCCGGTGCTCTGCGCGCTGGCGTTCATACCCTTGATATCCTTGTTGAGGATCTCAGCCATCGCACCGCCGATCGGATAGTACGTACCAGCCGTACCGCCCGTTGCAATGTTCAGGAACTTCTTGCCGCCGTCATCGCCGCCGCAGCCTGTGAGCAGTGCCGCCGAAACGACCATGGCCATACCAATAGCTGCCAGTTTCTTGAATCTACCAAAGTTCATACAAACGCCTCCCATGTCTTTTTTTGCATACAGTATTATTCATATCTCATATGTAATTATAGCATAGTGCATATACACAAGCAACCGCTTGATTATAAAAAAAAACGATGTATGTAAAGTATATCTGTATACAATACACACATCGTTTCCATATGTCATTCCTGATAGAAGCGCTGCAGCAAGCGCACCAATGCCTGCTGGTCACTTCCGGCCATTGTCTCTCGCGCAGAATGCATGGAAAGGATCGGCACACCAACATCCATCGTGCGCAGCGGCACCAGTGCAGAAGCAATCGATCCCAGCGTCGAGCCGCCACGGCTGTCGCTGCGGTTGACGAACTGCTGCCAGGCAATCCCCTCCTCCTCACAGAGACTGCGCACGATGGCGACGGCCTCGGCATCACCGGCGTACGACTGGCTCGCGGCCTGCTTGATGGCAAGGCCGCCGCCCAGCACCGGATGCACGACAGGGTCGGCCTTATCCACATGATTCGGGTGCACAGCATGCGCCACATCCACCGACAGCATGAAGCCCGCCGCAATGTCGATGAAAAGCTGCTCCTTGGTGAGCCCCAAGGCAGCATAGATGCGCTCCAAGACCTGCATCAGCACTGCCGAGCCTGCCCCCTGCTTCGTATTGCTGCCGACTTCCTCGTTATCGAACAATGCGGCCAGACGCAGTCCCCGGCCCATAGCTTCGGCCGCACAGATGCCATCAAGGCAGGCCTGTACCGAGGTCAGATTGTCAAGGCGCGGCGAAGAGACGAACTCATCGCCCAGCCCCAGCGTGCAGCCCTGCTCCACGGGATAGGCCGACAGTTCATACGAAAGGATATCTGCCGCTGGCACTTCAAGCTCGCCAGCCAGCCAATCCACAAAGAAGGACTTCTCCTTATCTGCTGCCTCATCTGCCGCATCAGCTGTCTCCCGCCCCGCAAAGGCCGCTGCCAGTGGCAGCATATCCGTCTGCGCGTTGAGCTTGCCCTCATCGTTGACCTCACGGTCCATATGGATGGCCAGACTGGGGATCGTCACCAGCGGACGCTCGAAATCCACAAGCCGGATTTCCGGATTGAAGGCATCCTCGCCGCGCAGGACGATCTTGCCCGCCAGCGAAAGAGGCCGGTCAAGCCACGAGCGCAGGATGAGCCCACCGTATTTCTCGACATTCAAAAGGCCACACTTCTCCTTGACGATGCCGGCCTGCGGCTTTATGCGGAAACACGGAAAGTCCGTATGGGCTGCCGCTATCCTCAAGGGCCCGTCCGTCTCGCCCACGACAAAAGCCAGTAATGTCGAGTCGTAAACCGTCACAAAGTACCTGCCGCCCCGCTTGAGCTCCCAGGGCCCGGCCAGCGGCAGCTCGGCAAAGCCAGCCAGCCGCAGCCGTGTCGCGCTTGCTTGCACCGTATGGAAAGGCGTCGGGCACTCGGCGATGAAATCAAGCAATTCTTCCGTTTCTACATTCATCCAATCAGTCCTTATTCTTATGATACTTTCATTATAGCACAGTCACCCTCCTCAGGCCGCACCAAGGCCTGTATCGCCTTGGTCGGGCACTTGGCCAGGCATACCGGCTCCGGGCAGTCCCGGCATTTTGACGGGTCAACCACGGCCACGAAGCGGTCGATGGTGATAGCCCCCTGCGTACAGCTACGCATGCAGAGGCCACAGCCGATGCAGGCGTGCTGACAAAGCTTCTTGGCCACGGGGCCCTTGTCATGCGATCTGCAGACGACCTGTACGGGCGCCGTGAAGGTCTGCAAGGTAAGCAAAGCCTGGGGACAGGTTGCCACACACTTGCCGCAGCCCGTGCAGATGGCCTTATCGACTACGGGCAGGCCGTCTTCCCCCATGGACAGCGCCCCGAACGGGCAAGCCCTGACGCAGTTGCCAAAACCGATGCAGCCATACTTGCAGCCCTTCGGGCCGCCCTGTATGAGCTTAGCCGCCGCACAGTCAGGCACCCCCTCATAGTGCGCGGCCATAGCCGCAGCCGTCTTCGTCCCGCGGCACTTCAGCTGTGCATACTTGGGCTCAGAGGCCCCGGCCTTCTTGCCCGTGAGCTCCGCTACCTTTGCGGCTACCGCTGCTTTGCCCGGCACGCAGAGATCCGGCGGCACCGACTCATCTTCGACGACGGCCTCCGCATACTTGGCACAGCCTGCAAAGCCGCAGGCACCACACTGCCCCTTGGGCAGGATGTCTTCGACTTCATGGATCAGCGGATTGACCTCCATGGCGAATCTCTTATCCGCCAGCGCCAGCACAATCCCGAAAAACGCGCCGACGCCAACGAGCACGACGATTATCATGATTGCTGTGTTCATAGAGTACCTCCTAGCGGCACTTCCCTTGATGGAAGGCCCTTATAACATCCCCGAAAAGCCCAGGAAAGCCAGCGACAGCATGCCCGCCAGAATGAAGGCAATGCCAATGCCCTCCAGCGGCTTGGGCACATCTGCATAGGCAAGCTTTTCACGCAGGCTCGCCATCAGGATGATGGCCACGGCAAAGCCCAGCCCGGAACCGATGGCAAAGACAATGCTCTTCATAAGGCTGTAGCTGTTCTCGACGTTCAAGAGCGGCACCGCCAGCACGATGCAGTTCGTCGCGATCAGCAACAGGTAGATGCCCCACATGTTGTAGAGTGCCGGGGCCTGTTTCTTGATGATGAGCTCCAGGAGCTGCACGAAACTTGCCGTCAGCACGACGAAGACGATAGTCGTCAAGAACGTCAGCCCCAGCGGCTGCAGCACAAAGAAGTAAACGATCCACGCGAGGATGGAACTCATGGTCATGACCGAGGTCACGGCCATGCCCATGCCCACCGAGGCACTGAGATTCTTCGAGATGCCAAAGAAGATGCACAAGCCGAGGAACTTCGTCAGCACGAAATTGTTGACGATGACTGCGCCGATAAATAACGTAAGATATTCTGCCATCACGACTCAGCCCCTTTCATCGCCGCCAGGCGCCGCGCCTCCTGCGCCCGCCGCTCTTCCACATGCTTGTTCCAGGTCTTGGTCGCCGCGACCAGATAGCCGATCAGGATAAAGGCGCCTGGCGGCAATACCATCATGAGCATGGGCTCATAGCCCTCGCCGAAGACCGGCATGCCAAGGATAGTACCTGCGCCGATGAGCTCACGGATCACTGAGATGATCAGCATGGCCAGCGTAAAACCGCAGCCCATGCCAAAACCGTCAGCAAAGGACTTGATCACGCCGTGCTTCGAGGCATAGACCTCAGCCCGCGCCAGGATGATCGCAAAGACGACGACCAGCGCCAGATAGATGCCCATAGCCTTGTAAAGCTCGGGGAAATATGCCTGCAGCACGAGCTGCGCCACCGTGACGATCGTGGCAATCGACGTGATGTAGACCGGCACGCGCACCTTCGGATTGACCCAGTTGCGCACGATCGAGACGACCACATTGTTCGTCGTGATGACAAACGTGACGGTAAGCCCCATCGTCAAGCCATTGATGACTGTCGTCGTGACAGCCAGGGCTGGGCACAGGGACAAGGCGAGAATGAAAATTGGATTCTCAGCGACAAGTCCCTTGCTGAAAATTTGCCAAAGTTCCTTCATATCATTTCCCTCCCGTCAGCTGGGCAACTTCCTCAACAGCCTGTTTGACGCCCTTGGTCACAGCCCGCGAGGAAATCGTCGCACCAGTCATCGCCTGGATAGCATCCTTATCGGCAGGATTTTTCGTAACCATAAGCTGCGCAGCGCCCTTGCCGGCGAACTGCCCGCGGAAAGCCGGTTTCTGGGCATTGTCGCCAAGGCCGGGCGTCTCATTGTGCTCGAGGATGTTGTAGTCGATGACCTTCGCATCGGCAGAGACCGCCACCAGCAGCTTGATGGTACCGCCATAGCCTTTGCTCTCCCCCGGCACGATATAGGCCACCGTCTTTCCCGCCTTCTGCGCCGCAAACCAGCCCTCATGGCCGTCAACCGGCTGGAAAGCCTCGGCCGCAGGCACCAAGGACTTCATCGACTCCTGCCGCATGAGCTCAGCCTTCTGGGCAGCCACCGGTGCAGTCACATAGTAGACCGAACCGATGACGACGCCTGAGATAAAGCACGCCATGGCCAGATTGGCGGCAATCTTCACAATCGAATGTTCCTCAGCCATCATTTGTCACCCCCTGCGCCAAAAATCCGCGGTTTCGTGAACCGGTCGATAAGCGGCGTCACCGCATTCATCAGCAGGATCGAGTAGCAGACCCCCTCTGGATAGCCGCCAATCAGGCGGATCAGCACCGTGATAGCGCCCGCGCCCACGGCAAAGATCACCTGCCCCTTGACCGTCATCGGTATCGTGACCATGTCGGTGGCCATGAAGAATGCACCGAGCATCAGTCCGCCGGCCATCATATGGAACAGCGGATCCCCCGTGAACAGTCCTGCCGGACCAAATACAAAAGTCAGCACGCCGACCGTCGCGATCATGACCGCTGGCACGATCCAGTTCACATAGCCCTTCGCGATCAGATAGATACCGCCGGCCAGCAGCAGCACCGTACTCGTCTCCCCCAGCGAGCCGTTGCGCGTGCCGATGAACATATGCCAGTACATGGCGGCCTGCCCGCCGAAGGTGCTCACCAGCGCATCATAGCCCTGCAGTTTCAGGATGTTGAGCGGCGTCGCACTCGTCATCGCATCGACGCCTGCGCCCATATCCTGCATCTTCGTCCAGGTCGTCATCGCCACCGGCCATGACACCATAAGGGCAGCGCGGCCAATATGCGCAGGGTTGAAGATATTGAACCCCAGCCCGCCCATCGACTGCTTGGCGACCACGATAGCCAGCACTGAGCCGATGGCGACCATATACGGCGGCAACAGCGGCGACATGGACATCGCCAGCAAAAGCCCCGTAATGCAGGCGCTGCCATCAAAGGCGGTAACGGGCCGCTTGAGCGCCCGTTGCCAGACGTACTCTGCGCCTACAGCAAACACGATACCGGTTAGCATATTGATAAGTGCGGGGAAGCCAAACCACCAGATGGCAAACAAAGCCGCTGGCAGCAAGGCTGCATTGACCTGCCACATGATGTGGGATATCGTCTCATCGTCGCGGATATGCGGAGAGGCAGAAATCGTGTACTGTCTTTCACTCATCTCGCTCATTTCGCACCGCCCTCCTTCTTCTGCGCCTCAGCTTTGGCCTTGGCTTTTGCCATCTCCGCCCGTACAAAGCCCTTCGCGTTCTTGATGTATTGCACGATATTGCGCTTGGCCGAACACACATAGGTGCAGCAGCCGCACTCCACGCAGTTCATAAGCCCGTATTCATCCCGGCAGCCTGCAAAATCCTGCCGCTCCGAGAGAATCGACAGCATGCTCGGCACGAGCCCCATCGGGCAGGCCTTGACGCAGCGCCCGCAGCGGATACAGTTCATCTCCGGACCATGCTCTGTGACTTTGCGCGTCAGCGCCAGAATACCCGATGAGCCTTTCATGATCGGCACTTCCGCTGTTGTCTGCGCCATGCCCATCATCGGGCCGCCAGCGATGAGTTTATCCGGCGTCTCGCGCAAGCCACCGCAGAACGCGATGGCATCGCTGAACTTCGTGCCGATGCGCACGCGCAGGTTCTTTGGCTCGGCCACCGCATCCCCCGACACCGTCGTGACGCGTTCCGTCAGCGGCAGGCCACGCACGACTGCATCGTCGATGGCCGCCACAGTCCCCACGTTCTGCACGACAGCCCCGACATCCATCGGCAGCCCGCCCATCGGCACCTCACGATCCGCGATGACCTTGATCAGCATCTTCTCCGCGCCCTGCGGATACTTTGTCTTGAGGGCCACGACTTCGATGCCCGTACCGGCACAAGCCTTCTCCAATGCCGCAATGGCCTCAGGCTTATTGTCCTCAATGCCGATGACACTGCGCTTGACGCCAAGCACCTTGGCAAGGATCTGCACGCCCTCCACAATATGTGCGGGTTCCTCCAGCATCAGCCGGTAATCCGCTGTCAGATACGGCTCACACTCCGCACCGTTGAGGATCAGGATGTCCACAGGCTTAGAAGGGTTCAGCTTGATATGCGCAGGAAAAGTAGCGCCCCCCATACCAACGATGCCGGCCGACTGGATCGCACCGAGGATTTCCTCAGCCGTCATCGCCTGCCAGTCGCGGCTCAGCGGCAGTCCTTCCACCCATTCATCGGCCCCATCGCATTCGATGACCACCGCAGGACAGCTGATGCGCCCGGAATGCGGCCGCTCCTCGATGCGCACGACCTTCCCAGCCGCCGGCGCATGGATATCCGCATGCATGAACGCCGGACTCGTCCCGATAAGCTGGCCGCGCTTTACCACATCACCCACCTTGACACAGGGCGCACAAGGTGCACCGATATGCTGGCTCAGCGGCACAACGAGTTCCGCTGGCGGTGCCATCACCTCGATGGGTTTATCCTTGGTCAGCGCCTTGCCGTCCTGCGGGTGGATCCCCCCCAAAAAACTCTTGAACATCAACATCACCTCATAGCTTTCGCGATTCACATCTCAATCCGCCAGGATTTCGACGATGACGGGTTTCATCTCCTGCCGTCTGGCCACACGGCGGTCAAAGGACCGCACAAAGCCCAAGGCCAATACCAAGGCCACCAGCGCAAGACCTGCGCTGCCCTGTGCCGCCGAAACGGACAGGGACGGCGCCAGCAGCCAGCCGGCCGCAGCGCCAAGCCCCGCGGCCAGCAGGGGCAGTACGAATACGACAAATGCCCCGACGAGCACATTCTGCTCCTGCATGGCAAAACGCACGCGCTGACCGGGATGGGCGCCGATCTTGTTGACCGCCTCGACCATCACCTGACGGCTCGACGGACACGCCCCGCAGCTCGTGCACTCCGCATGACGCCCGACTTTTATCTTCGCCAGCCCGTCATAGACCTCGACGACGAGACCTTGTTCCTGTTTCATCTGCTCTCCTCCCGCCTATCGATATACACTTACTCTATTCGACTTCTATTCAAAATATCCTGTTTCCTATCAATTGTGAAAATTATATTTTAAGGAATAGATGCCCCGTAATACAGCAAATTGCAGTTTGACGGTTTAGTTCCAGCCTTCCCCTTACCGAGGGGAAGGTGGGCGCGAAGCGCTCGGATGAGGTGTATGCGTCCGTATGGAATCCTGCTACTACGAAGCGCGGGGTTCACGGGGTAGTACTTTTTCTGTTTCCGCTAAATGGACCGTATGCCTAGTTCTGCGGACTTAGTTACCTGCTCCCGTCACCAGGTCGCGGCGTACACATCGGAGTCTAGCTTATGCGCTTACGGCCCAGTCCTGCTGCGCAGGACAGTCGCTCCAGACAGAAAGAAGCACTACCCCGTTCGCCCCTTTGGTAATGGAAATCTGAGATGGTACGAACCGTTTCTCTCGTAACAAGCACATCGCTGTAATTCGTAGCCTAATGCCGGAACAAAGCAGGCTTATCCAAACGTAGCAGAGGGCGGAGGCGGGTACACTTTCTTCGCAGCGGGAGCGATTTGCCCGAACGCAGTGAGGGATGGCCCGCGGTAGGTACTTCCTAGAACGTTTCGATGTATTGGCGTGCCGCTGGCCTGCCCGGCACATGTATCTAAGTACGTACTAAAGCAGCCGCGCGGGTCATTTAGCGAGAGCGGAGAAAAAGTGCACCCGCCCCCACCCAAGCTGAGCTGTACCGAGTTTGTTTTAACCACGTACGGACAGATAAACTGCAATTTGCAAAAAAGTCCGCTGACACTTTCCTGCGTCAGCGGACTCATACGTATCATATATGTATCTCTCTAATCCGGCTTGAAGTAAACCACGATGCCTGCCCCTTGGTCGACGAGCGTATTCACCGGGATGCTCTGTCCCGTCGCGTAGCCCGATCCTTCGCCCGTAAAGCTCAGCCCCTTGTCGCTGGCAAGCTTGGCTGCCTCGCGCAGGCTCTTGCCCGTAAAGTCCGGCATCACGATCTTGCCCTCGGGCACCTCGCCGTCATACGGTTTGACTGGCTTCGGCTGGGGAGTATTCTTGGGCGGCTCCATATTGGCAAATGGATCGCTTGACGGCGCGATGTGCAGATAGCGGAACAGCTGGGAAAAGATGCGTCCCGCCACCGGAGCCGCAATCTGACCGCCGTAGTAGTTGCCCGTACTCGGGTCATCAATCATGACCAGCACGGTGATCCGCGGATCCTCGACCGGCGCAAAGCCGCAGAACGAAGCAATATAGCGTCCCTCCATGTAGCCGGCACCATCCTCACGGATCTTCTGCGCCGTACCAGTCTTGCCGGCAATGCGATAGCCGCGCACACTGGCTTTCTGGCCACCGCCGCTGGCAACGACCTGCTCCAAGAGCCCCACGAGCGTCTTGTCGGTGGCCGACTCGATCGTGCGGCGCACCTCTTTGGTCTGCCGCTCCTCATAGACCGAATCATCGGCATTGCGGATGGACTTCACGATATACGGATGCAGCAGGACGCCATCGTTGGCAATCGCCGACATCGCCGTCACCAGCTGCAGCGGCGTCACCGCGATACTCTGGCCGATGGACATCGTCGCAATATCCGAGTCGCGCATATTCTCCGGCTCGAACAGGATACCGCTCTCCTCGCCCGGCAAATCGATGCCCGTCGCCTCGCCAAAGCCAAACTTCTTGGCATAGGCCGTGATTTTCTCCGCCCCCAGCCGCAAGCCGACCTGCGCAAAGCCCGTATTGAGCGACTGCTTGACGACATCGGTGAACGTGACGGTACCAAAGCTCGTACCGCTCCAGTTCTGGATGCGGCGTCCCGACACCATGACATAGCCAGGGTCGACAAAGACCTGATTCGGCGTGACAACCTTCTCCTGCAGGGCCGCACCGGCTACGACCGACTTGAACGTCGACCCTGGCTCATAGATAAACGACACCGCACGGTTTTTCCATACTTCCGGCTGATAATCCCAGAACTTGTTCGGATTGTACGAAGGCCGCGAAGCCATCGCCAGTATCTCTCCAGTCTTCGGGTCCATGACAACACAGGTAATGGACTTGGGATTATTCTCAGCCACGGCGCGGTCAAGCTCCTGCTCCACGATGAATTGGATGCCGCTATCCAGCGTAAGCTCTACCGTCTTGCAATAATCGCCGCGGTAACGGCGGCTGCTTGTGAAAATTGAGTCTAGGATAGGGCGGTCCTGACGGTCAGTCGTCAGATACTTTTCCTTTATCTCGCCCTTGAGCAGGCCATCGAGCGCCTGCTCAACACCATCGAGTCCCTTGTCATCTGTACCGACAAAGCCCAGCACATTAGCCGCAAGTGCATCGTTCGGATAGTAGCGTTTCGCCTCATCACGGAATCCCAGGCAGGACTGATACGACTTCTCGCGGATCAGCTTGCGCACAGCCTCATATTCAGTCTGCTCCATGCGCCGCTTCACCCAGACAAAGCCGCCGCCCACATTTATATCGTCAAGGATTTCCTGCTCCGGCTTATCAATGGCCGTCGCCAAATCGGCTGCCAGCACAGCCGCATCCTCGACATGGTTCGGGTCGACATAGAGCGACTTGGTCATCGTGCTGACCGCCAGTTCCCGGCCGTTGCGGTCAAGGATTGCACCGCGTGGCGACTGGATGGCATAGTCATGCCCGACTTGATTCTTCATGCGCTCGGAAAGCTCATTGCCCTGTATGAGCTGCAGCCAGCCATAGCGCAGGACGACAACGCCCAACACGAGCAGCATCAGCATCGCCAGCCAGGTAATATGCTTTTGTGTCGTGTACCGTCTCTTATTCATTCCCTTTTATCACTCCCGGCGCCCACTGCTTTTCAGCAGCGTATCCCGCAGGCGCCCCTCGATCTGTACCAGCTCGGCCTCGGCCGCTTGGCGTTTCGCCCGGCCCTCCTGCTGGATTTTGATTGTCTCTTCAATGGTGGCCACCAGCCGTTCATTGACCTCGCGCACCGTCTCGATATCGACCACGCCGCGCTCATTCTCACGAGCCGTCTCCACCGTATTCTGCTGCAAGAGCTCGGCATTGCGGCGCAAAAGCTCATTGGTCGCATCCGTCACAGCCCGCTGCATCTGCAGCGTCTGCTGCTGTGCCGACAGCCCCAAGGCGATGACCATCTGATTTTTCCAGAGCGGTATCGTGCTGTAAATAGCCGTCTGCACACGGTCGATAAGCGCCTTGTCGTTGTTCTGGATCAAGCGGATCTGCGGTGCCGTCTGGATGGCGATGGTCTTGCTGATCTTGAGATCATGGACCTTCTTTTCAAACCGCTCGACGCTGCCCTCAAAGTCTGCCACGACCTGCACGGCCATCGGATCATTTGCGGCAGCCGCCTGCGCACGCAGCTTCGGCAGCGTCACCTCACGCATCTCCGTGAGCTTCTCCTCACCAGCCTGGATATATACCTGCAGCTGCTTGAAATACGCCAGATTCTCATCGTAAAGCTTATCGAACAGGACGACGTCCTTCATCATCTTGATCTTGGCCTGCTCAAGACTGCTCTGGATGCGCTCCACCTGCACCGAGAGCTTGTCATAGCCATTCTTGATGTCCTCAGCCTTGCTGGCCAGGCCACCGATGAATGGCAGCTTGCCCAAAAAGCCGCCGGGCTTATGCCCCTCAAAGCCGCGCACCTCAGTCACCAGGCTGCCCAAAAGCTCCCCCACCGGGCCACTGTCCTTCGTGCGCACCTGGGCGAGCACGCCATCGGCAAACTCAGTGATCTTCTGCTGGGCTGGCGCGCCGAAACTCAGCACCGCCGTCGAATCCGTGAGGTCGATGCCCGCCTTTATCTTATCGGCCTGCGCCCGCTCCTCCGGCGTCAGCTGCAGCGTCTGCTGCTCGACCTGCGCCGCCAGCGCCTCGTCTGCTGCCACAGGTGCCTTTGCCCCTGCAGCTTCTTGCTTTGCTTTCATGAGATCTTCCAGATTGATGTCCATCGTCGTCACCTCAAAACTCAGCGGTAGTACTTCTCATAAAAATCGTCCACGGGCATGAACAGATAGCGGACGCCCTCGATAAAGCCGATGAAGCCCGGCAGAAACGTCCAGAACAGGACCAGATACATGATGCCCGCAAAGGTCTTGCCCCGGTAAAACTTATGCGCACCGATGCAGCCAAGGAATATGGCCAGCAGGCTCAGGATGATCTTCTCCTTGACGACCTCACCACGCACAGCCGGCGGTACGATGCTGTAACTGCCCTGGCCGCTCTTATTGCGGCCAGAACGCCCTTTGCCAAAGGTAAAAGGGATATCCTGCCGCGGAGGACGCTTAGCCTGCGCCGCCGGCTGCTTTTTCGGCTGCGGCCGGCTGGGATCATCGGCAATCCCCTCCGACTCCAGATGCTGCTGCATCACCGTCATCTCGGCCTCCATGTCCATGAGCTGAGGCCCCATGACCTTCTCGAACTCAGCGGCATAGGCCTCATCAAAAGCCGCCAGTGTCTCCTTGAGCCGCGTACGCACCTGCCGTACCTGCTCCGTCTCCAGCCGCGTCTGCTCAAGCTCATGGAACTCCTCGCTGAGGCTTGCCGCCCGGTCCTGATAGTAATCGATGAATCGGCGCGCCACAGGCACACGGTCGGGATGTTTCTCCAGATAATTCAGCATGCACGCGGACTCCTGCTGGATGGCCGTTAGCTGCCGGCTAAGCTCCACATCATGAATCTGCCGCCGCACAGTCTCGATGCGGTCATAATCGGCCAGTGCCTTCTGCCAGCTCGCCTCAGCCGCCCGCGCGAGGTCCGCCTGCAGCGCATCCGTACGCAGCTTGCGGCCCCCGCTCTCACGCCAGGCACGCCAGCCCTGCACCAGCGACCAGCCGCCGGCAAACAGCGCCGCCATCCCGAGCCGTGGATAATCGCCACTGACCCAGAATATGCCTGCGCCCAAGAACAACACACCTAGTCCTATATATAGATTCCGCATAGCGACAATTCCTCCCTGCCGTCTCACGAAAAAAACTAGTAAAATCTGACATTTATATCATACCACAAAACATCGCGAAACAACACCAAGACAAAAGCCCTCCCCCGCAGGGGAAGGCTTTCTTCACCAATGATATTTCTCACCACGATTGATTTTGAAGCAGCGGTATATCTGCTCAACGAGCAGCAGGCGCACCATCTGATGCGTGAACGTCAGCTGCGAGAAGCTGAGCTTCTCATCCGCCGCCGCCCGCACCTCCTTCGACAGGCCAAACGCACCGCCAATCAGGAAGGTGATATTGCTGCGTCCCTGAATGCCGAGCTGGTCGATTTTCTCCGCCAGCTTCTCCGACGGCATTTCCTTGCCATACACATCGAGTACAAACAGATAACTGCCCGCCGGCACGAGCCGCAGCAATTTTTCGCCCTCTTTGCCAAGCACCTGCTCCTTCTCCGCTGCCGATGGCTCATCAGGCATCTTTTCCTCGTGGATTTCCTTGATTTCCACCTGAGCAAACGGACGCAGGCGCTTCATGAACTCCGCGATTCCCGCACTCAGATATTTTTCCTTGATCTTGCCCGCACAGACAATCGTAATCTTCATTATTTATTATCCTGCGGCATTTCCTCGAGCACCACATCCACCGTGCGCTCTGCCCCATTGCGATCATACGTCACCTTGACCGTATCGCCGACCTTATGCTCGGCAATCTTGGCGCGCAGATCCGAGACGCTGTTCGTCTCCTCGCCATTGAGCTTCAGGATGATATCGCCGCGCTGCAGGCCTGCCTTGCCGCTCGGGCCATTGAGCGTGAGCTGGAATACATAAACGCCCTTGTCAATGTTGAGCTGGTAGCCATAACGGCCAGCCGTCTGCGGATCGAAGACCGTCACACCGAGATACGGCCGGGCCACATAGCCCTTGCTGAGGATTTCATCGATGACGTTCTGCACCGTATTCGTCGGAATCGCAAAGCCCATGCCCTCGACGCCGCTGGCAGCCACCTTGGCACTGTTGATGCCGATGACCTTGCCGTCGGCATTGACGAGCGCACCGCCCGAGTTGCCCGGGTTGATAGCCGCATCCGTCTGCAGCAGCTTGACGCGCTTATCGCTGATGTCCAGCGTGCGGTTCAAAGCACTGATGACACCGCTCGTCACACTGCCCTGGAACTCCAGGCCCATCGGATTACCGATGGCGATGGCCGGCTCGCCGACCACGATTTTATCCGAATCCGCAAACTCAGCTGCTGGCAGCTTGCCGTCGTCCACACGTACAACCGCCAGATCCGTCATCTCGTCCGCACCGACCAGCTTGCCCTTGAGGCTGCGGCCATCAGCCAGCGAAACAATGATTTCCTTAGCACCGCTGATGACATGGTTATTCGTCACGATATAGCTCTTGCCATCATCGTTCTTGAAGATGACGCCCGAGCCTACCCCCTCCGTCTCGACCGGATTGTTGAACCAGTCACGCGCAATGGCCTTGTTCGTGATGCCGACTACCGCCGGGCCAACCGCCTTGGCCGCACGCACGACCGGCGTATTGCGCGCATCCGAAAGGTTTGCCTCATTAGCGGCCGTCTGCTGGGCCACTGCGGCCGCTCCCGATGACGAGCTATCGCTATTCCCCGCCGTGCCAGCCGAGCACCCCGAGAACGACACCACCGACATTGCTATCAGCAAAGCGCCGATAATGTTTTTCTGTTTTTTACTGCTATTTACCTGAAAGAACGATTTCATGCAAAATCCCTCCCGAATTAATTTCTTACCATTGATACGGTTTCCGTCTGGCTAGCCACCGCAAAATCAAGCGCAATCCCCTGCCGGGATAGGATGCCCTGTACCGTATCCTGCGCCAGCTCCGGCCGGTTGTTCTCCTCCGACAGGTGCGCAAGGAAAACCTTCTCGGGCTGCTTGCGCAGCCGTGCAAGCGCCCAGGCCGCATCCGAATTGGCCAGATGACCGCGGTTCGACAGGATGCGCCGCTTAAGCGGCCATGGGTACGAGCCATTCTTCAGCACCTCAGGATCGTGATTCGCCTCCAGCACCAGCACATCCGCGCCATCAATGGCCGCCTGTACGCTCGCCGTCACAAACCCAAGATCCGTTGCCAGCGCCATGCACTTCGAGCCCTGCACGCGGTAACCGACAGGATCTGCCGCATCATGCGAAGTCGAAAACGGCATGATCTGCACACCGCCCAGCCGGAAACCATCCTCAATCGGATGCAGGCAGTCCGCTGGCAGCTGCGCTTGACAGCTCATATGCGCAAACGTCGCCCGCCGCGTGAAAATCGGTAAATGATACCACTTCGACAACGTCGTGAGTCCTGCAATATGATCGCGGTGCTCATGCGTAATCAGCACACCATCGAGCGTTGCTGCATCCACATCCAGCGCCATAAGCGCCTTCTTGATCCGCGTCGCACTGATACCTGCATCAATAAGCAGCCGGCAGCCATCCATCTCTACATAGACCGCATTGCCCTTGCTGCCACTGGCCAGCACCGAAACCTGCATAACTTGCTTTCTCCTATCCTAATCCTTGATTCTGTAAACTACCTGCAAAAGCCCGGCGCCAAAAGCACCGGGCCAAAACCTATTATACACGCTTATACTCAGTCTGTCATGCGATGGAACCACTTCCGCATAAATATTCACGCTTACACCATTTTCCCTCGTCCGGCATCATCAAGGAGTTCCGGATGACGCACCAGCCAACCGGTCAGCTCACACCATGCATCGCGCTCCTCGCGGAACTTCTCACGGTCACGCTCAAACGGCAGCAAATCTTCCGAAACTGCCAATTGCTGCGACAAGCCATCCCGATAATCGCCAATCCTGTCATGGGTCAGCCAGCAGTAAGGCGTAACCACACGATGGATTGGCTCTGTCAGCGGCTCCGCAATAGAATAATACGTAAAGCCTGCCGGTGCAATGAGCTCAAATAGCGTCGGCATAATATTCATATGCCCGCCAATCGTATTTTCGGCCAGCATATCCGCAGTAAGCTCCGGATGTGATATCGCAAAGGAAGTCAATACCCGCTCACGCAGATTCGGCTCCGTACGGCCCACCACACCACACTGGAACGGAATAAGCCCTGTGGTATGGTCCCCTGTGACAACAAACAGACTGTCTGGATAAACTGTCTGCATCTTTTCAACAAACTTGATCAGTGCCTGATCCGCATACCAGATACCAGCCATCTGTTTCATCATCTTGCCATGTTTCAGCAAAGCCTCCGGCGCCGCAGGCATAACCTTCTCCGCTGAGAATCCATACTCCGCATACGGCATATTATATGGGCCATGATTCGATGTCGTATACAGGAAGTGGAACACCGGCTGCTCCGTATCATCCTGCTGAATGAGTTTAGCGGCCTGCTCCAGGAAAATATGGTCATAAACCCCCAGCCAAGTCTTCGGCGAACCTTTCGGACAGAAATCCGGGCCGCCATGCCAGGCATCAAATCCGATTGCGGGAACAAAGTGCTCGAGACTACCCCAGTTCAGACCGCCTCCGTACCAGAACTCCGTGCGATAACCAAGCTTTTTCAGCTGCAACGGCAGCGATATAGGTATATTGCCATACCAGAATGCCTTATTCTCATTAAGCTCCATGCCGGCATCATAAACACCAGCCAACAAACTAGTCAATGCTGGCTGTGAAATCATGCCTGCTGGCAGGAAATTATCTATGGCTACCGTATGTGCCTGGCTGCGGTAACGGCGGCTGGCTTCCATCAGATTCAGATATTCATACGGAGCATCGAACGGCGCCTGCCCATGACTCTCACCCAAAAGGAAAAAGATATGCTTAGGCTTACGGATGCGTGCCCCCTTTGTCTGATGCTGAAAGGGTGCCCACAAGTTCTCGGAAAACATCTGCGGCGAAGAAAGAACCGGCCGCAGCACCTCAAGCGACTCTGCATCCGTATGCAAAAGAGCCTCACTGACAGTACTCTTGCACGCCAGCTCAAACGCAATCAAATCATCCACGGTTGCCTTACCCAGGAACATATCATTCTTTACAATTGGTGGCACTTCATCCCACTCAGGTTTCTGGCGATGCCGCAACGTACCACCATAGCGCAGCCAATAAAAAAGCACCACGGACGCCGAAAACACTACCGTATTGAGCCCATACTGCAACCAAGGCGATGAAAGCGACAGGTATGGCAGACTTGGCAGGCGCAGCAAACAGCTGCCCACCTGCCAGCTCAGCCAGGTATAGGGAATATAGCCAAGAAGAATCCATGCCCCATAGTTCTGATTGAAAAAAATATCGACAAAGTTCATCTTATCTGCATTGACGCCCAGCTTCATTGTCGGATTGAAGGTATCATGGAAATGATAATAGAAAATCATCTTTCCCATAAAGGCCGTATACAGCACCACCAGATATACCGTAACACCAATCAGCCGTACCGTGTCACCTACAGCATAATACGCAGGGATAAACGCCGCCGGCAGTGAGACAAGCACCAATAGATACAGATATACATACGCATTGAAATCCATGCCCCACCAGAAACCATAGCGAAAACACGTAAACCACTTACGCCACTCCCCCACGGGACTTTTCTTCGGCCCATAAACCAATATAAACGCCAGCCGAAAAATCGCACAAACCGCTGGAGCCAAAAGTACCAGCTTGATATCCTGCTGCAACCCTGCCCAAAACGCTAAAAACATTACCTAACCCCCAACATTTCATAGGACAAAAGCGCCCCGCCTCTAATATTGCTATACATATCTGACCGCAATAGGCACCAGTTCCTGCATGCTATGTACCACTTGGTCCGTATTGATTACATGGATAGCAAACGGCTCCTCACCAAAGTTCATGATATTGCGCAAATTCACCGTCCGATCCTCATTCTCCGCAATTTTCAGCAGCCACTTGGCGCAATTATTTCCACAAGCCGAAGCATTGAAAACCATCTCTGGCATGAACTTCACCAGCATCAAAGTCTTCACGCCTCCCGACAACCGCTCTGGCGCAATCTTCCCCAGTACAGGACTGTCAATAACCCCTGTTCCCAAAACTTCAGATTTATCTACATCAGCAATCATCCGCTTGGAAAAATCATCCACAATCCAATCATCATCATAGCTGTTTTTAAAAAACACTGCTGTATTAAAAATAACCCCTGGCATATCGCCATAAAAGACATGCAACACCTGAATCACCATCCCAACCGATCTGCCAGCGGTCTTATCGCCGTCAATATCTTCATCTTGTTATTCTCATGCAGATACACAGGATTCAGCTTGCTTTTCGCATACTGATAAATCGTGCCTTTCGTACTATCCTGCAAAACTTCTGTAAAGAACTGTTCCCAACTGAAATATTTCTCGCTATCAATATAAGCATAAGGCTTCGCCAGCATATCCAGCAAGTTTTCTCTTAGAATAAGTCCCGATTGCAAAATCAGCCACTCAAAAGACTCCGGAAGGTACAAATAAATATTATCACGAATTTTCATAAGCTCAGTAATCCGTTCCATCTCGGGGCCAAACGCGGCTCCATCAGCAATAACCAGCACAGGACCCTTGCTATCCATAACCGCCTTAGCCATATTCGACTTTCCCGCAGCCGCTATGCAATCGCCTCCATGCTCTTGGATAATCTCCCGGAAGAACTGATAGCCCGAATTGGAATCTTCCGTCAGGATATTCTCTATCTTGCCATTTCCTTTGAAGGGAATATTTTCATACAAGCGATAGAACTCATGATAGGAAGATTTCAGTTCCCCATATCTTCCCGAAGTCCTTATGCCGTAAATCTCATCTACGCTATACGGAATATTTTCCAAACGCTCACGTGTAACGATGACATAGTAGTTAGACGAGTGACGGATAGCTGTAGCAAAGTCCTGCGATAATACAAAATTATGGCCTTCATCGATAAATATGATACAGTTTTTCAGCTCCGCTATATCCCGCTCCCACTTACGGCCTGACAAAACCACACATTCCCTGTCGCAACTTATCGTAATGCCACTATCGATACCATTTTCATTGCAATCCCGAATCATTTCCACGAGCGTAGTCTTTCCCGTGGCACTCTGACCTCGGATAATCGTCACATTCCGCCGGATTGTAAATTTATACTGCAATCTTCGGCTATTTATCACCACATCGTAACTGCCACGCAAAAAAACTCACCTCATTTTACCTTTACTCGCAAATTGCTGATATGGGTTTCATACTTTTTCATAAATCGTCACGCCATCACGCGCCCGCGAGCCAAACAGAACTACCTTTTGGACATTATACTCCTTAGCCAGCTCTTTTATCCCCGCAATAATTTTTTCTGGTAAATCCATCCTTTTTCACTCCCTCTGTTCAGCAGGTACAGCAATATATTTCTGCAAACTACTCCGTGGCTTATTCGGCATTGTCATACGCAACTGACCCGATTCTAATAATGGATTCAGATACCGACGGCGAAAATGCTTACGATCTGTCAACTCTAAGCATTGCATCATCTCTTGCAATGACCTAGGCGTTTCACAAAATGCCAACAAGCGAACTATTTTAGGGTCATCGAATACTACTTGGGGGGTGACTTGGGGGGTGACTTGGGGGGTGACTTGGGGGGTGACTTGGGGGGTGACTTGGGAGTGATGCTCTTTTCTACGCGAAAAAATTACAGTAAATCCATACGCATCCTTACGATAATCCACCTTACATCCTGCCACATCACATAAATGCTGAATACGCTTCAACCCTGTCGCAAAACTCTCCATATCCTGCGAATAGTATAACACACGCGTAATCAACGGATTTCGCCTGATGGGACGTTCATTTCCTTCAATATACATCTGTGGCGTCAAGCGATTTGGAAACTCCCCAGGGCTATATATCTCTATCCGATTGCGATAAACAGCTACATCAATACTTTCCCCGGATTCAATGGAACGATGCGCAAAAGCGTTGATTAGCGCTTCACGTAATGCACCAACTGGAATCTCAGGAACCTCTACCCGCTTCATACTGCCATTGAATTCTACACGCCAATCCATAGCATCTACTAAGTATTGCTCCGCCATACGAACCAATTTGAAAATTGATCCTGTCTCTCTACGAATATCCGTAAAGGTCAACCGCTCATCCGAGGCATATTTCGCCATTTGAATTTCGTTTATATTGCTTTCCACAAACAATGCTGCGCCTGCATTGAGCAATCTCGAGCCACGAACAAGATTCAACCGATTCAACACTACAATGGGATTTTCTTCCAAAAACGTGATTCGTCCCACCTGTTTCGCACGTTGCAAATAATCTTTTAACACCCCTGTATTTACATCCGAAATCTGATACTCTGACTCACGTTGTTCCCAATTACGCCCCTTGTCCTCACGAATTCTAAGCATATCTGCATAAGCGTCCTGATCCATAACCAAATCTTCGTCTGCTACACGAATCCGCGGAATATTATACGCCAAATAGGGTTGCGCGTATCCCTTGAACTTGACGTGCACAACCTGACGATTATCAATCATCTCTTTAGTAATTTCCGGATAAATTACCGGCTTAATATGTGTACGGATAGCCTGACTTACCTCACGCAACGTATGATCGGTAATATTTTGTCCCACCACGGTCCCATCGTTACGAATACCAAAGTACACATCACCAACACCATGTTTATTAAGGATGGCAACAATTGAATATACGGCCTCCTTCAATTCGCTAGTGCTCTTTTTAAACTCAACTTGTTCGTTCTCTTCTCCAAGATTCAATTTATACACCATCCCTTCAACTAATGTTTTACCTTCTTTATCTCACTAAAAGATTCGACAAATCATCCACTAATATCTAATGATAACCAATTATACATCTGGTAATATTTTTGAATAAAAGTATACAACTCCCATAGCAAACAAAGATTCAAATAAAAGGGCATCATTTTCTCTTAAAGAATCCCCACTTATCATATTTTTTACACCATAATTATACTTAAATAACCCCCCCACATTCTCATTGCATCCTAACACAGGAGCTACAGAATATTTTGCTATACGAATCACATATTCACTCCCACTATCTTCCTTTAATTGTTCCATAATCATCGTACTATTTTCAGATTGAATAATATTAACAATACCGAAAGAATAAATCATCATCGCTATATGTAATGATAGCATACTCATCCAAATCACTTTCCTTTTCATCCTAGAAAAAGGACCATAATACATATTAATTTCCCAGCACCACATCATTCCAATAGCAATAACAACCACCAAATCTATCATAAAAAAGAAAAGCGTTGATATATATTTATTCTCCCCATCCATTGCTAGCTCATTAATTATTTTCAACAATTTCACAGCCCACATATATATCATTAACAAAATCGGTATACTATGCACAATAAAATCATTTATTACACATCTATTTACCTTTATGTTCCGCCACCAATATATATATGCTAATAGCAACACCTCATATATAACCCCCATCAATCGCCCACTAAACCAAGGTACAATCAAGGCGTATGCCTCTATAATTGTCAGATGTATCAATAATCTTTTTTCATAGAATCTATAATATGATAATAATATTTTTCTTTGTAACCTTTGTATTTTAGGAATAATCAATATATTATAAATAAATCGCGTAAAGACTTTGTCGCGAAATTTCAACATTCTCGTTTCATTATCACATACCCCACTTATTATTTGACACAGCATAAACATAAATGCATATATAAAATATATAAATAATAACATACTCAACCAACTCACGCAAAAATACGTTTATATAGAATAAAGCTATCCTTCCATACAAAATATTACACTAATCAGTTCCTTTCTCCAACCCCGGATCATCGCTGATTTTCTTTGTACCATACATAGTCAGGAAGCGTCCGAGATTGCCATCATAATCCTGGCTGGTTAAATCATTTTCTGGTTCATAAACACTTTCCGCCTTGATTCCCATTACGCCCATAACCGTATTGAATATCAAATCATTCGTGAAATAGTCATTTGCTCTGCTCTTCAACATCCGAACAGCTTCTTTGTTTTCTTCCATGTAGCGTGGCGACAAATACATATAGAACGGAATATATACCATATCATATACAAAGTTTGCCGAGTTATGCGATAAATCTTTGTCTATCCCTTCTCCATGATCAGAAAAATAGATTAAGCCCTTGAAATCTTTTTTCTGTGACAATTTGTCAACGATATTGTTGACGACATAATCCGTATAGTAAACACTATTATCATACTCACTAAGATATCCCTCACCTGTAAACTTTTCAAATTCTACAGGATAACGGCTATGATAGGATAGGTGACTGCCCATCAAATGAATAACAATCAGCATCTTATCTGAATAATCGATATCATCTAGGCGATTAACCAATTCTCCATCGTAATAATCCGTATCCAGTGTATTGCCGATATGCGTATTGATACGAATCTGCTGATCCGATTCATCAGAAATAATCGTGATGGGGTTATCCCAACCACTGAAACGAACCTGATTGCTAAGCCATACTGTCTTGAAGCCAGCAGCTTTGGCCATATCAACGATAGATACAGCTTCTTTTATTTCCATATCATTATACTGGTTTTTGGCGGTCAATACATACGGCAAGGCATGCCCCGTATCACAATAACAAGCATATGCATTAGAAAAAAGAATCACATTTTCTTGATTTTTTACCGAATCCAGCCAAGGTGTTGTTTCTCTTCCATATCCATATGCTGACATATGATTCCGTGCTTCAGACTCGCCAATTACCAAAACATATATACCCTTATTGCCACTTTCTATAAATGACATATTTTTTAAGACATTCTCATTGCGTTCCTGCTTAGCGCGAACATATTCTGCATAGCTTTCCTGATAGTCACGAGCTTCATGCGCAGCCCAAGTTACAAAATTGTCATTCGTCCTTACCATCAATACAATATTTAAAACAATCAGTAACACTATAAGAATGTAATTCTTCTTTGCCTTCTTAATCTCTAACTGATGAAGACTTTTATACAAGAACGCTGCCAATGCCGCTATTCCCGCAAAAACAAAGGCCACTTTAAGTTCCATACGATCACGAAGGTAATCCATTGCCTCTGAAGGATTCGTTTGCAAGATAGCCGAAATTGCATCAGCATTTATCCAAGTATGTTCCGAAAAGTAATTTCCCCATATCAACAACAAAGGAAGAACAAAAACTCCCCCCAGCAACACAGCTGCTATATTGCGGACACACTTAGAATTGATAAGCGATACAATCAATAAGCTTATATTGACAGCTGCCACCGCAAAAGCAATAAAAGTATCAACATCCCATACTTTTATTTGTCCTGGCGCCAAGAACCTGACGATGAAAACGGAAAAAGATGCCCCAAGCAAGGCAATAAGCATCCGATAATACGAATTCTTATAAACATATATTTTTCGTTGCAACACAATCAACAACGATGCCACAAGCAAAAAAGTAGTATGCTTCAAGCTGAAGTTCTTCATTGCCAACGACGTGATAATTGTTGAACTTATATACATGAAAACCAATAACTTTATATCACAGTATTTCTTCACTAATACATCCTCGTTTCTCTGACATATTCATCTCATTGAATCATCTACAAATTTGATAATACTTCATCTCTTTAATTTTAGGTCATGAAGCGTTCATACCACATTTGAAATACATAGAATTTCCACAACACATTATGTGCCTCTCTATAACTATGAGTTAAAAAGGAACTATATAAATTTTTTATTGCCTCTGCATCAAATAACCCTTGTTTTTTCAAATAACTTGGTTCTATATACTTTCTCAAGTCATCGTTGTCATCTAAATAAGATCGAACCGACATGCAAAACCCATGTTTAGGACGTTCGAATAATTTTCTAGGAACATAATCTGCCAATAATTCTTGCAAAATATATTTTTTATGTTTCTTGTCCTTATATTTAAATTTTTGTGGAATGCTATAGGAAAATTTTATAATATCAGGATCAAGCAAAGGGCTTCTGCATTCCAATGAAAAACGCATACTCGCTCTATCCACTTTTGCCAGTATATCATCAGTCATAAACGTAATCTGATCTAATAACATCTTCCGAATCTGATAGGATTCTTCTCTTAAATCAGCTTCGTCAAAAGCGATCCCCGCCTGTTCTCCCAATACATATTGTTCTGCTTCATCAATATCATATTTTGTTAACAACTGCGTGACAGATAATGGCTGTCCAAAAAACATATTTATTTTATCCGACCTTTTGGACTTTATATGTTTGCCAGTTATTCTATAGATTCCCCTTGCCAGGAATTGTGTTACCTTCGCATACGGATACATCTTATCCATATAAGCCATTTTATCGTATGAATCATATCCACAAAAAAGTTCATCCCCCGCATCACCAGAAAGTGCTACCGTTACATCTTGACGGGCAAATTTAGAGACCAACATCGTAGGTATCGCTGAATTATCTGCATGTGGTTCATCAAAATAGTAGCACATATCATCCAGCATTTCACGATAGTTATGTTCATCCACATAGAGTTCATGATGATCTGTGCCTAAAGCATCTGCAACTTTCGAAGCATAATTTGCCTCATTATCCTTGTCATTATAAAAACCAATACTATAGGTTTTTATCTTCTGATCACTGACTGCCTGCGCAATGGCTGTAATCAACGACGAATCTATACCTCCTGACAAAAAAGTTCCAACTGGAACATCTGCAATAAGTCGGCGTTTTACAGCTTTACACAGCAATTCCCGCAACTCTTCTTTTGCAGTTGCAAAATCATCAGGACCACAATTCTTATACTTATCATACACTTCAGGAACATTCCAATAACAAATATCTTGCTTAGAATGTCCTATATCTTGAATCTTGTACCGAATAATATGACCAGGGAGGACACGTTCAACATTATGAAAAACTGTATCTCTACCACCAAAATATCCACGATACATATATCGTGCCATCAAATCTGTTCTTAACTCTTTTCGAAAATGAGGATACCGATATATTGGTTTTAATTCTGAGGAAAATACAATATCCTTGCCATCATCATAAAGATAAAGAGGCTTCTTTCCCATTCTATCACGTACGAGGAAAATCTCCTGTGTTCGAAAATCCAGTAACGCAAACGCAAACATTCCATTAAAATCATCAACAGATTCAATCCCCTTATCTAAATAAGCGGCAAGAATCACCTCTGTATCACAGTCACTATGAAAAACGTAGCCTTTTGCTATTAGTCTATCGCGTATTTCTCTAAAATTATAAATTTCTCCGTTGTAAACAATCCCCACATCATCCCCATAAAACATTGGTTGATGACCAGCCTGAGACAAATCCAAAACAGATAGTCTTCTATGACCTAAGCCAACAGTCATCCTTCCCATTCTAGCAATATATTCGCCGCAATCATCCGGGCCACGATGCTCGATGCTGTCATTCATATACTTTAAATTATTTATGTCAGTATTCCTTGTTGACACGAAACCACAAATCCCACACATAATAGTTTACGGTTCCTTTCCAATCATCACAACATATAAATCATAAGCAACATTTTTTCACGAGGGAATGCCTATTTCCTGACAGTCATTCACCAATCAATCCATTTTATATTTACACAATAAATACTTTATATACCATTTTATAAATAATCCATACTCACCCTTTATCATCATCCATCGCGAAATAAGCCTTAACGTTGTGTACCTCTTTTGATATCCATAAAAATCTGTCCATAACGATTCTTTTCTGTATTTATCAAACAATGCGACATCAACACAATTCTCACTCAACTCTGCAAGCTCACCTTCACTTGTAAATTTCCACGGCTTATACGCTCCAGCATAATGTAATATAACTGTATCTTCCAGTAGTTTTCCTTTATACTTCTCTCTCAGTACAGGAATCATCAAGTGAAGTCTATCCGACAGCTCTCCCCATAAACCAACAGTTACACTATTCATTGCCCCTTGGTCCATAAAGCTGAACGTTCTTATCCCCATAGCTCGTTCATGCAACATCTCAATAACTTTTTCTGAAATATTATTTTCATGCCATTTCTTCAAATCAATATACATAACACCAGAATTGAAATATTTATCTTCTTTTCCCAATCCCAATTCTTCTTTATGTTCTTTCAACGAGATGCCCCGCAAGGTATCTTCTACCGCAAAGAATGTTTTATCACCAAATTCTATCGCTTCAAAGTCCTCTATTTTACCTAAGAATAATGTATCTACATCCATATAAAGCAACTTCTTAACAGCCGGATACAATACAGTTGCCATTACCACACGATAATATGCTGCGGTTGGATTATTTCTCCCCACATAATCAGCCAAAGTCTCCCCATCAATATGATATATATTAATCGATATATTACTGTATCGCTCCACAAACTTCTTCAAGCGGTCTATACTATCAGCAGAAATGTCACTTGTTCCGATATTTACATCTATTTCCCTTTTCGGATTATTGATTGCCAGCGAAGTAAGCATTATCCCTAATGGCGCAACAAATTTTTCGTTAACGCCTACAGCTATATTGAAATTTTCAGCATTTGGACTCCTTCCTATATTTTCTACACTGCTGATTATCCGTTTTAAGTCCTGTTCATACATCCTAAAATCCACCTTTTCGACATATAATCTCTTTCTGGGCATTTCTCTGCATATTTTTCATATTTTCTCTTCTCACTTCATTAGCCGCTTCATACGCACTAAAATCGATTCATCGATTTCATCCAGCATCTGAAATCTTTTTCGATAGTTTGCTCTTTTCCGAGTTGGTATCTCTTCCATGGTCTTACGATACTCTTTCAAAGGCAATTCGAAGAAACGCAAATCTTTGCAAGGCGTTCCTCCCGATTCTTGCCAAAACTGACTGAAGTCTGTCTTTAGTTTACGGTCCCGGCGGATATGATTATTTGCATAATATCCATGATTAGTTACCGCATAGATATGCTTGAGTCTCAAAGCCCTTGCAAGTTCCTGTGTCACATGCAAGATAAGGTTTTTTGTCCTGTATGCATGACAACGTTTTGTTACCCTTTTAATAATCTCCCGTGCATTCTCCATATTCGGGCCCTGCATCGCGCCAATCCACAAAGACCATTCTCTTTGCCTATCTTTAGCAATCCAGAAAATCATCTGATATAATTCTCCCTCATCGCAAGATAGAACTAACGATAACAGACCTTCCTTACGTTGTCCCGGATGATAAGAAAGAACAAGCCTTAAACCAGCACCTTCATCCGTCGATTGCCAAAGCAACTTTTCTTTTTTTGCATACAAATCCAGAAAATCCTGTTCCTTTACATGTTCCGCCAAATATTCCATATGCTCTTCCACCAGCGTTGCTCGCTCAGAAAAAGTAGATTTGTTATAAAAGAAAGCTCGCGTCGGCTGCTCATAAACAAAGCCATATTCTGCTGCAATCTTTTCCATAAGCGGCGTACTATGAAAAAATTTTTCCAACCGCTTCATCCGAAAAGGGTGTAACAAGCAACGGATGGCAAACACCACGAAACGATGAACTTCCCTAGGATTCTGCATATTGTATATTTTTCTTCCGATATCAATATAACCTAACATAGATTCTCCATTCTTTAATAGCTCAAAATATGAGCTTTTAATATTTATGTACAGTTTCTCAGGTAGCATCAATCTAATCCAACAACGCTATACATTCCTTCAATACCATATCTGGAGTAATATGCCATAAACAATCAGGCTTTGGTGCGCTTGGACACTCACCTACTCGAACACTACAAGGACAACATTTTTCTTCACTTGAAAGAGCTCTTGCGTTGACGTTAATAGGACGCCAACGCTTAGGACTCGTACACCCATACATCGTAACCATTTTTACACCAGTTGTTGCAGCAATATGCGTCGCTCCTGTGTCAACTGTAACGAATAAATCCGTCTGCTCCATAATTGCAGCAAGATCTACTAACGATGTTTTCCCACAAAAATTCAAAACGTTCTGATGCATCGCCTCTATTACTTCATCAGCATATTCCCGATCATTTGGTGCACCAATAATATAGAATGATGCATCATACTTTTCCACCAACATGTCAACCAATCGTACAAAATATTCCTTTGGCCAAGTTTTTAATGGAAATGTCCCTTTTACACACAATGCTATACGTTTCTTCTTGTATGGCAGCTGTTGTAAAAGCTTTTGCGCATTGTTCTGCGATTCCTTTGTTATTCGTGCAAATACTGGATTTTCATGAATATCACTCCCAGTAAAACCTCGGACTATCGATTGATATGTCTCAGCTTGTAGCGTATTATTTAAATCATGCTCTAAATGAACAACGTTTGTATAAAGCCAAGTAACTTTACTCGGCGTATCACCAAACACGCGATCCGGACCTACTCTTACCGGAATCCCTGCTAAATAACAAAGCAATGCAGGGCGCAATTTACGGTCAAATGAAATCGATAAATCATATTTTTTATTTTTCAGCAATCTAACCATCTTTAACATGGCTTTCACTGAGTTTTCTTTAGCCTTATATTGAAACGGAATAACCTCATCAATCAGCGGATTATTCACCAATGCTTCTACAACTACAGGTTTAACTAGCATCGTTATTTTTGCATCAGGATATACTTTTTTTAAAATAGCAATAGCGCTTGTACTAACTACTACATCCCCTAAATTAATTAAGGCATTAACGAGTATATTCTTATATTGTTTCATCGTAATTTTTCTCCATATTGATACTTATCCATTCATCTACAACATATAAAAAAGCCATCATTATTCACGACGCATTTTCAAATACAAACTTATTTATTTCCTAATTCAATAAGAATACATCTATCAACAAAAAACTTTATGTATCATTTTTTAACAAATTATTGATAAATGTCATCTTTCCATATTCCATGTTCGCTTTTTCTAATTCTAATGCATACTTATTTTTTTCTTTTTCATATCCATCAACAAACGTTTCCATCTCATGCCTAAATAAAGAAAAATCATTTACATCTATGTATGCACCAATAGAATATTTTTTCATTACTTCTGGATTAAGAACATTCGTTGTGAGCACTGGTTTTTTGGCACCAATAGCTGTAAAATAAATAGCACTCCAATTATAAAGATAACGTTCCGCGGTATATGGCAAATACACTATATCAACAGATTGTATTGCATTATACCAGTCATCATTCAACAGCTTATGTGTGATAAATTCCACTTGGTTTTCTTTATACCCAGCAACAATCTGTTCAACTTCCCTACGATCTTCTTCTGTTGTTGGTACTAGTTGGATAACGAACTTCACTGGTCGATTAAAAACTGCTTCATTTGCAAGTCTCAGCAGCCAATCAATATTTTTTTCGCCCTTCCGATAATGTCCAAAAAAACCAATCCGTAACGGATTATGTTCAGCTTGACATTGACATTTTTTAGGAATCATTACTGGCGGCTTTATTAATTTAACATTTCGAGGACGATTTTCTCCGAAATCATCTCTTAACGTCGTCACGCACAGATGTATGTTCTTATATGGCAAGCAATCATTTGCCTTAGATAAAAATCTCGGTTTTTCTTGAGGATTTACTCCTAGAAAAATAAAAAATACCGGTATGTCAATATTCCGCAATCTACTTTTTTTTAGCGCACGCATATAGCGATAAGTTGCCGTAGTCAATACAATTGCATCTATACCTTTTTCTTTAGCCATACCGACTGCTGCATCGAACCACTTTACACGACGCTTTTCCCGTAAATATGAATACCATATTTTTTTCAATCCCTTAACACCATCATAAGAGATAATTCCGCCACCTGATAAGTAATACTTAGGAACATCAAAATCATAATCGAGCTTGGCCCCCTCAGGAAGCATCATGACCGGATTATGACCACATTCCCTCAATGCCTCAATGATAATCCTATCAAATTCCAGTTCAAATCCGGCACTAGCCTTAACAGTCTCTAGTATCGCTACTTTCATTTTATTAATTCCTTACTACTATAAATGTACCGAAGTTTTAAATATTTCATAAACGTGTAATAACCATGCAAAACAGAAAAAATAAATCCTAATTCTCCATCCAAAAATCCTAACTTAAAAAAATACGCCCGAATAAAAGCGTAGCTTGGACGCAGAATCAAATCCACTAAATCTGCTTTTTTTCCTCGTTGATGCATCTTATCCGCCATCATATCCGTATACTGACCTAGCTTATAAAAATAGCGACCCCAATCTTTATAAGTATAGTGATGCATACATCCCTTCAAATCTAAACAAGTCAATTTGAATTCAGGATGTTCATGTACCTTCCCTTTCCAACATACTTCTTTACGCGGAAATAATCGTATACACCAATCCGGAGCATGTGCTCCATGCCGCATCAATTTTCCAAATAGAATATTCATACGTTTGATACGATATACTACATTCCTATCTTCATTAATAACATTGCGTATTTCAAAACTTGTCTCTGACAAAATACGCTCATCCGCATCAAGGAAAAACACCCATTCAGCCTCAGTTTGTGTCAAGGCAAAATTACGCTGTCCAGCAAAGCCATCGTCTCCCATCGGGTGCACGACAAAGCGTGCTCCCAAGGCCTCGGCCTTGGCCTGCGTCGCATCGGTGCTGCCAGAATCTATTATGACAATTTCATCAGCAAACGACGCACTTTGGATACAGTCCTCAATATTATTCTCTTCATTCTTGGTTAGAATGATAACTGCAAGTCTCACCATCGCACTAATTCTCCATACAACTCTTCTCGAAACCGATATTTCCCATTACCCGATCCTGTTACAGGCTCCACAAGCTTCAATTCTTTCATTTTCGCCAATACCCGCCCGCCTGCAGAAGCAGCTGAAAAACCTAACCATTCTACAATATCTTTGCGAGAAAAGACAGCATTTGTCGTAGTTTTACTAAAGACCATCATAATATGGGTCCGCATTATTTTAGATACCTTACTTCTTTTTAGCTGATTATCAAGAGCAACGACCTCATTTTCAGCGGCACCGACCTCATTTCCAGCGGCACCGACCTCATTTCCAGCGGCACCGACCTCATTTCCAGCGGCAAAGACTACTTTTTCCTCTTCATAAGCCTCAATTGGTGGTACATTATAATTAAGATTGAATAACGTTACTCTAAAATTCGCTTCATCAGAAAACAACTGTGGCCTTACAGACTCCCGATATAAATATGCCCGTTTGTAACCATCACATACTTTACGGAACCCACTCCCCCGTCGTTCCATCAGATTCATACGATGAAATAAATCTGCTACTACAGGATTACGTCTCCTTGAAGCTACATGATATATGTCTAAATTTTGTATCTGGGAGCCATCAAACATTCCTCCCGGAGAATATATCTCCATACGATCATCAAAAATGTCAATATGCACTTCACTGCCAACATCCAAATAGTCACGATGAATCAATGCATTGATAATACACTCCTGTACAACACGTTCTGGATAGTCTGGCATATTTACCCGAAAAACAGACAGTTTTTTCCAGCGCAACCTATTATTTCTTCTTACAAAGTCCATTGATTGCAAAAAGAGCTCCACTAAACTGCCAGAAATCTCCATATCATCTTGCGCTTCAACTAACCCATCTGTCTTGTCAAGTCCACTCCAACGCGTACAAAAAACTCGCGAATGTCGAATAGGAGAATCATCTGCCATCAATGCGCCAGCATTAGTCAAGTAACCATCGTCCGTCAGCAACCCAAACGATTCTAAATCTGTTTCCGTCAATATATTATGTGTCTGTCGTTTATACAAACGTTTTAAATCCTGAAATGCAAAATTTTCTCTCGCATATCGTGAAGGCAAGCTATTTGCAAAGGCACTGACACTTTTAAGCCAACTTTTCGGCTTTCTAAAATCAGGCTGTATTTTTTTATCATATTGTGTTGTCTCTCCAATAAGTCCCGACTTGACTAGCCATTTATCCACATCATTACTCCTGTATTCCAAAGACTACTAACATTTAATTATACTATACATAGAAAAAAAAATCCGCACTTTTGTGCGGATTTCGTTTCTCCTACGATTGAAAAGCTTCAAAGCTGTAAATTTCCATTATAACCATATTCGTCCCATATAAACCAAACATCCCAGCAGCAGGATAAACGGCAGGTATATCTTCATCGCCAAGGCCAGCAATTGGCTTTCACTGCCGCGCCCGGCGACGCCAATGGCTGCGACGCCGATGGCGATGCTCTGCGGGGCGATGATCTTTCCCGCACAGGCGCCCGTGGCATTGGCCGCAGCTATCCAGACCTGTGTGTTCTCGGAGGCCCCGATGGCCACGGCCGCATCCATCTGGAGCTTGCCTAAAAGGATGCAGGTGGACGTTGCCGATCCTGTGATAAAACCGCCCACCGAGCCGATGAAGGCGGCGATAGCCGGATACATGACGCCCGTAGCTGCCACGGTATGGTCAGCGATGGTCGTTGTCATGCCGCTATAGCCCATGACCTTGGCCGTGGCGATGATGCTGATGATCGTCACAAAGGTCGGCCGCAGGCTAAACACCGTCTTGCGCAGGACCTGCAGCATGTCGCCCAGGGGCGTCCGCTGGATGAAGCCGCTGAGGAACGTGGCAAAGAAAATCACCATGCCCGGCGTCGCAACCCAGTGGAAGGTATAGGGACTGCCGCCATCCCCCTTGTAGATAAGCACTGACGTGCGAATCTGCGAAATCGAATCATAGATCATCGGCACCAGCTTGCTGGTCAGGAGCAGCAGGATGAAGATCAGCACAAAGGGCAGCCAGGCAAAGAACGCCTGCCGGCGGTTGACGGCTGGCGCTTCCTCCCGCTGCAGCACATAGGCAAAATCCTGCGGGGGAAAGAACCGCACGGCAGCCATGATGGCTCCCATGGTGCAGACAGCCCCCGCGCGACGCCCGCCAGCTCGGGCCCCAGGAAATACGATACGACGAGCTGGGCCGCGACATAGCCGACGCCAGCTGCCAGACAGATAGGCACCATGCCGCGGATAGCCCGCCAGCCACCGCCAGCAATCGCCACCATCAGGAAGGGGCAGAAAATGCCCAGGATGCTGATCTGCAGCGCCACATAGGTAGCCAGCTGGGCAGGATCTGTCCCCATGATGCCCGACAAGGTAACCAGCGGAATGCCAATCGAGCCATAAGCCGATGGCACGAAGTTAGCCACCAGACAGACGGCCACGGCACTTACGGGATTGATGCCCATGCCCGCGAGCATGCTGGCCGGGATCGCCACGGCCGTACCGAAGCCCGCCATTCCCTCAAGGAAACCGCCAAAGCCAAAGGCGATGAGCAGGATCAGCACGCGGTAATCGCTGCTGACCGAGGTGAGCATGGCCTTGATGCGCTCCATGCCCCCCGTATGTACCGATAGATGATATGTATAGATAGTCGCTGTGATGATAAGAAGTATCGGCCAACACGCCAGTGCCGTGCCTTCAAGCACGGCACTGGCCATGTAATCCCAAGGCATGCCGAAATTCATGATGCTTACCACCAGTGACAGGAAAAGCGCCACAGGGCAGGCCTTCCAGGCCGCCATTTTCAGGCCGGAAAGCGCCAATATCAACCAGAGTATCGGCAGCACGGCCAGCCAAAAAAGGGTCACAAGTATCCCTCCCCTAACATTCTATTTTCTACGGAATACTATTCGCTGCCCGCAAATAAATTCCTGTGCTGTCCATGGACTTTTATCAATGGATAATGTCCTGCAGGCAGTCCAGCAAGCTGCCTGCCGTATAGCGTATGCCGGTAAGCCCCGCCCGCTGCGCGCACGCCATGTCGCCATCGCTGTCGCCGACAAAGAAGGACTGGCCGCGGTCGATCGCATAGTCTTGGCAGGCCTTGTCCACCATGCCCGTCTGCGGCTTGCGGCAGGCACATTCCTTGGTATACTGCGGGATTTTCCCCGCCGGATGGTGCGGACAGAAATAGAGCGCATCAAGATGCGCTCCAACCTGGGCTAATTCCTCATTCATCCAGTCATAGACCTTCTTCACGTCTTCTTCGGGATAGTAGCCGCGCGCCACACCGCTCTGATTCGTGACGAGGATTGCAAGGTACCCCAAGTCGTTGACGTACTTGATGGCCTCCCTGGCCCCCTCGATCCAGACGAAATCCTCCGGACGGTGCAGGTAGTGGATATCGACATTGAGCGTACCGTCGCGGTCGAAGAATACAGCTTTCGTCACCTCATCCGAGCGCTTCGCGCCCACCTTCCCCTCCAGGGGAAGGCTATTAGTCCTGTCCATAGACAAAATAGCCACCGGCATCCAGGAATCCGACATATTCTTTCACCGCATCGCTCATCTCATGGAAGCCCTCGTCATAGCCAGCGGTCAGCAGGTTCGTCGGATCAGCTTCCGTGTAGTTCTGGTATTTGCCCTTGAGCACTTCCGGGAATTCACGGTAGGTGATCTCCCCTTTGCCCATCGCGGCGATGACAGCCTGTGCCACTTCGTTGTAGCTGTGGGCATGGCCCGTGCCGCAGTTGTAGATGCCGCTCTTCCCCTTGTTCTCCCAGAACCAGAGGTTGACATTCACCACGTCTTTGACATAGACGAAGTCACGGCGCTGCTCGCCATCTTTGACCGGCGTGCCATTGATATCGCCCCAGCCCTTGAACAGGCGGACTTTGCCCGACTCGTTGATCTGGTTGTAGAGCTGATAGAAGATGGATGCCATCTTGCCCTTATGATGCTCCTGCGGGCCATAGACGTTGAAATACTTGAGGCCGACGATCTGGCTCTTGGCCTCCGGCATGACCTGACGCACATAGCGGTCAAAGGCCAGCTTCGAGAAAGCATACGGATTCAGTGCATCCTCACACTCATCGCCCTCGCGGAACCCATTCTTGCCGCTGCCATAAGTCGATGCCGACGACGCATAGAGGAACGGGATGCGATGCTGCAGGCAGAAGTGCAGCAGGGACTTCGAGTATTCGTAGTTGACGCGCATCATGAAGTTGACGTCGTACTCCATCGTATCGGAGCAAGCGCCCTCATGGAATACGGCATCGATGTCCGTGCCGTCGAAGTCGTCCTCCTCGATGCTCTGCAGGAAATCGTCCTTATGCTGGTAATCGATGAACTGCAGACCACGCAGGTTCTTGTAGTTCGCACCATCTTTCAGATCGTCGACGATAAGGATATCCGTGCGGCCACGGCGGTTGAGTTCCTTAACGATATTGCTGCCGATAAAACCGGCGCCTCCGGTTACAATGATCATGGTATGTTTCCTCCTATTCCAGAACACGTCTTACTGCAAGACTTCAAGTAGCTCTTCCCTGCTTATCGCATAGGTTCCCAGCTTGGCGACGACCACGCTGGCGGCCAGATTGGCCATCCGGGCGCTGCAGACAGGTGCCAGCCCCCCGGCCAGCCCCAAGGCAAAGACCGCGATGACCGTATCGCCGGCGCCCGAGACATCGTAGACCTCCTGCGCCTTCGTCGGGATATGGGTGATTTCCTGCGGCGTCACCAGCGTCATGCCGTTCTCCGAACGTGTCACGATGATGTTCTTGAGCTGATATCTTTCCATCGCATAGCGCGCCGCCTTCTCGACGGCTTCATCTTCGTTCTTGATGCGCGCGGGCAGGATCTCGTTGATTTCCTTGAGGTTCGGCGTGATATAGTCCGCACCAGCATATTTATCCCAGTCACTGCCCTTCGGGTCGATGATGACGGGAACCTGGTGCTCGTGCGCCGCCTGGATGATTGCCTGGCAGGTTGCCGGCGTGCAGCAGCCCTTACCGTAGTCCGAGATGATGATGGCATCCGCGCCCTGCGCGAGCGCCGCCTGCACATAGCCCTGCAGCCGGTCAGCATACGGACCCTCGACCGGCTCGGCCTCCTCGAAGTCCAGGCGCATCATCTGCTGATGGCCGCCGATGATCCTGAGCTTGGTCGTCGTCGGCCGGTCGGTACGGATGAGGCCATTGTAGCTGATGCCGCGCTCGGTGAATTTATCGAGCAGGCTCTGGCAATGGTAATCCTCGCCGACAAAACCAGCGATATCCGTCGCACAGCCCAGAAGTGCCAGATTATGCGCCACATTGGCCGCACCACCCAGCGTCTCCTTCGAAGACAGCACATGCGTGATCGGTACCGGTGCCTCCGGCGAGATGCGCGTGACCTCACCATAGAAATATTTATCCAGCATGACATCGCCCACGACGAGAAGACGGCAGCCTGCCGTGCCGTTGGCAATGAAATCATGCATCGCTTGCTTATCCATTCGCGGATTCTCCTTCCTTGACCGCCCGGCTAGGCTTCCACCACCTGGCACTCATAGTCCCCATAATGTGCGGGCAGCTGATACGCTGGAACCCCTTGGTATTTCTCGAGCAGCGCATCGACCTGTTCCATGACGACGGCTGGCGTGATCTTCTTCATGCAGGCGAGGTTCTCCTCCCCGGCATGCGGGCATTCATGGATGCCGCAGGGATGGCAGGCCACAGGTGCCTTGACGAGCACATCCTTGGCATCGTAGGGATAGAAGCCCGGCACAGGGCTCGCACCAAACATCGTGACGATCGGGACATTCATGGCTACACCGACATGCATCGGGCCTGAATCCGTCGTCAGGAACAAGCAGCAGCGCTTGAGCAGCCCTGCCAGTACGGAAAGGCTCACCTTGCCCGTAAACACATGCAGCTTGCCGCTGTCCCTCTGCGCCATCTGCGCGATGCACTTCTCGACAATGGATAGATCCATCGGGCCGCCAAAGAAAGCCACCTGATAGCCACGGCCAATGAGCGCATCGGCACACTCGGCAAAATAGCTGTCCAGCCAGCGCTTGGTCGGCCAGCTCGCACCGATGTTGAAGGCAATGACCTTGTCCTCAGGCGCAAAATGCTGCTGCCAAAGGGACTCCGCCTCCTGCTCGGCCGCCTCGGGCAGCCACATCTCGAGGCCGCCGTCATCGATGGTATCAACACCAACTGCCTCCTTCAGCACCTCAAGGTGCGCATGCACCTGATGCTTCCAGCCTGGCACATATCTGTACGGCGGCAGCAGGTGGAAGGGCCCCTGGCCGATATGATGGGCCACCGATGGATTCTGCATGACCTTGTCAAAAAACAGCGAAAAGCCTGGCTTGCTGTAGCCGACAATGCGCTTGGCACCAGAAAACGCCGCAATCGCCGAGGCACGCTCGTTGCGGTGCAGGTTGATGACCAGATCGTATTTCTTCTGCCGCAGTCCCCAGATGAACCGGAACAGCGAGCCGAAATGGTCGTCCTTGCCCTTCTTGTCGATAAGCAGGCATTCGTCAATATATTCATTCTGCTCGACGAGATCGCGGAGCTTCTTGTCCGCGAGCAGGCTGATGCGGGCCTCCGGATAGTTCGTGCGCAAAGTGCGCAGGACCGGCGTCGCCAGCATCAGATCGCCGATATGCATGAGATTGATTACGAGGATATTATGATACACGAATGATTACTCCTCCACTGAATTCCCCTTTTGCAGCAGCCACCAGGCTATTGTACGCACAGCTGGCAGGATACTGTCTACCTTCTGTCTGGCTGCCGGCGCATCGCCAGCGTCCTGTCCGTTCAGCATCGATACCTTGCTGCCCTCCAGCTGGCCAATCATTCCGTCAGCCAGCCAAGTCGAACCATTGAATGCAGCCTGCGATCCCCTGGTCATACTCGGTAGCAGCGAATAATATTGGAATCCTTTCGGTGCAATAAGCTCCAGCAGCGTCGGGACGATATTCAGATGACCGCCAACCACCTGCGCGGGCAGAATATCTTTCGTAACCCCCTGCCCATAGAGCACAAAGGGCACACTTTGGTGTTCAAACAACGTTGGCTGCGTGCCAGGGTCCATGCGCACCGCATGATCCCCAGTGATGACAAACAGGCTGTCCGGATATTTTTCCTGCGTCTTGCGGACGAATTCCGTCACCACCTTATCCATATACCAGTAATGGCCAAGCTCCACAGCCAGCTCATCGGGATTCTCGGCCTGCGGCAGCTTTGCCGTTGCAGCCTTTGCCCGTGCGAGATCAAAACCCTCGGCTGCCAGGTCCAGGTTATACGGCGGATGATTGGTCACTGTCATGATAAGATGCACCGTTGGCGGTTCATCGGCAAGATGTTTTTCCAAAGCGTCAAACATATAGCCGTCCTTTGTCCCCCAAGCGCTTTGCTTTGGTGCATTATAATCGGGATAGCCATAGAAGTGGTCAAAGCCCTGCGCCAGTGCTACCCGGTTGATGCTATCCCACGAAGGAATCCCGCCATACCAGAAGTCCACCTGATACCCCAGCTGCTTGAACTGCGGCGCCATGGCTGTCGGATAGGCTTCCTTGAAGGTCCGCAGCTGATACTGCGGCGAAATATGGATTTCGGGCAGTCCCGTCACCATACCGGTGATTGCGATTGCCGTATACTCGCCATTGGGCAGGAACGACTGCGTCGCATAGCCCTCTGGAGCTGCAGCAAGGCTGCGGATGCCATCTGCAGCATGAAGATCCGCATACTGATCCAGCATCGGCCACTGCGCCCACGACTCGCCCAGAATGATGAAGATATGCCTGGGCTGCGGGATCTCTGCTCCCTGCGCAGTACGTGCCAGGTACGGCTTTATCTCCTTTGCCTGCAAGTCCTCATGCCCTGCGATCTGCCGCAGGTATCTGCCGATATTCTCCCTATCCACACCAGCGATATGTCCGGCCTCCATATTGATGGCAAAATCACGGGCACGATAGAGCGCCTGCACATCGTCCAGTATGCACTCATTGAGGAAGGCATCATTCGTCACACCGCAGTTTTCCCAATTGATGCCCTTCTCATAATTGAAGCTGGCACCAAAGCGGACAAACAAGCCAAAGACAAAAATCACAGCCGTCAGCCCCAGTGATGCCATCGCCACGGGCAGCTTGCCTTTGAGCGCTGGCAGCGGGAACACAGGTGTCTGCAAGAGGCGTTTCAAGATATACCAGAAAAGCACAGCCAAGGAAACCGCCACCGCCAGCCGCCAAGGCAGGCCGTATTCCTGCACCATCGTCCAGAACAGTGCTGTACGGTCATCCTGCCAGCCCTGCACGACCTGCATATTATAGGTCATATGGAATTCGCGATAATAGGGGAATCTGGCCTGAAAGAATACAGATAAGAAAAAGGACGCCGCCGTCCCTACCCAGAGGCGCAATCTGCCCAGCTCCAGCCGCGGCAAAAAGATTCCCGCCAATGAGCAGAACACAAAGGACAGCAGCGTGATGGCCCCAGCAGATTTCAGACTGAGCCGGGCGCCCGTCCAGAGCGCCAGACCGATTTCCTTGGCATCAGCAGCCGCAGAAAGATATGACGACATATCCCATATGAAAATGATCCGGTACAAGCAGATCAACAGCCACAAAGCCGCAAACAGCTTCAGATCCTGTTGGATGCTCGCAAAAAATTTCTGTAAACGTATCATAACCGCAAGACTTTCTTTATCAATTCACAGACCTGCTGGACCTGGATGTTTGCCAGGCAGTCGAGCTTCTTCGGGCAAGCGCGTTTCCAGCAGTATCTGCAGGTACGGTCAACCTCAATGGCATTTTCCATCTGCCCGTACGGGCCATTGCGGTTCGCATCCGTCGGCCCCATCAGCATGATGGTCTTCGTGCCGACGCCGGCCGAAAGATGCACCGGACCCGTATCGCCGCCGATGACGAGCTGGGCATTCTGCAGGATATAGGTGAGCTGCTTGAAATTCGTGCGGCCTACAAGATCGATAGGCGGGATTTCCGTCTGCGCACAGATCTCAGCAGCCCGCTGCTCATCGACGACACCGCCGCCCACGAGGACGGGAATCAAGCGCCGCTCATAGAGCCAGTCGGAAAGCTCCGCAAAGCTCTCCACCGGCCAGCGCTTGTTCGGCCAGTTGGCACCGATGGCAAACACCACATAAGGATTGCCCATATTGGCCCCCGCCTGGCTGAAGATCCGCTGCGTGAGCTCTGCTTCGCGTTCGGGCACCTCCAGCGGGAACCGCACCTGATCGACACGGCAGCCAATGGCCCGTGCGACGTCGAGATACCGCTCGACAATGTGCCCATTGGCATTAGGGCCGATGACAGGCTTAGAGATCTTGTCGCTGAGCTCGCGCATGTTGCACATGCCAAGCTTCACCGGTGCCTGACCAAGACGCGCGATAGCCGCCGACTTGAATAGCCCCTGCAAGTCCAGCACCGCATCATAACGGCGCTGCTGGATCTTGCGCTTGAGCGGCCCATAGTTGCCTAGGAAGCCGCCGATGGATTTGAATTTCTTCTTTTCAAAGACGATGATCTCATCGATATAGGGATTCATCGTCAACAGGTCATAAGCCGGCGGCTCGACCACCCAGGTCAGATGCGCATCGGGATACGTTTCCTTGATGGCATAGGAAACCGGCAGCGCATGGATGACGTCCCCAATGGCGCTGAGCTTCACTACAAGTATATTCTTCATAACAACGTCCTTACTCGTTCTCTCCCTGCTGGATCTTGCGGATCACATTGCTTGTCGAGCGGCCTGCGACCATCTGGACAAACTCGACCCGGCCGCCATAGCTCTGCACGATCTTCGCCTCGGGCAGCGTTTCCAGCGTATAGTCGCCGCCTTTGACATAGATATCCGGCTTCACCTTGGCAATCAGGGCTTCGGCAGTCTGCTCGCCAAAGAGTACCACATAATCCACCGCCTTGAGCGCACCGACAACCTTGGCGCGGTCGAGTTCACTGTTGATGGGCCGCGTCGGCCCCTTATTGGCGCGCACCGATGCATCGGTATTGAGCCCGAGCACCAGGCAGTCGCCAAAGGAGCGTGCCTTCTCCAGATACGTCACATGTCCGGCATGCAGGATGTCAAAACAGCCGTTGGTGAACACGACCTTCTGGCCGCCCTTGCGCAACACTTCACAGAAAGCAGCAATATCATTCGGATCTATCAGCATTTCGTTCCCTCTTCATTTTCCTAATACAGCGGCCAGCTCCGCCTTGCTGACGGTGGCCGTGCCCAGCTTGCGCACAGCGATGCCGCTGGCAACGTTGGAAAGCTCGGCCGCCCGGGCGGGATCGACACCAGCAGCCAAGGCCAGGATGACCGTCGCTACGCAGGTATCACCAGCGCCCGATACATCAAAGACCTCGCTCTTATCGGACACGGGGATGTTATGGATCGCACCATCTTTTTCCAGCAGCACCATGCCATACTCGCCCCGCGTCACGAGGACACCATCGGCCTGCAGCTCCTCCAGGAGCTCCTGCCCCGCCGCATAGATATCCTCCTCAGTCGCCAGCTCCCTGCCGACGGCCGCCGCAAGCTCAGCATCGTTCTGCTTGACATAGCCGATGCCCTTGAAGCGGTGGATATCATAACGCGAATCCACCATGCTCGGGATGCCATGCGCACGGCACCAGCTGATAAGCTGCTGCGAAAGCTTCGGCGTGACTGTCCCGGAGCCGTAATCACTGAGGACGATTCCCTTGATTTTGGGCAGCAGGGACTTCACATACTGCATGATCTGCGACTCAAAGGCTGGTGCCATCGGCTCATGGCTCTCCTTGTCGATACGCACGATCTGCTGGCTGACCGTAGCCCGGCCGCCCGCGATGACCCGCGTCTTCGAGATGGTCGGACGCTTCTCGTCACAGAACAAGCCATCCGTATGCACCCCGTTTCTCTCCAGCGCTTCTTTGAGCCCGCGGGCCGCATTGTCAAGCCCGACCAGCCCCACGGCAAAGACATTGCCGCCAAGCGTTGCCACGTTGTTGACAACATTGGCCGCGCCGCCCGCAATGATTTTCTCGCCCGCCTGCTCAAGCACGAGCACCGGAGCCTCGCGCGAAATGCGCGAAATGCGGCCATCCAGATAGATATCGGCCACCATATCGCCGATGACCAATATATTCTGTCCCTGGATTTCCTCCAGGATTGGTGCCAGTTCTTTTCTCATAAGTCAAACATCCTCAATCATTCTTGCGTATATTCCTGTTTACCATGGCGTGAACTGGAAGCGTATACTGATTTGATTATGCAGCGATTTATAGCGCACAATCGACTCCGCACAATGCATATCATGATACCAATAGTAATCGATATTCTTCCACTTGCCATGGTCAAGATCGTATTTCGTGCCGACTGCCAAACGGTTCTTCTCATCCACGCGATAGCTGAAACCACCTTCAAGCTTGCGGCGGTAATCATCCGTACCGAAATTGAATAAGGAGCTTGCTGCATCCTTCCGGCTATAATGATAGCCCGCATAGGCTGCCCAGCGCTCATCGAAATCCTTCGTCAGTACAGCATCGGCCTTGATGCCGGCCACACGCGAATTATCGTACGACTCCCGCGTGATGTTATAGCCCAAACTCAAATAGAGCGTATAACGGCTGAATTTGATGGGATCATAGCCCAGAGTTGCCGAATAATAGCTATGATTGCTATGAATGCCATTTCCATACCAACGGCCATACTCGGAATAAAGCTTATACGTGAAGCGGCTGTCGCCGATATGATCGCCATAGCGCCAGAATACAGCTGGCTGCTTGCGAATCCAGCGATTATCGCTATCCTCAAAATAGCCATAGGTGACACCCGTCGCCATCTTCTTATTCTTCCAGGTCACATCATAATTGCCACGCCAGCCATCGGCCCCTGTGACATAAATATTCGTATTGACCGCAACATTGCTGGCCACAGGAAATGAAAGATCCCAGCTGAAAGTCAGCTTATCGTCGGTATTATACCCCACCCGTGGATAGGGATATTTCGCTTTATCCGATCCCGGACTGATGTCGACAACATAACGCTTACGTGAATAGAGTTTTACCTTCTTGAGCCAGAATGAGACATCTTCCAAGACAATCTTATCATTCGGGTACATAGTGATTTTCTTCGCCTGCAGATGATAATCCGGTGATTTAGCACCGCATTTGGTCTGCGTGCCATCATAAACCACGATATGGTCCGGATAGAACTCAAACCGCTTACCCGTGATATAGTGCGCATCGGCCTTACCGCGGACATTATCGATTGTCCCCGTCTTGGTGCCATAGTTGTAATGCGCTTTATAGCCATCAAGCGTTATTCGCATCTGCCCCGGCGTCATCTGCAGGATATGCGCCTTGCCGGGAATGTCGATTTCCTGCCTTTCCGTATTTCCCGTGACTTCCTCGCCCTGGAAACGGTGCGCATCCATCTGCAGGATATCCACCTTGCCCTTGGCGATGAAACTGCCATCACGCTGATCATAGGTAAGATCTTCGCCTTCAAAGGCCACCGGCATCGGCTTGTCCTTGGCCAGCGGCTGCCGCAGATGCTTCTCCATATTCGCCGCATCTTCAAGCAATTTCTTCTGCTCATCGGTCAGCCGGCGCTGACGCTCCTCGATACGATTGTTCTCAATATAGTCCAGCGCCTGGATGCCCGTATCCGAATCCGCCGAATACGCCGCATAGGCAGTCCCTGGCATGCCCGGAAGCACAGCGGCAGCAGCCACCATGCCCGCCAGTATTTTCTGGTTGCTATTCATCAAAAGGTTCTCCTTCTGTACGATACGTCTGAATCTAAACACACTACTTTAATAATATAACAGAAATGCATTTCACGCAATAAAAAGGGATATGCCAGCAGCTCCTTCGCTCCCCAGAGGGGGCGGCAACGTTTCTCGCAGATCTGCAGATCCCCATCTTAGGGGCTCTCCTTGATTGAAAAAGTCCGCTGACCCTTATTCGGAGCCAACGGACCTCTAGCATATTCATCTCACTTATTCGGCCGTCGTCGTAGCTACGCCGTAAAGCAGCGTATCAGCCTTGGTCTGGATATAGAACTCCGTGCCCTCAGGCAGGTCGATGTTCTTGCCCTTGACGAAGGCACCGCCGATGATGCCGATGGGGCCAAGGATCACCATGCCAGCGAGACTTGCGCCCGCAGCCATGGCCAGATTCTTCATCTCTTTTTCGGCCTCAGCCCCCAGCAGCGTTTCCACATCCGTACCTTCGATGGCCTTGGTCTTGTAGAAGTCGATCTTCACCTCAGCATTGCGGCCGAAGTTCTTGGCCTGCTCTACCTTCTGCACCTTGCCTTCGCCCGGTGCGCCCTTGGCAAATACCAGATGATCGCTCACGATGACATCCTGGGCTACCTTGAAGCGGACGATGTCGCCTGCCTTGAGGTTCTTGGCGTTGACCGGATCGACCAGTGCCACCTTGATGAGCGTATTGGCCGGCACATTGACCTGCTCAACAGGCAGCGTCTCAGAACCGAAGGACAGCTTCGCCAGGGATTTGATGCGCTGGTCATAGGTGCCCTCTGACGTCTTGCCATTGATGGACATCTCCATATCCGCCACGCGCTTCTCGACCGGGTTCATGCTGACCTCATGATCGATATTCCACTCGATAGCATTGAGCTCCGCAAGGGTCGATGGCGACGATCCATTGGTGTAGAGGTCATGGTAGATGGCATCGACACGGGCCATCATGCTGCCCGAGCGATGCGCACCGTTGTAGTCACGCTCAAGCTTATTGATGCGCTCCGTGATGGCCCCCGTCTGCTCGACCCCGTAGGTATCCTTCTCAATCATGGCCAGTTTGTCCTGTACCGTGGCCGGCGTTGCAGCGGCAGCCATGCTCATGGACGATGCCAGCATCACAGCGCTCAAAAACATACTGCATACTTTGCGGAATCTCATTACTATCTCCTCCGTTTCAAAATGAACTCGGTATCTATTGTACCATACTTCCGGATAAAAAACTTGAAATCCTGCTAAAATACCGATTAATGCTGGCTTAAATCATCCGCAGTAATCTTTTGCTGGGATTCCTCATAATGGCTTGATTTCGTCTCGGGGGCATGAGAGCCGTCAGGCTCCGGATGAATCAGGATATCGAACGTGCCGAGTTCCGCGCGGATAAGCTCTTCCAGCTCATCACAGACCGCATGGACATGAGACAGATGCATATTGCCATCAAACAGCACATGCACATCAAGCAGCTTGTAGGAACCCGATTTGCGCGTACGCAGGCAATGGCAGCTGCGCACCTCGGGAACGCTCTCGATGATCTGGGTAATGCGCTGCTCCTGCTCAGCAGGCAGGCTCGCATCCGTAAGTTCCATGGCCGATTCCGTAACCATGCGCCAGCCCGCCCGGAAGATAATCCCAGCAACAAGGATAGCAATGGCAGGGTCCAGCCAGGCCCAGCCCGTAAGTTGCATAAGTGCCAAGCCAATAAGGACACCGACCGAGGTCCAGACATCGGACTGCAAATGCAGGCCATCAGCCTCAAGCGCCTGCGATCCCGTGATTTTGGCGACATGGATCAGCCGCCGCGAGACAAGGATATTGACGACTATCGATACGAGCATGATGGCGATGCCGTAGCCCAGCGCTTCCGGGACCTCAGCCGACTGGAACTTCTGCGCCGACTCGTAGACGATGCCGACAGCTGCCCCGACGATCAGCAGGGCTTCGACCGCCGCCGACAGGTTCTCGAACTTGCCATGCCCATAATCATGCTCCTCATCCGGCGGTACCAGCGATTTTTTTACCGCCCAGAACGCAATGAGTGCTGCAATGAGATCGACACCTGAATGCAAAGCCTCAGAAACAAGGCTCACAGCGCCAACATAAAGACCGACAATCAGCTTCAAGATGACAAGCGTCGTATTCGAAAAGATGGACAGCCAGGCCGTCCGCTGCTTGAGCGCAGCATGTTCCGTCATAAGAATCCCTCCTGTTATTTTGTAAAATCTTTCCTAGCGCCACCATGCAAAAGAGCCTCCTCCAGACAGAGGAAGCTCTGATTCCTTATTTGCGCGGCTGCTCATAGATGAAATCCACCATCTCATGCATCGGCGACGAGACAGAATACCCCGTTGCCGTAAGCGGTGTATTGTTCGCTTGCAGGGTTGTGCGCGTATCATACTGCTGCGTAACCGACGACAGGATCTGATAGGTCGACTGCGTCGGATTGAAGCGCATGCGATAAATGAATCGGCGGTTCTGCCGCGCCTTGATGACGGCGACGCGGGCCGTCACGATTTCAACCTCGGCCATATACCCCTGCGGCACTACAGCCGGCTTCCCCGGCTCCTGCGCCGGGATGGGGTCTGGCTGGATCCAGACCTTATCGGTCGAAAACTCAATCGAATCCACGTCAACATAGTAGCCCGTGGTACCGTTGGCATCCACGAACTGCATATTCTCTGCCAGGCAAGTACCGCTGAAGAGCAGCAAAGCTGCCAGCAATACTGGCAGGACACGCTTTTTTATCATCAATGTTTCGCTTCCCTCTATCGTAAAATCTTTGAACGCCTTTCATTATAGAGGAGCAGACGCGCAGGCGTCAATAGCTGCAAGATTAAGATTTGCTTTACCGCAAAGATCAGCAGATGCGCGGCACGAGGTTGCCCAGCGGCATATCGACGACGCGGATGCCGCCAATGGCCGTGCGCAGGCCGACCTGTCCCTTGGCGGTCTCCGTGACCTCGCCGATGATGCGCGCATCGCGGCCGTATTTATTGGCCTGCATGACCGAAAGCACTCCCTGTGCCTCGTCAGCCGGCACAAAGGCCACACATTTGCCCTCATTGGCCAAGTAAAGCGGATCGAAGCCGAGGATGTCGCAGACCCCCTGTACCTCCTCATGGATGGGCAAAGCCTCCTCGTCAATGAGGAGGCCGCAATCCGAAGCCACAGCTATCTCATTGAGCACCGCGGCCACGCCGCCGCGGGTCGGGTCGCGCAGCACAGCAATATCCGGTGCTGCCTCAAGCATAGCCTTAGTCATATGGCAGAGCGGCGCGCAGTCGGTCTTGACCGTATCGGGAAGGGTAAGGCCATGACGGCCAGCCAGGATTGCTGCCGCATGGTCGCCGATATAGCCCGACAGGATGACCTTCATGCCCGGCTTCACATTCTTCGGCGAGATATGCGTGCCGTGGATGACATCACCGATGCCAGCGGTATTGATGAAGATGCCGTCAGCCTTGCCCTTCTCGACGACCTTCGTATCGCCCGTGACGATGTAGATACCGGCTTCATCTGCCATCTGGCGCATCGTCGCCAGGATCTCCTTGAGGTCTTTTACCGGAAAGCCTTCCTCGATGATAAGGCCAGCTGAGATATAGCGCGGGATCGCCCCCGTCATGGCCAGATCGTTGACTGTGCCGCAGACCGCCAGCTTGCCGATATTGCCCCCGGCAAAGAACAGCGGCTGGACCACATAGGAGTCCGTCGTGAATGCCACCTGTCCATTCATCTGCACCTGCGCACCATCGTGCATCTCCTCCAGCAGCGGATTGCCATAGGCCGGCAGGATGACTTCTTCCATGAGCTCCTGGCTCATCTTTCCGCCCGCGCCATGCGCGAGTGTCACCTTATCACTTACCATATTCGAATCTCCCCTGTCCATACTTGAACCAAGCCGCGCAGACACCCTCGACCGATACCATGCAGGGCCCAATGGCATGCGTAGGCACGCAGGCCTTGCCAAACAGCGGGCAGTCCTGCGGCGTCACGATACCGCGCAATACTTCGCCGCAGCGGCAGGCCGTCTTCTTGGCTGGCGGCAGTTCGCCTGCCGGCAGCGGCATGACCTGCTCGATATCAAAGGCAGCGTACTCCGCCCGCATCCTGAGCCCTGACAGCGGCACGATGCCCATGCCGCGCCAGCCCGTATCGGCAGCCTCATAGACCGTATCCGTGATGCGCTGTGACACCGGATTGCCCTCGGGACGCACGACATCCTCATACTCATTCTCGACCTTGGCCTCGCCCTTTGCGACCTGCTTGACGAGGCGATAAAGGGCGCGCAGGATCTGCAGCGGCTCAAAGCCCGTGACAACACCTGGCACATGATAGTTCTGCACGATGGGTTCATAGATGCCCGTCCCCGTCACGACCGATACATGCCCCGGCAGGATGAAGCCATCGACATGCACCTGCTCATCGCTTAGCAGTGCCTCCATGACCGGCGGCACGAGTTTCTGCGCCGACAGCATGAACAGATTCTTCACCCCCTGCTGCTCGGCGGCCAGCACCGTAGCCGCCGCCGTCGGTGCCGTTGTCTCAAAACCGACGGCGAGGAACACGACCTTCTTATCGGGATTGTCCTTGGCGATCTGGATGGAATCGAGCGGCGAATAGACGATGCGGATATCCGCGCCATTCGTCTTAGCCTCGCTGAGGCTCGACTTCGTCCCCGGGACCTTGAGCATATCGCCAAAGGTCGTGATGATGACCTCGGGATGCTGCGCATAGGCGATGGCCTTGTCCATATAATCATCGGGGGTCACGCAGACCGGGCAGCCCGGCCCCGACACGAGCTCGACATTCGCCGGCAGCAGCTGGCGGATGCCCGCGCGGAAAATCGCCACTGTATGCGTGCCACAGACCTCCATGAAGCGCAGCTTGCGTCCTGTCGTTTCCGCCAGCGCCGTTATCTCGGCCACGAGACGCTGGGCAAGCTCCCGTTCTTCTTTCTTATCCATGGCTGACCGACTCCTCTATCGCGCCGACTGTGCGCGGCGCGCCCTTCATCTCGGCCAGCAGCGCATTCGTCTCCTCCGCATCCTTCTCATCGACGATCTGCATCGCAAAACCCGCATGCACAAGCACGAAATCACCAGGCTTGGCCTCCGGCAAAAGCATCATCGAGACCTCACGGCTGACGCCTGCGATCTCCACCTTGCCGATAGCATTTTCGATTTCCAGCACCTTCGCTGGTACTGCCAGACACATTATGAATCCCTCCTGATCGCCTCTTCGGCCACGATTCCAAAATCAAGCGCCGCAGCATTCTCCTTGACCTGGGGCTTGATACCCCAGGCCGCCAGCTCCTTGAGCGCCTGCTCGACGACCTGCGGCATAAGCTTCTGCATCCCCGGCGACAGCTCAACGCCTGCCTCCAGGTCATAAGGCTGCGCCCCGATAACCACCACATCCGGAATCTTATGCCCCGTCACTGTGAGCAGCGCCAGCACATCCTGGATGCCGACCTCATGGGCCGAAATCTTCTCCTGGAAATGATCCATGACATCATCGTTGTGGAACCGGAACAAGGTCCCCGGCTCCGCCCCGCCATTGATTGAATCGATGACCAGCAGCTTATTCGTCCCCGTCACATACTGCGTGAGCTCGATCCCCAGCGTACCGCCATCGACAATCTGCACATTCTCGGGGAACGCATAATGCGCATCAAGGTACTCCGCCACCCGCACGCCGAACCCCTCATCACGCAGGATCACATTGCCCACACCCAAGATCGTCACATCCGCCGGATGCAGGACATTATCAAGGCTCGACACTGCATCCGAGCCATTACCAAATACATCAGCCATATGATTAAACCTCTCCTAAAACCTCATCCGTCAGCCTACGGCTGCCACCTTCCCCAGAGGGGAAGGCTTTTTGCTCTACATAAGCGAGGGCAGGCAAGGGATGCTATAAGCGCAGCATTGGCATGCTTTGCCTGTCCGCGCGCCTTCGATGCTCCCCCTTACCTGCTGCCAGCCTTTTTTTCAGCCACCCGTTTGCGCAGCCACTCACACCATTCCTCGATCCCCTGCTCCGTCGTGCACGATACCTCAAGCACCTGCATGCCCGGATGCAGCGTCGTGATGTCCTCTTTAGCCGCAGCCATGTCGAAGTTGCAGTACGGCAGGATATCGACCTTGTTCAGCAGTGCAATGGCCGACTCCTTGAAGATCAGCGGATACTTCATCGGCTTGTCATCGCCCTCGGTGATCGAGAGCACGACGCCCTTGTCATCCTCGCCGACCGCGAACTCCGCCGGGCAGACGAGATTGCCCACATTCTCGACAATCAGCAGGTCAAGGTTGTCCAGATCCATCTGCTTGGCCACCTTCTGCACCATCGGCGCATCCAGATGGCAGCCGCCAGCCGTGTTGATCTGGATGACCGGCACACCGTGGCGCTCGATGCGGTCCGCATCCTTGCTCGTGAAGAGATCGCCCTCGATGACTGCCATCTTGAGCTTATCCTTGAGCTTTTCCATCGTCTTCTCGAGCACCGACGTCTTGCCAGCTCCCGGCGAGCCCATCAGATTGATGACATAGACGCCCTTCTCCCTGAACATCGCCTGGTTCTCGGCCGCCACGCGGTCGTTCTCTCCCAGGATATTTTTCATGACCTGAATCTCAGCCATTTAATCCACCTCCAGATACTCTACCTGCATCTCGCGTCCCGAGATTGTCTTGAGGACACCGTCCTTGCATTCGGGACACCAGAAATCGTAATGGTCGACATGGAACTTCTTGCCGCACTTGGAGCACTGCCCCATCAGCGGCACCAGCTTGATCTTGAGCACCGCATCTTCGGCAATCGTTCCCTTGACCAGCATCGCAAACGAAAATCGCAGCGACTCCTGCTCGACACCGGACATCTCGCCGATCAGCAGGCCGACCTCATTGATTTTCTGCGCGTTGTTCTGTTTTGCGTAATCGAGGGCAATATCGAGTATTCCCTCGGCCAGAGCCATCTCATGCATTTGTTTTCCTCCTGCGCCAGCAGGCCTCCTGCGGCCTGGCAGCACATAATAAAAAGGGAGCTGTCTGGCCCCATCCCTCTTGGGGAGGGCTGGCAGCGACAGCTCCCTCAGATCAGCTCACCAGCTTATAAAGCAGCCTCGAGACCACGTGCACTGAACACGCCGACGATGTCCATGAGCTTTGTCTTAGCAGGCGCATAGTCTACTACCGTCTCACCATCGTGCGCATGGATATGGACGAACATGACACCGGGAAGACCGAGAAGTGCCTTTTCTACTTCCTTGGCATTCTCGTCCGTATAGCCTTTGACAAAGAACTGGAGACGCGTGTTGCCATTCGTCTCGCCGCAGCCGCATTCTTTACACATAATCTGATTCTCCTTTGATCATACTGAATGAAATGGAACTTCTGACCAGCCGTCCCTTATTTCTGGACTTTCGGTGGCTCGACTTCGTTCGCATCCTTCGGGACATGCTCGAGGAATTTCACACCCGAGAACATCGAGGATGCCTCGCCCTCTGCCTCCATGATGTCGGCACGCAGGACCATGTAGACATGGCCGATGGCGAAGACGATGATGAGCCAGGCAAAGATGTGATGCACCCAGTGCGTCATCATCTCGCCGCCCAGGACAACATTGACCCAGCCGAACAGGATGCCGCCGATATTCGACGGCTCAGTCATATAGTACATCGCGAAACCCGTGAGGATCTCGACGAGTACCATACCGTAAAGCCCGGCATACGATGCACGCGCCAGCGGGTTGCGCAGGAACGGTGCATGGTGCGGTTTCAGAAGCATGTAGTGGAGCGCAACGTCGATGGTCTCACTGTAGAAGTGGCCTTCCCAAACGCGCGGGAAAAGACGGTCGCCCTTGTTCACGATAAATCCGTAGATGCGCAGGATGAACGCTGCACAGAACGCAAATGCCGCGATAAAGTGGATATTTCTTACCCAGTCCATGGACATGGAAGTGTAGGTTGGTTCGATGCCCAGCACGGTTACCGGTTTCGTGACCAGTAACCCTGTGACGAAGAGCACGATGATTGCCAGCACCATGATCCAATGGAAAATCCGCAGATACGGACTGAACAGGTAGTAGATTTTACGTTTTTCTTCCTTCATTCTACTGTTCCCTTCCTTTCCATCCGGTAGCCCGGCTTATTTCTCAACGTGCGTGCCAGAATACGGATCGGTGGTGATGACGTTTATCTTCTCGCCCTTGGCATTGAACATATGCGTAGCACAAGCCATGCACGGATCGAAGGAACGGACGACCTTGACAATCTCGAGCGGCTTGTCCGGAACCTTGACCTGCGTGTCCATCATAGCCATCTCATATGCGCCGTGGCCGGCCTTGTCATCACGCGGGCAAGCGCTCCAGGTCGTCGGAACGATGCACTGGTAGTTGTCCGTCTTGCCATCCTTGATGGCGATGTAGTGGGACAGCGCGCCGCGCGGAGCCTCGTAGATGCCGACGCCCTCGCACTCTTTCGGCCAGGTCGACGGATCCCATTTCTCGTTGGAAGCGACTTTCGTATCGCCGGACTTGATGTTGGCGATGAGCTTGTCGAAGAAGTACTTGTTGATCTCGGCAGCCAGCTGGCAGTCGAGCGCACGGGCAGCCGTACGGCCGACCATCGTCGGGAGCCAGACTTCCGGAGCCAGACCGAGTACCTTCGATACGGCATCGATCTGATCCATCATCATCTTCTCTGCCCAGGTCAGCTCGCCGAGCAGGCCCTTCTTGGCCTTGACATAGATGATGATATAGCGGGCCAGCGGACCGACCTCGCAGAGCTTGCCATTCCATTTCGGCGTCTTGAGCCAGGAGTACTTGCCCGTCTCATTGAGTGCTTTCCACTCGGTAGCCGAGCCCTCTTTCGGGCCCGTGTATTTCGGCGAGGTGACGCCATCCCACGGGTTCAGTGCATCTTCGCTCTTGGCCGGATACTCGTACCAGGAGTGGTCGACGCTCTCCGTGAAGACCTTGCGGTTGGCAAAGTCTTCGCCATTGACCTCGGTGACCTTGCAGCCAGCGAGTCCCTTGCCGAAGTCCTCGACAACACCATTGCAGCGGATCAGCAGGTTCTTGAAGAAAGCGCCGTTCTTCGTGCCGCTGAACGGCTCTTCCGGATAAGCACCATAGCCGAGCACGCAGGTCTTGGCCATACCGCCGCCATCGACGCGGCCTGCCTTGACATAGGCCGAGCCGATAGCCAGAAGATCCGGCAGATAGTAATTGTTGACCAGCGAACGGCCCATGTTGATGGCGCGGTCGACGATGTCGAGACGGGCCGTATTGACCGGTGCGTTGCCATCTTCCATCGAGATGGAGCACGGCATACCGCCGACAACATAGTGCGGATGCGGGTTCTTGCCACCGAAGATGACATGCGGCGTGACGAGCTCACGCTGCTTGTCGAGCATCTCGAGATAGTGAGCTACAGCCAGCAGATGAACCTCTGGCGGCAGCAGCTTGTAGTCCGGATGATCCCACCAGTTCGCCGAGAAGATACCGAGCTGGCCGCTCTCGACGATGGCCTTGACCTTTTCCTTGATCTGCTTGAAATACTGCGGCGTAGCTGCCGGGAAATCATGCTCATAGGCCTCTGTCACCGACGTGCCCGGTGCACGGAACGGCAGCGTATAGTCTTTCAGCAGCGTGTTCTGCAGGTTAGCCGTAGCGATATCATCCGCAGCCAGTGCCTCAACCGGGCTGACCCAGTCCAAGGCATGCAGATGATAAAAATGGACGATATGGTCCTGCACCGTCAGCGTAGCTGCCATGATGTTGCGGATATAGTTGGCGTTCTTCGGGATCGTGATGCCCAGCGCATCCTCTACCGCGCGGACAGCACCCAGTGCATGGGCCGTCGTGCAGACGCCGCAGATGCGCTGGATATATGCCCAGGCATCACGCGGGTCACGGTCTTTCATGACGAGCTCAAGGCCGCGCCATGCCGTACCAGACGAAAGGGCATCGGTTACTTTGCCCGTTGCTTCATCAACCTGAACCTCGACGCGAAGATGACCTTCGATACGGGTTACTGGATCTACTACTACGTGTTTCATTTATTCACCTGCTCCCTCATTCTTCTTTTCATCAGCGATACGTTTCTTCTTCTGGACGACGCTGGCAGCGGCATGGCCAGCTACGCCAACAGCCGTAGCGGCAGCCATGACGGCACCGATCTGGTCGACATCACCGATTGGCTGGCCGAATTTCGGCAGGCGCTCGGTCATCGCACCGTCATCCCAGAAGTGCGCATTGGAGCAGCCGATGCACGGAGCACCGGACTGGATCGGATAGCTCATGCCCTGGAACCAGCGCAGGTTGCCGCAGGAGTTGTACGTCTCCGGGCCACGGCAGCCCAGCTTGTAGAGGCACCAGCCAGCTTTAGCCCCAGCATCATCGAAGCTCTCGGCGAACATGCCGGCATCGAAGAACGGACGGCGATAGCAGGTATCATGGATACGATTGCCATAGAACTGTTTCGGACGGCCCTCGCCATCAAGCGGCGGTACCGTACCAAAGAGGGCGACATGCATGACGACACCCGTCATGACCTCCGGAATCGGCGGACAGCCCGGTACATTCACGACCGGCGTGCTGCCAGCGAACTGGGCAATGCCCGAGGATCCCGTCGGATTCGGCTTCGCGGCTTGGATACCGCCAGATACTGCGCACGTGCCATAGGCGATGACTGCCGCAGCATTCTGAGCCGCATGCTGCAGCGTATGCGTGAACGTATGGCCGCCGGACATACAGTAAACACCGTTGTCCTTCGTGCAGGCAGCACCCTCGACGCAGAGGATATACTGACCCTTGTATTTCTGGATGGTCTCCTCGAGATGCGCCTCGAAAGGCTCGCCACTTGCTGCACTCAGCAGGTGGTCGTACTCGAGGGCGATCTGGCTCAGCACCAGATCGGATGCCAGCGGTGCACCCGAGCGGATGAACGACTCATCGCAGCCCGTGCACTCATGGCCATGGATCCAGACAACGACCGGCAGCGGTTTCTTCTCCGCAGCCTCAACGACTTTGGACACCTGGTCCGTGCTGAGTCCCATCAGAGACGTCAGCGCCACGCAGCTCTTGACGAACGTGCGGCGGCTCATGCCTTTTTTGAGATATAAATCCCACATACTCTCCCGTTTGTCCACTTTTTTACCTCCTCATGTTATCCTTGCGGATACTTGCGATAGAATCCCTCAGGCTGGTGGCTCAATACCAGCCGGCAGAAGGTCCCTACATAGTGAATACCCTTATTATACGCTAAAAAATAATAAAAAGCTATATCTATTCCGAATAGTATTCACTATTAATGTCGTTTATGGTATCATCACAAGAGCGCAAGAATATCCTTAATATAGTTTGGCTCGTTACTGCTATATTTCGCGATGTCCTGTTTTTTTCCTGCTATTTTCCCCGATAAAATAATACGAAATAAACAAAAAAGGCCAGGCAACTGCCTGACCTGAATCGTCGATGGTGGAGACGAAGGGGATTGAACCCTCGACCCCCAGATTGCGAACCTGATGCTCTCCCAGCTGAGCTACGTCCCCATCCGTACTGCCTGCGGGCTATCCCCCGCAAACACTATTCAGTATAGTACTTTCATTTGAAAATTTCAAGCCCTTTTGTCAGATCCATCGGCTGCCCGTCAAGCACAGCCTCGCAGAGCTGCTCCCCCACATAACGCAGCTTGAGGGAGAAGCATGTGGAGCGCGTCTCCAGCAGGCGGAAAAAGATCTTGTCGCCCTCCCAGACCGGCAGCCCGTAGACCTTGTCCTTGGCGATCCACTCCAGGGTGCCCTCGTTGCAGTCGCCGATCTTTCCCCTATATCCCGTGGCCGTGTAGAGGAACATGTACTCCGTCTGCCAGCGGTCGGAGATGAAGGTGATGACACCGCGCAGCCGGTAATCCGTAAGCACCAGCCCCGTCTCCTCCCGGCACTCGCGCAGAAGGCACTCCTCCGGGCTCTCATCGGGCTCGAAGTGCCCGCCGATGCCGACCCATTTATCCTTGTTGATATCGTGCTGCTTCTTGACGCGATGCATCATGAGATACTGGCCATCGCGCTCGATATAGCAAAGCGTCGTCTGGTTGCTCTTCGCCATCGTCATGCCTTCCCTCCATCCTTCAGGACTTCATTCATGCTGCCTGTGCGGTAGCCGCACAAATCCAGTGTCACATAGGAAAAACCCAGGCGGCGGAATTCTGCCGTCACCTGCTCGCGCAGCCCTGCGGCAAGGAAACGCTCGATATCCGCCGGCAGCAGCTCGATGCGCGCGAGGCTGCCATGCTGGCGCACACGGAACTGCCGGAACCCCTGCGCCATAAGATATTCTTCCGCGCGATTGACGGCCGCCAGCTTCGCCGCCGTAAGCTCCTCACCATAGACGAAGCGCGAAGCCAGGCAGGCAAACGAAGGCTTATCCCAGGTAGCCAGCCCCATTTCTGCGGACAGATCACGGATATCCTGCTTCGTCATCCCTGCCGCATGCAGCGGGCTCACGATACCGAGCTCCCGCAAGGCCCGCCGCCCGGGGCGGTAATCGCCATCGTCATCAAGATTCGAGCCATCGACGACGCAGCTTAGCTGCTCGTCTGCCGCCATGGCGACGAACTGGCTGAACAACGCGTGTTTGCAGCGATAGCAGCGATCGGCAGGATTATGGCCGATACCCTCGATAGCCAGCACATCAAAATGCTGCACGATATGGCGCACGCCCTGCGCCTGGCAAAAAGCCGCTGCCGCCTCGACATCACGCTGCGGCACGAAATCCGAGCCCGCTGTGAACGCCACACAGCGATCGCCCAATGTATCATGGGCCACCTTGAGCAAAAAAGTCGAATCGACACCACCTGAAAACGCCACCGCTGCTGAACCAAGCGCCTGCAAATGCTGCTTTAGCGCCGCCAGTTTCTTCTGTAAATCCTCACGCATACCTGTTGTCAACCTCTCTGTCTATTATCTATTGATTTGCAAATCCTGCAAACCGTCTAAAAAATCGTGGGCTGCCCAAAGCTTGTACTGCTTGTCACAGAGCATACCCTGCACCTCATCCGGCAGGTCTTCCAGGAAAGCCTGTCCCTGCTCGGGGCCAAGGACGAACACCGTCGTCGTCAGCAAATCGGACAGCATGCCGGCATCTGCACAGCTGCCCGCGACAACGATGGTCGCACTCATCGCCGCATTCTGCGCCGGCGCACCGGTACGCGGATCGATGATATGATGATACCGCACCCCATCCTGCTCGAAATAGCGCTCATAGTCGCCCGAGGTCGAAAGCGCCGCATCGCCAAGCGGCACGACAGCCAGCCTAGTATCCTTGTCTTCCGCACGCGGATCACGGATACCAATACGCCAAGGCTGCCCTTTATCATTCCTGCCCACAGCATAGAGCGAACTGGCTCCCAGATTGATAAGCCCGTCCTTGATGCCATGCTGTGCATAAATCCTGCGCACTTCATCGAGCGCATAGCCCTTGGCAATGCCGCCCAAATCAAGGCACATGCCCGCTTCCATAAGACGGGCACTCTGCGTCTGCGGCAGAAGTTCCAATTTCTGCCAGCCGACCTTGGCCCGCGCCGCGGCGATCTCCGCCGCCGACGGCACACGCGCCCGCTCCGTGCCGATGCCCCAGAGCTCCACCAGCGGCCCTGCCGTGACATCCCAGGCTCCGCCCGAACGTTCGCTATACGCTTGCGAAACCGCCAGCATATGATAGACCTCAGAATGCAGCTTCACCCACTGGCCATTTCCAGCAGCCGCCGCAAGTTTCACCAAATCACTATCTGCACCAGCAGGACTAGCCATGGCCTCAAGCTCACGCAGCCGCGTTACGCCCTCGCTCACAGCCGCCTCAGCCTCCGGCCCCGTCGCCGTCAGCGTCGCCACCGTATCCATAACCAGCACCGTCTGCCGCACAGGCTCCTGCCGCCCGCAGCCAGCAAACACCATACACACCCAAAACAAAGCCAGCACACCAGCTGCCCGCCATCTACCAGCCATCATTCCGCCCTCTCCCATCTCACCGATTCATTCTTCCATTATAACGCAACAAAATAGTTTTTGCCGCAGGCAAATTGCAGTTTGACGGTTTAGTTCCAGCCTTCCCCTTACCGAGGGGAAGGTGGGCGCGAAGCGCTCGGATGAGGTGTATGCGTCCGTATGGAATCCTGCTACTACGAAGCGCGGGGTTCACGGGGTAGTACTTTTTCTGTTTCCGCTAAATGGACCGTATGCCTAGTTCTGCGGACTTAGTTACCTGCTCCCGTCACCAGGTCGCGGCGTACACATCGGAGTCTAGCTTATGCGCTTACGGCCCAGTCCTGCTGCGCAGGACAGTCGCTCCAGACAGAAAGAAGCACTACCCCGTTCGCCCCTTTGGTAATGGAAATCTGAGGTGGTACGAACCGTTTCTCCCGCAGCAAGCACATCGATGTAATTCGTTGCCTATCGCCGGAAAGGAACAGGCTTGTTCCAACATATCGGAGGGCGATGGTGGGTACACTTTCTTCGCAGACGGAGCGATTGCCCGAACGCAGTGAGGGATGGCACGCGGTAGATATAAACTAGAACGCCAAGATGTATTGGCGCGCCGCCGGCCTGCCCGGCGCATGTATCTAGGTACGTACACCCTGCCAGCGCGGGTCATTTAGCGGAGCGGAGAAAAAGTACACCCACCAGCACCCCAGCTGAGCTGTACCAAGCTTATTGTAATCTCGCACTAACAGACAAACTGCAATTTATCCAGAAACTTAATGCCTTTCTGCAATCTTAGCAGGATTTTATCCCCAATCCGCGAATTATTATAAATATATTCAGAAATCGTGATAAAAAATCTGTACGGGATGTACAGAATGCTGACAAAGGATGTGATCATATGCCTCCCCGTCTCCACGCGGACAAGCTCGCTTATTTCTTTATCGCCTTTGCCTGCTACCTGCTGATCCGGGCTATCGCAACAGCAACGGCTATCCCGCCCGTCAATGTACTCCTCTATATCTCGATTGCCGCCTCTTTGCTTGCCAGCAACGTGCCGCGCGTCGTCGACATCCCGCTGCACTACGCGTACCCCGTGCGGTGCATCGAATTCTTCACCTTCGGCATTGCCGTCGTATGTTTCATCACACTCTGCCTGCGTCATGTATGGCTGTAAAAAAGGGTAGGAAAAATGATTCCTCATTTTTCCCACCCTTTTTTATTTGGCCACGCTGCCAGCGGCATCCCAGCCGACCTGCAGCGCTTTCATATTCTGCTCGACCGTATGCGGCGGCACGCGGTGTGCCACCGATTCCTTGATGGTATCGAAGGCAACGATACCTGTCAGCCGCACGAGCGCACCAAGGGCGACGATGTTGGCAAACAAGGGCTTGCCGACCTGCTCGATGGCCAGCTTCGTGATCGGTATGCGGACGACATGGGGGAAATCCGGTGTCTCAGGCACGAGGCTGTCATCGAGGACCAGCAGCCCCTCGGGGCTCAAGTCGCTATAATACTTGTCCGCCGCCTTCTGCGTCATCGCCAGCACGAGATCCGGCACGAGTACATGCGGATGATAGATGGTCTTGTCGTCGATGATGACCTCGGACTTCGAAGCACCGCCGCGGGCCTCCGGCCCATAGGACTGCGACTGCACCGCCTCCTTGCCCTCTGCGACGGCCGCCTCGGCGAGGATGATGGCCGCCGTGATGACGCCCTGGCCGCCCGAGCCCGATAATCTCAGCTGTTTTCTCATTTCGACGCACCTCCTGCCCGCTCGATGACCTGATCGTAGGCCGTATCATAATCCATCGCTTCGGCCTGATAGAAGCAGCCGATCGGGAACTTCTCCCCCGCCTTCGCCTCAGCGGGCAGCTTGTCCCAGGCCGCCTTCATGACGGCGTTGTCGCGCATCCACATGAGCATGTTGGCAGGACTGCCCATCTTGTTCTTGCGGCCATAAGCCGTCGGGCACTGGACCAGCGCCTCGATGAAGGAGAAGCCCTTATTGTCAAAACCGCCAGCGATCATGTCGACCAGGTGTTTCTCATGGAAGGCCGTCGACCGGGCCACATAGGTAGCGCCGGCAGCCTCGGCCAGATGGCAGGCATCAAAAGGCCTGTCCACCGAGCCGTACGGAGCTGTCGTGGCCTTCTTGCCCAGCGGCGTCATCGGCGAAGCCTGGCCGCCCGTCATGCCATAGATATTGTTGTTGAACAGCACCACCGTAAGGTCGACGTTGCGGCGGCAGCCGTGGATGAAGTGATTGCCGCCGATAGCCGTGCAGTCGCCGTCGCCCGTGATGACGACGACGTTGAGATCCGGATTGGCCAGCTTGATGCCCGTAGCAAACGGAATGGCACGGCCATGTGCCGTATGCAGCGTGTCAAAATCCATATAGCCCGACGCCCGCGACGAGCAGCCGATGCCCGAAACGATGACGGTATTATCCTGGGACAGACCCTTCTTCTCGATGGCCTGCACGATAGCTTTCATCGCAATGCCATTGCCGCAGCCCGGGCACCAGAGGTGCGGGAGCCGGTTCTGGCGGAAATATTTCTCGTAGCTTCTCTCCATGGTTATGCCTCCCCGCAAAGCTTGTCGATACCGAGCGCGATCTCATCCGGCTCGAACGCCTTCATGTTGTACTTGCCGCAGAACTCCACCGGGCACTGGCCGGCAGCCGCACGGCGCACCTCATGGACGATCTGCCCATAGTTGAGCTCGGCGACCATGATGCCCTTGACCTTTGCCGCCAGCCGCTCGATGGCCTTGTCCGCAAAGGGCCAGATGGTCATCAGGCGCAGCAGGCCGACCTTCTGCCCCTTCTTGCGGGCATCCTGCACGGCTTCATAGGCCGTGCGTGCCGTGCCGCCAAAGGAGACGACTGCGTACTCGGCATCCTCCATGAAGTATTCCTCCGTATGGATGATCTCCTCGCCGACGCGGGAAATCTTCTCATGCAGGCGGCGGATGGAGGTCTCCGTGACCTGCGGGCTGCCCACCGGGAAGCCCGTATCATCATGCAGGAGGCCCGTGACATGGATATGATAGCCCTGGCCGAAGTCAGCGACATTCGGCACGAGATCCGCATCGGGCGCAAACGGCTCATAGCCTTCAGCCCGCGTCTTCTTCGGCGCGCGGCGCGGATAGATGTCAAGCTCGCTGGCCTCCGGCAGCTCGACCTTCTCGCGCAGGTGGCCGACGACCTCATCCATCAGCAGGATGACCGGCGTGCGGAACCGCTCGGCGTAGTTGACGGCCATGACCGTCGCATCGAAGGTCTCGCGGACGCTCCAGGGCGAGAGCGCGATGATTGGATGGTCACCATGGGTACCCCAGCGGGTCTGCATGACATCGGCCTGGGAAGGCGCCGTCGGCTGGCCCGTGGAGGGTCCGACGCGCTGGACATTGACGAGCACGCACGGGATCTCTGCGCAGGCCGCATAGCCGATAAGCTCCTGCTTGAGCGAGAAGCCCGGGCCCGACGTCGCATCCATGGCCTTCTGGCCTGCCAGCGATGCGCCAAGGATAGCGCCCATGCTCGCAATCTCATCTTCCATCTGGACAAACTTGCCGCCGACCTGCGGCAAAAGCTTGGCCATGGTCTCAGCGACCTCCGTCGACGGGGTGATCGGATAGCCCGCGAAGAAACGGACTCCAGCGGCGATAGCGCCCTCTGCACAGGCCTCGTTGCCCTGCATCAATCTTGCCTTACTCATGCTTCTGCCCCCCTGTCTACAAAAATCGCATAATCCGGGCAGCGCAGTTCACACTGACCGCAGGCGATGCAAGCGTCACCGTTTGCCACCTGTACCTTGCCGAGCTCATCGAGCGCCAGCACCTGTTTGGGGCAGAATGCAACGCAGATTCCACAGCCTTTGCATCTAGCCATCTTGATGGTGATCTCTGACTTCATCGGGGTCCCTCCTAGTAATGCACACACAATTCGCGAAAACGCGCGTTAATATGCTTATAAATACATAGAAACTATGTATATTCTGCCATATACTTTTACATCATAGCAGATACGATTTTAAAAATCCAGCATTTTTGTAAATTTATAATATGTATACAATAAACACCGCTCTGCATAAAAACACTTTCAGAAACATATGAATACTACGACATATCAAGAACTAAAAAAGGAGTTCGCCATTTACAGACAAACTCCTGCTTTGTATATCAGAAATAGACAATCTCAGCCGATCAATCGCAAGCTTCAACCGTTCCTGCTTTCTTGCACGTCTCCTCTCTTCCCTGGCGTCCCGACAAAATGACACCAGCCAGTACCAAGGCTGCACCAGCCAGGCTGGCCGCGCCGAACGGCTCATGCAGATAGATGACGCCAATCATGGCCGCAAACACCGGCTCCAGGCAAAACAGGATGCCGATGCGCTCAGCCGAAGTATACTTCTGCGCGACCAGCTGCGCAATAAAGCCAAAGGCCGAGCAGACAAGGCCCAGATAAAAGACGGCAAACCAGCCAGCACCACCAGACGGCAATGCTGTTGTCTCACAAGCAAGTGCCACGCCAAGTCCCATAAGCCCCGTGAAGCCGAACTGCAATACGCTGAGTACCAGTGCATCCATCTTGACGAGCAGCCGGCTCGCATAGCAGACCTGCACGGCATTGAGCGCCGCGCCGAGCAGACAAAGCGCATCGCCAGGATTGAGGCGCAGGCCATCCTGCAGTGTCAAAAAGCCAATGCCCACTACCGAAAGCAGCGACGTCGCCAGGATGCCACGCCGCACCGGGCGATGGTAAACGATCTTTTCTACAAAAGGGATGAACACGACCATAAGGCTCGTGATAAAGCCGGCATTCGAGGTCGTCGTCGACTCCAGGCCGATGACCAGCGCGCTGAACGCTATAAAGACAATGGCACCGACAATAAAGCCCGCTTTCACCATCGCCCAGGTCACCTTGCGCCACGCCTTACCCAAAAGCAATGCCGCCGCCACAAAAGCAATGCCAAACCGATAAGCCACCAGCGTGAAGGGCCCGATCGAGTCAAGCCCTTCCTTCATGAACAGATACGACGAACCCCAGCAGAACGTCACAAAGAGCATCAGCAGCTCCGCGCGTTTTGTATTCAAAAACCTCCGGCCTCCTTCAATCTTTTTCCCATAAATCTTTTCAGACAAGACTAGATTCTAACAGAAAGAACCGCCCTTGGCTATACTTCAGCAAAATTTTGGTGAACACTGTTACACCTATGGCCCGCTCCCCGGCGCATCATAAGCGGACAAAGTGTGACCTGCTCACTTGAAAGCAGGATTTTTCCCTGCTATGCTAGAAGTTAGCATCATTACGCAGATAGGAGGATTTCCATGCAAAGCTTCAACTTCAAATGTCCGACAGAGGTCGTCTTTGGCCGCGGCGCCGAGGAACAGGTTGCCACGAAACTGCGCGAATACGGCGCCAGCCATATCTTCATCGTCTACGGCGGTGGCAGTGTCGTCAGATCCGGCCTGCTCGCCAAAGTCGAGCGCATCCTGCTCTCAGCCGGCTTCGCCGTCCAGAGCCTCGGCGGCGTCCAGCCGAACCCGCGCCTCGGCTTCGTACGCCAGGGCGTGCGCACGGCCATCGCCTTCCAGGCGGACTTCATCCTCGCCATCGGCGGCGGCAGCGTCATCGACAGCGCCAAGGCCATCGCTCATGGCACGGCGAACCCCGGCATCGATGTCTGGGATTTCTGGTGTGGACGCGAGAAACTCACCAGATCCATGCCGGTCGCCAGCATCCTGACACTGGCAGCCGCTGGCAGCGAGACCAGCGACTCTGCCGTCATCACCAATGAGGAAACCGGCAAGAAAGCCGGGCTCAACACGCCGTTCAACCGCCCGGCCATCGCCTTTATGAATCCGGAACTCACCTTCACGGTGCCGAAAAAGCAGCTCGTCTGCGGCATCTCGGATATCCTCATGCACACGCTCGAGCGCTACTTCACGAGCTGCAAGGAAACCAACGCCTTCACCGACCTCGTCGCTGAATCGCTGCTCAAGAACGTCATGGCCCAGTCGAAGGTCGCCGTGGAAAACCAGCAGGACTACGACGCCATGAGCGAGATCATGTGGTGCGGCAGCGTCTCGCACTGCAACTTCACAGAACTCGGCCGCGCCAAGGACTTTACCTGCCATAAGCTTGGCCATGAACTCAGCGGCAGATTCGATGTCACGCACGGCGCCTCGCTGACGACCATCTGGCCAGCCTGGGCCCAGTACGTATGGCGCGATGATGTGCCACGCTTCGCCCAGTTCGCCGAGCGCATCTTCGGCATCACCAGCGGCAGCGACGAAGAAAAGGCCCAGGCCGGCATCAAGGGCATGGTCGAATACTTCCGCTCCCTCGGCATGCCGACAAACTTCACCGAACTCGGCATCGGCGTCCAGGACAAGAACAGCATCGCCTACCTCGCCGACATGGCCACTGCCGGTGACACCAAAAAACTCGGCAACTTCCATCCGCTTGACAAAGCGATGGCGATTGATATCTATCAGCTGGCTAACCACTAAAAAAGCAGGAGCGCCCATGCGAAAGCATGTTGGTGCTCCTGCTTTTTTCCTACCAATTGCAGTTTATAAATTACCGTGTTTTTATTCGAGGAAAGCCGCGCCGCCGGGCAGGGGAGTACCAACGCTTCACTTAGATGCTTTGCTAAAAATATTTTTTGCCTTTAACTAAGCATTGAAAAAGTTCCCAAACGCGCTACGCTTGAACGGTGTGAATTTTTCAACGGAATGTGTAGGCAAAAAATATTTTCTTCACGCAAACCATCAATGTTACGCTTATGGTACTCCCCTGCCCGGCGGCTTCGTTTCAGCAATAGCCCGAATGAATCTTCAACCTGCTAATACGTTAGTACGTATCATTCTGTGCCTAGGACAGTCGCTCCAGACA
>NZ_FOQK01000026.1 GCF_900113715.1 Pseudoselenomonas ruminantium | reverse complement strand
TCATATTTTTTTGTTAAGGCAGTATATCCTATATGTCCATTCAAATACTCTTGGACTACCTTACATTTAAATTCTGCACTATATTTTGCCATAAAAAGACCCCCATAAGTTAGATTCCTTGGTCTAACTTATGGGGGTCTCTACAATATCCTATCGAATCAAAAGGTCTTCTATGATAAACTATTAACAAGTCATAGAAGACCTTTTATTATGTCAAGCAAGAAGGAGGCGTCAATGAGAAAGTCTGATGTCTGGTATGAGCTGGCGGCCGGGGAAATGCCAAAACTGCTGGCAGATAAGCTGGAGCCTTTTGGCTTTCGCCGTGATGGAGATGCATATTTCTACGCAGAAGATTTGCTGGCAGGCAGTTTTAGGCTGCATGTAAAGGTAAGCATAGATGGTGCTGTGTCCACTTTGCTGATGGACACGGAGTCAGAGGAGCCTTATGTGCTGCATCTGGTGGAAAATGCACAGGGAGCTTTTGTAGGCGAAGTCCGGGCTGCTTATCGGGCAATCCTTGACCGCATTGGTGCATCCTGCGGCGAGCATGGCAGTTTTCATGGACCGTATGTAGAGGAGCTTTTGCAGTATGTGCAGACTGCTTATGGCGATGAACTCGAATATCCGTGGAAGGACATGGACGCGGCGGTTATCCGTTCGCATTTGTCGCAGAAATGGTATGCGCTCTTTATGAAGGTGCATCCCAGCAAAATCGGCATTGGCGGCAGCCAGCCTATCCGTATCATGAATCTGCATGGTACGGCAGAGCAGGTGGCCGCCTTAGTAGATGGAGAGCGGTATTTCCCGGGCTGGCATATGAATCGGAAATACTGGTATACCATATGTCTGGATGGCAGTATACCGATGAGGGAGCTTCAGCAAAGAATTGACGAAAGCTTTGCATTGGCAAAGCCTAAGAAAGGGCGTTGATATGGAGGCCGAATAAGTTGTTTCTTGGGGGACTGGCAAATGTCTTAATCGTTGGATTTGCTGCGCATGTTATAATGATAATAAGACATATCATTTACAAGCGAGGCGCTTTTTATGGCATCGACCACGCTGTTATGGAAGAAAAATCTTTTTATATGTTGTATTGCATCGTTTATCGTATCTGTTGGCATGAGTCAGATGGCACCAATCCTGCCGCTTTATATTGCCGAGCTTGGCGTCGACAATCCAGCCCGGTGCTATATTCTCTGCCGCAGGTTTTGCCAGTATCGGCATCCGTAATCTTTTTTGGCTGGTAGCTGCATTGCTCTTGGGCAATGCTCTGTGGTGCCGGTTTTGCCTTTATTCGCGGCAAAAATAAAACGATACGATCGAAGCAAATATATGAAAACAGGTTCTGCAACAAAGCAGAACCTGTTTTTGTTTTGCGCCAAAATAGAAAAGTGGTCTGGCGTGCCGGCTTACCAGCCAAGGATTTCGGCAACTTTGTCCTTTAGATAAAGGGCAATTTTTTTTGACCCGTTTTGTAGGGGATGGGTGTTGTCACCTGCATAATCGTTAGCTTCCAGCAACGGTTTTTCCTCGTTCAGGGGGATGAAATAGAGATTGTTATCTCCAAGGGCTTGGCATTCGTTTACGGCTGCTTTTATCCAGTGGCGTGCTTCGGGGGGCAGCCAACTGGGGACAGGCTCGATGACGATGACGGGGGTGTGGGGATTTATTTGCCGGACTGTTTGCAGAAGATTTTTATAGCCGCAAATGAAATCTTCGCGGGCAGGCGGATGTTCCTCGTCACCAAAATCATTCGTACCGAGCGAGATAAGGATACCATCTATGGGGAAGTTTTGCGGATTCCAAAGATGATGGGCGGGAGATTTTTTATCACTATAAAATGTCCAGGGATAGCGATCGGCAGTATGGACCCCATGACCAGGCCAGTCTTCATCCCAGTTGTGGATGACACCTTCGCCAGATTTGCCCAATACGCTGTATTCAGCATTGAGCATTCGGGCCAGCTGCGGGCCGTAGGCCATATCGTTGTCTTCAATATCATCGTAGGGGGCATCGGGCGGACCGTCATTTTTTGCGCCGGCGGTAATGGAATCGCCAATGAATTCCAAGCTGCGTGCCTTGGGCGGAGCAGGTGGGAGCATTGTTTCGTTAGGCGCAAGCGAAAAACCGCGAAACTCGCTGATGCCCATATAGCCTTCGGTGGAACGTACCAGGAGAACCTTATGCTTGCCGGCAGCGAGATTTTCCACTAACAGGGTGTTTTCTCCTTGCGGACGGAAACGCCGAAATGGACTGTCATCGATGCTGACTCGCCACCAATTTCCAGGATCTATTAAATCGGCCATAAGCAAATGGCCGGTGAAATTCGCTTTAATATAGGTAGCTCCTTGTGCACACCGGCAGGCTGCCGGAGACTTTTCCCAGCGGCCAAAATACTGGATTCCGGAAGCATTGGCAGGGATTTTCCGAACCATCATATAAAATACCTTCTTTCAGAAAAATAAGGGTAAGCTATGCCATTATCAGATTCATTATAGTTACAGAGAGGGCGTGATGTCAACAAAGGATATAATGAAAAGTGATAATGTAATATAAATGAGTAACAAAAGTTATATCTTTTATTGACAAAGGGATTGACTAATAATATAATAAGGGCGTAGGAAGATGAAACGATAAAAAATTCCTACATAAAGTTTATAGAGGAGGAATAAACATGAACATCTTTTTGGTTTGCAATGCAGGTATGTCGACTTCGATTCTGGTGAAGAAAATGCAGGAGGCTGCAGCGGCTAAGTCCTTGGCGGATACGCATATTGAGGCGTTCAGCGTGGAGGTGCTGGATCAAAGGGCAGCGGAAGCGGATGTTGTGCTGCTGGGACCACAGATCCGCCATATGAAAGGCGATGTGGAGAAAATCCTTGCAGGACGATGCCCTGTGGAGGTCATCAATATGCAGGACTATGGAATGATCCGTGGCGATAAAGTATTAGCAAAAGCATTGCAGTTGCTGGGAAAGGAGTAAGCGGATCATGAGCGGAGTGATTTCTGGTTTTGAACGGGTAATGATGCCGCTGGCTGCGCGTATTTCCGGCAATAAGTATTTGCTGGCAATGCGGGATGCGTTTTCCATGCTGCTGCCGTTCATTATCGTTGGTTCTTTCTTTGGCATCGTTCAGTGGGTTCTTTTAGATCCCTGGGGAACGGTGATGGGAGCCAATGGTCTTAACTTAGGCGCAGCTTTTACCGGGCTGGATACTGCTGGTGATGCCTATAAGAATTCGCAGTTTGTGCATAGCATGCAGGTCATCCAAGGGTTATGCAATAACGTCGTGACAGTAGGTTTCGGCGTGTTCTCTTTCCTGCTGGTGGCAGCTTTTGCCTATCGGCTGGGGACAATCTGGGGCGGCGATCCCTTTGCCAATGCCTTGACGGCCTTGGGGGCTTTTATCATTGTCACACCGCAGAGCGTAGGCGATGTTGGTGCCTTTGACTTGTCATATTTTGGCAATAAAGCGGTGCTTACGGCAATTATCGTAGCTACGGTGTCCTCGAAAATGTTCATCAATCTATCGAAGAACAAGAAGCTTACGATCAAGATGCCGGATACCGTGCCGCCGGCAGTAGCCAATTCCTTTGCCGTGCTGATGCCGGTGTTCATTACCTTATTTACGTTTACGCTGTTTTCGACGTTCTTGGCACAGATGGAGTTTATGGGCAGCAAGGCGCTCAATGATTTGATTTATGCGCTGATTCAGGCACCGCTGATGGGCTTTTCGCAGGGCATTGGTTTCTCGCTGCTCTATCAGGGGATTGTTTGGTTCTTCTGGTGGTTTGGCATTCATGGGCATAATGTGACTGCAGCCATCCAGAATATGGTCTATATGCCGGCGCAGCTGGCCAATCAGTCGGGCGATGCGGCCTATATTTTCTCCAATGGTTTCTTTGAAGCGGGGCTTATGCATGTGCTGGGGCTGCTTATTGCCATTTTCCTCTTCTCCAAGCGTGACAGCTGGCGGGCAGTGGCCAAGGTTGGCTTTCCGGCGATGCTCTTCAATATTCAGGAACCGATTGCTTTTGGTTTGCCTATCGTGTTGAATCCGCTTTTGCTGATTCCGTATATTTTGGCGCCGCTCGCCAATACTATCGTGGGCTGGCTGGCTGTTTCGGCAGGGCTCGTACCTATCTTCAAATATGTAGTACCCTGGACGATGCCCCTGTTCTTTGGCGGTACGATCGGGACAGGATCGCTGGCTGGCGGCATTTTGCAGCTGGTGTGGCTGGCGATGGATATCTGCATCTATGCACCATTTGTCATTGCCGGCAATAAAATCAAGGATACGGAGGAAGAATGATGGACGAAAAGACAGTAGAACAATCGATGCAGCTGATCTTGCATTCGGGGACGGGGCGTTCAGCGGTGATTGAAGCGATACAGGCATTGGCCCAAGACCATGATATTGAAAAGGCAAGAAAAGCGATTGAAGCAGCGGGGCAGGAAATCGGCAAGGCCCATGATATCCAGACGGCGATGATGAGCGCAGAGTGTGATGGGCAGCCGGTCGAGAAAAGCATCCTGCTGATTCATGCCCAGGATCATTTCATGACTTCGCTGGCGGTGCGGGACATGGCAAAATTGATGGTTGATTTGTATGAAGATGTGAAGAAGGGGTAATCTATGGCCAAGCAGTATCAATTCCCAGAGAATTTTTGGTGGGGGGCAGCTACGTCCGGCCCCCAGTCGGAGGGGCGGTTCCATAAGGCCCACCGGAATCTCTTCGATTACTGGTATGATCAGGCGCCAGAGGCATTTTTTGCCGGCGTTGGCCCCAATGTGGCTTCTAATTTCTACAATGATTTCCGTCAGGATATTGCCCTGATGAAGCAGGCCGGCTTGAATTCTGTCCGTACGTCCATCCAATGGTCACGTCTCATAAAGGACTTGGAAACCGGCGAACCGGATGCCGATGGTGTGCGCTTCTATAACGAAGTCATCGATGAATTCCTGCGCCAGGGCATCCGTCCGATCATTAACCTGCATCATTTCGATCTGCCCTATGCGCTCTATGAAAAATATGGCGGCTGGACGAATAAGAAGGTTGCTGTGCTTTTTGCTGATTTTGCCGAAACGTGCTTTGCGCTTTTTGGCGACCGGGTCAAGGAGTGGACGACTTTCAATGAGCCGATGGTAGTAGCCGAAGGCGAGTATCTGTATCGGTTCCATTATCCGCTGCAGGTCGATGGGAAAAAGGCCGTGCAATGCATCTATAATCTCAATTTGGCTTCGGCGATGGCGATTGAGCGCTTCCGTCAGTCGGCGTGCGAAAAACAGGGCGGGCGCATTGGTATCGTAATCAACCTGACCCCTGCCTATCCGCGGTCTGATGCCGCCGAAAATCTGGCAGCAGCAGCGTTTGCTGAAACGTTCAAGAACAAGGCATTCCTTGATCCGGCCGTCAAAGGCGTTTTCCCGCCGAAGCTGGTGGAAATCCTGCGCAAGGATGGTGTGCTTTGGGAAAGTACGCCGGAGGAACTGGCCTTGCTCCAAAGGAATACCGTTGATTTTTTGGGTGTGAACTACTATCAGCCTTTCCGGGCGCAGGCGCAGACGGCTTTTGATGATTCAGAAGGCTGGCTGCCGGAGAAGTATTTTGCGCCGTATGAAATGCCAGGCCGGCGCATGAATCCGTATCGCGGCTGGGAAATCTATCCGCAGGCAATCTACGATATTGCCATCAACATCCGGGACAATTATGGCAATATTCCCTGGTACGTATCCGAAAACGGTATGGGCGTGGAAGGCGAGGAAAAATTCCGGCAGGCAGACGGCACGATTGCCGATGATTACCGGATCGATTTTATAAAAGAGCATCTGGCGTGGCTGCATCGGGGGATTGCCGAAGGCTCGAATTGCTTCGGCTACCATCTTTGGACCCCCATTGACTGCTGGTCGTGGTCCAATGCCTATAAGAACCGCTATGGCCTGATTGCGCTGGATTTGGCCAATCAGCAGAAGACGTTGAAAAAGTCTGCATACTGGTTCAAGGATTTGGCTGCCCATAATGGCTTTACGGAGTAGTAGCGGAAGGAGTGTTTCTTGATGAAAAAAAGATTGTTGGCGCTGGCGGTCGGCTTGTCCTTGAGCATGCCAGTATTTGCCGGTGTGGGACACGCCAGTGTGCTGGATAATCCGCAGGATAAAGCGTATGTGCAGCGCAGCGTGCTGCCAGATCATGGCAAAGCCCAAAAGGAAGCGCTGACGGTGGCGCAAGTGGAAAATTTGGCTCCGCTTACCAATAAGGTGGTGGATAAACAGCTGACGCCAGAGGCAGCCAGGCTCTATCGGTATCTGTTGGCTGTTCCGCAGGCAGGGAAAGTCATCTACGGCCATCAGAATGACACGCACCACAAGATGTTTCGGGTGGATAGCGGCAGCGAGTCTGACTGCAAGGATGTGACCGGCAGCATCGCGGGTGTCGTGGGCATGGATTCGTTATCGCTTACGGGGGATGAGTTGAAAGTAACGGCTGCAGAAAAGGCAGCTGGTGTGACGTATACGGATAAACTCGTGGAGATTGCGGAAAATGCTGACAAGCAGGGGGCAATCATCACCTTATCGATGCACATGCCGAATTTTGCGGTCGTAGCGAAAAAGCCGCGCGTGAATGGTGCTTACGATTTTCAAGGCTATAGCCCTAATGTCTTGACCGGCGATGTAGGAAAAAGGATTCTGCCGGGGGGAGACCTCAATGAAGTTTATCGTGCTTATCTGGATATGGTGGCAAACTTTGCGCTGTGTCTGCAGGATAAGCATATCCCAGTGATTTTCCGCCCGCTGCATGAACATAATGGAAGCTGGTTCTGGTGGGGGGGCAGCAATATCAGCAGCAATGATTTCTTGGCATTGTGGAAATATACGGCAGAATATATGCGCGATGTGAAAGGCGTACATAATTTCCTCTATGCGTATTCGCCCAATGGCCCCTTTGCGGATGCGGCTGCTTATCTGGACCGTTATCCTGGCGATGATTATGTGGATATATTCGGTGTGGATAGCTATGATGATGATCAAAGCGGCAGCTGGTATAAGAATCTTTCCCAAACGTTGGCGGTTATGGAAAAACTGGGGCAGGAGCGGCATAAAGTCATTGCCCTTACAGAAGCCGGTGTGCGCAGAGGTGGCAGTCTGGCTGTACGGGATAATGTGGATAAAAAGTGGTTTTCCAAGGCCGGAAAAATCTGCCGGGAACATAAGGCTGCTTATTATATGGTATGGGCCAATTTTGACAAAGAGGAACATAATTTCTTTATGCCCTACATGGTGGATGATAAGCGCGGGCATGAGATGATAGATGAATTTACAAGCTTTTATAACGAACCGGCCAGTATCTTTGCCGATGGCAATACGGACTATAAGAAATTGCAGGCAGGTACGGTGAAATGAGCGGCGGGGCAAAATACCAGCAGATCGCTGACACAATCCGCGAAGCTATCCGTAAGGGCGATTATCTGCCTGGCAGTCAACTGCCCCTGGTAAAGGATTTGTGTACCGAGTTTGCCGTCAGCCGTATAACCATCAAACATGCGATAGATGAACTGGTTCGTGATGGATTGGTAGTAAAGCGCCGGGGAGCAGGAACTTTTGTCAAGGCCGTCGACGACAGTGCCGTAAGCAAACGCAGTAAGTTTTCTCAATTCGGGGGCTTCTCGGAATATTATTCCGGGCACAAGATACATACGGAGGTCTTGCACTTTGCGATAATCCATCCTGACGTGGAAGTGGCTGGGCAGTTGAAAATCTCCCCGGATGATTTTGTCTACGATATCCAGCGTCTGCGTTGTGCAGATGGCGAACCGGTGGTCATCGAATACACACAGATGCCGATGGATCTCATTACTGGCTTGAAGGAAAAGCATTTAAAAGATTCGCTTTACCGTTATATCGAAGGGACTCTGGGGATGCATATCCAGTTCGCGCATCGTACCGTGAGAGCTGTTATGCCTACGGAGATGGAACAGGAACTTTTGGGCATAACGGGAAAAATGCCAGTATTGGAGGTACAGCAGACTGCATTCTTATCCGATGGCCGTCCGTTTGAATATTCCTTGTCCCGCCACCGGGGTGACAAGATGGATTTTAAGGCAGTGTCGGTAAGATAATGGGGGAGAAATAATATGAAGGAAAAATGTTTTTTAACGGCTTTTGCCATAGGAATGGGATTGACAGTAAACTGTTTTGCGGCAGCCAATCCTTTCGCAGATGTTCCGGCAGATCATTGGGCTTATGATGCTGTAGCACAGTTGGCAGCAGATGGTATCATTGAAGGTTATGGCGATAAAGACTTTCAGGGCAGCCGTAATATTACCCGGTATGAAATGGCGCAGATGGTGGCAAGAGCCCGGGCAAAAAATAGCAGTGGCAAGGATAAGATGTTGTTAGAGAAATTATCAGCAGAGTTTAGTGCGGAACTTGAGAATCTTGGGGTTAAAGTCGCCAATCTGGAAAGGAATGCAGACCGGGTAAAATGGAGTGGCGTTTTTGCCCAAAAAGCCATGAGAGGCAACAGTGATGAGCATACTTGGTGGGAAAAAGAATTGTTCCTCAATGTAGATGCGGCAGTTAATGATACGTGGAATGTTCATGCCGGTATTGATACGAAGTGGGGAGGCAATGATGGCTGGAACAGTGAGAAAGAATTCTCGGATGCATACGGAGCTTCCCAGGCAAAAGTATCCAATATGATTTATCACTTGTATGCTAAAGGGCCGCTGGTTAAGGGCACGACAGCTACGCTGGGGCTGTTTACGCCTGGGTTACAGGATGGAGTTGTAGGCAATGCCAGAACAAAAGGCCTGGAACTAGACTATCAGGTGGGAAAAAGTACGCTAAAAGCCTATGGTGGCAATCTGCATGAGAAGGTATCGGATATGTCCTCGGTCTGGTCCGATGCGTTTCGCCGTCATGGGGATTGCGGAGATTTTGAATACGTTGGCACAGGTGCGGGGGGCACAGAAACGGGTTTCAAGGATCAAAAGCTGCGAGTCTGGGGCGTGTCTGTAGAGCATCGTTTTACGAAGGATACGATGGCAGGCTTAGGCTACTATAATCTGCATTCACCAGTCGCCTATGGTGACAGTCATTTGGGCATAGTGGCCGTAAATTTACGCCAGCGCCTGACGGATAATTTGGAAATGACCGGTTTTTATTCGCATGGCAATCAGCATTATCAGAATAAAGCCTACGATGTTAAGCTGGTATATAATGGCAGTCCCTGGGGAAATAAAAAATTCGGCGGTTCTATAGGCTACCGGTATCTTGGATCGGATGCCCTTATTATGAGCAGTGTAGTCAATGGCAGTGAAAAACCAGGCCGCAAAGGTTTTGAGGCCAGTCTTTGGTATCATTTCACGAAAAATATCCAAATACAGGGTTATTTATTTAATGGTACAGCGATAAATGAAGCGTATGATAATAATGCACATCGTACTGCCTATTTCACAAACTTGCTGTTCAGTTTTTGATGACTCATTATGGGACATCTGAATCAAGCCGCGAATCTGCGCTCGTTTGTACTTTTAAGCATTTCGCTATATAATATATGCATATAGAAGTAAGGAGGGCGGCAGTCGTGTTAAAGTATGAGGCAATCGCCAGAGAACTTAGAGAGGATATACAACAAGGCAAATATACTCCAGGGGAGCAGCTGGCACTGGAAAAAGAAATGTGCCAGCAATATGGCGTTAGCCGCATAACGATAAAACGGGCTGTCGATGAATTGGTTAAACAGGGACTGGTAGTCAAACGGCGCGGGTCGGGAACTTTTGTAAAATCGCTCAAGGACGAAGATGTGAAAGAACTGAGCATGGCAAACCAGTTTTCTGGTTTCGCGGCGACGTTCAAGGGCCGCAAGGTCGCTTCGAAAATCTTGCGATTCGAGATCATCCATCCTACGGCTGAGGTGGCAGCTAAACTGCAATTGGCTGTGGATGATTTTGTCTATGATATTATCCGAGTGAGATTGCTGGATGACCGGCCTGTGGTGGTGGAATACACACAGATGCCGATCCAGCTGATTGCAGGCCTCAAGCGGCAGACGCTGGAAAAATCGATTTACAGTTATATCGAGAAGGATTTGGGCTATAAGATTCAATCGGCGCATCGCACAGTGCGCGCTGTAATGCCTACGGATGAAGAACGCGAGCAGCTGCAGATAGAAGGCGTACTGCCGCTGCTGGAAGTCACACAGGTGGCCTTTTTGGATGATGGCCGCCCATTTGAGTATTCGATTGCCCGCCATCGTGGCGATTATAGCAATTTCCGTTCGGTGAGCATTCGTTGAAGGTAATTTAGAAAATGGAGTGATGTATTGATGTTGGAACCTATGCTTTTAAAAGCACCGTTGAAGGATTATCTTTGGGGCGGCAACCGTTTGAAGAACGAATACGGCAAGGAATCCGATTTGGATATCGTGGCAGAAAGCTGGGAACTTTCCTGCCATGAGGCAGGATTGAGCGTAATCGATAGCGGTGCGCATAAAGGCGAAACCCTGGCGGCATTTCTGGCCGGGGCGGGGAAGGCTGTGCTCGGAAGCAAGGCGCAGGATAGGGATTATTTCCCGCTGCTGATCAAATTCATCGATGCCAAGGGGGATTTGTCGGTACAGGTTCATCCGGACGATGAGTATGCGCTGCGGGAAGAAGGCGAGCAGGGCAAGACGGAAATGTGGTATGTGGTCGATGCAGAACCCGATGCAAGCCTTATCTATGGTTTTCAGCAGAAAATCAGCAAAGAAGAATTCGAGCAGCGCATTGCGGATAATACGCTGCTGGAGGTCTGCAACAAAGTCCCCGTGCATAAAGGGGATGTGTTCTTCATCAAGGCAGGTACGCTGCATGCCATTGGCAGTGGAATCCTGATCTATGAGGTACAGCAAAGCTCTAACCTGACGTATCGTGTCTATGACTATGGGCGCGTAGGCAAAGATGGCAAGCCGCGTCAATTGCATATCGATAAAGCTTTGGCGGTAACCAAGCTCGAAGTGCCGCAGGCTGTGTCGGGAAATACGGTGGATATTGACCTGTTCCCGGATATGGATATCAGATTATTGGCGGAATGCAAGTATTTCAAAGTATATCATGGCAGTCTGCAGGGAGACAGCACTATGTGCGCTGGCGAGGATTCCTTCCATTGCCTGACGGTACTGGATGGCACTTTGTCGCTTACCGTAAATGATGCGTCTCTCAAAGTGGCAAAAGGAAGGACGGTCTTTGTGCCGGCTGGCTTGGGAAGATATCAGCTGCAGGGACAGGCAGAGTTTATTTTAAGCAAATTATAACGCGTATAAGCTGCCCCCATTTCCATAAGTGGGGACGGCAATTATTGACAGGCGGTTTGCAAACTCTTTGGGGTTTGTGAACCGCTTTTTGCTGTTTGGCGGCAGGTATCGGATTCCGGTGTGGCGAAATATTTCTACGGTCGCTAGGATTTTAAGCAAATGGTGCAGGATTACTGGCGGATAAAAATATAGGGAAGGGCTTGACTTGGAGTAAGCTTTAAGTAGTAGAGTAAAAACAAGGGAATACATATGATCGAGCAGAAAGCCGTAGAATATAGCAGGGAGGATGAAGTGATGAAGAGAAACATGACGCGCAGGAATTTTGTGAAGCTGGCTGGTATGGCCGTGGCGTTCGCAGCGCTGCCGGGCTGTGCGACATTGGCGGCCGATACGGCAGTAAAAAAGCCGGATGGGAAGCAAAAGGTGGCCGGTACCGGCGGTGAACGTTATGTTCCCTATCAGGAACGGCAGGGGGCAGAGTCAGTGGTTTACTTTACCCGTGACTTGTCAGCGGCAGGGCTTTTGCAAATCTATGACCGCGTCAAAAAAGATCTGGGCGGCAAAGTGGCCATCAAGCTGCATACCGGCGAGCCGCAGGGCCCGAATATCATTCCGCGCCCCTGGGTAAAGGAACTTTTGCAGAAGCGTCTGCCGGCAGGCACCATCATCGAGACCAATACCTATTATGGCGGAGGCCGCGATACGACAGAAAAACACCGGCAAACTTTGCAGGTCAATGGCTGGACGGCTTTCACCACGGTGGATATCACGGATGCCGAGGGGACAGCAATGTTGCCGGTGCCCAACGGCAAGTGGTTTACGGAGATGTCCGTGGGCAAGAATATGCTGGCATATGATTCGCTGCTGACGCTGACGCATTTCAAAGGCCATGCGATGGGCGGCTTTGGCGGTTCCAATAAGAATCTGGGCATTGGCTGCGCCGATGGCAAAATCGGCAAGAAGATGATTCATGCCGGGGACTCGGGCTCCCAATGGGGCGTCAATAACGAGGAATTCATGGAGCGCATGACTGAGTCGACGCAGGCTGTAGTCAGCCACTTCAAGGATAAAATCGCCTTTATCAATGTCATGCGCAATATGAGTGTGGACTGTGACTGTGCGGGAACCTCGGCCCAGCCTGTGGTCACGCCGGATATTGGCATTGTGGCATCGCTCGATATCCTGGCCGCTGACCAGGCCTGTGTCGACTGTGTTTATGCGCTGCCCGAAGAAAGCAGGCATGACCTGGTGGAGCGCATGGAATCACGCCATAGCATGCGTCAGCTGACCTATATGAAGAAAATGGGCATGGGCAATGACCGCTATCAGCTGATTGATATTGATAATGGGGACAAAGTCATCACGGCTGCCGAGGCGGTAAAGGGCGTCAAGGGTACCTGGGTGCCGGACGGTAATTGATGGGCAGCAAAGATTTGACCGTTAGACATGACGGTCAAATTTTTTGGCAACAATATTGACATAGTGTCATTTTATTTATATAATACAAGCAACAAGAAAAGTTACACAGTGTCATTTTACACAGGCAGGAATCCGCTACCTAGGATTTTTGCAGAGGAAAGGCCCGTACGGCGGGAGGAAATCCTTGCTGCCGGTGCTTTAGGAGCTCAGTCATGGAACGTTGGAGGGTGTGTGGCAATGCAATATACGAAACTCGGTAACACGGATTTGGAAGTATCCCGCATTTGCTTAGGCTGCATGGGTTTTGGCAATGCAGCTGCGGGACAGCATAGCTGGACGGTGGACGAAACTGCCACCCGGGAGATAATCAAGCATGCCTTGGCGCAGGGGATAAATTTCTTTGATACGGCCATTGCCTATCAGAACGGCACCAGCGAGGAATATCTGGGCAGAGCGCTGCGCGATTATGCCTCGCGGGACGAGGTGGTGGTCGCGACAAAATTCCTGCCCCGCAGTACGCAGGAAATCAAAGCTGGTGTGACCGGTCAGGAACATATTGCCAAACAGCTGGATATGAGTTTGCAGCATTTGGGTATGGATTATGTGGATCTGTATATCTACCATATGTGGGATTATCAGACCGATATTTATGATATCTTAGATGGTCTTACGCAGCAGGTGAAGGAGGGCAAAGTCCGCTATATCGGCATTGCCAACTGCTATGCCTATCAGCTGGCCAAGGCCAATGCGCTGGCGGCAAAGGAAGGTTTTGCTCCGTTTGTGTCGGTGCAGAACCATTACAATCTGTTGTTCCGCGAGGAAGAACGGGAGATGGCAAAATTATGCGCCGAGGACAACATTGCCATGACGCCTTACAGTGCGCTGGCCAGCGGCCGGCTGGCTAGAAGGCCCGGGGAAATGTCCAAGCGTCTTGCTGAGGATAGTTATGCCAAGCTCAAATACGATGGCACGGCTGAAGCTGATGAAAAAATCATCCTGCGCGTGGCAGAGCTTGCCGATACGTATGGCGTATCCATGACGGAAATCGCTTTGGCCTGGCTGCTGACGAAGGTAACGGCACCGGTGGCCGGGGCGACCAAGCGCCATCATATCGATGGCGCGGTCAAGGCGGTAGAATTGGAGCTTGCAAAAGCAGATATTGCTTATCTGGAAGAATGCTATATCCCGCATAAGCTGGTGGGGGTAATGGCACAGAATACAGAAAGTGGCAATAAAAAAGAGCAGGTCTGGATGAAAAATGCGCCCCAGGGGATGCAGTGAGTTTATCCAGCATATGAGAAGGGGAAAAGCTTTTCGTTACGGAAGTGGTGTATATGAATAGACGCGAGTGTTTGAAAGTCACCGGCAGAGGCGCATTGACTGTGCCGGGGCGCTTAGTGGTGACAACATGCCTGCCTGTGGTGTTTATTGCGGTGATGAGTTTCCATTATATTCCCAAACTGCTGCATGAAATCCTGGGCGTGGCCTGGCTGCTGCTGGTCCTGCTGCATTTGTATCAGAACCGCAGCTGGCTCAAGAATTTGCGGCAGGGATGCTGGAGCTTCGGGCGGCTTTTGGGAACGGTCATCGATGGTTTGCTTATCCTGGGGGTGCTGGTAACTATCCTGTCCGGTCTGGGGATTTCCAACTATCTGCTCAAAGATGTGATGCCGCTGGCCGTGCAGCGCAGCATTGCCCTGCATCAATATCATGTTTCGCTGCCGTATGCGCTGCTGATCTTGAGTGGCCTGCATTGGGGCCTGCATTGGCAAGGCTGGAAAAGACAATGGCAGAAGCGCATAAACTGGTCATTGCCGAAAATGGCCGGACGGCTGCTGGCTGGCACACTGGCCGCTTTTGTGCTGGTGGCTGGCGTATGGGGTTCGTTCATGAACCGCGCAGGCGACCGGCTGCTGATGAAGCACATCTTTGCGACAGAGGCGGCCAATCAGCCGGGTGGCATCTATGTACTGCTACTGGCGGGGATGCTGGGACTTTATGTGCTGGGCGGAATCGTTTTGGGCAGAAGCAGGAAATAACGCAGAAGAAGCTGAACAACGGCGTTATGAAAGCAGATGAAATTTTTGCTTGACTTGAAGTAAGCTTCAAGTGCTAGATTAGAACGGAAGTCAGGGACAGTTCCTTGATGTGTGAAAGAAGCAGGAAAAGGAGACCAGGATGAAGAAAAGAATCATCGCGGCAGGGCTGGCAGCCGCAACTGCTATGTCAGCGAATTTTTTGACGGTGGAGGCAGCAGCAATGGCAAATAACAACAAACGTATCGCAGTGAAAGTAACCCAGACGGCAGGACGGCAGCAGCTTGGTGAGTTTGCTCCCGATTTTGCCCGCTATAATGACGATATCCTCTTTGGCGAGGTTTGGTCGAAAAATGACATACTCTCCTTGCATGACCGCAGTATCGTGACGGTTTCGGCCTTGGTGGCCAGCGGCATGGTGGACAGCTCACTCAAATATCATCTGCAGTCGGCAAAGAAGAATGGTGTGACCAAAGCGGAAATGGCAGAAGTCATTACCCAGCTGGGCTTCTATGCTGGCTGGCCCAAGGCCTGGGCTGCCTTCAATCTGGCAAAAGAGGTCTATAACGAACCGGCAGCTAAGGATACAGAGCGCAAAGGAAGCGATACGATGGATTTGGAAGCCATCAAGGAAACCAGCATGTTCCCCGTCGGCAGCGAAAATGTCAACTATGCCCAGTATTTTGACGGCAAGAGCTATCTCCATATGATTTCTACGGAACAGGTGGTCATCGGCAATGTGACCTTTGAGCCGGGCTGCCGCAATCACTGGCATATCCATCATGCCGACAAGGGCGGCGGGCAGATGCTCCTGGTCACGGCCGGACGCGGCTGGTATCAGGAATGGGGCAAGCCTGCGCAGGAACTGAAGACCGGCGATGTCGTGCATATCCCCGCGAATGTCAAGCATTGGCATGGCGCGGCCAAGGATTCTGCTTTCCAGCATATCGCTGTGGAAGTGCCGGGCGAGAATACTTCTAACGAATGGTGCGAACCTGTAGCGGCGCAGGAATACAACAAACTGCCGTAAAGTTATAGGAAAAGAGGGAGCCGATGAAGAGAAGGACTTTTATTGCGGGAGGACTGGGGGCTTTGACGCTGCTGGCGGGTGGCATGTTTTTCGCCAAGAGCACCTGGTACCGCAAGGCGGCTAATAGTGTCCGCAATCTGACCGGGGACTTGGATGCGCAGTTTTTGCGGCAGCTTATCACTGCCGATGCTGCCCATAGCCGGACCATCATGTGGCAGGCGGAGGATGTCCTGGTAAATCCGGCCATCGAATACCGTGTTAAGGGGCAGGCGGAGGCTCAGCTCGTTCCTGCGCTGGAGGATTTCTTCACTGACGATGGCGTGAAGAACAATCAATATCTGGCGAACCTGCAGGAACTGCAGGCCGATACGGATTATGAGTACCGTGTGGTGACGGATACGGCTGCCAGCGGCTGGCATACGTTGCATACGGCGGGGACAGGAGATTTTGAATGCCTGCTATTCCCCGATTCCCAGTCCAGCGATTATAGCGATTGGGAGGCATTAGCGCAAAATGCTGCCCAGCGCAATCCGCAGGCGGCATTCTTTATCAATATGGGCGATATCGTGGACAATGGCGAAGACCATACGCAATGGCAGGCCTGGTTCCATGGGGTAAATGGCATGATTGACCGCATTCCCTTTGTGCCCTTGATGGGCAATCATGAAACCTATGACCAGAATTGGAAGGTGCGGCTGCCAGAGGCCTATCTTCATTATTTCGTAGTGCCGGAAAACAACAGCCGGGATTTTTCCCGCTACTATTATTCCTTTGACTATGGCGATGTGCATTTCATGGTGCTCAACAGCCAGTGGGACGAAACCGAGGCGTTCAAGCCGGGCCTTATGGCAGAGCAGCTGAGCTGGCTGCGGGAAGATGCTGGCAGGAGCCGCAAGAAATGGAAAATCGTGCTGGTGCATAAGGATGTCTTGCAATACCGCATCCACAAACGTCCGGAACGGCAGGAAGGAATTTCGGATTTAGGCAGGAATTTCATGCCGCTGTTTGATGAATTGGGCATTGATATTGTCTTTACTGCCCATCTGCATACCTACCGCAACCGGGGACATATCAAAAGCTTTAAGCGGGATAGTAAGGGACCTCTTTATATATTGACGGGCGTAGCCGGCAATGTGCGTTATCCCGGCTTATGGATTGACCATCAGCTGGATGAGGTAGTGGCGCCCCAGCCCGAAACGGACAATTACCTTACCATGCAGGTGACGGACGAAGCGATAACGGTCAAATGTTTCCTGCCCGATGGACAGGTGATCGATACGGTGAAAGTGACAAAAGCAAAATAACGCTGACCCTGACTGTTGAAAAATGCAGTCAGGGTTTTATAATATAGATTTATTTCCTGCCCGCAGCTTTAAAAGACGGGGCTTTCTAGTAAGGCTGCTGCGAAGACTATCGGCGTGACAGCCATGCTTTAGCAGGGGATTATCTGGAACTATTTGAACGAAACGAGGCAATGGCATGAACGAGAAAATGGACCGGTCAAAAGTCAAAGAACGGTATGCAGCAGGGAAAATGCGGCAGCACGCCACGCGGGCATTGTTCTTTATCGGCGGCTTCGGGGCAGCGTCCTGGGCGCCACTGGTCCCCTTGCTAAGGGAAAGACTGGCTATCGGCGAGGATGTGCTGGGGATGCTGCTCTTGTGCATCGGTATCTCATGAATCAGCTGCTTACGCCGGAGCAGAGCCGCCGTGTCGTAGACTGGCTTCATGCGCGCAAGCTGGAATTTTACCTTGAAAGCAACAACGGTCTCTTTGCCAGTGAGAACTTTGCGACCCTGGGCGAGCCTGTCATGCAGGAATGATGCTGAATTTTTTCCTGCTCAAATGCGGCGGGACTTCAGCGGTGGCCGCCTTTGCCATCGTCATGTATGTGGACAGCATCATCGGTATGCTGAACTTCGGCCTTTGTGACTCATTGCAGCCTGCCTTGAGTTATTGTCATGGGGCAGGGGAGAAGGCACGGCTCAAGGCCATTTTCCGCCGCATCCTTTGGGCATCGTTCGTTATGGCAGTGGCCGCGTTCTTCTTTATGGAATTGGCCGGGCCGTATATGGCAGAACTTTTCAGTCAGAATGAGGGCGGAGAGCTGATGCCGCCGATAGCCAGCCTCTTCAGCGGTATCTTTGCCTTGTTTCTCTACCGGAACAGTCAGTCTGATTGGGGCAGAAAATTGCTGACCAGTCAGTCCTGAGAAAATGATGTTTTATAATATGGCACATCGTCTGGAATGATATATGTCTACGCCATTTTATTTTGATAATCAGAACATACAGGCACATTTTTAGAACTAAGCATAATGAGTGGGCTGATGCAAAGCATTCTTTGCATCAGCCCATGTTTATTAATATTTATTTTTGCATGATATAAAAGGTATCTGAATAGGTATCCATTGTAGTTTTATTTTTTTAGTTGTGTAACAAAGTAGTCAGTTACTGCTTGGCAAGCACCTTTGATATCATGGGTAAAGCCATGGTCTTCTCCGGGAACAAGCTTTAGCTGGCCATTGAAATAAATTCTGTGATACCGCTGGCTGTAAGTGTAGGGGACGATGACATCCCCAGTGCCGTGAATCATGAAGGCAGGCCCCTGGTACCTGACTGCTGTTTCGTAGATTGGGAGCGTCTGGGCGGTCAGAACATAATTTTTGCCTAGTTGAAGGTTGTTATAGAGAGGAATAGTTTCTGGGAGATTATTAGCGTCATAATGAGCATTCATACAAATCCCGCGAATGGCATCATCTCGCAGTACAGCTGCCGGTGCCATTAGAGCCAGGCTTTTGACTTTTTCGGTGCCAAGAATACCCGCAGTCATGCTGGCCACCACGCCGCCTTGGGAATGGCCTGCCAGGGAAATGGATGTCACATGGGGGAGTTTGGCAGCGTAATCATAAACCTTTTTAGCATCCTCGATTTCATTGAGTACCGTCATGTCCTGGAAGAGGCCTTCACTTTTGCCATGGCCGTTAAAGTCAAAACGGAGGCTGGCAATGCCATTCTTTTCTAAATTATTGGCAAGCGTATGTATCAGCTCCGTATCCTTGTTAGAAGTAAAACCATGGCAGATAATCACCAGTGGGTAATCCTTTGCTCCATCAGGAGTCTGAAGTATAGCGGAAAGTTTACCATGGTCACCTTGAATGCTCAAATCCTTGCTTTGGGCAAGGCTGACTCCCGTGCCTATGGTCATCAGCCCCATGGTTAACAGTGAAGCGGTAATAAGTTTTCTCAATTGAAAAAGTTTCATGCTCTTACCTCCGATATTATTTTTTCAGGCGATTGTAGCTGGCATCAAAGTAGCGGCCTTATTGCTTCCCATGCGGATACTGTGGGACAGAAAATGACCAAAACTTACTATAAAATCCTGCCTCAAGGAGAACAGGAATTATCGGCTTGGCTGAGTGAGCCTTTAAATGCTCTGCCCCCAACCAGAGATGAGTTTTCCATGAAGCTGTATTTACTGAATGATGCCAGAAATCCTTTGGTGAAGGAGTTATTTGCTCAGGAAATAGCCCGTCACGAGGAAAAGCTGCAATATTTGGAGTCGAGGTGGGAAGCTCTGTTCGCATGGGAAGCGGAACAGGCGAAACACTATGGTCATTCTCTGATTTTACGTCAGGCGATTAACAGGGAGAAGCAGCGGCTTCAATGGTTGCGTGAGGAGCAGGCCAAACTTCCGAAATAGTTAGATATGCTGTGCCATGGGCAATGGCGGTGAGGAAATCAAGGCTTCAGCAGAAGATGTAAAAATCTGATTTGATGGTCTGGCTTTTGAGTGATGCAAAAAGAAAAATGGTGCTAACTTTGCGGTTGGCACCATTTTTCTGCATTTTGGGGATATGGGGATTAAGATTTGAGTTTTTCCGAGCACTTGAGAATTTCATCGTAATGGGTAATCTTGTAATCCAGCCGCTCAATGGTGGGTTGCAAGGTTTCCAGCTGTTCCTGCAGGCGGGCACGCTGCTCTACTAAAATATCCTTGCGGGCTGCCTCGGTACCTTCCTGGAAGGCCGTTCTGGCCCGTGGGAAAAAACAGAACCTTGCGTGCTGGTGGGAGAATATGAAATAAAAGAAGAGGCTGCTTTAAGGGAACTTAGCACGGGGAGACGAGGTCTAGGGAGTTGCCGATTCAGGGCACTATGGGGCGTCCTGGCTGGGATGATGTGCCGCTATCAACTGGTGATGCTGCGGATGTTTAACAGGATCACTCCTATGATGATGAACAAGATGCCCAAGCCGGTGGTAAGGTCCATCTGTTCATGCCAGATAAATACCGCCACCAGCGCCGTAAGAGCTGTGCCGACGCCAGCCCATATTGCATAGGCAATGCCCAGGGGGAGCAGCAGCAAGGATTTGGAAAAAATGTAGAAACAGGTTCCCATTCCCGCTATGAAAGCAACGCTGGGCATTAGTTTGGTAAAACCGCAGGAGGCTTTCAGCATAGAGGTGGAAACAATTTCCAGGGCGATAGCGATGGCGAGCAGAAGATAACCTTTTAGCATGTGTTTAAAATCCTTTCGAAAAAAAAATAAGGCCAGATAAGAATGCGATCTTATCTGGCCTGAATAACCCGTTCCGGTGTGTGTCTATGGACACCTTATCTGGCAAGCAGGCGATTGCTTGCCGTCCGATACGAGTATTGATTCTAGCAAATAGGCTGATGGATGTCAACCGTGATTTGATTTTTTGACATGTCAAATCAGCTGAGGCAGGAATCTTGCCTGGACCCTTGGCAGGATCTGCATAGCGATGTTAGGGAGTGGAATGAAGCGGGAAGAGAAAAGCAAAGATATTCGCGGAGGGTGGCAGAAGTCCTGAGCTGGACAGCTTTGGGCGTATGCTTTATGATGTTTACATATTGATTTACCATTGGAGGCATTTGTCATGGCATATGAAGCAAAATATACGTTAAGGGTCCTGATTGATGATTGGGTGGAGGAAAAGCCTTGGGAACTGGAGGGGGAGCATGGCCTTTCCTTTTACGTCGAGACCCCGGAGAGCAAGTTCCTCTTTGACTGCGGGCATACCGGGGCGGCCTGGCGCAATGCGGAGAAGATGGGCGTAGACCTATCTGCCGTGGATTTTGTCGCCTTGAGCCACTCCCATTATGACCATGCGGGTGGGTTCCCTGCGCTGCTGGCGCACGTAAAACCCAAGGTGCTTTATACCGGCCCGGATTTCTGGCAGGAGAAGTATTCCTATGATCGGGAGAAGGATGAATACCTGTATAAGGGCTGCGGCTTTACGGCGGACGATCTGGCTGCCTGGGGTATCGAGCAGCGCGAATGCCAGGATATGATAAGGCTGGACAATCATGCAACCCTCTTCACTGGTTTTGCGCGAACGACGGACTTTGAGCATATCCCTGAAAAATTCGTGCGTGGGGCAGCGAAGGAACCGGATTCCTTTACCGATGAGATCTGCCTGCTGCTGGAGGAGGGAAATGGCCTCTGCATGGTCGTAGGATGCTCCCATAGGGGAATTGTGAATATGGTGGCAGCTGTCAAGGAGCGGACGGGAAAGCAAGTCCTTCGTGTGGTTGGCGGCATTCATCTGGCAGGGGCCAGCGAGGCGTGTGTCAGTCAAACCGTTAAAGAGCTTAAAAATCTTGGCGTAGCGTATTTCAATCTGTGCCATTGTTCCCTGGATGCGTGCCATAGCTCTGGTGTTTGGCCCATGTATCTTGATACTTTTGCTGCCGGCTCGGCAATCTGCAGCGGACAGGAGGAGGGGGTGCCATTGTTGGCGGCCATCCTCTATGATTCGCGCACGCATACCACGGAGAAGGCGGCCGCCTTTATCGCCGAAGGCGTGCAAAGGGCTGGCCTGCAGCCTGCTTGTTTTCATATCGATGAGGCGGATGCGGAATATATCGAAAAGGCAGACCTTATTATCCTCGGCTCGCCTACCTATATGGCTTCGGTCACCGCTAAAATGAAAACCTGGCTCGAGGAGAAAGGCTCCAAGCTGGATCTGGCCTATAAAGTGGGCGGAGCCTTTGCCACGGAGCAGTATATCCACGGTGGCGGGGAAAATGCGATCCGGGAAATGCTGACGTTCATGATGGTGCAGGGCATGATGACTTATTCGGGGGGCAAGGCTTATGGCAAGCCAATCATCCATCTCGGCCCTGTGGGCATGAGCCAGGATATCGGATCTTTCAGGGATCTGTTCGTGGCCTATGGGGAGCGCATGGGGAAACTGACAGCCTGGCTGGCCTGACGCGATATCTGCTCGTGGCAGTTCTCTGTAAGCCGGCAGGTTGACTAGTCAGATTGACTGGTCAACCTGCCGGCTGTTTCTGTGGGCTGGATTTACTTTATACCAGCAACGCGTTATAATCGAGGAACAAAGGAGGAGGAATCTATTGCGTAATCTGCTTATCGGTTCGGTACTGTTGTCACTGGCGGGCAGTATCTGGGGCGCCATGTTCATCGCCGTCCGGCTGACGACAGGGGTTATTGCGCCTGTGGCCTTGGTCTGGATGCGGTATGGCGTGGCGCTTATCCCCTTGGTATTTCTCATGTACCAGCAAAAAATCTCGTGGAAGATCGAGCGCAAGGACTGGAAACTGCTCCTGCTTTCGGCCCTTACGGGAAACACTTTGTCGATTGTCACCCAGGAATCCGGCACTATGCTGACTTCTGCGCAAATGGGGTCTGTCATAACAGCAGCTACCCCGGCGTTCATGGTGGTCTTTGGCTGTCTGCTGCTCCATGAGCGGTTCAATCTCAGCCGCTTGTTGTCGGTGGTTCTGGCCACCGTTGGGGTACTGCTCATCGTGGTTGATCCCGATAATATGCGCAGCGGCAGCCTGCTGGGCGGGCTCTACCTCAGTATTGCCGCCGTTACCTGGGCTCTGATGTCCATATTGCTCAAGCTGCTGAGCCGCTATTCGGTGTTTGCCCTGACTTTTTACAGTGTGCTGATTGCCTTTTTGGCGCTGAGTCCTTATGGCCTCTGGTGGCTGGCTGCTGAAGCGGATCTTGCCGCGCTGGCCCGGCCGGAGATAGGGGGCTCGGTGCTCTATGTGGGAGTGGTTTCCACGACTGCCGGCTTTGTCCTTTGGAGCAAGGGCCTTACCTATATGGATGCCTCTATCGGCGGCCTTTTCATGTTCTTCCAGCCGGTGGTGGGAACGCTGCTGGGGCATTTCCTGCTCGGCGAGGCAATCACCAGCTATTTTGCGCCAGGTTTTGCCCTTATTGCCAGCGGGGTGGTGCTGGCTATGCGGGGCGGCAACACCACCGCCGCAGAAAAGCTGGCCCTGGCAAATCCAAGACAAGGAGCTTCGCTATGAAAATATTTGTCGATGCAGATGCCTGCCCGGTGGTCAAGGAAACAGAAGAAGTGGCGGCAAAATATTCGGTGCCAGTGGTTTTGCTATGCGATACCAATCACATCCTGCAGTCTGCTTATAGCGAGGTAAAGATAATCGGCGCAGGAGCCGATGCGGTGGACTTTGCACTGGTCAATTGCTGCCGGTCTGGCGATTTGGTGGTTACGCAGGATTATGGAGTGGCAGCCATGGCTTTGGGCAAGAAGGCGTATGCTATTCACCAGAATGGCTGGCAGTATACCAATGAAAATATCGAGCGGCTGCTGATGGAACGCCATCTGGGGAAGAAGGCACGTCGTGCCTCGAGTAAAAGCCATTGGAAAGGGCCACGGAAGCGCTCCGTGGAAGATAATATACAGTACCAGGCAAAACTGGAAGGATTGCTGAAAAAGATTATGGAGGAAAGCGATGGATAAACAATATGGGCGGCCAATCCCGCAGGCGGGCGAGATATGGCAGCATTTCAAACACAACGATTACAAGATTATCGCCTGCCCGGTGATCCATACCGAAACGGAGGAGCTGTACTGCGTGTATCAGGCGCTTTATGGGGACTATGGCATATTCTGCCGGCCGCTAGCCATGTTCATGAGCGAGGTGGATCATGCGAAATATCCCCAGGCAGAGCAGAAATACCGGTTTGAATGCAAATGATGCCAAGAGGTGGTGCCGATGAAGGTTTTAGCAGTAGACGATGAACAGAGCATACGGGAGCTGCTGGCGTTCCAGCTGCAAAAGCATGGCTATGAAGCATTGATGGCGGAGGATGGCCAGGAGGCGTTGGCAAAGGCGGAGGGCATGGATCTCATCCTGCTGGATCTGATGCTGCCGGGGCTTGACGGGCTGGAAGTGTGCAGGCGGCTGAAGGCTGATAAAAGGACGGCCAGGATTCCCATCATCATGCTGACGGCAAAGGCCGAGGAAATCGACAAGGTCTTGGGGCTGGAATTAGGGGCGGATGACTATGTGGTCAAGCCCTTTTCCGTCCGCGAGTTGATGGCGCGCGTGAAAGCGGTCTTGCGCCGCTCCAGTCAGGAGGGGCCGCAGGAGGAGACCTTGCAGATCGACTGCCTGCGGCTGGACTTTTCCTCCTATCAGGCCTGGCTGGCGGGGGAAGAACTCGTCTTGACGCCCAAGGAGTTTGAATTGCTGAAACTTCTGGTGACGAGCCCCGGCAGGGCCTTTTCCCGGGATGAGCTGCTGGAGCGGATCTGGGGCTATGAATACTATGGTGACACCCGCACTGTCGATGTCCATATCCGCCATCTGCGGGCGAAGCTGGGGGAAAGGCCGGGCCTTTCCGAGCGGATCGAGACAGTCCGTGGCGTAGGCTACCGCTTCGCGCGGTGTTGATGACTCTTAACAAGAATATAACAAAAGCGCAACATTTCATGGTTGCGCTTTTGTTATGCTTGGGGTAACCGAAAAACAGAGGAGGCCCCAAGATGAAAATGAGGACAAGCAATCTGAATCTCTATTATGGCGAGCAGCAGGCCCTGTATGATGTGTCCCTGGAGATTCCCAAAAACTGTGTCGTGGCCTTGATCGGCCCATCGGGATGCGGCAAGTCGACCTTCCTGCGGACGCTGAACCGCATGAATGATCTGATTGGCGGCGTTCGTATCGATGGCAGGATCGAGCTTGATGCCGTCAATATCTATGCGGAGGATACGGATCTCGTCACCCTGCGCAAACGCGTGGGCATGGTGTTCCAGCGGCCCAATCCGTTCCCGCTGTCCATTTACGAGAATGTCATCTATGGCTGCCGTGTCCACGGGTTGAAGGATAAAAAGCGGCTGGATGAGATCGTGGAGCGCAGCCTGCGGCGGGCAGCCCTCTGGGATGAGGTGAAGGACCGCCTGCAGGCGCCGGCTATGGGGATGTCCGGCGGTCAGCAGCAGCGTCTCTGCATTGCCCGCGTACTGGCCGTCGAACCGGAGGTGCTGCTGATGGATGAGCCCTGCTCGGCGCTCGATCCCATCTCGACCATGAAGATCGAAGAACTGGTCCAGGAACTCAAGCAGGCCTATACCATCGTGATGGTCACCCACAATATGCAGCAGGCGGCACGCGTTTCGGACTATACGGCATTTTTCCTGAACGGGAAGCTCATCGAGCATAATGTGACGGATACGATCTTTACCAATCCGCAGGACAGGAAGACGGAAGATTATATCACCGGGAGGTTTGGCTGATATGGAACAGACGCGGAAGGAATACATCCATGAGCTGGATATCATACAGGAAAAAGTGGCGGTGATGGGCGATAAGGCCTGCACAGAGGTGCAGCTGGCCATGGAAGCCCTGCTGGCGGGAGATGCGGAGCTGGCCTGTGAAGTGATGCAGGCAGACGATGTCCTGGATGATATGATCGTCGATATCGAGGACAGCTGCATCCTGCTGATTGCCAAGCAGCAGCCCATTGCCCACGATCTGCGTGTCATTGTGGCGGGCTTCAAGATAGCGACAGATATCGAGCGCATCGGCGACCATGCCTACGATATCGCCAAGACCGTCCAGAACGTCACGGTGCCGCTGGACAGTGAGCGGATGAAATGGGTGCAGCTGCTGGGAGCCTGCGCGGTGGAAATGGTGGCCAAGGCGATGCGGGCCTACCGGGAGCATGATGTCTGTCTGGCTGATGAGGTCCGCAGGCTGGACAAGAAGATGGACGAGGTCTTCGCGCGTGCGTTTTATGCGTTGTCCGAGTTCGTGACGACGGAGGCGGCGCGGCAGAAGCGCATCACGCAGCTGCTGTTCATCGCCCGGTTCCTCGAGCGGATCGGCGACCATGCCGTGAACATCGCCGAATGGGTCATCTACCGGGAAACGGCAGCGCGCATCCAGCAAAAGAAACCGGCTTGCCCGGCAAGCCGGGGCCAGGTCAAGCCTGGGGATTGAACGGCGGGAAATGCAGGGTGAAGGTCGTGCCCTGGCCCAAGGTGCTTTCGGCTTGGATGGAGCCATGGAAGAGCTCCGTCAGGTAATGGACCAGCGAAAGGCCGATGCCGTTGCCGCCGGTGCTGCGGGCCCGGGCCTTGTCGATACGGTAGAAGCGGTCAAAGATCCGCGGCAGATGCTCGGGGGCAATGCCGATGCCATTATCGGTGATGCGGATGGCCAGCCTTTGGGGTGTGGCCTCAAGGCCGATGCTGATCCTGCCGCCGGCCGGTGTATATTTGTTGGCGTTTTCAAGCAGATTGCGGAGAATCTGGCGGAATAACTCAGGGATGGCAGCAACCTGCAGCTCCTTCAAGGAGTCATCTTCAGCAGACGGGAACAGGACCGTCTGCTTTTTTTCTTGGAAGGAGGGGGCCAGCTGGGAGAGGACGGCGCAGATGGCCTCCTGTACGGGAACAGGCGTCAGGCAGAGGTCCTGGCGCTGGCTGAGGGTTTCGAGCCGGGCCAGCTGCAGGAGGTCCTGGATCAGGCGGTTCATGCGCTGGGCCTGGTCATAGATGACCTGGGCAAAATGCTGCGTCAGCTCCGGCTGGCGGCAGTCATCCTCCAAAAGGGTTTCGGCAAAGCCGGAAATCGATGTCAGCGGTGTACTGAGCTCATGGGCGGCATTGCTGATGAACTCCGCCTGGCGCTCGTTGATTTCCTGCAGCAGGGAGATATCGTGGAAGACCGCCAGGATCTCGGAGGCATCCCTGCCGGGGAAGGGCGTCAGGAAAATCGTGAAGGTATGGCTGGCGTTTGTCGCCTGCTGGCCAGATCTGTGCACATAGGTGATGGTCTCGGGCTGCTGTCTGCGGCTTACACGCTGGGCGGTCTCGGAAAGTCCGGCACTGCCCAGCAGGTGGATGCTATGGCACTTCAGCGGCTGGCTTCCAAGGCCGAACAGTTCCTGTGCTTTGCGGTTGGTGTCGGTGATATGGCCCTGCTGGTCGATGAGCATGACCGCATTGTCCATCTGCTCCAGCACCAAGCTGAGTTTCTCGGCTTCAGCCCGTGCCCCGGCAATCCTGCGGCCGAGGTTTTCGGTCAGCAGGTTGATGGTCTGGATCAGCTGCCCGAATTCGTCCTCCGAATGCCAAGTGATGCGATGGCCGTAGTTGCCATGGGCAATGATGGCGGCATCGTGGCTTAGGCGCCTGAGCGGAGCAACCTGCCGTTTGGCCAGCCAGATGGCCAGGAGGAGGGCGATGGCAATAGACAGGAAGATGGCGGCGATCAGGGCCTGCTCCAGTGTCCGATAGGAGGCTTCGGCAGCCGCCAGGGAGTTCGAGGTGCGGATGATTCCCATGAGCCTGCCCTCGGCATATACGGGGATGGCTACATACATGCGGTTCTCGCCCAGCGTAGCACTATAACGGATAGCGGTGCCGTATTCGTGGGCGAAAGCCTGCTGGACCTCTGGGCGCTGGAAATGGTTGTCGAGGGTTGCGGCTGGTTCCGAGGTATCCGCGAGCACCGTGCCGTCCACGCGCAGGATCGTGATGCGCAGGCCTGTGTTATTGCTGAGCTGCTGCAAGAGCGGGGGGAACTTATGGGAGTCCTGGAAATCCTGTGCCGCAAGCATCTGCTCGATGATCTGGGCATTGAGTACGAGGGCGTCCTGTTCTTTTTTCATGGTATAGGCGTGGAAATAATGGAGCAGATATAGGCCTGTGATCGTCAGCGCTGTAAGGGCCGCCAAGAGGAGTGATGCCAGGCATCTGCGGGTGATGCGGGAGTGGAACATCAGAAGTCAGCCTCCTTTTTCTGAGTTATGTCCATTCTAGCATAAAGGCTGGGGCCATATCATGTTTTTACAAAGAATTAACAAAGACACAACAATCAGAGAGGGAGAGCCTGCTAGGATAAAGGAGAACGAAGGATATGCCTTCGGGAATCGTATCAGTTGGAGGGAGAAAAAATGTTCAGCAGAATGAAACAGATGATTTCGCTAGGAATGGTGGCTATGAGCATGGCAGTCCTGCTTGCAGGCTGTGGCGGCACCCAGTCTGAGGGGGACAAGGCGGGAACAACGGCAGAGCTTGCCGGCAAGGTCACCGTTTCGGGGTCGACGGCGCTGCTGCCGCTCCTCAAGCCCGCACAGGAAGCCTTTCAGGAGAAGCACAAGCAGGTGACGGTCAATGTCGCTGGCGGCGGCTCGTTCACAGGAATGAATCAGGCCGCCGAGGGAGCGGTACAGATTGGCACCTCCGATGTGGATCTGCCTGCTGCCTATAAGGACAAGGGGCTGGTGGATCATAAGGTCGTAGTGGAACCCTTTGTCTTTATCACCGATAAAGAGAATAAGGTAGACAATCTCACCAGGCAGCAGGCCATCGGTATCTTGACGGGCCAGATCACCAATTGGAAGGAGGTCGGCGGCGAGGACCGGCCCATCACGCTGATCCATCGGGCCAAATCCTCTGGCTCCCGGGCGGCCATCAGCGAAGTGGTACTGGCGGGGCAGTCCTTTACGGATAACGCGATCATCCAGGACTCCAATGGGGCGGTACGGACAGCTGTCAGCAATACGCCGGGGGCTGTCGGCTATGTGGATGCGCCTTATGCCGATGATAGCGTGAAGGTCTTGCAGTTTGACGGCGTGGAATACTCGCCGCAGAATATCATCGAGGGGAGATATCCCATCTATGGCTATGGCCATATGTATACGAAGGGCGAGCCCGAGGGTCCGGTCAAGGCGTTCATCGACTATATCCTCAGCGATGACTTCCAGAACACGCAGGTGGAAAAACTGGGATTCATCCCTATCAATAAATTAAAAGCGTGAGGGGCGGGAGGAATTTATGGAACAGGCAGCAGCCAGTCAGATGGCGGCAAAGAAAAACGATAAGGGGCATCGGCGCAGACTGTTTTACGATACGTGCGGGCGCTGGTTCTTTGGCGCAGCTGCCTGCGTGATGTCCATCGTGATCTTTGCGATCATCTTTTTGGTGGGCAAGCAGGGACTGCAGACGTTTGCCGAGGTCAGCCCGCTGGAATTCTTCTTCTCCGGGCAGTGGGACCCGTTGTCCGGGAAGTACGGGGCACTGTTTTTCATCCTCGGCTCCTTTTTGTCGACGGCGTTGGCCATCCTTATCGGAGCGCCGCTGGGGCTCATGGGGGCGATCTTCCTGGCCAAGGTGGCACCGACGTGGCTCCAGCATATCATGCGGCCGGCGATAGATCTCTATACAGCCATCCCTTCGGTGGTCTATGGCTATGCTGGTCTGGTGGTGCTGGTGCCATGGCTGCGCGAAACCTTTGGGCAGGCGACGGGCTTTGGTTTGCTCGCAGCTTCGTTGGTATTGGCTGTCATGATCCTGCCGACGATATTATCCATCAGCACCGATGCGCTGCAGGCGGTGGATCCATCGCTGGAGGAAGCGAGCCTGGCCCTCGGGGCGACTTGGTGGCAGACTGTGCAGCATGTTGTCCTGCCCGCCGCGGCACCAGGCATCCTGACCGCCGTGGTGCTGGCTATGGCCAGGGCCATCGGCGAAACCATGGCGGTGCAGATGCTGATTGGCAACACACCCCAGCTGGCGGTGTCGCTGTTTTCACCGACGGCGACCCTTACCAGCAACATCGTGGTAGAGATGGGCAATACGCCCTTCGGTTCGGTCTGGGGCAATGCGCTGTTCTTGATGGCGTTTGTCCTGCTGCTGCTTTCGCTGGCGATGATTCTTCTGGTACGGCGGTTTGGACAAAGGAGATTTGCCTGATGGATACAAGAATGCAGAATCAAGCGGCCGTGGTGGTCTTATGGCTTGCGGGCCTGTCCATCCTTGGCTTGTTGGCCGTGTTCCTTGGCTATATCCTCTATCGGGGCCTGCCAGTCTTATCGCTGGACTTTGTGCTCGGCAAATCCAGCGATATCCTGGCTGGCGGTGGCGTGGGGGCGCAGCTTTTCAACTCGTTCTACATGCTGGCACTTTCCCTGGGGCTTTCGATCCCTGTGGCGTTAGGGGCTGGCATCTATCTGGCTGAGTATGCCAAAGAAACGAAGCTGACGAAGTGCATCCGCCTGTCCGTAGAAAGCCTGGCTACGGTGCCCTCGATTGTCCTGGGCTTGTTTGGCATGATACTGTTTGTCAACGTGCTGGGGCTGGGGTTCAGCATCCTGGGCGGCGCTTTGACGCTGGTCTTGCTGAACCTGCCGCTGCTGGTCCGGGTCACGGAGGAGGCCACCCGTACGGTACCCAAATCCTACCGGGAGGCGAGTCTGGCGCTCGGAGCGACAAAGCTCCAGACCATCACGCGGGTGATCCTGCCGAAGGCGCTGCCGGGCATCCTCACGGGCATCACCCTCACGGCCGGCCGGGCTTTGGGCGAGACGGCCATCCTGATTTTCACCGCTGGCACTACGGTATCGCGCCATAGGTTTGATTTCGATGTCATGGCGGGGGGAGAAACACTGGCGGTGCATCTATGGTATCTCATGAGCACAGGCCTGGTCCCCGATCGGGATATCATTGCCGACGGAATCGGTGCCCTGCTGCTATTGATCATACTGGCGTTCAATATGGTGCTGCTGCTGTCCGTCAGATTTTGGCAGCGGCGGGCAGGCTGATGGCTGGCCGCTTTCGCGCCGGACTTATACTTCGCCATCTTCCATGATGCCCAGCTTCCGCTTCCAGTAGCGCGAATAAATGGCGCCGAGGGGATTGTGGGCCAGCAGCCTGTCCTTCACGGCCAGCGTGGTGACGGGGCCGGGGCAGCTGCTGTTGAAGATGGCATCGTGTCCCACGCAGAGGCCGCAGGAGATGAAAAGCTCCGTGTCTTTTTCCGCCAGGAGCCTGGCTTGGAACTTGGGATTGCACATGGCCTCGTGTGCCAGCTCGGGCTTGACCTGTTTGAGGTCAAGCTCTTTTTTGTTGAAGCTGCAATTCTTGCAGCAGACACTGAAGAATTCAAAGCCCTGCTGCTCATAGTAGCGGGCAATGTAGCGGGCCTCGGCATTGAGGCCGATGCAGAAGGCCATGCCGAGTTTCGTATAGCCCATGGCCTTGGCAAATTCGGCGATTTCCTGCAGGCGCGTGATGTTGCTGTAAAAGGTGCCCTCGACATACGCCGCAGCTTTCATGATGCGGCGTTCTTCCTCGCTGTAGGCGGCAAGAATCGTTTCACGGTCAATACCCGTGCAGTTGACCCCCTTGGTGTAGCAGGCATGTGATGGACAGTTGGCACAATCGGCTTTCATAATGAAATCCCTCCTGAAGTTAGTAAAAGGTGTCCGGCCAATTGCCGGGCACCTTCATTATACTATATGGATGCTTTTATTTGGTACGTTTTACGTTGTCGCCATAGATGGTTTTGAATTCCTCATGCATCGAGATGGTATGCCAGCCATTCTTGACCGCAGTGGCCTTGAGCTTGCTGGCTTTTTCCAGATTGCCTAGCTCGCGTTCGGTATCGTCGCAAAGGACGAAGAAGGCCATGCTCGGGTAGCGGTTGTTCTGGAGCGTATATTCGAGCATGCCGACGTCACCGGAGGAGTTGCCGAAGGACAGCACGGGCTGCTGGCCGATCTCGACGATATTGCTGATGGCCTTGCTGGTCTTGCCGTTCTCGCCGAGGAACTTATCGGTGCGGACAATCTTGTCTTTCGTCTTGTCGAAGGTATGCTTGTCCGGCGTCTCGCCAGGTTTCATCGCAGTAGTGGTGTAGGCGACATTGGAACCGATCATATGCCAATAGGGGATGTGCAGGACATCTTCGGCCAGGCAGCGCAGGATTTCCCGCTCGCAGGCGGAATTCAGGAAGACCGTGAAGCCGTTGGACTCCAGATAGGAAACGACCTCTACCATCGGCAGGTAGTAAGCCTCGCCGCGCTTGAGGTTTGAAAGGCCGACTTCGTTGGTGTCCATGAATTTCTTGACGTAAGCCTTGTACTCGTCCGGGGTCATGCCCATATAGGCCTTATGGGTGTATTTGGAGATCTGGGCATTGAGCTCAGCGGGAATCGGCTTCTTGTTCATGATATAGGGCTTTGCCTTTTCCGCTACGGCCTTCATTTCCGGGGACGCCTGATAGTCCTTGTCCTCCAGGGCACGGTGCAGGAACATCATCTCCTGGAAATAATAGGGGGCTGTCTCGCAGTACAGCGTGCCATCGAGATCGAAGGTAGCGATGCGGGCTTCTGGCGGAATATACTCCCTGCTCGCCGGATTCACAGCATTCTCCACGAACTGCGTCAGTGCGGCGATGGTGGGAGAATTGTCATTCCAATACTTGAAGTCGGCGGCCTTCTGCACATGGATCGCTGCTACCTCGGCACGGCTGGCGGCATCCACGGCGGGAGCCGTGCTCCAGACGGAAGCAGTCATAAGCGAAAGTGCCAGCAGTACGCGGCCAGCGGCTTTCTTGGCATAAATCTTTTTCATAAATACATCGATCCTTTCCTGATTCATTCACATAAACAGTCTATCTGACAGAATTAGATGAAACAATCCTAAATCCTGCAAAAATGTAGAAAAAAATGAACAGATAAAAATTATTCGTTGCTTTCGAAACATTGTTTCATAAAATTTGAAAGGTAAAGAATTTCTTTGCAACAATGGCCCGAAACGAGCAAATCGCTTGCGCTGTTTTTGGCAAAGCGAATACAATAATGGCAGAAATATTGGAGGAGGATGATTATGGGGATGACAGAAACGGCTTCTTGGGAAGAAACGAAAGAATCTTTTATGCGCAGAAGGATCGCGGCAATTCTTGGCGCGCATGTGGCCATGGGATTTTCGGTGGTCCTCATGCGGTTCAGTTTGTGTGGCAACGATCCGTTTTCCTGCATGAACCTGGGCTATGCCAATGTATCCGGCCTTAGCTATGGTACCTGCGTGATTATCTTCAATCTGCTGCTCATCCTGCCAGTGCTCTGGCTCGACCGCAGTTATATCCGCGTGGGGACCCTGGTCAATATGTTCCTGCTGGGGATCATCGCAGACTTCTGGTATGCGCTGCTGGCACCGTTGGCCGTGTTCAGCGAACCATCGCTGCTGCTGCGGGGACTGCTGCTGATGAGCGGCGTGCTGCTGACTTGCCTGGCCTGTTCCTTCTACATGAGCTCGCGGCTGGGTATGGGGCCTTATGATGCCATCGGCTGGATCCTGGCAGCGCGCACCAACGGCAGGATGTCCTTCCGCACGGTTCGTGTGCTCATCGATATCTGCGCCGTTACCATCGGCTTTGCCTGCGGCAGCATCGTCGGCCTCGGCACGCTGGTGCTCGCCTGCGGGACAGGTCCGCTTATCGAATTCTTCAACAAACATATCAGTCAGCCATGGCTCTATGGAAGAAAAAATATGGAGCACTGAAACTTGCAGTTTGCCGATTAATACGTGCTTAAAATAAACTTGATAGAGCTCAGCTTGGGCGGGGGCGGGTGCACTTTTTCTCCGCTTCCGTACGTATCTAGTTGCATGTGCCGGGCAGGCCGGCGGCACGCCAATACATCGTGTCGTTCTAGATAGTATCTGCCGTGGGCCATCCCTCACTGCGTTCGGGCAGTCGCTCCCGCTGCGAAGAAAGTGTACCCACCCTCGCCCTCCGATATGTTGGAACAAGCCTGTTCCTTTCCGGCGATAGGCAACGAATTACATCGATGTGCTTGCTGCGGGAGAAACGGTTCGTACCATCTCAGATTTCCATTACCAAAGGGGCGAACGGGGTAGTGCTTCTTTCTGTCTGGAGCGACTGTCCTGCGCAGCAGGACTGGGCCGTAAGCGCATAAGCTAGACTCCGATGTGTACGCCGCGACCTGGTGACGGGAGCAGGTAACTAAGTCCGTAGTTCTGGTCGTACGGTCCATTTAGCGGAAACAGAAAAAGTACTACCCCGTGAACCCCGAGCAGCGTACTATCGGGATTCCGTTCCGCACGAACCAATCGACAAACTGCAATTTATTATAGATTTTTGCCGTGCAGATCGCGCTGTATTGTTTTGACAAGTCAAGTTTCTTTACGTTGACAAGTCAAGTTCGCCTTATTTTGACAAGTCAAATTTCTGCTTGCAATTGAGAAACGTTTTCGTTATAATGATTACATAAATGAGAATATATATCATTTGCAAGAGGTGATGATGGTTGGCGAAAGACGATTTTGAACAGGTGCTCGGCATGCATGCGGCGCCGGTGCTGCTGGGAATCAAGACGGCGAATCTCTTGTCGTTCCGCAAAAGCTGCTTTGAGGATTTCGATGCGCTGCTGGCATCGTATACGACGTGTTTCCGCTGCAAGGGAATTTCGGTGTTCCGGGTGTCAGAGGGCGAGGAGTATGTTTTATTGCTTTTTTACCGGCCGGGCGTATTGTCAAAGGAGCTGCGCCAGCCAGAGGCCATGAAGCTGCTGGAAGCATACGGCTATCGGCGTGAGGATACGCTGGCTGAACTGCTGGAGCATTTACGGCTGCGCATGCGGCTGCGCAAGACTTTTCCGCATGAGATCGGCTTGTTCCTGGGCTATCCGCCGGAGGATGTAGCTGGTTTTATTGAGCATAAGGGACGTGATTACGCCTTCAGCGGCTATTGGAAAGTATATGCCAACGAGGAGCGTACGCGTGCTTTGTTCGACCGCTATACGGACTGCTCGCAGCACTTCTGCAGCGAGCTGGAGCGGGGCCGCCGCTTTGAGGAACTGGTGCGTGCGGTCTGAGGCCGCAGGCAAATGGACAAGAAAGAGGGAATTGTTACATGGCAAAGATGGCAATCATTTATTGGACGGGTACGGGAAACACGCAGGCAATGGCGGAGGCTATTGCCGAAGGGGCTGCACAGGCAGGCAGCGAGGCGAAGCTGTTCGAGGTGGAGCAGTTTGATATCAACGAGGTCGGCAGCTACGATGGTCTGCTGCTGGGCTGCCCGGCAATGGGGGATGAGGTGCTGGAGGAAGGCTGCTTCGAGCCCTTCTTCACGGAGCTGGAGCCCTTGCTGAAGGACAAGCCAGTGGCGCTGTTTGGCTCGTACGGCTGGGGCGGCGGTGCCTGGATGCAGGATTGGGCCGAGCGGACGCGCAAGGATGGTGCCAAGCTGTTCGATGATGGCCTGGCCATCGAGAATGCACCGGATGCCGACGGCATCGCAGCCTGCCAGCAGCTCGGCAAGGATTTCTCGGCGCAGTTCTGAGGGAAGATGCTAAGGGAATCTTGTGAATAAGGAATGTGGGAAGCAGCCCGTAACGGTTTGGTTACGGGCTGCTTATTTTTGTTGACAGAGACCGCCGGGGTGTCTATGCTAATAGAGGTTAGAAGATGTTTCTGCCGATTGACTCTAGGGAAAGGGATTGCTTATCATGTTGAATCGATTGTCATCCTTCAAGATAATCAGCTTGAGCTTCCTGCTGCTGATTGTTTTGGGGACGGGCTTGCTGATGCTGCCGGCTGCTACCAATGACGGCCAGGGGGCACCGCTGCTGACAGCCCTGTTCACCACCGTATCGGCTTCGTGCGTTACGGGGCTCACCGTGGAGAACACGGCCCTCTATTGGTCGCATTGGGGACAGGCGGTTATCCTGGTGCTGATCCAGATCGGCGGCCTGGGCGTCGTGACGATGGCTGTGGCCCTTACCATGGCTTCGGGGCGGCGGATAGATCTGCGTCAGCGCAGTACGATACAGGAGGCGTGGGGCTGCTCCCAGCTCGGCGGCATCGTCCGTATCCTGCGGTTTGTCCTGCGGCTGACCGTGGGTCTGGAGCTGGCAGGCGCCGCAGTGCTGGCGCCAGTTTTCTGCCGCGATTATGGGCTTGGGGAGGGGCTCTGGATGGCCTTCTTCCATTCGATCTCGGCTTTCTGCAACGCCGGCTTCGACCTCATGGGCGAGCGCGGCGGCGGCTCCTTGATGGCCTATGCGGGCGATCCCGTCGTCAATCTGGTCATCATCGGCCTCATCATCTCCGGCGGGCTGGGCTTCATCACTTGGGCGGACCTTTTTGACAAGGGCTGGCGCTGGAAGCATTATCATGTGCAGACGAAAATCATACTCTGCATGACGGTGCTGCTCATCCTGCTGCCTGCAGCCCTGCTTTTTTTCCGCGATCTGGCGGCAGAGCCTCTGTCCCAGCGGGTCCTGATGGCGCTGTTCCAGGCTGTGACCCCGCGGACGGCCGGCTTCAATACGATGGATATCGAGTCGCTGACGGAGGCCGGGCGCATCGTCCTGGTGGGCTTGATGCTCACAGGCGGTGCGCCGGGGTCGACGGCTGGCGGCGTCAAGGTCACGACGGCCTTTGTCCTCATGGCTTCGGCTGTGGCATCGCTGCGCATGAAGACGGATATCGCCTGCTTCAAGCGGCGCATCGCCCCCCAGAGCCTGCAGCAGGCAGTGACGATTTTCCTGCTGTATTTGGGCTTGTTTGCGGGCAGCACCTTTCTGATCAGTGAGATCGATGCGATCCCGGTCATCGACTGCATGGTCGAGACTTCCTCGGCACTGGGGACCGTGGGGCTTTCCATCGGGCTCACGGAGCATTTGAGCGTCGCGTCGCAGCTCATATTGATCGGGCTGATGTATTTTGGCCGTGTGGGGGCGCTGACGATGATCTATACGCTGAACAACCAATACCGTCCGAACCGGGGACGGCTGCCAGAAGAGAAGATTACGGTAGGCTAGGAGAGTAGAGAATATGAAGAAAACGGTACTATTGATCGGACTGGGCCGCTATGGCCGCCATGTGGCCGAGAAGCTGCATGAACTGCATCACGAGATCATGGCAGTGGACAAGAGCGAGGCACGGGTGAACATGGTGCTGCCCTATGTGACGAATGCCCTGGTGGCAGACAGTACGGATGAGGAGTTCCTGCGGTCTCTGGGCATCCGCAACTTCGACCTGTGCATCGTGGCCATCGGCGATGATTTCCAGAGCTCGCTGGAGACGACTTCGCTGCTGAAAGACATGGGGGCGAAATATGTGGTGGCGCGCGCCTCGCGCGGCATCCACGAGAAGTTCCTGCTGCGCAACGGCGCCGATGAGACGGTTTATCCGGAAAAGCAATTGGCGAGCTGGACGGCCATCCGCTATGGCTATGACCATTTGCTCGACTACTTTGAGCTCAGCGACCGCTATGCGGTCTACGAGCTGCCGATGCCGGCGGAGTGGTGCAACCATACAATCGGGGAGCTCAAGATCCGTCAGAATTACCATGTGAACGTGCTGGGCATCAAGCAGCAGGGGGCGCTCAACGTCGAGATTACTCCCCAGACCCGGTTGGTGGCGGAGGATACCATCCTGGTGATCGGCCGTCATGAGGATATGCACAAGTATTTCCAGATTTAAGCATCCCTTGCCTTGGCAACAGCATTTGCCGTATAATAGGGAGCTGTATGCAGTTATTTCGAGACAAAGGATGATGGAATCTATGGAACAGATTACAGGGCAGCCTAAAGCGCGGGCGATTGCGCTGCTGCCGATATTGGTGTTTCTGGCGCTTTATCTCGGCGCGGGGATCTGGTATGAGTATATCGAGCCAGTGGAAGGGCAGATGGGCTTCTACGTGATGTCGGTCGTCGTGGCCTTTGGCCTGGCCCTTATCGTGGCGTTTGTCCAGAACAGGCGGCGGCTCTTTATCGAGAACATCCAGCTTTGTGCCAGGAGCATCGGGGATGTAAATATCACGATCATGTTGTTTATCTTCCTGATGGCCGGCGCTTTCAGCGGCATTGCCAAAGCCGCTGGCGGTGTGGAAAGCACGGCGCACCTGCTGCTGAACTTCGTACCGGGGACCTTTGCCGTGCCGGGGTTGTTCCTCATTGCCTGCCTGATCTCGATGTCGATGGGCACCAGCGTCGGCACGATCACGGTACTGGTGCCGATTGCCGCTTCGGTGGCGCAGAATGCCGGGCTGAGCCTGCCGCTGACGGTCGGCTCGGTGGTCGGCGGCGCGATGTTTGGCGATAATCTCTCGTTCATTTCGGACACGACGATCGCGGCGACGCGGACCCAGGGCACGCGCATGCAGGACAAGTTCTATGCGAATCTCAAGCTGGCCCTGCCGGCGGCGGTGGTTACGCTCATGGTGCTCTTTGTGCTGGCCTTGTCGGGGGCACCTGCGGACCTGGGGCAGTTTGATTATTCGCTGCTGCTGGCCCTGCCGTATTTCCTCGTTCTCCTCATGGCGCTTACGGGCCGCAATGTCTTCTTGGTGTTGGGTACAGGGATCACCTTGTTCTTCGTCCTGGGCATCGCCACGGGGACGACGTCGCTGTCGAAGGCGTTCTCGGCTATGGGAGCTGGTACGAACGGCATGTTCGAGACGATGATCGTCACGATACTGGCGGCCTCCATCAGCGCCATCATGCGGGACGGCGGCGGCTTTGCAGCGCTCTTGGCCTTCATCCGCAAGCACTTCAAGGGGCAGCGCGGCGGGCGGCTGGGCATCGGCCTGCTGACTGTGCTGATGGATGTGGCTACGGCGAATAATACGGTGGCGATTGTTGTCGCCGGCCCGATTGCCAAGAACATCAGCGAGGAGTATGGCATCGAGGCACGCGATAGTGCCTCCTTGCTCGATACCTGCTCCTGCATCGCCCAGGGCATCATTCCCTATGGTGCGCAGCTGCTGATTGCGTCAGCCATTGCGGGCATCACAAGTCTCAGCATTATACCGTATCTGTTGTATCCCTTCTTCCTGGCGGTCGCCGTTCTGGCGTGGATTGCCATGGGCGCCAAGCGCGCCTAAAGAAAGGAGCTGCAAAGATGTGGCGGATCGATCCGCCGCGTCTTTGCAGCTCCTTTTTGTTTTATGGTGCCTGTCAGAAACGATACTGGAAGCCCAGGGAAATACCGGCGGCATTGTAGCCCGGGTTATGATCGCTGAAGCCGTTTGACATATGGGCAAACATATAGCCCAGGCTGATGGCCATGTCATCGGTGCAGCGGTAGGTCAGGCGGGGGCCGATGCGCCAGAGAAAGTCGAAGGCGCGGCCGCCGGCAGGATGGGCCTTGCCATAGATGCGCAGGGAGCCTGACGCGTCAAGGTCGGCATAGAGCTTGCCCGTGATGCGTTTTTCGAAGCGCAGCAAAACGGAAGGGCCGATGCCAAAGGCGTCGCTGTTTTTATGTACGTCCGGCTGGCTGTCCTCAATCAGATAGCCGCTGGCGCCTGTGATGGTTACGCCGCCATAGATGGAGAGGGCATGGATGCGCTTCCATTTCTTATAGATATGCAGGTTGTAGTTATCGATGTAGCGCTTATCGAAATAGCAGTGATGCAGATAATCAAACTGCACTTCGATCTCGTTCTTGGGCTGGCTGGCTGCCTTTGGGGGGCGGGAATCCGGAGCTGGCGCTTCTGCTGTGCTGGCTGCTGCTGCCGGGGACGCCTTGGGCGTGTCCTGAGGGCGCGCCGTGTTTTCCGGCAGCTGCGCGGCCGGTATGGCAGGGCTGGCCTTGTCCGTGAGCTGGTATTCCCTGCTGGCAGCTGGTGCTGCAGGTGCTGATGCTGCTGGTACTGTTGCTGCGTCAACGGCTGCTGCCTGTGCGGCGCCGGTTCCCCAAGAGGCCGCCAGGAGCGCGCCGGCGAGAATAATCCCTGTTCGCATGTTCTGTCACATCCCTTTCGTCAAGCGTTATAGCATTCCTTCTGGACGAGCTCGCGGTAGCCCTGGAGCAGGCTCTGGGTGATTTTGCCCGGGGTGCCGTTGCCGATGGTGTGTCCGTCGATGTTGACGACTGGTGTGACTTCGAGGCTGGTGCTCGTGACGAAGGCTTCCTCCGCACTTAGGGCAAATTCCGGCGTGAAGGCTTTTTCGACGACGGTATAGCCGAGCTGCGGGATGACTTCTTCGAGCAGGATGGAGCGCGTGACGCCCTTGAGGATAAGGTTGTCAGTCGGATGCGTCCAAATCAGGCCGTCTTTGACGATAAAGAAGTTGCTGCTTGAGCCTTCGGTAATCAGATCCGTATCCTTGCGGAACTGAATGGCACCCTGCAGACCTTTCTCATGCGCGGCCTGTTTGGCTAATACATTGCCCAAAAGGTTCAGGCTCTTGATGTCGCAGCGCAGCCAGCGGATGTCTTCGGCCAGCATGCATGCGATGCCGTCTTCCTGCCACTTGCGGTTGGGCTCTGATTCGCGGATGGTCATCGAAAGATTCGGGATGACCTGGTCGGGGAAATAATGCGTGCGCGGGGCCGTGGCGCGCGTAATCTGGAAATAGATGACGCCGTTTTGGATGCCGCTTTTTTGGATGAGGTCGTAGTGGATGGCCGTGAGTTCCTCATCCATATAGGTAATCGGAATGCGCAGCTCGCGCAGCGAGCGGCGGCAGCGGGCCAGATGGCGGTCCAGCGCAAAGCATTTGCCGTTGTAGACCCGCGTGGCTTCGTAGATGCCGTCGCCGAATTGATAGCCGCGGTCCTCAAGCTGTACTTTCGCGGTATCTAGTGTGATGAATTCGCCATTGAAAAAACCATATTCCATAAATGATGCCTCCTGATTACTAGTCATAGCTCTATTATATCGGATTCGGGGACATATGACATGATTTTTTCGAAAGAATTTTCGCGGAATACTTGGTTTTTCAGTATTCTATTGGTATAATGGGGGAAAATGATTTGTGTTGACACATTGTTCTATGGTTTACACAATGAGTCGTAGTCTTAGGAATGAAAAGGAGAAATGTGTAAATGAAACTTGTAGTGACAGTCGTTGGTAAAGACCGTGTCGGTATCATTGCGATGGTCAGCCAGATTCTTGCCGAGAACAATGTCAATATCCTGTCGATCAACCAGAATATCATGGATGGGTTCTTCAATATGATTTTGATCGCTGAGATCAGCGGCAGCAAAATCAAGCTCACGGATCTGCAGAAGACGCTCAAGGAGCGCGGGCAGGAAATCAACGTGGACATCAAGGCCCAGCATGAGGATATCTTCAACATCATGCACAATATCTGACCAGTCAAAATGACCGGTCAAATGACATGTCAAGTTGACGGGTCAGGTTGACATGTCAATGGATGGAATCGATTAGGAGGATTTTAGACACGTGATAACGATAGATGATATTTTAGAAACAAATGCCATGATTACGGAGAACAAGCTCGACGTGCGTACGATCACGATGGGCATCTCGCTCCGTGACTGCGCGCATCCGAATATCAACCAGTTCTGCCAGAATGTCTATGACAAGATTACGAAATCGGCAGAGTTCCTCGTGAAAACCGGTGAGGATATCGAGGCGGAGTATGGCATTCCTATCATTCATAAACGCATTTCGGTAACGCCGATTTCCATTGCGGCCGATGCCTGCAAGACCGATTCGTATGTACCGGTCGCTGAGGCCATGGACCGCGCCGCCAAGGCTGTCGGTGTCAACTTCATCGGCGGTTTCTCAGCGCTGGTCGAGAAGGGCTTTACCCATGGCGACCGCGTGCTCATCAACTCGATTCCGCAGGCATTGGCGACGACGGATCTTGTCTGCTCGTCGGTCAATCTCGGCTCGACGAAGACGGGCATCAATATGGATTGCGTGCGCGAGATGGGCGAGGTCATCAAGCGCACGGCGGAGCTCACGCGTGATACGCAGGCATTGGGCTGCGCCAAGCTCGTCGTGTTCTGCAATGCGCCGGGGGACAATCCCTTCATGGCTGGTGCCTTCCACGGCGTCAGCGAGGCGGACAAGGTCGTGAGCGTCGGCGTCAGCGGCCCGGGTGTTGTCAAGCATGCGCTGGAAAACCTCAAGGGTGCTGACTTCACGGAAGTGGCTGAGACCATCAAGAAGACGGCGTTCAAGATCACGCGTGTCGGCCAGCTCGTTGCTCGTGAGGCATCGAAGCGCCTGGGTGTGCCCTTTGGCATCATCGACCTGTCGCTGGCACCGACGCCGGCAGTCGGCGACAGCGTGGCGCGCATCATCGAGGAGATGGGCATCGAGAGCTGTGGTGCTCCGGGTACCACGGCGGCACTGGCACTCCTCAATGATGCGGTCAAGAAGGGCGGCCTTATGGCGTCCTCGCATGTCGGCGGCCTCTCGGGTGCCTTCATCCCGGTAAGTGAAGATGAGGGCATGATCGCAGCCATCAAGTCGGGCAGCCTCTCGATCGAGAAACTCGAGGCCATGACCTGCGTATGCTCCGTCGGCCTCGATATGATTGCCATCGAGGGCGACTGCTCGGCAGCTACGATTTCCGGCATCATCGCCGATGAGGCAGCTATCGGCATGATCAACAACAAGACTACGGCGGTCCGCGTCATCCCGGTACCGGGGGCGAAGGTCGGCGATATGGTCGAGTATGGCGGCCTTTTGGGCTATTGCCCGATCGTGCCGGTCCGCAACCAGTACAGCTCGGAGGCGTTTATCGCGCGCGGCGGCCGCATCCCGGCGCCGATCCGCAGCCTGACGAACTAAGCGGGCAACCTAAGCTAGTATCCGATAAGCCTTCCTCTGCTGGGGAAGGCTTATCCGTATTTTGAAGGGGAAAGCGATGCGAGTAACAAAGAAAATCAAGCAGGAGCAGCTGGCTATCCTCGAGCGGCTCTATCGCGGGGCCAAGCCTGAGCTCATCTTCCGCAATGCCTTTGAGCTCTTGATTGCGGTCATCCTGTCGGCGCAGTGCACGGACAAGCGCGTCAATGTGACGACGGCGCGGCTGTTCCAGAAGGCAGCGACCCCCGAGGCGATACTCTCGCTGGGGCTGGCGCAGCTCGAGGAGGAAATCCGCGACTGCGGGCTTTTCCGCAACAAGGCCAAGAACATCCTGGCGGCCTGCCAGATGCTCTGCGAGCAGTACGGGGGCGAGGTGCCGGCAGATTTCGAAGCGCTCCAGTCGTTGCCCGGTGTCGGACGCAAGACGGCCAACGTCGTCATGAGCGTGGCCTTCCATCAGCCGGCGATCGCGGTGGATACCCATGTGTTCCGCATCGCCAACCGGCTGAAGCTGGCGACGGGCAAGACGCCGCTGGAGGTCGAGCATGGCCTGCAGAAGGCCATCCCCCGGGAGAAGTGGTCGGATGCCCATCATTGGCTGATCTGGCATGGGCGCAAGATCTGCAAGGCGCGCAAGCCGCTTTGCACCGAATGCCCGCTGGCGCCTGTCTGTCCGAGCAGCGAGCCGGCATAAGGAAACTAGAACTGAAAAGGAAATGAGATGGTTGAGTGAAATATCGTAAGGCGACGTTTAAAGACATCGAGGCAATCTATCAGCTGGTGGCTGATTATGCGGAAGAGGGTGTGATGCTGGCCCGTTCGCGCAATACGCTCTATGAGACGCTGCGCGATATGATCGTGGCCGAGGATGAGGACGGCACGATTGCCGGCGTGGGCGGCCTGCATATCATCTGGGATCGGCTGGCTGAGGTCCGCACCCTGGCTGTAGCGCCCCAGAAGACGCGGCAGGGCATCGGTGCGGAGATTGTGAAGCGGCTGATCGCTGAGGGCGAGCAGCTGGGGGTGGAGAAGGTCTTCACCCTTACCTACAAGCCGGGCTTCTTCCAGACGCTGGGGTTCGAGACCATCACGAAGGAAGAACTGCCGCATAAGGTCTGGAAGGAATGCATCGACTGTCCGAAGTTCCCGAATTGCGACGAGATCGCGATGGTCAAGGTCTGATGGAATAAACGTGTAGTACCAGTGGATTTTACAGAGTAACATTTACAAAATGTGTTGACATTGCGCTGATGAACTGTTATAGTATTAACCAACAAGTGAAATGCACAGACGGAGAGAAGTACATCCAGTGGCTTCGGCAGAGAGCGGTGGGTTGGTGAGACACCGTGGAGACCTGAATGGAAATACACTCCTGAGCAGCAGGCTGAACAAGCAGTAGGCCGCGCCGGAATGCCACCGTTATCATAGGCTAGGATATGTCAGTATCCGAAATGAGAGGCTTGCAGCAGCAAGCAGGGTGGTACCACGGGTATATCAGCTCGTCCCTGTAGAGGGGCGGGCTTTTTTGGTGGCAATACTTCATTTCGGAATGGTTTTCGGTGAAAGATCGCTAAGAATTTTGGAGGGAATGAATATGATCATTGTAATGAGCCCCAGCGCAACCAAGGAAAATATCGATAAGGTCATCAAGAAGATAGAAGCAGCCGGTCTCAAGCCCCATGTATCGACGGGCGAGGAAGTCACGATTGTCGGTGTCATCGGCGACAAGAAAAAGATTGCCAATCTCGAGATGAACATGATGGAAGGCGTCGAAAAGACGGTCCGCATCACGGAGAAGTACAAGCTCGTCAGCCGTACCTGGCATCCGGAGGACTCGGTGGTCGATGTGGCTGGCGTCAAGGTCGGTGGCGAGAATCTCGTCGTTATGGCCGGCCCCTGCTCGGTCGAGAGCATCGAGCAGCTGCGCGAGGCAGCCAAGGCCGTCAAGGCCGGCGGTGCCCAGTTCCTGCGCGGCGGCGCCTTCAAGCCGCGCACGAGCCCGTATGACTTCCAGGGTCTGGCCGAGGATGGCCTCAAGATGCTGCGCGAAGTCGCCGATGAGGTGGGCCTCAAGGTCGTGACCGAAATCGTCGATAAGGATGATATCGAGCTCGTTGGCAAATATGCCGATGTCTATCAGGTCGGTGCGCGCAATATGCAGAACTTCCAGCTGCTGAAGGCACTGGGCAAGGTCAACAAGCCGGTCATGCTCAAGCGCGGCCTGTCGGCAACCATCAGCGAGTGGCTCAATGCCGCCGAGTACATCCTCGCGGGCGGCAATGAGAACGTCATTTTCTGTGAGCGCGGCATCCGCACCTATGAGACCTTCACGCGCAACACCCTCGACCTCAGTGCCGTGGCAGCCATCAAGGAGCTCTCCCACCTGCCCATCATCGTTGACCCGAGCCATGGCACGGGACGCTGGCAGATGGTGCAGCCGATGGCCCGCGCCGCTGTCGCCGCTGGCTGTGACGGCCTGATCATCGAGGTGCATCCGCATCCGGAGGTCGCCCTTTCCGATGGTGACCAGAGCCTGACGCCGAAGAACTTCAACCGCTTGATGGCGGACTTGGGCAAGATCGCCGCTGTCATGGGCCGGAAATTATGAGCCGGGCGAAGATAAACCTTGCCATCATCGGCGTCGGTTTGATCGGTGGCTCACTGGGACTGTGCCTCAAGGACAAGATGGGCGAGGATATCTACATCACAGGCCTTTGCCGCACGCAAGCCTCGATGGATAATGCGATGAAGCTTGGTGCTGTCGATTATGCGACGGCGGATATCGAGGCGGTGGTCAAAGACGCCGATATTGTCTTTCTGAGCCCGCCGGTCCTGCAGATCGTGCCGATGGTGGAAAAGATCCTGCCCTATCTGAAGAAAGGGGCCATCCTCACCGATGCGGGCAGCACCAAGCAGTATATCTGGCGTCATCTGCGGGATATCCTGCCCCAGGATGTCTACTATATCGCCGGCCATCCGATGACTGGCCGCGAAAAGAGCGGCGTCACGGCGGCCAAGAAGGACCTGTTCGTCGGCAAGGCCTATGTGATCGTCGAGGACACGGGGGCGCCACAGGAGGCCCACGATAAGCTCATGAGCGTCCTGCGCCATACGGGGGCCAACTTCACGACGCTGGACATTGCGCGCCACGACCGCTGCGCGTCGGTCATCAGCCATGTGCCGCATGTGACGGCGGCGGCCCTCGTCACGCTGCTCAACCGCACAGGCGGCGACCTGGACTCGTGCATCAAGCTCATCGGCGGCGGCTTTACCGATACGACGCGCATTGCCTCCTCGAATGCCGACATGTGGGCCGATATCTGCATGACCAATGGGGAGGCCATCGTAGCCAATCTCAAGGAGCTGCAGCATATCCTCGGCGAAGTCATCACGGCCTGTGAGCAGCACGATCGCCAGGCGGTGCACGACTACTTTGCTGCCTCGAAGCAGCGGCGTGACAGCCTGCTCGAAAATGCCACGAAGAAATTCGATCCCAACTGATACGCGAGCCTTCCTTAGCGGGAAGGCTTGTTTTTTCTCAGCGATTATGCGTATAATAAGGAGGAAAACAACGGAGGATATACTATGAAGATCAAATTGGAAGAATTAGCGGCCGCTATGGCGCAGTCGGATGTGCGGCAGAGTTATGTCGACATCGCGAAGGGAAAAGTCATGGTGGTGGCTGATGATATGGATGAAGAACAGGCCTTGGAGCATGTGTTCACGATTGAAGAGGACTGGGAGCACTACATCCCGGTCCCCAATGTCATCGATGAGGACCTGCGGGGCTTCATGCAGGGCTTTGCTGCCTCGCGGGAGCGGGAAGACGTCAGGGAGCGCCTGCAGGATGCCCTGCAGGGCAGTGGCGCGGTGACGCGGTTCAACCATCAGGTGCGCCATCTGCTGCTGAAGCCGGTCTGGGAAAAATACCTGCAGGCGCAGCTCATCGAGACTGCCCGCGACTGGTGCGAGGAAAACGCACTGGAATATGAGGAGTAAAGCGAGGTGTTCCTTATGGGAGTTCTAGCGATACTGGTGGTAGTGTTCCTTCTCGGTGCCTCCCTTGTCAGCGGCGCCGTCATGACCATATTGACGGGGGTGGCCGGCATCGTGCTCGTCGCAGCCCTGGTCTGCCTGATCATCGGGCTGGCCGTGAATATCGCCATGGTGCTGGTGAAGATCGCCCTGACTTATCTGCTGGCCTGTGCCCTGCGCTGGCTCGTGCGCAAGGGCCTCGATGTCATTGATGTGAACACCGACTGGCTGCAGAGCACAAGCACCGATCAATTAGAGAAAATAGCCACCGTGGCTGGCGGCATCATCGCCGTCTGGTACATGTTCCTTCACTGAAGGCAAGCAGGGGCTGTGAAATAACACATCCCTAGTAACAAAGGCGGTCCGCTGACTCAAAAGAGTCGGCGGACCGCCTTTTATGGTAAAATTTACATACCACATGAAAATTTCAACCACCAACTATTCTAAATCAAAACAGGCAATTTTGCCACTATATATTTCAGATTATCTGGATATTTGCGACCCAGTGTTGGTTTTCGACAGATTCATGGAGGGAATCGACTTGGAGAAGTATCTGAAAAATGTTCCGAAACATATCACTGGACGCATCAGATACAACCCGGCCAACATGCTGAAAGCAATTTTATTCGGATTCATGTCTAATGGATATA
>NZ_FOQK01000025.1 GCF_900113715.1 Pseudoselenomonas ruminantium | reverse complement strand
ATCTGGAGCGACTGTCCTAGGCACAGAATGATACGCACTAACGTATTAGCAGGTTGAAGATTCATTCGGGCTATTGCTGAAACGAAGCCGCCGGGCAGGGGAGTACCATAAGCGTAACATTGATGGTTTGCGTGAAGAAAATATTTTTTGCCTACACATTCCGTTGAAAAATTCACACCGTTCAAGCGTAGCGCGTTTGGGAACTTTTTCAATGCTTAGTTAAAGGCAAAAAATATTTTTAGCAAAGCATCTAAGTGAAGCGTTGGTACTCCCCTGCCCGGCGGCGCGGCTTTCCTCGAATAAAAACACGGTAATTTACAAACTGCAATTTACAAAAAATCCGTTGACGCATTTTCGTCAACGGATTTTTGCCGTGTAGCGGCCAGCTACTTATTTTTTGATGATAAGTGCCATGAATACGAGGTCTTCGGTCTTCGAAGCATTGGCGATGCCGTGCTTCTCGCCATCCGGGCAGAAGGTTGTGGCTCCTGCGCCGAGAGTGACTTCCTTGCCATTGTCGTTGTAGAGGGCTGTGCCCTGCAGGATATGATAGGTCTCGGTGTTGCCGTGATGCTCGTGGACACCGATGGAGCAAAGTGGCGGGATGATGACTTTCGCGTACATGTCGCATTTGCCATCGAGCTCTGCTGGCGTCAGCAGCTTGACGATGGTGATGGTGCCGTTGCCATCGGCTTTGTTGGTTGCCTGGATTGGGGTTGGTTCGATAAAGGCCATGATTGAAACTCTCCTTCTTTTCTTTTTTAAATTTATTTGCTACAATGACATTATACAACTTATTGATGCTGAAATAAATGCGGGGATTCCGGCAATGGCCAGGGATTTGCGCTTTTTCTTTTGTGTGTTGGAGCCGGAGGTGCGAAATGGTCTATTTGTTGAAGTTTGGTGCGAGCTGGATATTGCCGCCGGGAATCTTTATCCTGGCACTATGGGCGCTGGCTGTCTATATCTGGCGCTGGAAAGGGGAGCGGCGGCTGGCGGCGGTGCTGGCTGGCATCACGCTGGTCTTTTATCTGCTCTGTACGAGCCTGGTGTCTGAGCGGGCTATGGGCTGGCTGGAAGGGGCGTATACCCCGCCAGCAGACCCGCAGGGAGATGTTGTCGTCATGCTCGGCGGCGGAGCGTTTTCTGATGTACCGGATGTGGATGGCATGGGGACGCTCTGTGCAAATCCTTCGAGCCGGCTGCTGACGGCGGTGCGCCTGCAGCGCAAGCTCGATGTGCCAATCCTGCTTTCGGGCGGCCAGGTTTATGAGGATTCTGGCCCCGAGGCGAAGATCGCGCGTCGTATCCTGATTTCGCTCGGCGTCCCTGAGGATAAGATCCTGGTGGAGACGAAGAGCATCAATACGACGCAGAATGCGAAATTCTCGGCAGCCATCCTGCGGGAGCATGGCCTTACACATCCGATCCTGGTGACATCGGCCTTCCATATGAACCGTTCGGTGCTGGCCTTCGCCAAGCAGGATATGACGGTGACACCATATCCTGCGGATTACCAGACGAATCTTCGCCATGTGTTCCACTATAACAAGCTGAGCCCGCAGGCAGGTGCATTGCGGGATAATGTGATTGTGCTGCAGGAGGTATTGCGGGCTGCGGTGACGAGGTATCTGGAATGACAAAAAATCTCACGGAGGGAAATCCGGCTAAACTCATATTCTTCTTCACGCTGCCGCTGATTGCTGGCAATATCTTCCAGCAGCTCTACGCGTTTGTCGACACGCTGATTGTCGGCCGCTTCCTGGGCGTCGAGGCACTGGCGGCTGTCGGCTGTACGGGCAGCCTGATGTTCTTGATGCTGGGCTTTGTCATCGGTTTTTCGACAGGCATCACGATCTACACGGGGCAGCGGTATGGTGCCAAGGACGCGAAGGGCGTGCGCCAGAGTGCGGCGGCCTGCACGATCCTGTCATTGGCCGCTTCGCTGGTCCTGACGGTGGCCGGTGTCTCGCTTTGCCGCCAGCTGCTGGTCTGGATGCAGACGCCGGCAGAGATCATGGACGGTGCCGTATCGTTCATCAGCATCGTCTATGGCGGCATCGTGATGTTCGTGTTCCTGCAGATGCAGACGAATATCCTGCGCGCGCTCGGCGACAGCCGGATGCCGACGGTCATCCTGGCCTTGGCGCTCATCATCAACATCATCTTAGAGCCGGTCGCTATCCTGGTGCTCGAATGGGGCATCCCGGGAGCAGCTCTGGCGACGGTGGTGGCGCAGTTCATCGGCAATGCTGTCTGCTATCTCTACATCCGTCGTCGTGTCCCCGCGCTGCATACGCAGCGTGAGGACTGGCATGTATCCTGGCATATCCTGCGCGAACATCTGAAGATCGGACTGCCGATGGGCTTCCAGTCATCAATCATCGCCATTGGTGCCATCGTCCTGCAGGTGGCGCTCAACAATCTCGGCCCGACTGCTGTGGCTGCTTACGCCGCTTCGCAGAAGGTCGATTCGGTGGCCATGATGCCGATGATGTCGTTTGGCCTGGCCATGGCGGCTTATACGGCACAGAACTATGGCGCGCAGAAATACGAGCGCATCGCTGAGGGCGTGCGCAAGTGCTGCTATATGTCAGTATCCTTCAGCATCCTGGCTGGTGTGCTGCTCATCATCTTTGGCCCTGATATCATGTATCTGTTCGTGGGCGAGGGGCAGCAGCAGGTCATCGACTACGGGCAGCAGTATCTGATGGTCAATGGCTCGTGCTATTGGATCTTGTCGCTGCTGTTCATTTTCCGCTATACGCTGCAGGGCTTAGGGCAGAGTGTGGTGCCGACGATCGCTGGCATCATGGAGCTGGTCATGCGCACAGCGGCAGCGATCTTCCTCTGTGCGTCCCTGGGATATCTCGGGGCCTGCCTGGCCAATCCGATGGCCTGGATTGGTTCGTGTGTCCCGCTGGCCATCGCGTTTTATTGGACGAGCCGGAGCTTCAAGAAAAAATATAATCTCGGTTAATCCTTGTTTAGCAGGGATTTGCGGCTGGGTGTCGAAGTAAATGGATGGGTTAATGTATTCATAATGCCAGATCAACCGATTCATGAAAGGGATGGATTAATTATGTATCAAGATGAGTACAAACGTTGGGCCGCAGCAGATCTTCTGGATTTTGACCTGAATAAGGAATTGGACGATATCCGCGATGACGAGGAGGCCATCAAGGATCGCTTTGCGGTTGCATTGGAATTCGGTACGGCTGGCTTGCGCGGCGTATTGGGAGCTGGCACGAACCGCATGAACATCTGGGTTGTGCGCCAGGCTACCCAGGGCGTTGCTGACTGGGTCAAGACGCAGGGCGGCACGCAGACGGTAGCTATCAGCTATGACAGCCGTCTCAAGGGGTGGAACTTTGCGCGCGAGGCAGCCAGCGTATTGGCGGCCAACGGCATCAAGGTACGCCTTTACGATGAGCTCATGCCAGTACCGGCACTGAGCTTCGCTACGCGCTACTACAAGTGCAATGCCGGCATCATGGTGACGGCATCGCATAATCCGGCCAAGTACAATGGCTACAAGGCATATGGGCCCGATGGCTGCCAGATGACGGATGATGCGGTGGCAGTCGTCTACGACTCGATCCAGAAGACCGATGTACTGACTGGAGCGAAATACATCAGCTTTGCTGCTGGTGTCGAGAAGGGCCTGATCCAGTTCGTCGGCGATGACTGCAAACAGGCTTTCTACGAAGCAATCGAGGCGCGTCAGGTCCGCCCAGGCCTTGCCAAGACGGCTGGACTCAAGCTGGTCTACTCGCCGCTCAACGGTACGGGACTGGTGCCGGTCACGCGCGTGCTCAAGGATATAGGCATCACGGATATCACCATCGTGCCGGAGCAGGAATATCCGAATGGTTACTTCACGACTTGCAGCTATCCGAATCCGGAGATCTTCGAGGCTCTTGCGAAGGGCCTTGAGCTGGCCAAGGCTGAGCAGGCTGATCTGATGCTCGCCACTGACCCGGATGCAGACCGCGTCGGTATTGCCATGAAATGTGCGGATGGCTCCTATGAGCTCGTATCTGGCAACGAGATGGGTGTGCTGCTGCTTGACTATATCTGCCAGGGCCGCAAGGAGAAAGGCACTATGCCGGAGAAACCGGTAGCGGCAATGTCTATTGTTTCGACGCCGCTGGCTGACAAGGTCGCTGAGCATTATGGCGTCGATCTGCGCCATGTGCTCACAGGCTTCAAGTGGATTGGCGATCAGATTGCCGGCCTTGAGGCCAAGGGCGAAGAAGACCGCTTCATCTTCGGCTTTGAGGAAAGTTACGGGTATCTGGCCGGCCCATATGTCCGCGATAAGGATGCGGTCGTATCGTCGATGCTCATCTGCGAGATGGCAGCTTACTACCGTTCTATCGGCTCGTCTATCAAGCAGCGTCTGGAGGAGATCTACCAGCAGTATGGCCGGTACTACAATGCTGTAGATTCCTTCTCCTTCCCGGGGCTTTCGGGTATGGACAAGATGAAGGGCATCATGGCGGAGCTGCGCAAGAATCCGCCGACGGAGTTTGCGGGCCGCAAGGTGGCAACATGCATCGACTATGCGGAGCCGGAGAAAACTGGCCTGCCGAAGGCCAATGTGCTGACCTATACGCTCGATGATGGCTCGACTGTCGTAGTCCGTCCCTCCGGTACGGAACCGAAGATCAAGACGTACTTCACGACGCTGGGCAAGGATCTTGCTGAGGCCAAGCAGGTGAAAGAACAATTGGCAGAGGCTGTGAAGCCGCTGCTGGCATGACAATAGGATTAAACAGAGGTGTATTTGATGGATTCAGTCAGTAAAGAGGTTCGTTTGGTTCAGGAGGTATATGACCTCAGAGAGCTTGAGAAGAAGATTGCCGCCAGCGATTTTGATGCCGACAACGATGGAACGGCTGAGGTGGTTGACGTCGATGTCATGCAGGCATATGTGGACGGACTGCTCGCGTATGTCGATGGGGACAAGCTCAAGCCCTACAAGGTCGTGGCCAATACGGTCAATGGCCCGGCTGGACCGATCATCAATGCACTGGAAAAGAAGCTGCCGTTTGATATCGTGAAGGTCAACAACGTGTTTGACCGCAGTTTCCCCTACGGCGTGCCAGATTCAGCCGATGATGGTATGCGGGCGGCTACGGCTGCAGCTGTACGCGAGCAGGAGGCGGATATGGGCGTCCTTTGGGATCTCGACCTGGGGCGCTGCTGCTTGTTTGATGAAACTGGCCGTTGCATTCCTGGGGAGTGCGGCGAGCGCGGTATGCTGGTCTGGCTGCTGGTGCTTGAACTGCTCGCGCGTTCCCAGGGGAAGAAGCTATCGGAGCTTTTGGCTGCGGAGGCATTTTCCTGGCAGGATATTGCGGAGCGGCTCAAGGCAGCACGCTGTTGAAACGAAAAATGATGAAGGATGCCACCGTCCAGGGAACTGGGCGATGGCATTTTTATGTGGCAGGCCCGGTGTTCCTGATTTTGGAATATTGTTTCAAGAGAACCGAAACCGTCTTGATTCGATATTGACTAAGAGAAACTGGTTCGTTATAATAATCACGTATGGAACAATAAGTGATTTTAACGCCTGCATTTTGCTTGGTTGCAACGATTTGCACCGGAAATGGGGCACAAAGAGGAGTGTTGACGAGCATGAGTTTGAAACTGAAATCCGGCTTTACTTTTGACTACGATAACCTGTATGGTGAAGGCAAAGTCACCGAGGCAGATCTCAAGAGCTACGAGGAAGATCTGAAGAAAGCCCATGAGGCAATGAAGGTTATGCGTGAGACGGGCTTCATCCGTGCGCATCTGTCAAAGGATGGTGAGCCGGAGAAAGTTCTGTTCAGCCAGCTGCCGTATATCGAAGAGGGCCATCTGAACAGCCCGAGTTCGATGAAGCACCTGCAGGAGCTCACAGACCATGTCAAGGACAATGTGGATGTTGTGGTTTCGCTGGGTATCGGCGGCTCTTATCTTGGTGACAAGGTTCTCTTTGATGTCCATTGCGGCGAGTTCTGGAATGCGATGTCCAAAGAGGAGCGCAACGGCTTCCCGAAAGTTGTATTCAGCGGCCAGAACATCGATCCGCGCCGCACGGGCGATATCATCCACTATCTGAAGAGCTCGGCTGCCATCACGCAGAGCCATGAGAAACGCAATCTCAAGGTACTGCTGCTCGTCATCTCGAAATCCGGCGGCACGCTCGATACGATGTCGAACTTCATGGTCATCTATGATGCCCTGCAGAAGTTTGAGGGCATCGATGTCGAGGTCGTAGCGGTAACGGATCCGAACATGGAGAAACAGACGCTGCTGAAGAAGCTGGCTATCGAAAAAGGCTGGCCGCAGTATGCTGTACCAGACGGTGTCGGCGGGCGCTTCTCGATCTTCTGCGAGGTCGGCCTGACGCTGGCTGCCTGCATCGGCTTTGACATCCAGGCATTCCTCGACGGTGCCAAGGATATGGACAAGGCTTGCCAGAACGACGATATCTGGCAGAACCCGGCTATGCTCAATGCGGCATTGAAGTTCGCTGCTGCTGAGAAACATGGCCGTGACATTGAGGTCATGATGCCGTATGGTGATTACCTCAAATCCGTTTCGGAGTGGTACATCCAGCTGCTGGCTGAGTCCCTCGGCAAGCAGTACAATAAAGAGGGCAAGGAAGTATGCTATGGCCGTACGCCGCTCGTTGCTGTCGGTACGACGGACATGCATTCCCAGACGCAGCAGCATCAGGAAGGCAAGCTCGATAAGGTTGTCCAGTTCATCCGCCTCGAAAACTGGGAGAATGACCTTGAGATTCCGAATGTATTCCCTGAGGCTCAGAAGCTCGCGGACATTTCCGGCGTGACGATGGGACAGGCGCTTGAGGTGGCACGTCAGTCCAATGCGGATGCGTTGGCTTCCAACAAGCGCTACAATGCTTGCTTCACGCTGCCGAAGCTCGATGCTTATCATCTCGGCGAGCTCCTCTACATGCTGGCTATGTCGGTTGCTTATGAGGGTGAGCTGGCTGATGTCGATGCGTTCGACCAGCCGGGTGTTGAGTCCTACAAACGCATCATGGGACCGAAACTCGCAGAGTGCAAGGCGAAGAACCAGAAATAATTCCTGTAACGGAGTCGGGAAGAACTTCCTCCATGGAGGAAGTTCTTCTTTTTCGTTATCGTTGCAATGTAAATAAGCAAAAACACTATACAACAAGATTCTGCTTGGCTATAATAAAAAAAGGAAAGTCCATTATGCGCGGACAAAAGAGGTGGAATCGCTTATGGACCTACAGAGTGACAAGCAGAGACTGATGGTATTGCTGGTGACGTCCTTGGTGGCTGGGGCAGGGATCCTGTATGCGGGCGAGCCGGAGGAGATTCCCGTGGAGACGGCTCCTGAGACGGCAAGTGAGCCAGAGACTGGCCACAGGCCAGTGCAGGGCTTGGCGCTGGCACAGGCCGGCAGTGAAGTGCGCAATCCCTTCACGCTGGCACATGAGACTGCGGCTGAGCAGGGAAAGGCGGTTGTGATACCTGCTGGGCAGCCGCTGCCCGCTGAAACGTCGCTATCGCCGCCGCCAGCAGCAGCGCCATCTGAGCCAGGGGGGCTGGCGGAACCCGAGTTATGCGGTGTCATGCAGACGGAAAGCCGCTGCCTGGCGCTGCTGCGGATACAGGGAACAACTGTGGCTGTGGCTGTTGGCGAGACCTGTCAGGCATGGCGTGTGGTGGCGATTGACCAGGATAGTGTTGTGATGCAGAAGGACGGGCGGGAAAAACGTCTGGTTTTGTCCCTGCCGGCTCTGAGATGAGGAAACGATGATGAAACTGTGGCAGAAATGCTTGCTGGTGCAAGGGATGATCTTCAGCCTGCTGCTGTCAGGCGCAAAGGCTGAACCGATGCAGGTACAGGTGGTTGATGGTGATGTGCGCGCCGTACTGTTGTCGGCTGCGCGCATGGGAAACTTCAACCTGGTGCTCGATGATGCGGTGACGGGAGCTGTGACGCTATCGCTCACAGATGAGCCGGAACGCGTCCTGCAGCTGGTGGCCGCAGCCAAGGGGCTGCTGGTTGTCCGGGAGGGCAACGAGTATCTGGTGACGACTGCTGCGCGGGCAGCCAGCCTGCGCAGTATGCATGTTTACAGGGCGAAGTACGCCAATCCGCACGATTTGGCGCAAGTTGTAAATTTGTCACTGCAAGCGGCAGGAAAAAAGGATTCGGCGTTGAATCTAAATACTGATAACGGTAAGAAAAAAGAGTCTAAAGCGGATGCTGCGGGACAGGAGGAGAAACTGGCGCTGGTCAATGAAACGACAGGCGATGTAGTCTTCTATAGTACGGCCACAGAGGCACAGGCACTGGAAGCTTTGCTGCAGGAGTTGGACGTACCCGCTGAGCAGGTGTCCTTGGAAGCCAAGGTCGTAGCTCTATCGCGCAATGCCTCCAAGGAATTGGGCATAGAGTGGCAGTGGTCGAAGCTGCCGCAGTATCCGGAGTCGCATAAGCGCTGGTATCATGTGGGGAAGGATAATGAGCGCGTAGAGACGGAAGTCCGGCGGCAATGGGATGGCAAGGAGCAAGTGCCGGGAATCATCCAGTTTGGACATGGCCCTGAGGGGCAGCCCTTTGAATTCTATTTTGCAGCCAAACTCAATGCACTGCTCACAGATGGCAAGGCTAAGATCCTGGCGCGTCCGAATATAACGACGCTGCAGGGGCACGAGGCCGTCATCAATATCGGCGGCGAAGTCCCTGTGCCGACGCAATCGGTTACGGATGCGGCGACGACAACGACGATGACCTATCGGCAGGCGGGGATTATCCTGCGCTGCACGCCACGGGTGAATGAGGACCGCCAGATCACGGCGGAAGTCCACACAGAGGTCAGCACGCCGTTGTTTGTCAATGACATCAAGGCGTATCGTTTCCAGAAGCGCAGCGCGGATACCCATGTGCGTCTGCGGGATGGCGAGACGATGGTGATTGGTGGTCTCATTGGCAGCGAGGAATCGCATTCGCTCAGCAAGATCCCAATCCTGGGGGACATTCCTATCTTAGGACAATTTTTTCGCAATCTGAAACATAGCCGTACGGAGTCAGAAATCATGATCTTCCTGACGGCGCATATATTAGGAGATTCTGGTGGGATAAGGGATACAGGTCAACCGGAAACGTAAAGGAGAACAGTTATGGCGATTAAGATTTTGATTGCAGATGACCATGCGCTTCTGCGACAAGGCATCAAGCGTGTATTGAATTTCGAGGATGATTTGGAGGTCATCGGCGAAGCAGAGGATGGGCAGGAAACATTGGCGCGGACGCTGATGCTCCAGCCGGATGTACTGCTGCTGGATCTTAACATGCCGGGGCTCAGCGGGCTCGAAGTCGCACGCCAGCTCAAACAGGCAGATTGTCCGACGAAGATCATTGCACTGACAATCCATGACAGCGACAACTATGTGCTGGAGCTGCTCAAGAACGGTGCGCTGGGCTATCTGCTCAAGGATGTCGAGCCCTCGGTGCTCGTCAAGGCCATCCATGTGGTCAATGAGGGCAATGCCTTCGTCTATCCGAAACTGGCTGAGCGCTTGTTCGGCAGCTTGTCGCTGTCGGACGATGTGGAGACAAAGGCGCGCGAAATGCTCGACGAGAGCCGTGGGGAACGTCTGACGGCTCGCGAGATGGATGTGCTTGAGTGCATTGCCAAGGGCTTTTCGAATCAGGATATCGGCAAGGCCTTGGGCCTCAGCGAGAAGACGGTTAAGAATCATCTGACGAGCATTTTCCACAAGCTCAAGGTCAATGACCGCACGCAGGCGCTGGTTTATGTGCTCAAGAACAAGATCATATCGTTGGATTGATAAGAAATACGTGCGAATGAAGGAAGATATCCGGTCGGGTATCTCCTTTTTTTTTGCGCAGAGATGGAGTATAATAATAGAAGTGTATTAAAAATGAATCAAATTCGTAATTGATATTCATTCAGGAAAGCAGGGACGGCAGATGCTTTATCCATTGAATCTGGAACTGTCCGCCAAGGTCTGTGCCATCATAGGCGGTGGCCGTGTGGCGGAGCGCAAGGCGCAGGGATTGCTGGCGGCTGGTGCGCGTGTGACGGTCATCGCTCCGGAGGCGACCGCAGGCCTCAGGCAGCTGGCTGAGCAGCGGCTGCTTTGCTGGCGGCAGGAAGAGTACCGTCCTGGCAGCCTGCAGAAGCTGTGCCCCTTATTGGTTTTCTGCACGGCAGATGTGCCAGCAGTCAATCGGCAGGCCGCCGCAGAAGCGCGGTCGCTGGGGGCGCTGGTCAATGCTGCTGCGCAGCCTGAGATCACGGATTTTCAAGTGCCATCGCGCGTGCAGCGTGGCGATCTGCTGCTGACTGTGTCGACAGGCGGCGGCAGCCCGGCGTTTTCCCGGCTCCTGCGTGAGCGGCTGGAGCAGGAATATCCTGAAAGCTTTACAGCGTTCATGGACTGGCTGGCAAAGCTGCGGGCTGAAATCAAGCAAGTGCCTGGTGGCAGTGATACCCATCAGCAGTTATGGCGGCAGGTGCTCAACCAACAGATTATAGATTTAGTGAGAGCTGGCGAGCTTCGCCAGGCGGAGGATGAGATAAGACATGGAATTACTGATGCTGGGATTAAACCATAAGACAGCGCCCGTAGATGTGCGCGAGCGGTTTTCGATTCCTAAGCAGGCGGTGCGCAATGGCCTGGCGAATCTTAATGAATATGAAGGCCTGCTCGAGGCAGTTGTGTTATCGACTTGCAACCGCAGCGAGATGTATGCGGTGGTAGATGATGTGCGGCAGGAGCTGCCGACGCTGAAGCAGTTCTTGTTCGACCTTACGGGCAACGAGGAAAACATCGATGAGTATCTCTACCATTATGCACATGAGGATTGCATCCGCCATCTGTTCCGCGTAGCATCCAGTCTGGATTCACTGGTGCTGGGAGAGGGTCAGATACTCTCCCAGGTCAAGGAGGCCTATGCTTTGGGCCGTGAGGCTGGCACGACGAGTACGGTGCTGAATACCCTGTTCCATCGCGCGATTGCCACGGGCAAGCGCGTGCGCACGGAAACCCGCATCCAGTATAATTCGGTTTCGATAAGCTATGCGGCTGTCGAGCTTGCGCGCAAGGAGCTCGATGGTCTTGAAGGCTCGAATGCACTCATCTTCGGAGCGGGCAAGATGGCTGAGCTCACGGCACAGCATCTGGTGGCACATGGGGTCAAGAAGATATATGTGACCAATCGTCATTTCGACCGTGCCGAGCAGCTGGCTGAAAGGTTCGATGGCGAGGCCATCCCGTTTGAAGAGGCCATGAAGCAGGCCGTGGATGTCGATGTCATTGTGACTTCGACGGGAGCGCCGCATTACGTCATCAAGCCCTGGGAGACGCGCCAGCTCATGACGAAGCGCCGTGGACGCCATCTGTTCCTCATCGATATCGCCGTTCCGCGCGATGTCGACCCAGATGTCGGAGACATCAAGGGCGTCACGCTTTACAACATTGATGCACTGGAGGAAGTCGTCGACGAGCATATCCAGGAGCGCCGTGAGGAAGCTGAGCAGGCCAAGGACATCATCGAAGAGGAAGTCCTTTCCATCGAGGACAAGTTCCAGTACCTTTCGTTCCGGCCGCTGATGGCCTTGCTTTCGGAGCGCTGCGAGCGCATCCGGCAGCGGGAGATCAAGCGGGCGAGCTCGAAGCTGCCGGATCTCACACCGGAGGAGCAGCGTCAGATCGAGCACATGACCCGTATGATTGTGCGCAAGATCCTGCGCATGCCGATGATGAAACTCAATGCTTCGGCGGGAACGCCGCAGGAGGAGTTCTATATCGATGCGATGCGTTCGCTATTCAAACTTGATACGATAGGAGAGACAGCTACCCGTGAAGAAAGACACCATCATTATCGGTACGCGGAGCAGTAAGCTCGCGCTTTGGCAGGCGGAATACGTCAAGAGCCGCCTGGAGGAGAAATACCCGGCACTGACCGTTGAGCTGAAGCTCATGACGACCAAGGGAGACAAGATACTCGATGCGCCGTTGGCCAAGATCGGCGGCAAGGGCCTCTTTACCAAGGAGTTGGAAACAGACATGCTGACCGGGGGCATCGACCTGGCTGTGCATAGCCTCAAGGATATGCCGACAGAGGTTCCCGATGGCTTGGTGATTTCGGCCATCACCAAGCGCTTCGATCCCGGTGATGCGGTAGTCAGCCCGGAATACCAGCGCTTTGACGCTCTGCCACTCGGTGCGAAGGTCGGTACGTCGAGCCTGCGCCGCAAGGCACAGCTGCTGCATGTGCGCCCCGATCTCAATATCTGCGATCTGCGCGGCAATGTCAACACACGCTTGCAAAAGCTTGCGGATGAGGATTTTGATGCTATCATCCTGGCCGTGGCGGGGCTGAAGCGCCTGGGATTCGGCGAGCGCATCACGGATGTGCTGCCGAAGAGCATCGTCCTGCCGGCCGTAGGACAGGGGGCGCTGGCCATCGAGACGCGGGCCGATGATGCCGAGATCCGTGCGCTTATCGATTTCCTTAATGATGACGAGACTGTGCGGTGCGCGACAGCTGAGCGGGCATTCCTCGGCCGCGTCGAGGGCGGCTGCCAGGTGCCTGTCGGCGTTTATGCAACCCCGGCTGAGGCGGGGCAGCTGCAGGTCGAGGCCGTCATTGCCTCGCTCGATGGCAGCAAGCTTTACCGCGACAAGATCACAGGGCAGGCTGCTGATGCCGAGTTTCTCGGCCGTCAGCTGGCTGACATGCTGCTGGCAAAGGGCGGCCTTGAGATCATGCATAAACTCGGGCTGCTGCTTGATCGCAATTAATAAAGGAACAAGGGAGAGATAGATATATGGCAGGAATGGTTTATTTGGTGGGGGCTGGCCCCGGGGATTATCGTCTGATCAGCCTCAAGGCAGTGGACTGTCTCAAGCAGGCAGATGTTGTCGTCTATGATCGCCTGGCCGATGACCGCATTCTTCAGTGGGCGCCCGATGATGCTGAGTATATTTACGTCGGCAAGGCATCGAGCAATCATACGATGAAGCAGGAGGATATCAATCAGCTGCTGGTCGATAAGGCCAAGGAGGGAAAATGCGTCGTGCGTCTCAAGGGCGGCGATCCGTTTGTCTTTGGCCGTGGCGGTGAGGAAGGATTGCTGCTGCAGGAAAATGGCCTGCCCTTTGAAATCGTGCCAGGCATCACGTCGGCGATTTCGGTACCGGCTTATGCAGGGATTCCGGTCACGCATCGGGCGGTGGCGACTTCGTTTGCCGTGGTCACGGGCCATGAAGATCCGACCAAGGGAAAGAGCAATATGCGCTGGGAGCATCTGGCGACTGGTGTCGACACGCTCGTCTTCCTCATGGGCGTAGCGAATCTGCCGCATATCACGGCTAAACTCATCGAAAATGGCCGTCCGGCTGATACGCCGGCGGCTGTTATCCGCTGGGGTACGAAGCCTGAGCAGCGTGTGCTCATGACGACGGTCGGCACGGCAGCAGAGGATGTAGCGAAAGCTGGTCTCAAGCCGCCAGCAATCTTTATTGTTGGTGATGTTGTCAACCTGCGTGAAAAACTGCAGTGGTTTGATGAACCGAAGACGCATCCGCTGTTTGGTAAGACAGTGCTTGTCACGCGGGCCCGCAGCCAGGCTTCGAAGCTGACGGCGCGTCTTGAACAGCTGGGGGCCAAGGTTATCGAGACACCGGCTATCCGCATCGAAGATCCCGCCGATGATTATGCAGCGCTTGATGCTGCCATCGGCAATCTCAGCGATTATCAATGGCTGATTTTCACGAGCGTCAATGGTGTGGAGCATTTCTTTGCCCGTTTGTTTGCAGCTGGCAAGGACGCGCGGGCAATGGGATATGCGAAGGTGGCGGCTATTGGCAGCGCTACGGCTGAAAAGCTCAAGGCCTATGGCATACTGGCTGATGTCGTGCCGCAGGAATTCCGCGCCGAGGGTGTTTTGGAAGCGCTCCAGGGGAAACTGCCGCCCCATGCGAAGATCTTGCTGCCGCGGGCCCAGGAGGCTCGGGAGATCCTGCCCGAGAAGCTCCGTGAGCAGGGTGCGGTGGTAGATGTTGTCCCGGCATATCAGACCGTGGCTGCTGCCGTGGACGGGGAGGCACTCAAGGCCCAGCTCGCAAGCGGCAAGATCGACCTTGTAACCTTCACGAGCTCTTCGACAGTGACGAATCTCATCCAGATTGTGGGCGCGGCAGCCGCACTGGCTGGGGTGAAGACGGCCGCCATCGGCCCGGTCACGGCTGACACGGCCAAGAGCAATGGCATCGAGCCAGACATCGTGGCGAAAGAATACACGATTGATGGCCTTGTGGAAGCAATCAAAGAAAACATGTGATTTTCATAGGAGATGGACTTTATGTATACTCAGAAACTTCGCCCGCGCCGCATGCGCATCTCGCCTGCTATGCGCGCTATGGTCCGTGAGACGAGCCTTTCGGCCAAGGACTTTGTCTATCCGTTGTTTGTCGTTCCAGGCGAAAACATCAAAGAAGAGATCCCGAGCATGCCGGACTGCTATCATCTGTCGGTCGACAATGCCGTGAAGACTGCCCAGGAATGCTGGCAACTCGGCATTCCCGCCGTCGAGGTATTCGGCCTGCCAGAGTACAAGGACGAAGACGGTTCGAGTGCCTGGGATATGACGAGCCCCGTACAGCGCGCCATCAAGGCCATCAAGGAGGCTGTGCCGGAACTCATGGTCATTGGCGATGTCTGCCTGTGCCAGTATACGTCGCATGGTCATTGCGGCCATCTGGAAGACCACTACGTGGACAATGACAAGACGCTCAAGCTGTTGCAGAAAGTAGCGGTGTCGCAGGCAAAGGCCGGCGTGGACATCATTGCGCCGTCGGATATGATGGATGGCCGTGTGGCAGCCATCCGCGAGGCACTTGATGAAGCTGGCTATACCAATGTATCCATCATGAGCTATGCGGTCAAATACGCTTCGGGCTATTATGGCCCGTTCCGCGATGCTGCGGATAGCGCTCCCTGCTTTGGTGACCGCCGCCAGTATCAGATGGATCCGGCCAATGCCCATGAAGCCATCAAGGAAGTCGATCTCGATGTAGCCGAGGGGGCGGACATCATCATGGTGAAGCCAGCGCTGGCTTATCTCGATGTCGTGCGCCAGGTACGCGACCATATCCATCATCCGGTGGCTGTCTACAATGTCAGCGGCGAATATGCGATGGTCAAGGCGGCCGCTGCCAATGGCTGGATCGATGAGAAGCGCATCGTGCTGGAGACGCTCCTGAGCATGAAACGCGCCGGGGCCGATATCATCATCACGTATCATGCCATGGATGCTGCGAAATGGCTCAAAGAAGAGGTGTAAGCCATGTTGAATCTTGAAAAATCTGCTGCTGCCTTTGCTGAGGCCAAGAACCTCATGCCGGGGGGCGTCAATAGTCCGGTCCGCTCGTATGCTAGTGTGGACTGCAATCCGCCATTCATCGCCCGGGCTGAGGGCGATAAGATCTATGATATCGATGGCAACGAATACATCGATTATGTGGGTTCCTGGGGGCCGATGGTCGTCGGCCATGCGCATCCGCAGGTCGTCAAGGCCCTGCAGGAGGCTGCCACGCGCGGCACGAGCTATGGTGCGCCGACCTGCATCGAGTCGGAGCTGGCCAAGCTCGTCATGCAGGTCTATCCGTCGATTGAAGTCATCCGCATGGTGAACTCCGGCACGGAGGCGACGATGAGTGCGCTGCGTCTTGCCCGCGGCTATACGGGCCGGGATAAGATTGTCAAATTCATCGGCTGCTATCATGGCCATAGCGACAGCCTGCTCGTCAATGCCGGTTCGGGCATGGCAACGTTCGGTGTGCCGAGCTCGCCAGGGGTTACGAAGGGCACGGCACAGGATACGATTTCGGTGCCGTATAACGATGCGGAAGCCATCACGAAGGTCATGGAAGAGATTGGCGATGAGGTCGCAGCGGTCATCGTGGAGCCGGTGGCAGGCAACATGGGCTGCGTGCCGCCGAAGCAGGGCTACCTGCGCACGCTGCGCAATCTGACGGAAAAGCATGGCGCTCTGCTGATCTTCGATGAGGTCATGTGCGGGTTCCGTGCATCCCTGGGTGGGGCTCAGGCAGCTTATGGTATCACGCCAGACCTTACCTGCCTCGGCAAGATTATCGGCGGTGGCCTGCCGGTTGCTGCCTATGGCGGCCGCCGGGACATCATGCAGAAGGTCTCGCCGGCTGGCCCTGTCTATCAAGCGGGTACGCTCTCGGGCAACCCGCTGGCTATGACGGCAGGTCTTGAGACGCTCAAGATCCTTACGGCGGAGCCGGAGGATGGCAAGGCTGATTACAGCCGTGAGCTCACGCTCAAGACGAAGAAGCTCCTGCTGGGGTGGCAGGAAAAAGCCAAGGCAGCTGGCGTCACGATCCAGGCACATCAGGCCGGTTCGATGTTCGGTATCTTCTTCAATGATCACGATGTCTTTGACTATGAGGATTCCTGTGCGTCGGATCAGCAGGCGTTCAAAGTCTGGTTCAAGGCGATGCTCGAGCAGGGCATCTACCTGGCGCCGTCGCAGTTCGAGACGCTCTTCATGAGTGGCGCGCACAGCGATGCGGACATTGACCGTACAATCGCTGCTGCAGAGATTGCCTTCCAGGCTGTGGCTGACAGCAGAAAATAAATACAGACGCAAAAATCCCTGCAGACGATCAGAAGTCTGCAGGGATTTTTAAGTTTTTCCCATTTTCGCCGATAATACCTGTAGAGATGTCAGATCTGTACAGGAGGATAGCTTATGGCGGTAAAGATCGATGGTTTTGGCCTGCTTGCCGGGGAAACAGGCAGCAGGCAGACGACAACAGCAAAAGCAGCAGATTTCCAGCAGTTGTTCTCCAGTCTGCTGGCCCAGCGCAAAGGCAGCTTGGAAAAGACGCTGGAGGCAATGGAAGAACGGCGCGAAGAGATCAAGCAACTCAAGGTTCAGCGCGAGTTTTCCGAGACTGTGAAACGCATCCTGCCCGATGGCAGCATCCGGATCTCCGTTTATGAGAACGGTCATCTGGAGAGCTGCTATCGCCTGATGCCGAAACTCCGGCCGGTGATCGACGAGTCAAAGCCGATTCCCAAGGCCCCCGATGGCACGGAGCTTATCGGACAGGCCAAGGTCAAATTCGTGCCGCGCCGGAACATACTCGAAGAGATGCTCTGACGGCCTTATTTCACGATATGCTTGCCGCCGTAGTATCGCGGCTGCCAATAGTCACTGGACAGGCTGTCGATGCGGACGCCTTTGCTGGAGCTGGCGTGGATGAAGTCTCCATCACCCAGGTAGATGCCGCAGTGCGAGGCTCCGGGTTCATAGGTCGTGAAGAAGACGAGATCGCCGGGCACAAGCTGGCGGCTGCTGGTGGTGCGGCGTCCGAGCTTGTACTGCTCATCGGCTGTACGCGGTATGGCGATGCCGTTCTGGGCAAAGACGTATTGCAGGTAGCCGGAGCAGTCAAAGGCCTTGGGGGTTGTGCCGCCGAATTTGTAGGGCACACCGATATAGGACTTGGCTGTCTTGATGATGTCCTTGACCTTGCCCGGAGCAAGGATCGGTTTATTGTTCGGGGCAAGAGGAAGCTTTTGGTTGGGGAGCGAAGGCGCCGCTGGCGGCGGCACATTCGCTCCCCATTCGCGTTGCTTGGCCTTTTGGAGCGCCCGCCAGGTGGCATTGTTGACGATACCGGTCACGCGGATCTTCTGGTCGCGCTGGAATTCGGCAACAGCGCGTTCGGTTTCATTGCCATAGACGCCGTCAACGGAGCTGATGGTGTAGCCGATGGTCTTGAGCTTTTTCTGCAGCAGCAATACGTCATGACCGTGTGAGCCAGCATGAAGTGTGGGCGATGCAAAGGCAGCGCCAGTCAGGAACATAAGCGATACGCCAGTCAGGATGCCGGCGCGGAGCAACCGGGATTTCTTCATCGGAACCGTCCTTTCTGCCAAGAGGATAGCGGCTATTGGCCGTCAGGTCTCGCGCACATGGTCGAGGCCCTGGCTCATGAGCTTGACGACATGGTCGTCATCGAGGGAGTAGAAGGCTTCCTTGCCGACCTTGCGGAACTTCACCAGCCGGGCTGCGCGCAGTACGCGCAGCTGGTGTGAGATCGCAGACTGGCCCATCTGCAACGATTCGGCAATATCACAGACACAGAGCTCGGTTTCGGAGGCCAGCAGGGAGAGCAGCTTGATGCGGGTCTTGTCGCCAAGGATCTTGAAAATATCTGCGAGTTCCTGACTCGTAGCGTCGTCGAGTTTGTGGACGGCGCAGTGTTCTAATTTGTCTGGATGGGTATGATGAATCTCGCAGAGGTCATCGTTAGCTGTCAATTCTTCCATGGAATCCTCCCTAAGTTGTGCATATAATCATAATTATTATAGCAGTTTATGTATCGAATCGGAATGAAAATTTTCGGCCTGGCGTGATGTACTGGAGCAGGTTGACTTCGCTTTCCTCCACCATGGCCGGGACGTTGACCCGCGTGTCGGCAGTCTGGGGATGGCGGATGATCTGCAGTTCGCCCATGTAGCGCTGGTAGCCCTGGTTATCGATGGTGATGGCACCGACAGGCCGCACAAGCGTGTTTTCCGGTGCGATGATGCCGTGCTGCTTCTTCAGCAGCGCACGGCTTTCCTCGGCCCGGATGCAGTCACGGGCTTCATCGGCACGGGCCGTGAAGGTATGCGTGAGCAGTTCGCGCTGGATGGGATCATGGGTCAGGAGCTTTGCACGCAGTGTGACCTGGTCGCCAGCCAGGCTGCCGATGGCGGCCAGCTCTTCATCAGCGGGCAGGCTGTCAGCCAGAAACACTGAGTCGATGCCGAGGGCGATGAGATGGCGGGCGGCCAGCTCGCTGGGTTCGTCACGATGCTCCTCCATGGTCGGCAGGCCATCGTGCAGCGGGCCGCGGCGGCGATGCTGGCTGGGTACGAAGGCACCGGTGCGGATGCCGAGCTTGTGCAGCATCATCGTCTTGCGCACGAGGAATTCCTCGCTGATGCCGGTGCCGCGCCGCGGGTAGAAATTATGCAGCGCGTCGATCTGATGGAAGTTGGCGTCCATCTCGACGAGGGCACTCAGCAGCTTGCCTGTGATTGTCGAGGCGTTGAGCTGGATGCGGATGCCCTGCTTGTTGCGTGACAGCCGGACAATCTCCTCAAGCCCGAAGCCGTAATCGAGGCGCAGCGTAGTGATGCCGAGCATGCGGAAGGCTTGCGGGCTGAACTCCTTGATGCCGAGCAGTTCCATGGTTGCCGGCGAGATGTCGGAGATGACCTCCATATCATGCTGGCGGGCGGCTTTCAGGAGCTCTGAGAGCTCGCGCTTGAGGGCGGCGGTATTTGTTTCAGGGATATGCAGGGAGGTAAAGAGCCGGCGGAAACCGCAGGCGGCGGCCTTTTCAATCAGCGCCAGATTTTCCTCGGGGGTGTTGTCAAGGCCTGGATAGATGGAAATACCATTTTCCATAATATTACCTTCTTTATCATTTTATAGTCGTGCCGGAAGCGGGAATCACGCTTCGTTGGCAGGGTCATCGAAACCGAGCAGCCAGGCGGCGATGAAGCCGGTTACGTAGGCCGTGAGTACGCCTGCCAGATAGATGAGTACATGGTTGGTCGTGGCGGCCAGCGGCAGCCCCGAGATGCCGAGTGCCGAAGCACCGACCACGAAGGCTGCCTGGACGGCACCGCCGAAGGCACCACCGATGCAGGCAGCGAGGAATGGCTTGCCCAGCGGCAGGGTGACACCATAGATCAGCGGCTCACCGATGCCCATGATGCCGACCGGCAACGCTGAGGCGACGGTTTTCTTGAGATGGGGATTCTTCGTCTTGCAGAAGACGGCAAAGCTGGCGCCTACCTGACCAGCACCTGCCATGGCCAGGATCGGCAGCAGGATGGTCATGCCATATTGGGACAGCAGTTCGACATGGATCGGGGTAAATGCCTGATGGATGCCGAGCATGACGATGGGCAGCCAAAGACCGCCGAGTACAAAGCCTGTGATAGCACCGCCGCTCTGGACGGCCGTGGTGGCAGCACTGCCGATACTGCTAGCGATGAAGCCGCCGAGCGGCTGCAGCAGGCAGATGGCAATCGGCCCGGCAATCAGGAAGGTCAGCAGGGGAACCAGGAAGAGACTGAACATATCAGGGATCAGGCGCTGCAATCGCTTTTCAATCCAGGCACCGAGTGCGGCGACGAGCAGCACCGAGATGACACCGCCGCGTCCTGGAACGAGCTGGGTGTCTCCCAGCGTGATGGCTGCCAGTCCCGGATGGCTGATGAGTCCGCCTAGGATGCCGCCGAGGATCGGCGAGCCGCCGAATTCCTTGGCGGTGTTGTAGCCGATGAAAAGATTCATGCTCCAGAATACGACATTGCCAGCGACGGCACCAAGCTGGAACCAGGCAGTGCTCGTAATGGTGGGATCGAACTTGGCGGCGGTGCCTAAAAGTCCCGTAGTCAGGCCGCAGGCGATGAATGCCGGTATCAATGGCAGGAAAATGCTGGCAAGGCGTTTAAGGAATAACTTGAATGGTGTAGCATTTTTTGCCCGGATCTGCGCATGGAGCGCCTGGCCATCGCCAATCTGTGGCCTGGACGCAGAGGAAACAGCTTTGGCGGCGGCAGATTCTTTTGTCACGATATGGGAAAAGCAATCGGTGACGCTATCCGCTGTGCCAGGGCCGAGGATAATCTGCAGCTCATCGCCGGTATCGTTCACACCGAGGATGCCTTCAATCTTTTTCAGACGGGCTTCCATATCTGCGGGGCGTTGCGCAAGATACAGGCGCAGGCGGGTCATACAATGGCTGATGGAGGTGATGTTGGCGGCTGGGCCGGTCACGTCATAGATCTCTTGGGCGATGTGTTCGTAATTCATGATGACAGCTCCTCCTTTTTCTGCAAGGCAAGGTTGAGTTTTCCCTGCGAATGGGCAAGCAGAGCCTGTCCCTCAGCAGGCGTGCAGCCAGTGAGCTGGATCAGGATGGCCAGCTTGGCGCTGCCATCGGCGGCTTCCAGAGCGGCGATGGCGTCTTCACGGCTGCAGTCAGCGGCTTCCATGACGATGCGGCGGGCGCGTTCCTCGAGCTTGAGGTTGGAGGTTTTGACGTCGACCATCAGATTGCCGTAAACTTTGCCGAGTTTGATCATCGTGCCTGTGGAGAGCATATTGAGCACGAGTTTCTGGGCAGTGCCGGCCTTCATGCGCGTGCTGCCCGTGATGGCTTCGGGGCCGGTGACGGGAGTGATGGCGATATCGGCAAGCTCTGCAATCGTTGAAACGGCACTGCACGACAGGGCGATGGTGGCAGCACCGAGCTCGCGGGCATAGGTGAGACCGCCGATGACGTAGGGGGTACGGCCTGAGGCCGCAATGCCGACAAGCACATCGCCTCTTTGCAGGCCGATGTCCTCCAGGTCCTGACGGGCGAGTCCAGGATTGTCCTCTGCGCCCTCCTGGGCCTTGAAGATAGCTGGCAGTCCGCCGGCTATCAGTCCTTGCACGAGATCGGGGCTGGTGCCATAGGTCGGCGGGCATTCGACTGCGTCGAGGATGCCGAGACGGCCAGAGGTGCCAGCGCCGATGTAGATGAGACGGTTGCCGCAGCGGAGTCTGTCCGCAATCAGGTCGATGGCGGCGGCGATCTGCGGCAGTACATCCCTGACAGCGAGCGGTACTGTCTGATCCTCGTTATTGATGAGTGTCACCATAGCGAGCGTATCGAGCTCGTCGATATGAGCGGTCTGCGGATTGCGCCGCTCGGTTGTGAGTTGGTTTAGCTGAATCATTCTGCTTGCAGCTCCTTTTCGGGTATATGTGTTTAGTATACCACACGACATGCGAAAAAACCTTCCTCGCTTGCGAGGAAGGTTTTGTTTCTCTATGGAATCAGCCGACGAACGCCTGGCCAAAGTAAACGATGAGGCCCATGACGATAACAAACGGCAGATAGTATTTGACAGCGAACTTCAGCAGCTGGCCGTCGACACCGGTAACGCCGATGGAAGCAACAGCAATCGCGATGCTCTGCGGCGATACCATCTTGCCCGCGCAAGCGCCCGTAGCGTTAGCCGCGGCAATCCAGGACTGGACAGCCGGGCTTGCACCGATGGCCATAGCCGAGTCGGTCTGCAGCTTGCCAAACAGGACGCAGCTCGACGTAGCCGAGCCCGTGATGAAGGTACCGATCGAGCCGATGAAAGCAGCGATGCACGGATAAGCCGTACCCGTTGCAGCAACAGCCGTCTCAGCAATCTCGTGGGTCATGCCGGCATAGCCCATGACTTTAGCCGTAGCGATGACCGTGATGATCGTAAGGATCGTGAAGCGCAGATTGCCGATCGTGCGCTTGAGGACGCCGAGCATCTCACCGAAGCCAGCACCCTGGACATTGCCGCCGATAAAGGCAGCCAGCAGGATCAGCACACCCGGCGTAGCAACCCAGGTGAACGTATACGGTGCGCCGCCTTCACCTGTATAGATGAGAACCGACGACTTGATGAGGTTCAGCGGATCGTGGATTGCCGGGATGAGTTTCGACGTTGCCAGCAGGAAGACAAAGATGAGGATGAACGGCAGCCAAGCTTTGATACCGGCAGCAGCCGTGACAGGTTCCTCGTCTTCATGAGCAGGCATGGCAAACTCGGGATCGTTTACCGGGAAAGCCTTGGCGCAGCCAACGATGGCGGCCATGGCACCGATAGCACCAGCGACAACAGCGAGTTCCGGGCCCATGGTGGAAGCAACGACAAACTCTGGTACGAGGAAGCCGGCAGCGGCTGCGACGCACATGATCATCATGCCATTGAGTCCTTTGAGGGAACCACCGCTGGCTACCAGCGTCATGAGCAGCGGGCAGAGCAGCGTGAGCGGTGCGAGCTGCAGGCAGGTGTAGGTGGCCAGCGTCGTGGCATCGCTGCCCGTGACACTGCCGAGAGTGACAAGCGGGATGCCGATGGAACCGTAGGCAGTCGGCACAGAGTTGGCAATCAGGCAGACCGAAGCCGCCATGATCGGATTGATGCCGATGCCGGCAAGCATGCCGGCCGGAATCGCGATAGCCGTACCGAAGCCGGCCATACCCTCCAGGAAGCCGCCAAAGCCCCAACCAATCAGGAGGATGAGCACACGACGGTCATTGCTGACCGAGGTAAGCATCTTCTTGATGACATCCATACCCTTGGTGTGCAGGGAAAGGTTGTAGGTGAAGATTGCGGCGATGATGACCAGAAGGATTGGCCAGCAAGCCAGAGCCACACCTTCAAGGAAGGCCTGGAATGCGTGCAAAGCAGTCATATCGTAGAGAGCCATGCCGACCACCACAGAGATGACGAGTGCCAGAGAGCAGGCCTTGTGACCGGGCATATGAAGGATGCTCAGCGCAACGACCAGCCAAAGGATTGGGGACAGTGCGAGTAGAACCAAATGAGTTCATTCCTTTCTTTACAGCTCATTGTGAAAAAATGATGAAAATAAATAAGATACTTCATTATATAAGCAGGTACTAAAAAAGTCAATGCGATAGCGTAAAGGTTCTATTTTCAGAAAACTATGAATAGAATCCCGACGACAACAAAAGAACCCGGCAGGAACCGGGTCCAAAGAATGGGAGGATATTCAATAAAGGCGCTCGACTTCGTAGCCATTCTGAGCCAGTGCGTGGATGATGCGCTGGACGTGTTCTTCGTTGTGGGTCTCTACGGTGACTTCAAGCACGACCTTCTTGAAGCTGTCGGTGACCTTGGCTTGATTATGGTTGAGCTCGATGACGTTGGCGTTCTCTTCGGACAGGATGCGCGACACGTTGAGGAGTTGGCCAGGTTTGTCCGGCAGCAGGACGGCGAAGCAGAAGACGCGGCTGCGGGCGATCAGTGCCTTTTCAATCAGTGCGGAGATCATCGAGATGTCGATGTTGCCGCCGCTGACGATGGCCGCGACTTTCTTGCCCTTGAAGGGCAGTTTGGGCAGGGCGGCCAGCGAGAGGACGCCGGCGCCTTCGGCAATCAGCTTGTGCTTTTCGATGAGGGACAGCAGGGCGCCCATGATTTCCATCTCCGAGACGGTGATGATATCGTCGAGGTATTTTCGGCAGAACTCAAAGGTCAGGGTGCCGGCGGTTTTGACCGCGCAGCCATCGGCTACGGTGTCGGCACTGGACAGTGTCACGATCTTGTTCTTCTTCAGGGCCTTTTTCATGCAGGCCGCATTGGCTGGCTCGACACCGATGACCTTGATGCCGGGATTGACGAGTTTTGTTGCCAAAGCCACGCCTGAGGCGAAACCGCCACCGCCGATCGGCACGAGGATGGCATCGATATCCTTGCAGGCATCGATGATTTCGAGGGCCGTCGTGCCCTGGCCGAGCAGTACCTGCAGATCGTTGAACGGATGGATATAGACGTAGCCATGCTGCTTCTGGAGCTCGAGGCTGTAAGCATAGGCATCATCGAAGCCATCGCCATGCAGCACCACCTCGGCACCGAGGGCCTTGGTACCCTCGACTTTGAGGATCGGTGTCGTGGCCGGCATGCAGATGACTGCCTTGACACCGAGCTTCTGGGCGGCGAAGGCGACACCCTGGGCATGATTGCCAGCCGAGGCAGTGATTACGCCCTTGGCACGTTCCTCTTCGCTGAGCTGGCTGATCTTGTTATAGGCACCGCGCAGTTTGAAGGCACCAGTATGCTGGAGGTTTTCCGGTTTCAGGAAAACCTGGTTGCCGGATTGTTCCGAGAAAAAGTCACTGGGAATCAGCGGCGTTTTCTTGACCACGCCCTCGAGCTGCCGGGCGGCTTGATAGACACCGGCAATGGTGGTCGATGCGACGATTTCCTGGTTGGATGGTGATGCAGCGGCGGTTTTCGACATGGATGATGCCTCCTTAAAAGAATGTATACACAAATATACTAGAAAATAAGATTTACTTTACACTATAAAGGAGATATAAAGTTTAAATAGCCGTTAAGTGTTCTATAAAGTGTATCATCTTTTCGCAATTATTGTCAACGAATAAATCCTGGGGATTTTTTCGCGGAGATTGGGAAAATTTAGAGGAATTTTGCGGCAATTGCCGAAATATACAATATAAGCATTACGGGGGAGGAAGAAAATATGAAGAATCTTACCCGTATCTTGGTTCCTGTTGATTCATCTGCCGGTGCTGACCGGGCCGTGACGCTGGCCGCTAGTCTGGCACAGGCGACAGGAGCTGTCCTGGACGTGCTGCATGTCTCGTATTTCGATGCGGACACCGACGATGAGCAGGAGTCCTGGCTGCCTGCATCGATTGCGGGGCCGGTCGGACGCGTGGGGCAGGAGGCGCTGGAGCGGGCGAGGAAATACGTTCCCGCGTCGGTCACTGCCGTCTATCATCGCCGCACGGGAATCCCGGCTGAGGAGATCCTGGGCTTTGCCGCTGAAAAGCAGGCCGGGCTCATCGTGATTGGCTGCCGTGGACTTGGTGTGGTGGAAGGCTTTCTGTTGGGCAGCGTCAGTCAGGAAATCGTAGAACGGGCGACTGTCTCTGTGGTGGTGGCCAGATGAATTCGAGCATTTTATCAAGGGGGTAATACTATGTCGAGAAATATCCTTGTACCAGTAGATGGGTCGGAAGGTTCGGATCGTGCGGTAGCACAGGCGATTGCGCTGGCTGAGGCCTGCGAAGCCAAGCTGAACTTTCTGTATGTGGCGAATATCAACCAGCTGGCCATCAATGCCTGTCTTTCGGATGCGATCCTGGAGGCGGTCACCAAGGCTGGCAACGTCATCCTTGACCGGGCAATGGAGATGGTTCCCTCGGGCATCGAGAAGGAAGCCTTCTCGGAGACGGGCTCGCCAGCAGTCGTCATCCTAGACTTCGCGACGACTAACGAGATGGACATGATCGTCATGGGCAGCCGCGGGCTCGGTGTTGTCAAAGGCGTGCTGCTCGGCAGCGTCAGCCAGTACATCGTCGAGCAGTCCAAGTGCCCGGTACTGGTCGTGAAATAAGACAGAGCAGACAACAAAAAGGAGCAGCGGGAAGTTGTGGATAACTTCCCGCTGCTCCTTTTACGTATCTGTGTATAAAAGTTTGATTTTACCGGTTTTGCGCCAGTGATGCATATCGATGATGCGCTGGTTCGAGGAGCCACGGAAGGCCAGTGTGAGGTCCCGCTGTTCCTCCAGGAAGCGGCCGTCAATGAGCACATCGACTTCGGCGAGCAGCGCGTTGATGGCAGGATTGCAGCGTTGCTGCAGCTCTTCCAGCGTGAAGCCCGTGTAGCTCCAGACGGTCAGGCCGCGGGCATGGATCTCACGGGCCAGCCGTGCCAGCGGTGCGGGTTGCATGAAGGGCTCGCCCCCACTGAACGTGATGCCTGCGAGGAGCGGATTGGCATCGACCTCAGCCAGGATGGCCTCGGTGGTCGTCTCACGTCCGCCACGAAAGTCGTGGGTGGCAGGGTTATGGCAGCCGGGACAGTGATGCGGGCAGCCCTGGGTAAAGACGGTCAGCCGCATGCCCTCACCGTCGACCATTGAGTCATCGATGATACCGGCAATCTGCAGTTTCATCGTCAGTGCATGCCGTGCTTGACGCGGTCGTGTTCTTCACTCTTCTTGGCATCGTTCCAGCGATCGATGGTGCCGACGAGATAGCCTGTGATGCGGCGGATGCGCTCGAATTTGTGCGGCTGCAGGACGTAATCGATGTTTACTGTGTCATCGCCAGCAGACGAAATGCGCAGCGTGTCGATCTTATCGTTTGTCTCATTTTCGACATAGTCGATATAGTTGATGATTTCCTGCTCGGAAACATCAGAAAGTCCTTCAATCGTTACATCAATACCATTTACTACCATGATGATCCCCGTCCTTTTCCTATATTGCAAGTGCGCGTCAGCGCCTGATCTTTTGACGCAAGGCATTGCTTGAATCTGAACAAATTATACAATATGTATGGGGTGATAGTCAATAGATACACTATATATTGTTATCCACAGATTATTTTCCCTTTTGTGGATTACGAGTGGATAACCGTGCGGATCGGGTAAGGAATCTCGATTCCTTCTTCGCGATAGCGTTTGGTGAGTGCTTTGATGAATTCGTGACGGATGATGAATTGATGGTCAAAACGGCTGGAATGCATGAGCACGTTGAAATCGATGCTGGACTCGCCGAAGGTGTGGAAGCGCACGGCAGGCTTGATCTTCACATCCTTATCGACCTCTTGCAGTGTTTTTTCCGCGACTTCGAGGGTCACGCGCTCCACCAGGTCAAGATCGCTGCCATAGGCGACGCCGATGGGGATCTTGATGACGATGTCGCGGCGCGGCATGCTGAAATTGGTGATGATCGAAGACGCGATTTTTTGATTCGGTACAACGACCATGTTGGCGTCGCCAGCCGGTACAATAGTAGTGAAACGCCAAGTGATGTCGGTGACGCGCCCTTCTTCGCCTGTGCTGAGGCGGATGTAGTCGCCGATGCGCAGCTGCTTGGACAGGATGAGGTGTAGGCCTGAGAAGATATTGGCCAGCGTTTCCTGTAGCGAGAGGGCGACGGCCATACCACCGACACCGAGGGCGGTGAGGATCGGGGCGATCGATATGCCATAGTATTGGAGGATGACAAGGCCGCCCATCGCGTAGATGATGCAGTTGACGATGGCGTTGAGCAGGGTTGTCTTGGGAAGTTTCTGCTGGGAGCGCTCAATCTGCATGTTGATGATGCCGCTGACGGCACGGGCGATGACGCGGGTGATCGACAGGATGATGACCGTGAACAGGATATAGGAGAAGATGCGTACAAGCGGTTCGATGATGTCGATGGTGTTGACGATCCAGTAGAGACCGACAACGAGGCAGAGCGAGATCGGCACGCCTTGCAAGGCGTTGATGAAGATATACTGCCAGCTGGCTTCATCGGTGTCGAGATGCTGGGCGACCCGCCGGTGGATGATACGGTTGATGGTGATTCCGGCTGTAAGCGATGCTGCCAGGATGCAGCCCGGAATGATCAACATTTCAAGGAGATGGGTCCAGTCAATCCAGCCCATCCATGCTAAATTAGGCAAAAAATTACCTCCTCATCGTCGTTTTCGTGACAGGATTACTTGAACTTAAAAATCTCTCTAATTATACTATACCTATGTGAAAAGAAAAGGTGATTTTCACGAATTCAGGAAACGGAGTGATAGCATGGCCGAGATTCTGCAATCTGGAGAGCGCTTGCAGCTGCGCAAGGCAGAGCTCACGGATCTGGACTATATAATGAAGCTGGAATACGAACCGGAAAACCTCAAGTTCATCGTACCCTTTGACCGGGAGTTCCATACGCGCATCATTGCGGAGGGCAAGGCCGCAATGGATGTCATTGTCGAAGAACGGGCGACGGGGGCGGCAGTTGGTTATCTGATGATCAATGGGCTGACGACACCGGCCAAGGAAATCGAGTGGACGCATGTCATCATCGGCAAGAAGGGGCTGGGCTACGGGCATGAAGCGATGAAGCTTTTGAAGGCCTGGGCTTTCGATACCTTGGGGTTCCACCGGGCCTGGCTCGACTGCAAGGACTACAACGCGCGGGCCTTGCATCTCTATGAATCGGAAGGCATGCTGCGCGAGGGGCTGATCCGGGAGACGATACTGACCAATGGCGTCTATGAGAATCTCGTGATACTCGGCATCCTCGATCGCGAATATCGCGCGCGCAGGGAGCAGGGGCTGGAGCTTGGCTGCTGACCGCTGCTGCCGGAAAAACAAGAAAAACAGGACACATGTTTAGAAAACACGATGAAATACGTGGTGATTAAAGACATGTGTCCTTTTATTATGCGAAGGAAAGCGATACAATAATAGCAACAAAGGGAAACATGATGATGCGATTCGTCAATCCTTGTAAACATAGTTACCTATCCATAGGGAGGAATTTTCATGAAAGCAACGGAAATCTTAGCGTGTGTCGATCATACGTATCTCAAACAGACGGCGACCTGGGCAGATATCGAGAAAATCTGCGATGAGGCAGTCGAATATCATACGGCCACGGTCATGGTGCCGTCTTGCTTTGTGCCGCGCATCAAGGCACAGTATGGTGATTCGCTCAAGATCGCGACGGTAGTTGGTTTCCCGAACGGCAACTGCAATACGGCAGCCAAGATTGCCGAGACGGCACAGGCTCTGGCTGATGGCGCCGTAGAGATTGACATGGTCATCAACATCGGCATGCTCAAGGCTGGCGAGACGGATTACGTCACTGAAGAAATCCGCGCCCTCAAGCGCCTCTGCGGCGAGCGCGTGCTCAAGGTCATCGTAGAGACCTGCTTCCTGACGGAAGCGGAGAAGATTGCCGCTTGTGAGTGCGTGACGAAGGCTGGCGCTGATATCATCAAGACGTCGACGGGCTTTGGCTCGGCTGGTGCGAAGCTTGAAGACATCGAACTCTTCAAGAAGCACATCGGCGAAGGCGTTGAGATGAAGGCTGCTGGCGGCATCCATACGCGTGAGGAAATGGAAGGCTTCCTCAAGGCTGGCTGCACGCGTCTTGGTGCCAGTGCTGCGGTCAAGGTACTCAAAGACGAAATCGGCAAATAACAGTGGCGCTAGAAGGGAAGGGTATAAAGTGAGTAAGTTCAAACGCGCGTTCATCATTGTTCTGGATAGCTATGGTATTGGCCGTGAGCCGGATGCGCCGGAGTTTGGCGACGATGTCTGCAATACGCTCAGATCCATCGCCGCTTCGCCGAAGTACGACACGCCGAACATGAAGAAGCTTGGCCTGTTCAACATCGATGGTGTCGGCTGCGGCACGCCGGAAGCAGAGCCAATCGGCGCATTTGCCCGCCTGCGTGAGCTTTCGCGCGGCAAGGATACGACGACGGGGCATTGGGAGATCGCGGGCATCGTGTCCGAGCGGCCGATGCCGACCTATCCGGATGGCTTCCCGGCTGACCTCATCGCGAAGCTGGAGAAGGCTTTTGGCAAGAAGATACTCTGCAATAAGCCCTATTCGGGTACGCAGGTCATCCATGACTATGGGCAGGAGCAGGAAAAGACGGGGGGGCTCATCGTCTACACGTCGGCAGACAGCGTATTTCAGATTGCTGCCAATGAGGCGGATGTTCCCATCGAGGAACTCTATGGCTACTGCAAGACGGCTCGCGAGATCCTGCAGGGCGAGCACGGTGTCGGCCGTGTCATTGCCCGTCCGTATGTCGGTAGTTTCCCGGATTATACGCGCACGTCGCGCCGTCATGACTTCTCCCTTGACCCGACCGGTGATACGATGATGGACGCCTTGCAGCGCAAGGGGCTGGAGACGATTGGTGTCGGCAAGATCTCGGATATCTTTGCTGGCCGCAGCATCAGCCGCAGCCTTGGCATCAACAAGGACAATGTCGATGGCATGGAAAAGACGCTGAAGCTCATGGATGAGGATTTCACGGGCCTGTGCTTCGTGAACCTGGTCGACTTTGATATGCAGTACGGCCACCGTCGCAATATCGATGGCTATGCTGAGGCTGCCACGGTCTTTGACCGCCAGCTCGGCGAGTTCATGGCCAAGATGCGCGACGACGATGTGCTGATGATCACGGCTGACCACGGCTGCGATCCGGGAGCTCCAGGCACGGATCATACGCGTGAGTATGTGCCACTGCTCGTCTATGGCAAGCAGATCAAGGCTGGTTTGAATCTGGGCACGTATCCGACCTTTGCGATGATCGGGGCAACGATTGCGGATATGTTCGGCTGCGAGCTCAAGACGAAGGGCGAGAGCCTGCTGCCACGGCTGGTGAAAGACTGATAATAAGGGGGAGGCATCACCTCCCCTGTTATATAAAGGAGATATGCAGCAATGAGAATGTATGATCTTATCACGAAGAAAAAACATGGCGAGGTCCTGACGGATGAGGAAATCCAGTTCATGATCACGGGATATGTCAATGGTGAGATTCCTGACTATCAGATGTCCGCAATGACGATGGCCATCTGGTTCAACGGCATGAACGATCATGAGATCACAGAACTCACGAAAGTCATGGCGCAGTCTGGCGATATGATCGATCTGTCGGCTATTGCTGGCAAAAAGGTCGACAAGCATTCTACGGGCGGTGTCGGCGACAAGACGACGCTGATCGTGGCACCAATCGTGGCGGCCTGTGGCGGCAAGGTTGCCAAGATGTCAGGCCGCGGCCTTGGGCATACGGGCGGCACGGTCGATAAGCTCGAGGCGATCCCGGGCTATCGCACGGTGCTCGACCGCAAGGAATTCTTCGATACGGTCAACAAATGCGGTATGAGCCTCATTGGCCAGTCGGGCAATCTGGCTCCGGCTGATAAGAAACTCTATGCGCTGCGTGATGTCACGGCTACGGTCGACAGCATCCCGCTCATTGCTTCCTCCATCATGAGCAAGAAACTGGCAGCTGGCAGCGACTGCATCCTGCTGGACGTCAAGACGGGCAGCGGTGCCTTCATGAAGACGCTCGATGACTCGATCAAGCTCGCGCAGACGATGGTAGCCATCGGCGAGGGCGCTGGCCGCCGCACGGTGGCGTTGATCACCGATATGGATACGCCGCTGGGCTTTGGCATCGGCAACAGCCTGGAAGTCATCGAGTCGATGGATGTCCTCAAGGGCCGTGGCCCGGCTGACCTTACGGAAGTATCGCTGCAGCTGGCTGAGAACATGCTGTATCTCGTTGGCAAAGGCACGATCGAGGAATGCCGGGCGATGGCGGAGAAAGCCATTGCCGATGGCAGTGCCTTCGAGACGTTCTGCACGATGGTCCGTGAACAGGGCGGCGATGACTCCGTGCTGCGCGACTATGAGAAGTTTGCCCAGGCACCATACAAGCAGGAAGTCTTGGCTGAGCGCGATGGTTTCATCACCAAGATGAATGCGGAGGAGATCGGTGAGACGTCGGTCATCCTTGGTGCTGGCCGCGAGACGAAGGACAGCGACATTGACTTCTCGGCAGGTCTTGTCCTGCACAAGAAGTTTGGTGATGCCGTCAAGAAGGGCGACAGCCTGGTGACGCTCTACACGTCCAAGGAAGCATCGCTGAAGGATGCGGAGCGCCTGTACCGCGAGGCTGTAGTCATCGGCGATACCCAGCCGGTCAAAGAGCCACTGGTCTATGCCCGCGTGGAGAAGGACAAAGTCGAAAAGTATTGATTGTTGCGGCGAGGGATAAAGAATGCCTCCCCTGGGGGAGGCGTTTTTTATCGGCAAAATTGTCAATAAATTTTGTATTGAGGGAGTGTTTTAGCGTGAATGACAAAGAATTGATTGAAGTCGCGCGCAAGTACCGTGAGTTTTCTTATAGCCCGTACTCCAACTTCAAAGTCGGTGCGGCGGTGCTGACGAAGAAGGGCAATGTGTACGGCGGCTGCAATGTGGAGAACTCAAGCTACCCGCTGACCAACTGTGCGGAGCGTACGGCCATCTTCAAGGCGGTATCCGAGGGCGAACGCGAGATTGAGGCCATCGCTTTGATTGCCGATACCGAGGGGCCGTGTTCACCATGTGGTGCCTGCCGTCAAGTCATGGGAGAGTTCCACATCAACCGCATCATCATGGCGAATCTCAAGGGGGATGTAAAGGTGGTTACCCTGGAGGAAGTCCTTCCGTTTGCCTTTACTGAAAAAGATCTCTAAATTCATAGATAAAGTTTGACAATACCAGATGCGTGTGCGAAAATAGGACTCGTGTCCTTATTTTCTCATGATGCAAAAAGGAGAGAAAGAAAAAGATGTATTTCATTATCAATCTTCTTGGTGTAGTGGTCTTTCTGGCCATTGGCGTTCTTTTATCCAAGAAACGTAAAGAGATTCAGTGGCGCTGTGTTGGTGCGCTGTTGCTTTTGAATGTGTTCATCGCCTGGTTCCTGACGACGTTCCCAATCGGCCGTGACATCGTATCTGGTGCAGCGGCAGGCTTCGTCTGGCTTGTCAGCGTTGCTTACGATGGTATTGCCTTTGCTTTCCCCGATTGGGTCCATGTCGAGCAGATGAACTTCTTCACCTCGGCACTGCTGCCGATCCTGCTGGTTGTACCGCTTTTTGATATCTTGACGTACATCGGCATCCTGCCGTTTGTCATCCGTTGGATCGGCAAGGCACTGGCGTTCATCACGCGCACGCCGAAGTTTGAGTCGTTCTTTGCCATCGAGATGATGTTCCTTGGCAATACGGAGGCACTGGCTGTCTCCACGCTGCAGCTCAAGCGCATGAAGGCTGACCGCAACCTGACGCTGGCCATGATGTCCATGAGCTGTGTCACGGCTGCCCTGATTGGTGTCTACACGAAGATGATGCCGGCGGAATTCATTCTGACGGCTGTTCCGCTCAACTGCATCAACGCGCTGATTGTTTCGAACCTGCTGCATCCGGTACGGGTCTCGGAAAAGGAAGATGTCATCGCTACGCTGGATGACAACGGAGCTGAGCGTCAGCCGTTCTTCTCCTTCCTCGGCAACTCGATCCTTGGCGCTGGCCGCCTGGTACTCATCATCTGCGCCAACGTCATCGCGTTCGTTGCTCTGGCAGCACTCATCGATAAGCTGCTCGTCCTCATCCATCCGTCAGTCACGTTGGAGAATATCCTCGGCTGCATCATGTTCCCGTTTGCCTGGCTGCTCGGCTTGGATGCTGGCGAGGCATTCCAGCTGGCGCAGTACATGGGCACGAAGCTCATCACGAACGAGTTTGTCGTCATGCTTAATGTCAAGGACATCATGGCGGACTTCAGTGTGCACATGCAGGGCGTCTTGACAGTCTTCATCACGTCCTTTGCCAACTTCTCGACGGTCGGTATGATCATCGGCTGCTTCAAGGGCATTGTCGACGAGGACAAGAACGATCTGATTTCCCGCAATGTCGGCTACATGCTGCTGTCCGGTATCCTGGTATCGCTGCTGTCGGCAGGCATCGCTGGCCTTTTTATCTGGTAATCGCTGAACAAAGCAAGAACCTGGCTTTTTGTCAGGTTCTTTTTTTTGCAGGGAAGGAGTTTGCAGGCAGGCCGCCGAATTAAGTAATACATCGCATTGATTGAATGCATATCACGAAGAACAAAGATTTGCAGAAGCAAGAGATATTGCTGAGGGGGCGTTAATTTTGGATAGAAAACTTAGAGTGCTGATTACGGACGATTCCAAAATGCTGCGCAAGAAACTGCGCCAGGAACTGGAGGCACTGGACTGCGAGGTGTTGGAAGCGGAGAATGGCAAAGAGGCAGTCATGATCAATCTGCAGGAATCTGTCGACTGTATCTTTTTGGATATCGTGATGCCGGAAGTTGGAGGCATCGAGGCATTGCAGGTCATCAAGGAAGTGAATCCTGATCTGCCGGTTGTCATGCTTTCGTCGGCAGGAACGCCGCAGAAGCTCATGGTTACCCTCAAGATGGGGGCAATGGATTTCATCCAGAAACCATACTCCAGCGACCAGATCAAGAAGACCATCGAGACGGTCCGAAAGAAGGTCGCTGCGAATGGCAAGTAAGTACAATATCGCCCAGTGCCTGCTCAACGAGGAGAAACATACGCCCGAAGAGATACAGGTGCTTCTGAAACAAGGCGAGGAAAATGAAGGGGCTATGGTCCGGCTGTTGCCGAAGGTCGAGACGGTCGATACGCGGCCAGTGCGAACGGCTTTGCTGCGGGCGGCCGGTGATGGCTACTCACCAGGTGAATTGTCGATCTATACGGCGTATGTGGAGATATTCATCGAAAAGCTCCGTGAGCTTGTGCATACGGAAGCTGTGATTGCCCAGGAGCCTTGCCAGGAGACTGAGCCGTCGCCTGCGTATGCGGCATCTGTCCGCATCGATGGTGACTTTGACTTCGTGGGAGGCGTGATTGCCAGCGAATCTGTTTTTTTGGAGCTTGCACGCCGTTACAGCGAAGATGATTCGCTGACAGAGGTCGACGACATGGCGATCGATGCCTGTTCTGAGTTCCTTAATGTGGTGCAGGGGCTGTTCTCGGTGGCGATGGCAAGACAGGATCTCGAAGGTGAGCTGCAATTGCCGCGGTGGGGAAAAGATGTCGTTCCGCAGGGGAGCCATCAACTGTGCCTGCGGGTCTACACGTCAGTGGGAGCTTTCCAGATTGTGCTGGCGGTAGATGAATTTTTCTGATATAATCAGGGGCAGAGTTGCTGCTCCTTTTCTTTTCTAGGAAAATTAAAAAAAAGTGTTGACAGATATCGTTTTAGCCTTTATAATAAATTCTGTTGTTAAGCGGCAAGCACAATAGCGAAAAATAAATAGCTTACTTTTGTAGAGCATTGTGGAGAGTTGTCCGAGTGGTTGAAGGAGCACGCCTGGAAAGCGTGTATACGGTGAACGCTGTATCGAGAGTTCGAATCTCTCACTCTCCGCCATTTTTTTATTTATTTTTATAAGGATTATTCTTTTTCAGGTCGGGCCATAGTGTCTGGGTCTTGCGCAATGAAGTCCCGCGAACCTCGTCAGGTCCGGAAGGAAGCAGCGATAAGAGGGCCGCTTCATGTGCCGCAAGGTCGCCTGGGGACTGTGGTCCGACGTGGAAAAGAATAAGGATAGCAAAAGGCTATCCTTTTTTTGTATGCAGAAAGTCAAAGGGGAGACGGGTTATGGCGTATATTGCATTATACCGGAAATGGCGTCCGGGCAGTTTCAAGGACCTGGTGGGGCAGGAACATATCAGCCGGACCTTGTCCAATGCCATCACATCGGGGCGCATCGGTCATGCCTATCTGTTTTCAGGCCCGCGTGGTACAGGTAAGACAAGTACAGCTAAGATCTTGGCGAAAGCGTTGAACTGTGAGCAGGGCCCGACGCCTGATCCCTGTGGCGAGTGTGAGCAGTGCCGCAAGATAAATGATGGTTCGTCGATGGATGTCTTTGAGATCGATGCGGCTTCGAACCGTGGTATCGATGAGATCCGCGACCTGCGTGAGACGGTGAAATTCGCACCGGTGGATGGCCGTTATAAGGTCTATATCATCGATGAGGTCCATATGCTGACGTCGGAGGCTTTCAATGCGCTGCTCAAGACGCTGGAGGAGCCGCCGGCACATGTCGTCTTCATCCTGGCGACTACGGAGGCGCACAAGGTGCCGGCGACGATCCAGTCGCGCTGCCAGCGCTACGATTTCAAGCGCATCACGGTGGAGGAGATCCGTGAGCGGCTGGCTTATGTGGCCGAGGAAATGCAGCTGGATGCTGAGGATGAGGCCCTGACGATGATTGCTGTCCAGGCCGATGGTGGTCTGCGTGATGCCCTCTCGATCCTCGATCAATGTTCGGCGCTGGCTGAGGGGAAGATCACGGCTGAGCGCGTGCGGCAGATCCTAGGTCTTGTCGGTCATGATTGGATCTACCGCATGACAAGGGCTTTGGCCGCACATAAGGCGCAGGAAGTGCTCGAAATCATCGCGGAGCTCTTGCGGGATGGCAAGGATCTCAAGCAGATCGTGGCGGAGCTTTCGCTGCACCTGCGCAGTTTGATGATCTATCAGGCCGCAGGTACGGTAGCGAATATGGATCTATATGCTGAGCAGGATGAAGTGCTCAAGGAGCAGACGCAGCTATTTACGTCAGAGCAGATCATGCAGATGATCAAGCGCCTGCATGAGGCAATGAACGAAATGAAATGGTCGCCGCAGCCGCGCATCACAGTCGAGGTTGCCCTGCTGGCTTTGTGCCGTCCGGAGGCAGCTGCCGTCAATCCGGCGGCTGCGCCTGCGGCAGCCGCAGATCCGCGCATCGCCCAGCTGGAGGCCAAGCTGGCCCAGGTAACGGCAGCTCTGGCAGCAAGACCGGCAGCTCCGGCAGCAGCTGCCAAAGCTGCTGTGCGCCCTGCACCTCCGGTCCAGGCGCAGACTGCACCGCCGCCTGCGCCGCTGGAGGTCACGGCGGCTGATGCAGAGGTCTGGGATACCCTGTTGCGCAGATTGCGGGAGACCAATAAGATGCCGATCCTGGCCTGTGTACAGCAGGGAAGTTTTGCCGGTATGACTGAAAAGCAGTTTTTCATCCAATTCAAGGGCAGTCTGATGGCGTCGCTGACGATGCGCAATTATCGGCAGCAGCTTGAAGCGCTGCTGCAGGAAATCACGGGGCGCGAACTGCATCTGTCGTGCAGTGGCGAAGACATGCCGATGGCTCCGCCGCCGCGTCCCAAACCAAAACCGCGGGCGGAATCCATTCCGCTGCCAGAGGAGCCGCCAACCATTCCGGTGGACCTCAATGACATTCCGCCGGAGGAGCGGGCGCCGCTGGAGACGGCTTTCAACTATTTTGGGGATCATGTAGTAGAAATCGAGGATGACAAATGACAGGGTTAGTGAAGCAACTGCAAGAGAAGACAGGATTTTCGGAATCTGAGGCGATGATTGCGGACTATCTGCTGACGCATTTCCGCATGCTGCCAGGAATGTCTACGCGCCAGCTGGCCAAGGAAACCTTTACGAGCTCCGCAGCGATCGTCCGCTTCAGCCAGAAGCTGGGGTTTGGCGGTTATACGGAGTTCCGGGTCAAATTCCTGGCGGAGATGATGCGCTATATTGAACGGCCCCATGGCGATGAGCTTGTCATGACGGATCGCGACTCCGTGCACTCGCTGCTGGATAAGGTTACGAGTATTGAGCTCGATGCGATCAAGGATACGCGGACGATGCTCGACCCGGCTGATTTTGTGCGGGCGCTGGCGCTGCTCAACAAGACGAACCATATTGATTTCTACGCGACGGACAACAATCTCGATATCGCGAATATGGCTGCTTCCAGCTTCATCATGGCCAATAAGTGTTCGACCGTTCATCCGGCTATGACCATGCAGTATTTGCAGGCGACTGGTGCGCCCAAGGATCATGTGGCATTTTTCATCAGCCGGACGGGCGAGAACCGTATGCTGCTCGATATCGCGCATCTGCTCAAACTCCGGGGCAATTCCATCATCCTGCTGACGGCGGCACCGCATTCGTCCCTGGCCTCCATGGCAGAGGTGGTTTTTCCTGTGGCGACGGTGAAGTCCATGGAAGAATTGGGGCCGCGCGTCTTCCTGCTGACGGCGAAATACGTGACCGATATCTTGTTTGCTGTGCTGATGACACGGGTGGATTACAAAAATGCCCAGCAAAAGGAGCAGTGGCTCAACAAGCATTTTTACTACTGATGAAGATTTTCTGGCTTCCCTGCGGGGAAGCCTTTTTTTATGCGTAAATAACAGAATATTTCAAATACCTGCAATATATGTAACAGTGATACAGCACAAAGAATCTTTCTGTGCACTTCGTTGAATCAGTGTTTCGTATTGGTTTGGCGTTATTGTGCGCAAAAAGTACGGCGTGTTATATTAGACTTACCTTAAGGGGACGGGGCTGGGCGCGCAGCCTCAAGGTTATCGACTATTGGAAAAGAGGAAAAAGAACATGAGTAAACAAGAACTGTTCGATAAGTTTATCGAATTCATGGGAGAGTTCGCTCAGATTCGTGCTGTAGCAGCTCTGCGTGATGGTTTCATCATGACGACGCCATTCACGATTTGCGGTTCGGTGTTCCTGCTGCTCGCAAATCTGCCGATTCCCGGTTATGCTGAGTTCATGGCTTCGCTATTCGGCAACGATTGGACGGCACCGCTCAATGCAGTTGCTGGTGGTACGTTCAGCGTGCTGGCACTTATCGTAGTTTTGTCTATCACGTATAAATATGTAGAGAACGAAGGCTGCGATGCAATCATGGCGTCGATCCTGGCCTTGTCCACGTTCCTGATCCTGCTGCCGCCGTCCATCATCACCAAGGGTGGGGAGACTGTTGGTGATATCATTCCGAAGGCTTGGGCTGGCAGTAACGGTGTCATCACGGCAATCATCATTGCCTTCTTTGTTTCGTATGTGTTCTGCTATTGCGAGAAGAATCATATCGGCATCAAGATGCCGGATTCGGTGCCTTCGGGCGTTGCCAAAGCCTTTACGGCTCTGGTACCGGGTATGATCTTCTTCACAACGGCATCGGTACTCTATGGCCTTTGCCATTATATCGGCGCTACGACGCTGCCAGAGCTTATTTTCAAAGTCATCCAGACGCCGCTGCAGGGTCTTTCGGATTCGCTGGCTGGTGGTTCGATCATCGTCGGTTTGCAGAGCATCCTGTTCTGGGCTGGTATCCATGGCCCGAACGTTGTCGGCGGTGTAGTCAGCCCGCTCTTGATTGCCAACTCGTTGGACAACCAGCATATCATCGATGCGGGCATGAGCCTTATCAACAACCCGCAGGCTAAGATATTCACTTGCCAGATCAATGATGTGTTTGTCAAGAGCGGTGGCTGTGGCCTTACGCTGGGCCTGCTGATTGCCGGTGCGATTACGGCCCGTTCGCAGCAGCTTAAATCCTTGATGAAGATGGCCTTTGTTCCGGGACTCTTCAATATCAATGAGCCGATCATCTTCGGCCTGCCGATCGTCTTCAATCCGTATCTGCTCGTACCGTTTATCCTGGTACCGCTGCTGGCTATGTTTGTCACGTATTTCTCGATTTCGCTGGGCTTCATGGCTCCGTTCAGTGCTGTACAGGTTCCCTGGACGACGCCGCCGGTAATCGCTGGCTTCTTGCTCGGTGGCTGGCAGGGCGCTGTCGTACAGATTGTGAACCTTGCCATCGCTACGGCTGTCTACTTCCCGTTCCTCAAGGCGCAGGACAATGCCTTCCTTAAAGAGGAACGCGGTGAGCAGTCTGAGGAGAACGTCGAAGATACGGATGCAGTCACTACACATTGAGATAAAGGGGAGTTAGATGATGAATCGTAAAAAAACGGGAGCTATCCTGCTGGGATTGACTATGGGGCTTACGGGAACGGTATGTGCAGCACCGGCTGACGAGACAGATGTCACTGCACGCATTGCTGCATTGGAGGCACAGCAGCAACAGCTGGCTGAGCAGCTCAAAGCGTTGAAACAGGAAAACAACAAGCTGAAGAATGCAAAGACGGTAGCGAATAAGAACAAAAATGATATTCAAGCATTGAAGGCAGAGCAGGATCGCGTCAAAATCTATGGTTTTGTACGTGCATCGTGGGACAAGGATAACGCTCGCAATCAAGGTGATGCCTGGGCTGATGAGAAGGATAATTCCCGTTATTATCTGAACTTGCTGGGTGATCTCAAAATCAATGATGAATGGACAGGTCATTTCCAGAGCGAGACAAATCAGCGGTTCGCGCATCAGACTGGTAATGGCACGGAAGGTAAATTGAAGAGAGAGCATGGACAGATCCAGCGTATTTGGCTTACGGGCAATCTCAAGAACGGTTTGGAAATCAATGCGGGCCGTAAGTGGAGTCCGCTTGGCATGCAGTTCTCGTTGCTTGGCTGCACCACGAGTGGTATCGATGTAAGCTATCCGATTACGAAACAAGGATTGCGAGCTGGTGCTTTCTACTACGCGATGGCTGAGTATGATAATGCGGACTTTTCGATGTGGGGCCCGACAATCCGCGGCCCAATTGGTCATAACTTCGATATCAATCTTGCCTATGCAAAGTTGAATGTTGGCCGTACTGGTGAAATCAATAAATTCTATGAAGATGGCAAACAGAAGACTCCATTTGGCAATCAGGGATTTGTTTTGAGTGCGGCGACGAATGTTGCTAAGAATTTGCGGCTTACTGCGGATTATGTGCAGACGAATTATCAGGCAGACCCAGGTGAACAGGATAATAACCGTGCCTATCTGGCCCGACTGGATTATAAGTGGACGAATCCATCGGTCGTCGGTTCGTTCGGTGCTTATCTGCGCTACCATGACATCCAGGCGCATGGCAATATCTGGGCTGATGATGCTTGGGGATCGCTGCTCAAGGATTCCAAGGGCTGGACGGTCGGCTTCAAATATGTGCCGTGGAAGAATGTCGAATGGGAGACGTTCTATCAGATTGCTGACTGCGGCATGTCGCAGAAAGCCGATGGCGAATGGTGGGAGAAAAAGTCGTTCAAACGCAACCTTATCCGCACCCAGCTCGATTACCATTTCTAAGCGTGATTTGTCAATACTATAGTTTTTCCAAAGTCAAAGGGGAGAGTTTATCATGAAAAAGATTGTTTTGCTTTGTGCGTCGGGGATGTCCACGAGCATGCTGGTCAAGAAGATGAAAGAGGCAGCAGCTGCTGATAACTACGATTGCTCGATCGATGCGTTCTCCGCATCGGAGGCGGCAACGAAGGCAGCTGATGCGGACTGTGTCCTGCTGGGACCGCAGATCCGCTTCCAGAAGAACAAGATTGCCGAGCAGATTCCGGGGATTCCGGTAGATGCAATCGACATGCGCATGTATGGCCGCATGGATGGCAAGGGTGCTCTGGATTTCGCGCGTAAACTTATGAAGGATTGAGGTTTTATAATGGAAGGTTTGGAACTTACTGCATTTCAGATTATTTCGGCTGTCGGCACGGCCCGCAGCTGCTATATTGAGGCTATTCAAGAGGCCAAAAAAGGCAATTACGAATCGGCAGAGAGACTCATAAAAGATGGTGATGAGGCGTTTGTTGAAGGTCATGATGCTCATGCGGGGCTCTTGCAGAAGGAGGCTTCGGGTGAGGGTGGCAACATCAATCTGCTGATTCTCCATGCTGAAGATCAGCTGATGAGTGCTGAAGGCTTTAAGACGATTGCATTGGAATTCATCGAAGTGTACAAGCGCTTTGATGCTGAGAAGGAGGCCTGATTATGAGTTTCCCAAAAGGTTTCCTCTGGGGCGGCGCAGTAGCAGCCCATCAGCTTGAAGGTGGCTGGAAAGAAGGCGGCAAAGGCATAAGCGTTGCCGATGTCATGACGGTCGGCGGTCCTGGCAAACCGCGTGAGATCACCGATGGTGTCCTGCCAGGCAAGATCTATCCGAATCATGAGGCGATCGAATTCTATTCGCATTATAAAGAGGATATCGCTCTGCTGGCCAAGCTGGGTTTCAAATGCTTCCGTACAAGTATTGCCTGGACGCGCATTTTCCCGAATGGGGATGAGCTGGAGCCTAATGAAGAGGGGCTGAAGTTCTACGATGATCTTTTCGATGAGATGCATAAATATGGCATGGAACCGGTCATCACGCTCTCGCATTTTGAGATGCCCTATCATCTGGTCAAAGAGTATGGCGGCTGGCGCAACCGCAAGCTTGTCGACATGTTTGTCCGCTTTGCTGTGACTTGCTTTGAGCGTTATAAGGATAAAGTGAAGTACTGGATGACGTTCAACGAAATCAACAATCAGCGCAATGTCGATGATGCGTTTGCTCCGTTCACGAATTCTGGTGTGCTCTACCAGGACGGGGAGGATCGCTATGAGGTTCTCTACCAGGTAGCACATCATGAGTTTGTCGCGTCGGCTAAGGCAGTCATCGAGGGGCATAAAATCAATCCGGATTTCCAGATTGGCTGCATGCTCGCGATGTCGCCTGTCTATCCGGCCACGTCCAAGCCGCTGGATCAGATGGCAGCACTCAAGGAGATGGACCGTACCTTCTACTATGGCGATGTCCAGTGCCGCGGTCATTATCCGCAGTACATGCTCAAAGAGTGGGAGAACCGCGGCTATCATATCGAGATGGAAGACGGCGATCTTGCGCTGCTCGAGGAAGGCAAGGTGGATTATTTCGCCCTGTCATACTACATGAGTTTTGTCAGCGAGTATGACCCGAATGGCAAGATCCATATGGGCAAGGAAGTCCCGAATCCGTATGTCAAGGCATCGGATTGGGGCTGGCAGATCGATCCGGTCGGCCTGCGCTATATGCTCAATGTCCTGGCGGAACGCTATGAGCTGCCGATGATGATCGTGGAAAACGGCATTGGCCTGCATGAAGAACCGGCAGAGGACGGTGTGGTGCATGACGATGAGCGCATCAAGTATTTTGCTGAGCATATTGCGCAGATGAAGGATGCCATCGAAAAAGACGGCATCACGCTGATGGGGTACTGCCCCTGGGGGCCAATCGACCTCGTCTCAGCCAGCACGGGTGAGATGGAGAAACGCTACGGCTTCATCTATGTCGACAAAAACAACAAAGGCGAGGGTACACTTGCGCGTTCGCCCAAGAAATCCTTCTATTGGTATCAGAAAGTCATTGCCAGCAATGGTGAAGATCTAACGTATTGATTATATGAATCGGGAGGAATACAGAATGATGGATATTCGCAAGAAAGCTTTGGCAGTAGCAGTTTTGGCTGCACTGGCAGCTCCGGTCTCTGTTTCGCTGGATGTGGTTTCGCCGGCAATTGTTTCTGCTGCACCGGCAGCGGAAACGAAAGCCAGTGATGCCTTTACGATCGATTTGACGAAAGGCGGGCAGAATGACATCTCCATCCCTTCGGATGGCTGGACGAATGGCAATCCGTTCAATGTATTCTGGCATAAAGAAAATGTCACATTTGAAGATGGTGCAATGCAGTTGATTGTTGATGCTTCGCCGAATCCGGCGGCGGATAAGGTTCCGTATTCCGGTGGTGAGTATCGTACCAAGAATTTCTATGGTTATGGCCGTTTTGAAACGACGATGAAGGCCATCAAGAATGATGGTGTTGTCTCCTCGTTCTTTACCTGCACGGGTCCTTATGACAACGGCAACGACTGGGATGAGATCGACTTCGAGGTACTTGGCAAGGACACCACGAAGGTTCAGCTCAACTATTTCCGCAAGGGTGTTGGTGGTCATGAGAAGATGATCGACCTGGGCTTTGATGCATCGGAAGACTTCCATACCTACGCATTCGAGTGGCACAAGAACTCTATCATCTGGTATGTCGATGGCAAAGAGGTCTACCGTGTCGAAGGGGGCGACCTGCCGTGCACGAAGGGCCGCATCCTTATGAACGCATGGTGTGGCAAAGGCGTCGATGAGTGGCTCAAGCCCTTCAAAGATGACAACATGCCGCTGGTGGCTGAATACAAATCCATCAAGTATACGCCGTTTGCAGAATAAGGAGTGATAGTATCATGCAGAGCAAGAAAAGACTTTGCCAGTTGGTACTGGCGGGGATTGCCATGCTAGGAACCTGCGGGATGGCATCCCTTACGGAAGCTGCCGATGCTGGTATGCATGTCGATCAGGTCGGCTACCTTACTGGCTATGAAAAAGTAGCTATGGTAACGGATTCCGGCGATACGGATTTCAGCGTAGTCGATGCCAAGACGGGGAAGGTTGTCTATACGGGGAAACTGTCGGCAGCCAAGGCTGATCCGATGTCTGAGGAAACGCTGCGCCGGGCGGATTTCACAGGGCTCAAAACGCCTGGTACATATAAGCTCAAAGTGGGCAATCGTGAATCCTATGACTTTGCTATCGGCGACAATGTCTATGCTGTCCCAGCGGTCCAGACCTGGCGTTCCTATACGCTGACGCGCAGCGGCACGCCGATTGATGATGCGGGTATCACGGGCCTCAAAGTCAAAAACGGCCATGCGCAGGACAAAGAAGCCAAGGTGTATTTCACGGACAAGCTCAATAAGAAGGGCGATAAAGTCGATGTGACAGGCGGCTGGTATGATGCCGGCGATTACGGCAAATACACGACGACAGCTGGCATTGCCGCTGCTGAGCTGCTGCTGGCCTATGAGGCGCATCCTGATCATTTCACGAAGGGGCAGCTGTTGTTCCCGAAAGGCATCAAGTACGATAAGAATCTGCCGGATGCGCTCAATGAAGTCAAGTACGAATTTGATTTCATGAAAAAGATGATGCGCAAGGATGGCAGTACGTTCCATAAGGTATCTGGTGCCCAGTGGCCGGGCTTTGACAAGAGCCCTGATACGGATACGCAGGAGCGCTTCTTATACAGCACTTGCTCGGCTAGCACGGCGATGTATGGTGCCAGCCTGGCTATTGGTGGCCGCGTCTACAAGGATTTCGATCCGGCATATGCCAAGTCGCTGCTGAAGGATGCCGACAAGGTATGGGGCTATCTGGCCAAGACGAAAGAATCGGTCTATCGCGTGGATGAAGGCCAGGAAAGCGGTTCGGGTCCGTACAACGATACGAATGACATTCAGGAGCGCTTGTGGATGGCCGCTGAAATGTTCCGTACGACGGGCGACAAGAAATATGAAGAGTATCTCAAGGCGAACAAGGCGGAGTTCACCAAAGCACCGGGCTTCTTCACTTGGGATAACACGCTGGCCTTGGCGCAGTTTGCCTATGCGATGTCCAAGAATGCGGATGCAGGTCTGCAGACCGAGGTAAAGAAGGTTTATCTCGATTATGCGGATATGATTGCTGGCAAGATCGCTAAAGACGGCTTTGGCTGTGCGCTGTCGAAAGAAGAATACACCTGGGCCTCGACGAAGAATGCCATGACGCAGGGCGATATGCTGCTGATGGCATATCAGCTTGAGCCGAAACAGGCCTATGTCGAAGGTGCTTTGTCCCAGATCCATTACATGTTTGGCCGCAATTCGCTCGATAAGAGCTTCCTCACTGGGGCCGGATCTAATCCGCCCGAGCATCCGCACAACCGCATCCATGAGAGCACGGGCGCCTATATCCCGGGCCTCTTGGTTGGTGGACCGAATGCAGTATCGGGTGGCGATCCGGATCAGACGAAGTATCTGGAGAGCGGCCATATCCCGACGGCAAAATCCTATTTGGATGTCCTGTCGTCCTGGTCTACGAATGAGTATGCCATCGACTATACGGGAACGGCAGCCTATGCTCTGGCATGGTTTGCCAAACCGGAAGCTCTTACGGCATCTCAGATAAAGCTTACGCGCGATTTCCCCGTCGTGGCGAAGTAAGATTCTCTTTTTCAAACCTATAGCAAAACTTTGGAAAACTGTTTCTGCAAAAAATCTCGCTGTCGTGCAGACGGCGGGATTTTTTGTTCGCGTAGGCTGTTGCGGATTATGGTTGACGTTGGCACGTTATTTTGGTAGGCTAGAGGAAGTGAAAAAAGAAAGACAAGCATGCTTGGTTAACAGCGTGTGATGAGAGGAGCAATAACATGTTTGGTGGAATGGGCAACATGGGCCAAATGGCCGGCATGATGAAAAAAGTCCAGAAAATGCAGAACGAAATGAAGAAGATGCAGGACGAACTCAAACGCAAGACTGTTGAGGTCACGGCTGGTGGCGGCGCAGTCAAGATTGTCATGAATGGCGAGAAGCAGGTGCAGTCGCTGGTCATCGATCCGGCAGCTGTCGATCCGGAAGATGTTGAGATGCTGCAGGATCTGATCTCGGCAGCATTCAATGAGTCCATCAAGAAAGTAGACGATATGATGGCCTCTGAGATGGGCAAGCTGACGAGTGGTCTTGGTTTGCCGCCAGGGATGTTCTGATTGTGCAATACATTGCACCGCTTGCAAAACTGATAGAGCATTTTCGCGCACTGCCGGGGATTGGAAACAAGACGGCAGTGCGTCTTGCTTATCATGTGCTGGATATGGATGTGGAGCAGGCCAAGGCTTTAGCTGGTGCTATCGTCGAAGCGAAGGAGAAGATCGGTTATTGCAATACCTGCTTCAATCTCAGCGACCAGAACCCCTGCGCAATCTGTGGCAGCGACCAGCGCGATCATTCGCTTATCTGCGTGGTCGAGCAGCCGCAGGATGTTGCAGCGATGGAGCGCATGCGTGATTTTCACGGCGTCTATCATGTGCTTCATGGCGCTCTGTCCCCGCTCGAAGGTGTGGGGCCTGACCAGATACGCATCAAAGAACTGTTGAACCGTCTGGCTGATGATACAGTCAAGGAGGTCATTATGGCGACGAACCCGAATGTTGAGGGGGAGGCAACTGCCATGTATATTGCCAAGCTGCTCAAGCCAATGGGAGTAAAAGTCACGCGCATCGCGCATGGCCTGCCGATTGGCGGCGATCTTGAGTATGCGGATGAGGTGACCTTATCCAAGGCAATGGAAAATCGGAGGGAAATCTAATGGAAATCATCGTGGCCTTTGCAGTGGGCCTTATTGTACTCTGCCTGATCGGCAAGATCATTGCCTTGCCGATGAAGCTATTGTGGAAACTCATTACGAACAGTGTGGTGGGTGCTGTTTTGTTGTGGGTGGTCAACCTGTTTGGAGCTGGTATCCAAATCACCTTTGTGAAAGCTTTGCTGGCAGGTGTACTCGGAGTTCCGGGGGTAATCATCGTCCTGCTGATGAACTGAGAATAGATCCCTGGCTGTACTGGCTGATGCTGGCGGTCAGGGATCTATTCATAAAAACATGCAAAAAATGAAAAAAAGTGTTGACATATGAGGAAAAGACGTGTATCATAATACAAGTCGCTGAGAGATACGGCACACGATGTGAACCCGCGAAGCCTTGACTGGTAAGGGATTGAAACATGTTGGTTCCGAATTCAGTCAAAAAGAATTTAAAAAAGTTCTTGACAGAGAAAACTCAACGCGATATAATAAACAAGTCGCTAAGATGAGCGGCACGGTTCGAAAGAACCAGAGATTGTTCTCTGAAAACTAAACAATGCAGAATGAATCATGCAACATGATTCAAGCCAGATGTT
>NZ_FOQK01000019.1 GCF_900113715.1 Pseudoselenomonas ruminantium | reverse complement strand
TGTTAAGCACGCCGCCAGCGTTCGTCCTGAGCCAGGATCAAACTCTCCAATAAATTATATTGAAGAACTCAATCAAGCTCTCAATTATTCTATGGTTCACAAATTACTAAAGTAATTTGTGTAAGCGACTCACAAGCAATTAAAATTGCTGTTCGCTGCTTAAAAGAAATTGCCGATTGCTATGTTGTTCATACCAATCGATGTTTTGATGATGAAACCGAAGTCTCATCTAACATCTGGCTTGAATCATGTTGCATGATTCATTCTGCATTGTTTAGTTTTCAGAGAACAATCTCTGGTTCTTTCGAACCGTGCCGCTCATCTTAGCGACTTGTTTATTATATCGCATCGATTTCTTTCTGTCAAGAACTTTTTTGAATTTCTTTTTAAAAACTTCTTGGCCAGATCCGCAAGCAACATCTCCTAACCGCTTGCCACTCAAGGCTTGCTGGTTGTTTTCCGTTGCCGTATCTCTCAGCGACTTGTATTATGATACACGTCTTTTCCGTATATGTCAACACCTTTTTCTAAAAAAATCATAAATCCTGCAAAAAAACAGAAAAGCGTGGCCATAAAAACCATAGCCACGCTTTTGCCTAGTAAAAACAACTTATAATTGAATATTGGTAATGATACGCCCCAAACGCGTGCCTGAAAGCAGATTCCAAGTCCACTTGATGGCTACCGTAAGGTTCGTATGTGCACCTGCCAAGCGAATCAGATGTACGAACATCCAAGCGCACCAAGCTATGAAGCCCGTCATTTGCGGATTCACGCTTGTCTTGTTGACCACAGCTTCGCCACGGCCAATCGTAGCCATAGCGCCTAAATCTTTATACTGGAAAGTTGCCAAATCCTGCTCACCACGAATAAGCTTCATGATATTATCATGCGCCACCTGCGCCTGCTGCGTAGCCACCGGTGCCACAGTTGGCAGCGGACGCTCCGTCCCATGCTGGAAATGCGCACAGTCGCCGATGGCAAAAACATCGGTTGCCCCGTCTACCTGCAATTTTTCATTGACAATGACACGTCCAGCGCGATCGACTTCGCTGCCGCAATTAGCTATGAACGGAACCGCCTTGACACCAGCTGCCCAAATAACCGTCTGTGTGGGAATCTCCCGGCCATCCTTCAGCTTGAGCGTCTTGCCATCATAATCTACGACCTGCGTATTGAGCATGACATTGACGCCCTTCCGGCGCAGTACTTTGACTGTATAATCGCGCAGATTCGGTGCCATCATCGGCAGGACACTGTCCGTCGCCTCGATCAGGGTGACACTGACTTCATTGAAATCAAGGTTGTGGTATTCCTTCTTCTGGATGCCGATGAGCTCCGAGATCGCGCCGGCCTCCTCAATGCCCGTCGGGCCGCCGCCAACGACGACAAAGCTCAACATGCGGCGGCGTACTTCCTCATTATCCTCATGCTTGTTCGCACGTTCAAACATATGGATGACATGGTTGCGGATATGGATAGCCTCCTGCAGCGTCTTCATGCCATAGGAATTCTTCTCGACATTCTCCATACCAAAGAAATTCGTCGTAGCACCAGCGGCCAGGATCAGGTAATCGTAGGCGATCTCGCCATGGTTCGTCAGCAGTACCTTGCGCTGCTGATCAACTCCCTGTGCCTTGGCCATGAAGAACTCCACATTCTTGTTCTTGCGGAAGAACGTACGGATAGGATAGGCAATCTCATCGGTAGACAGGACAGCCGTCGATACCTGATAAAGCAACGGCTGGAACAAATGGAAATTATGACGGTCCACAAGCATGACCTCCACGTCATCCTTTGCGAACAGTTTTGCCAGCTTTACACCGCCAAAGCCAGCGCCAACAATTACAATACGAGGTTTCTTGTCTGCCATGTTAAAGCCCTCCCAGCATCCATCAGCAAGATTACAGAATCTAACAATCGATAAAGTGAAAAAAATCACTTTAATAGCTAAAAATAAAAGACAATTCTTAGAGAACGTGTTTTTTTGAACTTACTTGCTTATCGTTCAACCATCGTTCGATTGTCTACGGGTACTATCATAACACGTTCTCACACAAATGCAATAGGATTTTTACATTTTTCTGTAAATTTATTATTGCATCCCATTCTTCTGTAAATCCTCCATGGATTCTGTCCTCATTCATTTTCTTTGAACGTGAAAAGAATAACAAGTTTGGGTACAACTTGCAGTTTGTAAATTACCGTGTTTTTATTCGAGGAAAGCCGCGCCGCCGGACAGGGGAGTACCAACGCTTCACTTAGATGCTTTGCTAAAAATATTTTTTGCCTTTAACTAAGCATTGAAAAAGTTCCCAAACGCGCTACGCTTGAACGGTGTGAATTTTTCAACGGAATGTGTAGGCAAAAATATTTTGTACCGAGTTTGTTTTAACCACGTACGGACAGATAAACTGCAATTTATGACTTTTCTACGCGCTTATTACATAAAAAACGGTAGCAGCAAATTTGCTACTACCGTTAAAGTTTGACTTTATGGAAACTCTATATCAATAGCGTTTACGCTTGACCGATGATGGATACCCTAACTGCTCGCGGTATTTCATAACCGTCCGGCGTGAAATATCCATTTGACGTTCTTTGAGCAGCTCGCAGAGTTTCTGGTCGCTAAGCGGCCGATGCGGGTCTTCGCCCTTTATCAGTTCCTCAATGGCCGTCTTGGCCTGCACAGCTGCAAAATCTTCGCCACTGCCACTCTTAGCCAGGTTCGCCGAGAAGAACCGCCGCAGCGCCATGATGCCATTGGGCAGCTGCACATATTTGTTGGCTACGGCCCGGCTGACCGTCGACTCATGGACACCAATGGCATCAGCCACATCCTTCATCGTCATCGGACGCAGGGCGTTCTTGCCCTGTGCCATGAATTCCGGCTGCCGCCGCAGGATCTCCTCGACCACATGACGGATCGTCGTCCGCCGCTGCTCGATGCTGTTGATGAGCCACGCAGCCGCATTCAAGCGCTGCGTGATATACTTGCGCGTCTCAGCATCGAAGCCTTCGGCATGCTGATAAGCCGCCGAGATCCGCAGCTGAGGCACATAGTTATCATTGAAGCTCACACGATAATCCCCGTCGATTTCCTGCACGAGCACATCAGGCGTGATGAACGCCGCTGCTTCGCCGCCGTAAGCAGCGCCCGGCTTCGGATCCAGCCGGCGGACGATGTCGACAGCCAGCTGCACCTCCTGCGGACGGCAATGCTCAGCCGCGGCAATCTCCTTGATGCGCGCTTCCGCCACATCGTCGAGGTGATGATCGATGACTGCTGCCACCAGCCCCTCATAGATGCCCTGACGCTGCGCTTGCAGACGCAAGCATTCTGCAAGGTCGCGAGCCCCCACGCCAGCAGGTTCGAACAACTGAACCTGCTGCAGGACAGCTTCGACTTCTGCCAGCGTGGCCTGCATCGCCCGGGCGATTTCTGCCAGCGGCACCACCAGATAGCCCCGCTCATCGATCGAGCCGACGATGAACGTAGCTATCGCGCGCTCCTCCACCTTGTGGAAGGTGAACTTCACCTGCTCAAGGAGCTCGTCCTCCAGCGTCAGCACTTCGGCCTCAGCCGCCTCAGCGCCATGTTCCTGCTCATCGGTGAAATACCCCGCTGAGCCATTTTCCTCCCCGAGATAGTCACGGAGCCGCGACAGATTGTCCGCTTGCAGCAGTTCGCCGTCAGCCGGCGCCCCATCGCCATAGTCCATTTCCAGCGCAGGATTCTCCAGATATTCTTTTTCGATCTCCGCCCGCAGATCCTGCGCAGAAAGCTGCAAGATCTGGATGGCTTGCTGCATCTTCATCGTCATTGCCAGATGCTGCGAGAGATTCATATTCAGTGATTGTTCTGCTTGCATAAAAGGAACTCCTTCGCGGGAAATGGACGCGGCTGCAGCGCCTGCGGACTACGCCCTTATTTCTGAGACATTGCGGCTGCAATAGCTGCACCAAGCCCCGAGCCGCCATTTTCCAGTACTGTATCGATTTCAGCTGCATCCTCGCCCAAAAGCTCCGACAAGGCACGCATGATATTCTCCTTAGCCAGCGGCATCTTCTCATAGACTGAGCCGTCAATGGCAATATGCTGTTTCTGCGGTTTGCCCTTGCCAGCCTGCTGCCAGATGATGCCAACAAAGGAAGCCGTTACCAGGCGTGCCGAACGGACAACCAGTGCCGATGCCAGCTGCTGGACAAGCTCACAATCCTCAGCGCCCAAGGTCTTGCCCGTTTTCGCGGCTACGATCTCCGCGACCTGCGCGCGCTTGGCACTCTCATCGACAATGATATTGCTCATATCGATGCTGGTGAAGCCATACGACTTGCCTTTCTCGCCCAGCAGCTCTGCCATGGCCATGCCGAAGAGCTCGCCCATGTAGCGGCCCGAAACCATCTTCTCGAGACGCTGCTCACCCGGCTTCTCCGAATTCTTGTCGTACTCGACATCAAAGCGGTTCGTTGCCAGCTTCATGAAACCGCCCGACTCAAGGTTCAGGATCATCGGCTCAGCGGCACTGTCAGCATAGGGCTCAAGATAGCAGGTATTATGCCCCGTCGCATAGATCGAGCCGATGTAGATGTCCGGCTGCTTGTAGGCTGCGGCCAGCAGTACAGCTACCGTATCGTTGATGACCGCCGTCGGCTCGACATTGTCGATGCCCTGGCGATGCAAAGCTGCCTTGAGCAGGTCGTTGACGACCTCGCCCTCGACACCAGCCGTCGCGAATTCCTTCGTCCAGATGATGAGCTTGGCATTGTAGAGATCCGTCTGCTCCGAGGGGAACGAGAACGTATGGCCCAGCAGATACTTCGTCTCATGGTCGCCTTCCACAGCCTCATCCACGAGCTCCGCAATGAAGTCAAACATCTGCTCAGCCGTCGAACCAGCACCGACAAAATCATAGACGCCTTCCACGCGCAACGGCTTGGCAACCTTCTTGACTACCTCAAACTTGCCTGCGCCCTCAAGGCGGATACGCAATACACGCACGTTCGTGCCACCGAAATCCAGCGCGAGGTACTCGCCCGTCTCCTTGCCGGTTGGCAAGCCTACATACGATTTGAGCATGCGCAGCGACGACTCGTCAGGGTTTTCCAGCCCCTTGACCAGGTCATAGCGGAAGTCAGCCGCGATTTCCTGCAGCTGGTCGCCATTTACCGTGAATTCCCGGATGATGTCCTCAAATAGATTCTTGTCGAATGCCATGGTTACTATCTCCTTTTACCTCTTGAATTTATAAGTCATTGCTGATTTTCAGCAATTTCCTCCAGATATGCCCAGCGCTCCATCAAATGCTCAAGCTCCGCCTGCAGCCGGCCCTCCTCCTTGCTCAGTTCGTTCAAGCGGCCATAGTCGGCTGCATGCTGCTCCATCTGCAGCTGCACCACCTTGAGCTCGCCTTCCTTGCTCGCAATGATGCCCTCGATTTCTGCATACTCTTTCTGCTCCTTGAAGGTCAGCTTTGGCTTTGTCTCCGTGCGCGGCGCACTCTTGACCGGGTCCTTCACCGCCTGCGTCACATGGACCGGCGCTTCCGGACCCGCAGCGGCCCTTGCCGCCAGCTTTTCCTGATAGTAGGAATAGCCGCCCGCATACATCGTCAGGCTGCCGTCCGCTTCATAGGCAAACACCTTGTCAGCAAGCCGGTCGACGAAAAAGCGGTCATGGGAAACAAATACGATAGCCCCGCGGAAATCATCGATGAAGGCTTCGAGCACCGCCATGGTCTCAAGATCAAGATCATTGGTCGGCTCGTCAAGCAGCAGCACATTCGGCTCCTCCATAAGCACGCGCAAAAGATACAATCGCCGCTTCTCACCACCTGAGAGCCGGGCGATTGGCGTCCATTGGAGATTGCCAGGGAACAGGAAGCGCTCCATGAGCTGCGAAGCCGAAATCCGCGTGCCATCCGCCAGTGTGATGTGATGGGCCGCCTCCTGAATGTACTCGATAGCCCGCAGGCGTTCGTCCATCTCCACGCTGCGCTGCGTGAAATAACCGATCTTGACCGTCTGTCCAATGGTAACCGTACCACTTGTCGGCTGCAGCCGCCCTGCCAAGATGTTGAGCAGGGTAGACTTGCCCGTGCCATTAGGACCGAGTATGCCCACACGGTCATTGCGAAGCAAGGTATAGGAAAAATCCTTGATGATGGTTCGCCCGTCCACCTCGTAGTGGACATGATCAAGCTCAATGACCGTGCGGCCCAGACGGCTGCCGGCCAGACCGATCTCGACCGTGCCCCGGTCAAGATCGACACTTTGGTTCTTCACTTCCTCATAGCGCTCGATGCGGGCCTTCTGCTTGGTCGAGCGCGCCTGCGCACCACGGCGCAGCCACTTGAGCTCATTGCGCAGGAAATTCTGCCGCTTCTGCTCACTGGCCTGTTCACGCTCGATGCGCGCAGCCTTCTGCTCGAGGAATTCCGAATAATTGCCGCTGTAAGTATAGGCCTTCCCCTTGTCGAGCTCGAGAATCTTCGTCGCCGTATGATCGAGGAAGTACCGGTCATGCGTGACCATCAGCACCGCACATTTCTGTCCCTTTAGATACTCCTCCAGCCAGACGATCGTCTCGCTGTCAAGATGGTTCGTCGGCTCATCCAGCAGCAGCAGATCGCAGGGCTGGATGAGGGCGGTCGCCAGGGCCAGCCGCTTCTGCTGGCCGCCCGAGAGCGTGCCGGCTTTCGCCGTGTAGTCGCCGATGCCTAGCTTCGTGAGCACCGTCTTGGCGGCACTTTCGATCTGCCAGCCATCCAGCTCATCGATCTTGGCCGTATAGGTCATGATCGCCTGCTGGACCCCCTTGTCCTCGGGATGCTTCGCCGATTCCGCCAATGCCAGCTCATAGCCGCGCAGTGCCTGCATCAGAGGCGTCATGCCCCGGAACACCTCCATCAGGACGGTGTTTTCCGGCTCAAAGACCTTATCCTGGGCCAGATACTCGATGCGCAGCCCCTTCATCGTGACCATTGAGCCCTCATCCACCGGCGTGAGCCCAGCAATCGCCTTGAGGAACGTCGACTTGCCAGTGCCGTTGATGCCGACGATGCCGACCTTGTCGCCCTCGTCCATGCTGAAGCCAACACCCTGGAACAGCTGCTTTTCCCCATAGCTCTTGGCAAAATTCTCGATTGTGATTATCATGCAATGATCTTCCTAACTTACAACATGCTCTTTCATTATAATTGTTTTGACGTTAAAAACCTAGTACAAAGACCGTAACTTGTTACACCACGCCAACTTACACGATTTCCTCATGCTCCTCGGTCAAGGGATTCTCAAGCTTCACTAGTACCCGCGTGATCCGCGCGCCATCGACCTCCTCGACGAACAGCAGATTGCCAGCCGCAGCAGCCATCTGGCCGACCTGGGGCTCGCCGCCGATCTGATCGTAGAGCCAGCCGCCCACGCTGTCCACATCCTCATCCTCGATCTTGATCTCAAGGATATCCTCCAGCTCCTCCAAGAGCATCTTGGCATCGACGGAGTAGACGTGGTTGCCGCGGGCTTCCGCCGTCGGACGTTCCTCATCGAACTCGTCCTGGATGTCGCCGACGATCTCCTCGACAATATCCTCGATGGTCACCATGCCCGCCGTACCGCCGAACTCGTCGACAACGATGGCCAGCTGGGAGTGGCTGCCTTGCATCGTCTTCAAGAGCACATTGACATCCATGCTCTCCGGCACGACCAGCGCCTTGCGCGCGAGCTTGCGCAGGTTCGGCTTTTTCCCCTCTACCATCAGCTTCATGAGGTCCTTGACATGCAGGAAGCCGATGATGTGATCCTTATCCTCGCGGCAGATTGGATAGCGCGTCAGCTGTTCCTCCATGATGATTGCAAGGTTGTCCTCGAAACTATCCTCCAGATACAGCACGACCATATCGGTGCGCGGGGTCATGATTTCCCGGACGTTAAGCTCCGTGAAATCAAAGACATTATCGACAAAATTCGCCTCGGTATCATCGATGAGCCCCTGACGGTGGCTCTCCTCCATAAGCAGGCGGATCTCCTCTTCCGTGTGGGCATTCTCCCCCTCGGTGGCCGCCTCAAAGCCCATGCGCCGAGTGACCCAGTTGGCTACATGGTTGAGCAGCCAGACAAACGGGTACATGACCTTGTGGAAGATCAGCATCGGCAAGGCCACGGCCAGCATGATCTTCTCGACACTCTGGATGGCCATGGTCTTCGGGGTGAGCTCACCCAGGATGATGTGGCCAGCCGTGATGATGGAGAACGCCAGCACCAGCGAGATCGTATGCCCGATCGTCGCATCGATGCCCATTGCCTGCGTGACCGGCAGGATCAGCGTGGCCACAGCCGGCTCGCCGACCCAGCCCAGTCCCAGCGAGGCCAGCGTGATGCCCAGCTGCGTGACCGACAGCGACGCATCGAGATGATCCGTGAGCCGCTTGGCGTAGGCCGCCCGCTTGCTGCCCTCCTGGATCAACGTCTCCAGCCGCGACGGCCGTATCTTAACGCAGGCGAACTCCGCCGCGACAAAAAAGCCATTCATGAAAATAAGGAATACAACCAGTACTAACTGCAATAGTATCGGCACGATATCCAAGATAAAATTCCCTCCTGCTTACTGTTTGATTGGCTTCTTGACCGCAGGCTGCGGCGAAGCCTTCTTATGATATGCCTTATACGGGCGCTCTTTCTTTCTCTTTTCCGGCGCATTGCTCTTCTTCGCCTTCTTGAGCGGCTTGAACGCGATGCCTAAACGCTTCTCCAGCTGTTCGAGCTTGTAGGCCTCCTTGATGTCAGCCAGCGTGATGACCGTGCCCTTGGCTCCAGCCCGGGCCGTACGGCCTGCGCGGTGCTGATAGACCTGCGCATCCTCGGGCAGATCGAGATTGAACACGTAGTCTACCCCTTCCACATCAAGTCCCCGGGCCGCCAGATCTGTCGACAGGAGCAGCTGGATGCGCCCCTTCTTGAAATCAGCGATAGCCTTCTGCCGCGCCTGCTTGTTGCTGTGCCCCAGCAGCGAATCTGCCCGGATGCCGTCATACCGCAGATGTGCCAGCGTCTTCTCCGCATCATAGACGCGGTTGATGAATACCATCCCGCGCTTGACCCCTAGATTACGCGTGAGCTTACGGACATTCTCGATCTTGTCGCGGAACGGCGTCATGAGATAATAATCCTCCCGATTCGCCAGCGTCTCAGGATCAGCCTCGACGACGATATGCTCAGGCTGGTCGAGGAAATCTGCCCGCTCCAGTGCCTTCTTCGGCGCCGTCGCCGAGAACAGGATGACCTGCCGCTCCTTGGGCAGCAGACGGACAGCATCGACCGTGTTCTGCAGGTTCTGGTCATCGAGCAAGCGATCGAATTCGTCGAGCACGAGCAGCTTGACCTGTTGGAGCTTGAGCTTGCCCTTGCGCGCCAGCTCGATGATGCGGCCGGCTGATCCGACGATAAGCTGCGGCTTCTCCTTGAGCTTATCCATCTGGCGGGCGATATTCGCGCCGCCGATGAGTCCCTGCACCTTGATGCCGAGATCTGCCGCCTGGCTGAGCTCCCGCGCCACATTGGCGATCTGCATCGCCAGCTCATAAGTCGGCGCAAGGATCAGCACCTGCGCCTGACGCAGCGCAGGGTCGATCTGCTGCAATGCTGGCAAAAGATATGCCAGCGTCTTGCCTGTCCCTGTCGGTGCCTGGCCGATGATGTTGCTGCCAGCCAGTACCCTGGCGATGGTCTTTTCCTGTATCGCCAGCGGCGCAGCTATCCCCTGTTTGGCCAGGGCATCAGCCAAGGCCGTCTCTATGCCTAGATCTTTGAACGTTGTCATTTATTCTCCTTCTCAAGCCCCTCACAATACAGGCTTGCCCTTCTCGTCATCAAATGTCGCTGTACAGCGCGGATAATTCGTGCAGCCCCAGAACATGCCGTTCTTGCCACGTATCTGCCGCAGATGGCCTTCACGGCAGCGCGGACAGAGGTATTTATCCCTATCCTTACTATCTTTCGCCTTGGCCGTTGCATTTTCCTCCATGTGCTCCATGGGGCTGGCTGAATACTTAGGCTTGTCGCCCCAGTTCTGCCAGCCCTTCTTCTGCGGCTGCGGCGACACATAATTCTGCATCGCATCCGCCAGGCTAGCCTCATAATCCGCTGCGGAAAACAGCGAATCGAGCTCTGCCATATCCTGTGCCGACGGCGCTGCGTACGACTGGGCCGAATACACAGGCGCAGGCGGCGCGGCATAGCTGGCGGCCGGCCTCCGGCTTGCAGCTGCGCCACCCTGGCGAGCCATGGCCGAAGCCGAGACAGCGGCAGGAGCCATGGCCTGCGGGCTGCGGGCCAGGCGCGACCGCGCATCATCCATATCCGGCTTGCCATCCTTGTCGTTGCAGGTCATGCGGCACTTCGGATAGTTCGAGCAGCCCCAGAAGATACCGTTCTTGCCCTTGCGCTGCAAGAGCACGCCCTGATGGCAGCGCGGGCAGACGTTCTCGCCCGTGACCTCCATGCGCGCATTGCCAGCCTTGCCGCAGAGACGCCGCGTGAACTCGATCTGCCCCTTGAGGAATTCCTCGAGCGAACCATCGCCCTCGGACATCGAATGGAGCTTGTCCTCCCAGATGGCTGTCGAATCCGGATAAGTCATCTCATCGGGCAGCGCGTCGACGAGCAGGAACGCCGCCGGCGTCGGACTCAGATACTTCTTCTTGCCCTTGGCCGTCATGAACTTGCGCTTGATGAGATCATCGATGATCGTCGCCCGCGTCGCCTCGGTGCCGATGCCATAGACATCCTTGAGCTGCTTCTTGGCCTCAGGATTCTTGACGTACTTATGGATCTCCTTCATGCCGGCCAGCAGTGTCGACGGCGTGAACCGCACCGGCGGCTTGGTCGCGCGCTGCGTGATATCGCCGCCTGTCCAGTTGACACCATCCTTTTTCTTCATGGCCGGCAGCGTCTTATCGCTCTCGTCTTCTTCCTTGTTCTCATCCTCGTCCTCGGCCTTCTTGCGCTTGGACTGGTACATTTCCTTCCAGCCAAGGTCGCGCTCCGTGCGGCCGCTGGCCGTGAACAGCTCCTCCTTATAAGTGACCTCGACCTTCGTCTGGTCATAGGTATGGACGGGATAGAACTGGGCGATATAGCCGCGCGCGATCAGATGATACAGATTGCGCTCCTCCGCCGTCATCGTCAGCACATTGGCCTGGACCGTTGTCGGGATGATTGCATGGTGGGCCGATATCTTCTTGTCGTTCCACGCCCGGCTCTTGATCTTCCTATCCGCTTTCGGTGCCCAGGCTGCCACCTCAGCATCACCAGCAGCAGCAAGATTCTGCAGGATCTTACCCGCATCGCCGAACTGGTTCGTCGGCAGATACTCGCAATCCGAACGCGGATACGTCGTGAGCTTCTTCTCGTAAAGCTTCTGGGCCGTATCGAGCACGAGCTGCGGCGCATAGCCATACATCTTTCCTGCCAGCACCTGCAGCGTGGACAGCGAGAAGGGGAGCGGCTGCGGCTCCTGCTTCTTCGTCTTCTGGTACGCCGTGATCACGCCACCATGTGGCATGTCCTGGAAGAACGCCAGCTTGTCTTCAGCCATCTGCCTGTCGATCAGACGGTTCTCACTGTCGAGGCCCGCCATCGTATCCTTGGGCTTCCACTGGGCCTGAAATGAACCATTGGCATGGGCAAAGGTTCCCTTGATGGTATAGTAATCGACAGGCTTGAAATTCTCGATCTCGCGCTCGCGGCGCACGACCAGCGCCAGCGTCGGCGTCTTGACGCGGCCGATCGGCAGCACGAGCTTATCATGCCCGGCCCGGCGTGCCGCCAGCGTATAGGCGCGCGACAGGTTCATGCCGATCAGCCAGTCAGCGCGCGCACGCGCCAGAGCCGACTGCTTGAGATTGAAGAACTCCTTGTTCTCGCGCAGGCTGCTGTTGGCCTTCTTGATGCTCGTCTCATCGAGAGCGTTGAGCAGGATGCGCTTGACCGGCTTTGTCGTGCCGATATAGTCGAGCACCTCATCGACGAGCAGCTGCCCCTCACGGTCCGGGTCACCGCCATGGACGATTTCATCGGCCTTCTCGATCAGCGATTTGACGATGGCGAACTGTTTCTCGCAGTTCTTGTCCACAAACAATTTCCACTGGTCAGGGATGATCGGCAGATCCTCGGCCCGCCAGCGCTTGTACTGCGGATTGTATTCATCCGGCTCAGCCTGGCGCAGGATATGACCGAACAGCCAGGTCACGATGCCATCGCGCGTCTCCAGATAGCCATCGTGACGCACCACCGGGCCAGTCAGGCACTTAGCCAGCTCCCGTCCGACACTCGGTTTCTCGGCAATATATAAACGCAAAATAAAACTCCTCTTCCTTTATCTGTTGCCCAGCGGCCTCAAGCAAACAACAGCCGCCACAATCCATAGACGATAAGCCCGAGCCATACGAGCACAAACAACGACGCCGCAATGAGCACCACCGGCATATAGCGCGTGGCCTGGTCAGCGCGGGTCTCCGCATAGCGCCGCACATGCGAAGGCAGCATATTCGTCAAACCATAGATGACCGCCGGCACGATGACCGCATCATCGACAACCCCCGCCAAAGGCACCGCATCGGGGATGATGTCCACAGGGCTCACGAGATACAGGATGGCAGCGGCCAGTATCCCCTTGATCCGGCCTGGCGTATCGCGATGGCGTATGGCCATCAGCAATACAATCAGATCATAGCGGAACACCTTCAAGAAACTCAGCAATCTGCGCATTTCCATCCTCCTTGCAACGGCTTTTTCTACTATATATAATACAGAACCATTGTATCATTTCTATCTGCTGATGAAAAGAACCTATGCCTCGTATACACAAAACGCCGCCCAAAAGCCCTCTGCAGGAGCTTCTTGGCGGCATCTGCCTTTTTCCATTATAACGCCGTTTTTCCAGTTTTGCCGCAGGCAAAAACTTCCTCTTGGCTTTTCAACGAGGCGGGAGATATATGTTCACCGCCTCTTATAAATAAGGAACTTGTCACCTATAGAGGTGGGCGACATCTACTTCCGGGTTATAAATCGATTGCAGTTTTGATTTCCTGGCCCTCCAACGCCCTCCATTCCGAACCATCGGTGTAGATGATCGAATCAAGCACTATCTCATATCTGCCGATCCCCTTAGCTTGCGGATTTACCTGCCAGCCGGAGTTTTCATCCGCATACTGTCCTGGCGGTATTTTTTTATCGTATTCATACAGCTCATAAACCTTACCGCTGTGTTTTTCTGATTTGGGTATGATCTGGCCATTCTTGTCGTAGCTGTACACCCGTATGCGATAGCGGTCAATAGTCCGCTGCGAGTTTGTATTCTGTAAATCCAAGCACAAGTACGTCCAATGCAGGAATGAATCTTCTGCCAGCCGCAAATTCCCCAATGCTACCTGCGGGGCATTGGCCGCTATCTTCTGCTGCTGTTCAGCTGCTTTGGCCGGATCCAGCGGCTGTATCTCTACGCTCAGATTATCCAGCATCTCCTGTATCAATTGCTGAACCTGCTCCTGCTCTTTTACTCTGCTGGTATCCAGCACAACCGCCCAGATATCCTTGTTATCCACCACAGTTACATAGGCTAAAAAATGTCCCCCTGCATAGTCAAACTCGATTTTCCGGGCCTCCCGGCCAGCAAGAGTTGCTGTCTCCATCGTCACATTCTGCACATCCATATGCGTACCTGTGAGGATAGCTTTTACATTTTCCGCCTCCCCCTGCAAATTGATCCAATAATGCAAAGCAGGGTCGTATGCTGCATTTTCCACGGTAAACGTAACATCCCGCGAATCATCGCGCGCCGTCCAGGCTTTGATCTGCATATCACTATCGTGAAACAGCTTCGGTGTTTCCTCCTTGACCTCTGGTATCCGGATATTCAGCATTGAATACTGACCTGTCAATGCCGTATCCTTCCATGCAGTCTGCGTCAGGGAAGACATCCTTGTACATCCCGACAACACAAAGGCCAAACATAACATGACCAATAAAAATATACTTGTTTTCTTTCTCACGCATTACCCTTCCTTCCCATCTTGCCCCCTGACTTCCACAAAACACTAACATTATAGTGATTAAGATTTACACGGCAATTAAATCTCAATAAAAATTCACTGATAAATTTTTACTAAGACAGTAAGATGAATATACGATTTTATTATAAATATTGACTTTATTATGCCATCTTGTTATAATTTATTTACAAATTTACAATCAAGAATAATTCTCTATGGTTATCAGGAGGTAGTCGCCATGGCAAAAAAAGTATTCCCACTGAACAAAGACCGTCTGCAGGAAATCATCGCCCAATATCCGACGCCATTCCACATCTATGACGAACAAGCAATCCGCGAAAATATCCGCGCCTTGCAGAAGGCCTTTGCCTGGGCTCCCTCCTTCCGCGAGCAGTTCGCCGTCAAAGCACTGCCCAACCCGCGCATCGTGCAGATCCTGCATGAGGAAGGTGCCGGCACCGACTGCAGCAGCCTTGCCGAGCTGCTGCTCTCCGATATCGCTGGCGTAAAGGGCGAGGAAATCCTTTTGACCTCCAACGATACTCCTGCAGATGAATTCCAGAAAGCCATCGAACTCGGTGCCATCATCAACCTCGACGACATCAGCCATATCGAATACCTCGAGAAACATGCTGGCCTGCCCAAGATTCTCTGCTTCCGCTACAACCCTGGCGACCTCATCGAAGGCAACGATATCATTGGCAAGCCGACTGAAGCCAAATACGGCCTGACCCGCGACCAGCTGTTTGAAGCCTACAGAATAGCGCAGGACAAAGGCGTCCGCCGCTTCGGCCTCCATACGATGGTCGCCTCGAACGAGCGCCGCACCGAAGCCTTCCTGTTCACAGCCAAGCTGATGTTCACACTGGCCGTCGAACTCAAACAGAAGCTCGGCATCCATGTCGAGTTCGTCAACCTCGGCGGCGGTTTCGGCATCCCCTACGAGCCCAGCCAGGAGCCCCTGAACCTCATGGAGATCGGCGAAGGCATCCATCAGCTCTACGACGAGATGATGGTTCCCAACGGTCTCGGCGACGTCGGCCTCATGACCGAAAGCGGCCGCGCTATGACCGGCCCGGCTGGCTGGCTCGTATCGACGGTACTGCACGAGAAGAAAACCTACAAAGACTACATCGGCCTCGACTCCTGCATGGCCAACCTCATGCGCCCGGCGCTCTACGGTGCCTACCACCACATCACGATTGCCGGCAAAGAGAACGAACCCTGCGACCATCTCTACGACATCACGGGTTCCCTCTGCGAAAACAACGACAAGTTCGCCATCGACCGCAAGCTGCCTAAAATCGATATCGGTGACCTCGTGATCATCCACGATACAGGCGCCCACGGCAGTGCGATGGGCTTCAACTACAACGGCAAGCTCTGGTGCGCCGAGCTCCTGCTGCGCGCAGATGGCAGCATCGAACTCATCCGCCGCGCCCAGACCATTGATGACTACTTCGCTACCCTCAAATATCCAGGTTCACTCGTAAAATAATCCAGGCAAAACAGGCAAGCAAAAAGCTCTCATCCTCAGGGAATGAGAGCTTTTTGCTTGCCTTGAATCTTCAATTTCCATTTAATGCTAAATCCATTTTCTCTGGCGGCAGTGATTCCCGGCAAACCATGTTGCGGCCGCTGCGTTTTGCTGTATAAAGTGCCGTATCGACACGTTTGATAAGCTGGGCAGCACTGTCATCTGCCCCCTGCCAGGAAGCGACCCCGACGCTGCAGGTAATACGCTGGCGCGCAAAGATACACGACCATTCCACCTGCCGCCGCAAGCGCTCTGCCACAAAATATGCCTCATCACTTGAGCAACCACGGCAGATGAGGATGAACTCCTCTCCACCCCAGCGGATGAAAATATCCGATTTCTTGATATTCTTGCGGATGACACCGGCAAAAGCTGCCAGTACCTCATCGCCAGCATCATGCCCATAAGTATCATTGATTACCTTGAAGTAATCAATATCGAGCATGATTAGTGAAAACGGTTCCTTCTCCGGCCCATGCTGACGGATTTCCGCCGCCAATACCGCCTCCATCCGATTGCGGTTATAACAATGCGTCAGCGCATCAATCTCTGAGCGCGCCACTGCCTCTGCTACAGCTTCCTCAAGGCCTGCAGCCTTTGCCGATAACATGCGCTCCCGGCGGATCTGCTGCTGGATAATATACAGGATAAAAATACCGATAGTTACCGTACCATACGGCAACAGATACCAAACTTCAGGCAGCCAATGAAAATGACGCGAGAACCCATCGATCGAACCGATACTGACCATTCCCACCAATGGCACCAACAAAGCCCGGCAATATTTATTCCCGCGGATAGCCGAACGGATTGTCCAATACGATACCAGCCCCTCGATAGCCGGCAGCATGATATAGAATGCTGAAGCACAACCATCCAACCCGTTAAGACCTAAGAGTTCCGACAAAACGGCAATGAACAGCAATACGACAAAAGAAAGCATCGCCATCCAGGTAGAACGCCGATAGCGCTTGTCCACTACCCGATAGACAATCAATGTTGCCAGGATGGGCAGGAAATAAACATCGACACGCCAAAGCAGCCACCAGAAAACCGGTGCATCGATAAAGAGCTGCTTCGTATTCGATGCGCAAATCATCCATACGACAAAAGCCAGCATGAACAGGATAATCTGTGCATACAGCGTCTTCGGTGCCGTAGGACTCATGTAATACATCAGCATAATCAGTATCATGAATACGGCCAGCGGAATATTGGCGATGTACGGGATATCCTGCCGCATAAGCGTTGACATCTGCACCACACTCGCGTCAAGCTTTATCGTACCAAAATCCCCCAAGTAAAGCGGATTTGCTGAAAACGTACGGATATACAGGTGGCGGCCAGCATAATCTGCCGGCAGTGGAATCAGATGCCATTTCTGCCCATAGGACATCAGCTGCGGCTCCAGATTGCCATACGTATATATCTGCCGGTCATCCAGCCAGATTTCAAAGCTCTGATCTATCACCATCATAAGCAGCGATGCATCCCGCATTTCATCGGCCTGCGGCAGCACGGTCATGAGCCAGATATACTGGTCGTCACGCTGGAATGGCGGCTGTGCTGGTGCCGCATACGGCTGCCAGTTCCCCATACCGGCAAGCGCAGCCTGCACCACTTCCACACTAGACACGCCGTCCCTGCTCACAGGATCTTCCTGCCAGTACCACGGCCCGTCCAAATCTGCTGCCAGCCCTCTGGGCATCAGCAGCAGGAGCAGGCTGGCAGCGAGCAGGATTGCCCGCCGCAGCCCCTTCCACAAGGTAGCCTTTCTGTGTTTCCCCAACTCTCTAATACACCCTTTTTCGCGAAAAGTCCCACTGTGTTACCAGTGGGACTCCCAGATTCATCTTATGCGAGCACACGAGCCAGGCGTACAAGCTCTGGATCCAACGTTTTCTGATTATTGACGGCATCAAACAGGTTGACGCTTACCACCTTGCCCTCATTGAAACCGAAGACAACATTCGTCGCACCCGAAATGATAGCCAGTGCAGCCTTCTCACCCAGCATCGAAGCCTTCATGCGGTCCTCGACCGTCGGCGATCCCCCACGCTGGATATGGCCAAGTACCGATACGCGCGTATCGATGCCCGTCTTCTCCTCGACGACCTGGCCAAGGCCCACAGCCGAGCCAGCGCCCTCGGCAACGACGATGATGCTGTAGCGTTTGCCAGCATCATACATAGCCTTGAGTTCATGACACATCTCATCGAGATCGTATTTTACCTCCGGAACGAGGACATACTCCGCACCGCCAGCGATGCCAGCCATCATAGCCAGCCAGCCAGAGTTGCGGCCCATGACCTCGACGAGCATGATACGGCGATGAGCCGAAGCCGTATCGCGCAGCTTGTTGATAGCATCGACAATCGTGTTGGCAGCCGTATCGCAGCCAATCGTATAATCCATGCCCCAAACATCATTATCAATCGTTCCCGGCAGGCCAACAATCGGCATACCCGTTTCTTTGGAGAGCAGGCTGCCGCCCGTAAGGCTGCCGTCGACACCGATGATTACGAGACCTTCGATGCCGTGTTTCATCAAGTTGTCAAAGCCCTTCTTGCGGCCTTCCGGCGTCTTGAACTCCATGCAGCGGGCCGTGCCGAGGAACGTACCACCGCGCTGGATGAGATCGCTGACGCTGCGGCTCGTGAGCTTGACGATATCATCGTCGACCATACCCTGATAGCCGTTATTGATGCCATAAACCTCTACACCCTCATACAATGCCGTGCGGACTACTGCACGGGCAGCCGCATTCATTCCCGGGCTGTCGCCGCCAGATGTCATTACCGCAATCGCTTTTTTAATCATGGAAACATCTCTCCTACCAAACCTAAAAAAACTAAGAATAAATAAATCACTGTTATCAAACCATACTTCTTTATTGTACGAAACTCAGCCATAAAAGTAAAGTATTTCAACCGAAAAAGGAGCCGAAAATCAGCTCCTTTCCCAAATTTGTAACGTTGTTTTATTTTACGTTCATGATGCCGAGGGCATAGCAGATAATACCAACTGCGAACAGACCGAAAATAATCGTGATAGCGCTGACTTTGCGCTTGAGGAGTGCCATGCAGGCAAACGTCATGAGCAGCGGTACAAGACCCGGCATGAGCTGGTCAAGGATACCCTGGACCGTCGTGACGACATGCTCGCCTTTAGCGTTCGTGATTTCCGAAACGACAACCGGGATATTGACCGACGTCCATTTGTTTACGAGAGCACCCATGACGAACAGACCGAGAATGGAAGCACCTTCCGTGATCTTCTGGAGCTTGTTGCCAGCGATGTCTTTGACGATGTCCGTACCTTTGGCATAGCCGTATTTGATGCCGTACCAGCGGACTGCCAGACGGATTGCATTGAACAGGACGAAGAACAGGATCGGACCGACGATGCTGCCCGTCAGTGCAAAGGATGCACCAAGAGCTGCCGTGATCGGACGGAGCGTGCCCCAGAAAATCGGGTCACCGACACCGGCCAGAGGGCCCATCATACCGACTTTGATACCGTTGATGACACCATCTTCGATCGGTGCGCCGTTGGCTTTCTTCTCCTCAAGAGCTGCCGTGATACCGATGATCGGTGCCGTTACGAATGGCTGCGTGTTATAGAACTCGAGGTGACGTTTGATTGCTTTCTTGAGTTCCTCACCCTCATAGAGACGGCGAAGGATTGGTACCATGCCGAAGCAGTAGCCCAGGCCCTGCATACGCTCCATGTTCCAGGATGCCTGCAGGAAGTTAGAACGGACGAAAGTCCAGAAAAAATCGCTGGAAGTAATTTTCTTTTCCATTATGTATATCCTCCTCTATTCGCGCTTAGTCAAGTTCGTCATCAAGATCGTCGTCAGAGCTGGAAGCTGCTGCTGCCGGAGCTGCGGCTACTGCCTGATATTTCGGGTTCAGCTGGATGTAGACGATAGCGGCTACAAGACCGATGACACCGAGAGCAACGAGGTTGAAGTTCGTGAACGCTGCCACAACGAAACCGAGGAAGAAGAACGGCATGAGGTACTGAGCACCCATCATGTTGATGACCATTGCATAACCTACAACAACGATGAAGCCACCAGCAACCTGAAGACCACCAGAGATGACCGGCGGAATAGCGTTGAGCATGTTCTCAACAGCACCCGTACCGACCGTCATAGCGACGAGCAAAGCCGGGATACCGACACGCAGACCCTGCAGGATCAGAGCGCCGTAGTTGCACAGATCGATACCAAAAAGATTCCCCTCTTCTGCGTAATCGTCTGCTTTATGCTGGAATACAACGGAAACCGTCTTACAAATGATTGCCAGGACCTGACCGGCAGCAGCAAGTGGCATAGCGATAGCGATACCCGTTGCCACATCCTGATGGCTGGCGATAACGAGAATCGTCGAAATAACGGAAGCCAGTGCAGCATCCGGTGCAATTGCAGCACCGATGTTCATCCAGCCCAGTGCCATCATTTCAAGCGTACCACCGATGATGATACCAGTCGTCATATCCCCCAAAATAAGACCAGTGACTGTGCAGGCGATAAGCGGGCGATGCGTCTGCATCTCGTCCAGACAGGACCCCATGCCTGCGATTGTCGCAAAGATAAAGATAAGCAGGATTTGAATAGAGCTCATTGTGTATTCCCTCCATTATGTAATATGAATTTTCCCTGACAAGAAGCCTTCCCAAATTGCTCCCTGCCAGTCATATGAAGAATATCCTTATTTAAGGACATCCATCAGCATAACTTTCTTGTCCGTATCAACTTTACGGATTTCAAGCTCGATGCCTTTCTCGTTGAGTTTCTTGAAGGCCTCGATGTCCTTGTCATCAACGGAAACAGCACCCGTAATCTGATGCTTGCCTTCTTTGAAGCTCATGCCGCCGATGTTGACGCTCTTGATGTCAACGCCATGCTCGACCAGGTAGAGAACGCTGGTCGGATTCGTGAACAGCAGCAGGCATTTCTCATTCTCATATTTCGGATTCTCATAAACGCGGATAGCCTTGTCAAGGTCAACGACATGGGATTTGATTCCCGCCGGTGCAACCTGTTTCAAAAGCGTAGCACGAATCGTATCCTTGGCTACATCATCATCGCAAACGATGATGCGCGAGCAGCCCGTTACCTTCGACCAGACCGTGGCAACCTGGCCATGAATCAGACGATCATCAATTCTTGCTAATACGATATTCATTATAAGTCCTCCTCCTCATCATCGGAAATCTGGCTGGCATGGAACGTCTGCGTGCCGTTCTTACCGGCTTCGACAGCTTTTTCCATCAGTGCCTGGATATCCGAACCATCATCGATCAGCTGAGCGCTGCACATCTCGATAAGCATCGGGAGATTCACACCCGTCACGATGCCGTAGTTCTCATTGCTGATAACCAGACGGCATGCAGCGTTGTACGGACTGCCACCGAACAGATCATTCAGGAACAGGACGCCGCCCTCACAGTCGAGCTCAGCAATTGCTGCCTCGTATTTCTTGACGACATCATCCGGTCCCTCACCCGGGACCAGCGTCACAGCACGAACATTTTTCTGCTCACCGCAAATCATTTCACAGGATTTTACGAGTTCCTGTGCAAAGATTCCGTGCGTACCAACGATAATACCAAACATTCAAAGTACCTCCTTAAGAATCAACTACCTATAACCACTTTCGTTTTTGGTCGAATCTGAATGTTTTTGGCTTTTTGCCTTACGCCCTTATATATTGCAAGACGCGTGCCAACTTTGTGTATCAAAATGAAAAATTCTTCTTTCGCTTGATTTTACAGGGTTTTTTCAGATAAGTTTTTTTCTCTCCGATACTATTGATACACATTTAATACACTTCCATATGCTTTTTGATACGCTTTGATACTGTCAGAAAATAAAATATACCCAAACAAAATACACTATGGCGCATTTTCGCACCATAGTGTATCATATTGCATATTTTTCTTATTGTTTTATATCATATCGGCCATAAAATAGAACTCATCTTCATCAAAGCGGAGCTTTAGTGTCTTATCGAATACTCTGGCCGCTTTTTTGACCGCTGCGAGTTTTTGTGTATCAACTGCAGATTTATCGCCCTTGTAGACCAGCGGACTGCGCGTGACGATACGCTCGAGCGCACAACCGCAATGAACGATGATGCGGATGCGCAGCGGATTGGAAAGCTTGATTCCCAGCTCCGTCTCAAGCTGCCGGTCAAACTCCAGCAACCCCCCCATGACCTTAGCCGGATTCAGGTAGGTCAGGAATTTCTGCAAAGATTCTTCGCAAAGCTTCTGCACGACCAGATTGCTTTTTGCTTTAGGTACCATACTTATGTTCCGATCCAGCATGAGCTCAGCCAGCAGCTGCTCACCTGAGCCATCAATAAGTTGTTCGAGCGAAATGAACGGCACCTGTACCTGCGGCTTTTTCATCCCGACAGCGGCTACGATATGATAGCTTTTCGCAATTTCCTCGATGCGTTCATCCATATGCACCAGCCCGATGGGGATAACTTCCACAGAGCGGCCAGCATTGCGCAGGATTTCCTCCACCAAAGACTTGAGCTTGAGCGCTGCCCCCTGTCCTGTCGAACAGATTGTCACGATAGCCTCCGGCCCATTTTCCCCTTCGGCAATGGTATCCGTTGAATCCACCGCTTCATAGCCTTTAAAGTTACGCAAGGACTCATAGATGCTATCAAGGTCCATCCCGGCAATATCCACCTTGCGCATAGCCTCAAGAATCAGTGGCGTCGATACCATATCGAGCGTGCGGATTGGAATCTTGAGTTTCTCTGCCAGCATCGAACCGATATTGCAAAGTGACCCCATATCCGCCAGGATCAATACACCCTTGGTACACTTCATCGCCTGCAGCATTGCCGCTGTCTTGTCAAAAATTGCCTGCGGCTTGACCTCCAACGGCATATCGACGGCAATGATATTCATATCCGCCGAACTGAAAAGTTTCTGCGCAACATCGACCATCGAACTTGCCGTACTCTTGCCATGTGTTGCCACAAGAATCGTTACCTTCTCATCAAGGTCATCATCATCGGAGGACTCCAGCAGCAGGGCGATATACTCGATCTCATTGCGCGGCACCTTCAGATGGTAGTGCTTCTCGACCATCTCGCCGATTTCGACCGCCACCTGCAAGCACTGCGAATCCTGCGGCACCGCGCCCTCGATTTCCGTATACGGGATCGACTCTTTCGATTTGACGCGCTTGAGGAACGCCGACAGATGCAGGCTGAAGGCATAGAGGAAGCGGTCGCGGTAGCTGCGATTCATGCGTTTCTGCACGAACAGCGAAACCTGCTCCGAAAAATCCACGAGCGCTTCGTCCACAATCTTCAGCAGGCGTTCGCGCGTCGTCATATTGACCGAATGCTTCTTATTATAGAGGTCTTTGACATAGACATTGACATCGGTCGCCACGATCTGCTTGATGAGATCATCGCTGATGCCCTCGCCCTTCAGCAGGGCCACCTTGTCCTCGACCACCTGATACAGATTGAAGCCGCCTTCGCCGCCGCTCTCATCCTCAAGCTGCAGTTTCCGCCCCGGCGGCGATACCACCAGCGGTTCGCTCACGTACTTCGTCAGCTCCGTCAGCGCCTGGCGATTGGCCGACAGCGTCAGCAGGCCGTCCTTGACGTTGCCCGGCAGCATCTTGAAATCGACCTCGATATAATTGGGATTGTCGATGCCATTGAGGAAGGCCTGGGCACACAAGAGCTTGATGTTGGACTTGAGCTGGCCGACATTGCCGCTGCCGATGCTGCCGATCAAGGCTTTGACCGACTCCACGCTGATGCGCACCGGCTTCTTGACCCGCTGGGCCTCATCCATGAAGAGCAGCTTGAGTATGTCGAGCTGTTCTTCCAGCGTGCGCTCAGCCAGCGGCCGTATCGTGATGATATTCGGGATGCGGCGTACGAAGGTGCGCGTGAGCGCCGAGTTCGGGTCCTCCGTCGTCGCGCCGATGATCAGGACCTTGGCCCTGCGGCTGCGCGTCGTCTCGCCCAGGCGGTTGAAGGTACCCGTATCCATGAAATAGAAAATCATCTCCTGGCCTTCCGGCGGCAAGCGATGAATCTCATCAAGGAACAGCACACCGCCATCGGCCTCCTCCACAAGACCAGCCTTCGCTGTATCTGCGCCGGTGAATGCCCCTTTGATATGTCCAAACACATGCGAAATCAAAAGCTGCGGATTGTTATAATAGTCCGCACAATTGAACGTAATGAACGGCGCCTCATTGCCAAAACGATGCATCGACTTGCCATAGGCAAACATCATATGCGCAAACAAAGTCTTGCCGACACCGGTCTGGCCAACAATCAATGTATGCAAGCCATCCGGCGGATAAAGGATGGCCGCCTTAGCCTGCTCGACCTGCCGCTTGAGACTCTTGTCCGCACCGATAAGGTGCTCGAAGGGATTCATATCCGCCGCACTTTCGCCGCTGGACTCCCGGCACTGGCCAATATCCTGGAACTGACAGGGCCCCACCCCAAAATCCGTATCCAGCAAAGTTTCCAGCGTCTCCTTGTCAAAATAACGCACCGGCCGGCCCGCAAACTTGACAATGCGGTCCTGCCGATGCAGTTCATTGAGTTCCTTGGATACATTATTGCGCAGGATATCGAGCGCGGCTGCAATCTCCTGCGCATCAAATCCAACCTGTCCCGTCAGCCGTTCTTTTGTATAAGCCGCTGACTTTTCCTGGATGTAATGATAGATGCGCTCACTGCGTTTCATCCGTATTCCTCCATTCTGATACTCTATCTTCCATTATAACAGTGTATCAAAAAATAGCAACGGCCGGCAGTGACGACTGCCGGCCGAAAAGCTCTTGCTGCTTATTTCTTTTCCGTTTGCTGGTCTTTTGCATTCTCTTTGAGCGCTGCCAGCGAGAAACCCTCAAGCTGTCCTTTCTTATTGAACAGCAGCTCACAGCGTACCAGCTGTTCTTTCTCAAAGTGCATGAGATAAATCATCTGATCCGCTTGATCGAAGCGCGTCCAGCTGATAAAGCGGGATTCCTGATATTTCCCGTATTTCTGGCTGAGCTGCGACAAATTCTTTGCCAGATCATCTTGCGAGATCTTCTTCTGTCTCTCTGGGTCCAGCAATTTGATAACCGCTGCCGAATCCTGCTTGACAAGCATGGCATCCATCCATTTAACAGCAATCTCCTGCTCCCCCGACAATGCCGCAGCATCCGGCGTCGCCGCCAATGCATTAGCTGAAAAAGCCAGCAAGCAAGCCATGCATAACGCTGCAATATATTTCTTCATCTCAAAAATCCCCCTCTGTATCGATACTCTGATATTATGTCTATTGTATCACAGATCCTGCGCGAAATCCCAAGAAAAACATTAAAATCTGTCTGGGCAGTAGGCCGTCCCCCCCTTCTGTCCTGCCCAGGGGCTGCTGACAGCCGCGTTTTCATCTATGTGTTTTCAGGTTTTCCCACGAAGACAGCAGGCTCGTCAGCCAGTGCTTTGAGCTCCCGCTTCCGCTGGTACATCTGCATGTCCGCCCGTTCAAAGATACGCTTATAGCTCTTGTCCTCGCCGGGCTTGTATTCCACCATGCCCACCGCGATGACCACAGAGCCATTCTGCCTGTTGGCCTCTATCTGCTGGTTGAAGGCCTGCAGCAGCCGGTGCCTGTCTTCATAGTCTTCCTGTTCGAGGACAGCTACGAATTCATCGCCGCCCACACGGTACACGGGACTCTTCTTGAAGACCCCGCATATCAGCCGGCAGGCCTTCTTGATGAACGCATCGCCGATATCATGCCCTAAGCTGTCATTGACTTGCTTCAGGTCATTGACATCAAAGACCGCAATCGCCAGATTCCTGATTGTGCCATCGGCGATCTGCCTGTCGATCTGTTCTCCTTTTTCCACATAGGCCAGCTTGGTCTTGACCCCCGTCAGCGCATCCGTATACGCGAGCTTCCAAGCGTTCTTGAGCTCCTGAAAATGCTCTTTCTCCCGCTCCAGCGCGATCTCCAGGCTGGAGCGGTACTCCTCCCGCTCGTTCTCGATGACAAAAGTGCGCAACAGGCAGCACCCCAGCATATAACTGATGGCATAGAGGGGATAGGTGGGGAAGAAGATCTGCACCGCCACGAAGACCATCATGATCAGGCCGGAAAGGCCAATCGTCCGATGGCGCTGCCGCTTCCTATCCACGCTGTGCAGCGATACGGAAAGGGTATATACCGCAGTCAGCAGCAATAATGCCACCTGTGCGATGAACATCAGCTCCCGGGCTATGCCAGTCTGATAGACACCCTCGCCATCAAACCAGAACATGATCGGATACCAGCGGTTGAGCGGCGTGACGATGAGCACATAGACAAACAAGATGCGCCCGGCATAGATCAGCAGCTTGCTGAAGCCTGTCCGGCTGCCCAGATACTCCACCGCAAACCTTGCCCAGAGCAGGATGCCTGCCGCCATCACGACCAAATACACTTCGGTATCTATGTACAGCCAGCTGAGCCAAGACTCGACATAGAGCCAGTACCAAATCATATCGGTGAAATAATAAGCGATGACCGCATACAGGAAATAGCGGTAACGCTTTTGCACCGGCGAGTCCGCTGCATCTGCCTTTTTCAGCAGGACATCATGGTTGATGATGAGCAGCACCAGCAAAGCCAAGAAATCAATCAAGCAATAATAGTACATAAGATTCCCTGCCTCCTCGCGGATCCATCAAATCTTTCGTCAGTAATACTATTCGCGAAAAGAAAAAAAAACACCTGCCTGAAATATAAAAAACCAGCCACATCCCCGCGAAGGAATCGCCCCTCTGATCGCCGTCATCACCGGCCCTCGGAACGGCCTGGCCATCAGCAAGCGCAAAGCCGCCGAAATCAACCAGCCGGCCGGGAAGCGCAGGCCCGCGCGAAAACAAAAAGAGCTGTTGCCAGCTGCAACAGCTCTTTTCCTGTCATGCGATCAATCCACGAGCTCGTAGCCGGCCGCCTCGATGACCGTCTTGAATTCCTCGCGGGGAATCTCGCGGCTGGCCGTCACCTCAGCCTTGCCGCCCTCAAGGTCAACCGTGACGCTGGTGACGCCATCCATCTTGGCCAGCGCATCGTTGACGTGTTTCTGGCAATGCTGGCACATCATGCCCTCAATCTTCAAAGTCGTTTCCATCTCTTTTTCCTCCTTATGTTCCTCTATACCCCTATGCTCCGCAGCGGCCCCGAGCCCCGTTCCTGCCACGACAGGCTGGAACCAGCGCAGCCGCAAAGCGTTCAGGCAGACGCAGACACTCGACAGGCTCATGGCCGCCGCGCCCACGACCGGCGAGAGCTTGATGCCCGCTGCCGTATAGAATACCCCCGCCGCCAGCGGGATGCAGATGACATTGTAGAAAAATGCCCAGAACAGATTCTCGCGGATGTTCCGGATGACCGCCTTCGACAACCGCACCGCATCGACCGCAGCGAGCAGATCGTTCTTCACGAGCACGGCATCGGCACTTTCGATGGCGATATCGGTGCCGGCACCGATGGCGATGCCGACATCCGCGCGTGCCAATGCCGGTGCATCGTTGATGCCATCGCCGATCATCGCGACCTTATGGCCCGCAGCCTGCAGCGCCGCGATGTGCTCTTCCTTATGCGCCGGCAGGACGCCTGCAATGACCCTGGGGATATCCAAGCGGCGGCGGACGGCCTCAGCCGTGCGCGCATTGTCGCCAGTCAGCATGACCACATCGATGCCCATGGCCTTGAAGCGGCGGATTGCCTCAGCACTCGTCGGCTTTTCCGTATCGGCCACGCCAATGATGCCGACGAGCTGCGAGCCCCGCGCAAACAGTAGCGGCGTCTGGCCCGCATCCGCCAGCGCATCGATGCGCTGCTGGCAGCCTTCGAGCACGACGCCCTGTTCCATCAGGAACTGGGCATTGCCCGCCAGCCAGGTCTCTTTCCCCTGCTTGGCTTGGACGCCGCGGCCAAAGACAGCCGCAAACTCCGTCATCGCCACGGGATGCACGCCTTGCTCACGGGCATAAGCCACTACGGCCTCGGCCAGCGGATGTTCGCTGCCCTGTTCCAGGCCCGCAGCTGCCGCCAGGAGCTCCGGCGCACTGATCCCCAGCGGCTGGATCTCCACTACCCGCGGCTTGCCCTCGGTAATCGTACCGGTCTTATCCAGGACGACGGTATCGATAGCCTGAGCCAGTTCCAGGGCCTCGCCGGATTTTATCAAGATGCCGTGCTCAGCCCCCTTGCCCGTGCCTACCATGATGGCCACCGGCGTCGCCAGCCCCAGCGCACAGGGGCACGAGATGACCAGGATCGATATGGCAATCGAGAACGCGAACTCCACGCTGGCGCCCAGCAGGAGCCAGATGCCGCCCGCAGCCAGAGCGATGGCAATGACCGCAGGGACAAAGACGCCTGCGATCTTATCGGCAAGCCGCGCGATCGGTGCCTTGCTGGCACTGGCCTCATCGACCAGCCGGATGATCTGGCTGATGGTTGTATCCTCGCCGATACGCTCAGCCCGGAAATGGATGAAGCCTGTCTTGTTGATGGTCGCTGAGACCACCGAATCGCCAGCCCCCTTCTCCACGGGAATGCTCTCGCCCGATATGGCCGACTCGTCCACGCTCGTCGTGCCTTCCACTATCACACCGTCCACCGGGATCCGCTCGCCCGGACGGACAACAACGATATCGCCCACGGCCAGTTTCTCCACAGGAACTAGCTGTTCCGTCCCCGCCCGCAGGACCACCGCCTGCTTCGGGGCCAGATCCATGAGCTTTTCGAGCGCCCGGCTCGTCTGTCCCTTGGCCCGCGCCTCAAGATACTTGCCGACAGTGATCAGCGTGACAATCATGCCCGCTGACTCGAAATAGAGGTTCTGGCTGTACTCCAGCACGAGGGCCATATCACCATGGCCCAGCCCCCAGCCGATGCGGAAGATCGCAAAGACGCCAAACAGCGCAGCTGCCAGCGAGCCCATGCCGACCAGCGTATCCATATTCGGCGAACCTTGAAGCAGCGTCCGCGCCCCCACGATATAGAAGCGGCGGTTCAGATACATGACTGGCAACACGAGCAGCATCTGCAGGAAGGAAAAGGTGACCGCATTCTCCGGCCCGTCAAGCAGGGCCGCTATGCCAGCTGGCACGGGCATCCCCAGCGCCATGAAAAGCATTGCATGCATCGACACGGCCATGACTGGCAGCAGGAACACCACCGACCAGACCAGCCGACGGCGTAATGACACGGCCTGCGTATCGGCCATCTTCTCCTGGGGGACCGCCGCCGTCCCATCCCCCTGGCAGCTGGCTCCGTAGCCAGCCCCTTCGACCGCTGCCACGATGGCCGCCGGATCTGTGAGCTGCTCATCGTACTCAAGCTGCATGCTGTTGGTCAGCAGATTGACATTGACGGCCTGCGTGCCTGCTATTTTCTCGACGGCCCGCTGCACTCTGGCCGAGCAAGCCGAGCAGGTCATACCTGTAACCGTAAATTTTTCTTTTTTCAAGAGTTCACCTCCACAATAAAATCAATAATCATTCGCATGACTATAAATGTATTTTATACGTGAAAGGCTCCGATGTCAAGGCAGAAAAAAGGCCCTCCCCGCAGGGAAGGCCTCAGCCATCAATCTCAGTCCTGTTTGCTCATGAGGATCTTCTTCGCGAACAGCGCCACGCAGCAGACAGCAAAGATGATACCGCACGGATACGTGATGCTCGTTGCCAGCTGGAAGCCCTCTGGCGCTTGCAGGATATACGTGAAAGTGACCGCCGACATGAACGTTGCTGGTACGGCGGGGATCATCCACGCCTTGCTGCCCTTGTGGACGCGGTAGAGATAAGTCGCACCCGTCCAGAGGACAATCATGGCCAGCGTCTGATTCGTCCACGAGAAATAACGCCAAATGATGTTGAAATCCATCTGTGAGAGGATACCGCCGATAGCCAGCAGCGGCACGGCAAACAACAAGCGCTTGAGCGCCTTGGTCTGCTCGACGCCGAACCAGTCAGCCAGCGTCAGGCGCGCACTGCGGAACGCCGTATCACCCGAAGTGATGGGGCAGGCGATGACACCGAGCATTGCCAGCGTCGCACCGATATAGCCGGTCATGCTGCCCGAGCCACCCATGAAGCCGACGCAGATATCATAGACCACCGAGCCAGCGCCGCCAGCAGCCATGGCCTTGGCAAGCCCGCCCGTGCCATCGTAGAACGTGACACCAGCAGCGGCCCAGATCAAAGCGATGATACCCTCGGAGACCATCGCCCCGTAGAATACCGGACGGCCCAGGCGCTCATCGCGGAGGCAGCGGGCCATGATCGGCGACTGCGTGGAATGGAAGCCCGAGACAGCACCACAGGCAACCGTGATGAACATCAGCGGCCAGATCGGCATCGCATCCCCTTTGGGATGCAGATTGGCCAGCTGGAGCTCCGGCATCGTATGCCCGCCGACACCGAAGAGCATGCCGCCCATGATGCCCAGCGCCATGATGATGAGGCAGGCGCCGAACAGCGGATAGAAGCGGGCGATCAGCGCATCGATTGGCAGCAAGGTTGCCAGGAAGTAGTAGAGCAGGACGCAGGGCAGGACAACCGTGACGGCCACACCCGTGAGTTTCGCCAACAAGCCTGCCGGCCCCGTCATGAAGACAGTACCGACGAGTACCAGCAACACTACGGAGAACACGCGCATGATGAACAGCATCGTGCTGCCCATGTGATGGCCGACGACCTCGGAAATACTCTTGCCATCCTCACGCAAGGAAATCATTCCCGAAAGGTAGTCGTGGACGCCACCGGCAAAAATCGTACCGAGGACAATCCAAAGGTATACCGAGGGCCCCCAAAGCGCACCGCCCAAAGCACCGAAGATCGGGCCCAGGCCAGCGATGTTGAGCAGCTGGATCATGAAAACACGCCAGGTCGGCAAGGGGATGTAGTCAACGCCGTCGTTATGGACGAGGGCCGGTGTCGGCTTGTCGGTCGGGCCGAACAAGTTGTCGACTATCTTGCCATAGATGAAATAACCACCGATAAGTGCCAGTAAAGCAATCAGGAATGTAACCATTGAGTGTCCCCCCATTCTAAGATTGAAAATACAACTGAAACGATTGATTGCCTGTAAATTATCTTAGCATAAGTATAGTGAATTGTCTATATATTCCGAACTATATGCGATAAAGTTTTTGTATTATTTCGATAACTACGGGCTATAAAAAAACCGCAGAACGTCAGCAGCGTTCATGCGGTAGTCTCCGATATCCAGTTTCAGCGCTCATGCAGGATGTAATCGACATCCTCGTCGATTATCTGCAGCATCACATCAGCAAATTCCGGATCGAACTGGCTGCCCCGGCCCTTGGCGATCTGATCGCGCACGACATTCTGCGGCAGCACATCGCGATAACTGCGCTTGGAAGTCATCGCATCATAGGCATCAGCCACAGCGATGATGCGCGCATAGATGGGAATCTCATCGCCCTTCTTGCCATCGGGATAGCCCTTGCCATCGAAGCGTTCATGATGCGAACGCGCACCGATCGTCAGCTCCGGGAACTCTGCGACAAGCTCCAGTATCTCCGAACCGATGACCGTATGCTCCTTGATCTTGTCGTACTCCTCATCTGTCAGCTTGTCGGGCTTGTTGATGATGGCTTCCGGCACGCCGATCTTGCCGATATCATGCAGCAGCCCCATGAAGTAGATCTTCTGCTGCTCCTCTTCATGCCAGCCCAGCTTGTACGCGATGAAACGCGCATAGCGGCCTACGCGCTGCGAATGGCCGCGCGTATAGGCATCCTTGGCATCGATGGTCTTCGCGAGCGCCATGACCGTCTCCTCGAACAGCCGCTGGCTCGATGCCAGACGCTCCTCAGCGAGTCGCGTCTGGCGCCTGACCTCGCTGCGCAGATGACGATGGAGGTACTCAAGCTCCAGTACCTGCTCCACCTTCTTGACGACGATGATGGGCACGAAGGGCTTGCGCACGATATCAAAGGCGCCAGCCATCGTGATTGCAGCCTCAGCCTTCTGGCTCTGATCCGGCGTCATCATGATGACCGGGATTTCCCGCAGCTGCACATCCTCACGCATGCGGCGCAAGAGCTCGAAGCCATCCATATCCGGCAGGTCTGCCGACAACAGCACGAGGTCCGGGCTGGTGTTTCCCATATAGGCCAAGGCCTCACAGCCCGCATTCACGCCCCAAAGCTTCACGCGCAGTGCCAGGATATTCTTCAATTGTTTGCGATCGTTCTCGCTGCCATCTACTACCAGCACCGAGGCTTGCCGCATCAAATCCATTTGCATAAACTCGTATCACCTATAAGCAAAATTTTTCTGAAACAAACCCATTCCTTACAATTATCGAAACTTTCCTTATTCTATTTTGCCTTGTTTCCTTGAAAAATGCAAGTATTACGTCCTGCAGGCGATCTTTCAAGCAAAGCTTTGCCGGATCTGCCGCTCGATGAGGCCACTGACGGTCCTGGCCAGCTGCCCGATATCCTCGCTGCGGGCAGCATCCTGCCCATATATCGCCTGCACCGCCGCCCCCGTCACTTCCCCGGGCAGGATGCTGTTCACCAGACCGATGAGCCGTACGCCCTGCTGGCGCAGCTGACGGGCAGCAGCCGCCGTATCCTGGATGGCCGCCTCCGCCATATACCGCCTGCCCATGCGCATGCCGCCCCCCGGAAGCCCCAGCTCATCACTCGGATTCGCATCGGTCAGCACCAGCAGCAGCTGCTTGTGCCCGCCTGCGGGACGCAGGAGACGCGCCGCGGCCAGCAAGGCCAGACCATCCCGGTTCCAGCCACGCGCCGCATAGCCGAACACCCCCGCCGCCTCTGGCTCGGCAAAGGACTTGAGCTGGCATAGCACCGTGACACCACGCAGGCTGCAAAAGGACAGCACTTGGACAGGGATCCCGCAGGCCAGCAGGCTCTGGGCGATCACATAGGCCTGCGCAGCGATGATGCCCTGCTGGCTCCGCCGCGACTCCGAAGCATCCAGCAGCAAAGTCACTGCGAAGTCAGCCTGCAGGCTGTCCTGCCAGGCGGTGAACACCCGGCTGTCCTGCAGATACGACGCACGCCACACGCGGCCGGCCGCCAGCCTGCCCTTATGGGCGGGCACCGCCAGCGGCTGCCGGTATACCGACATGCAGTCCTTTAGCCGCGCCTGCAGCTGGCGCATGGCCAGCCGGTACCGCGCCTGCTTTTCCCGCCAGAAGGACCGGTTGGCCACCCGCGCCTTGTCATCGCCGCCCGCAGCATAATAGAGCTGTGCCCGGGCATGGCTGCCCTGGCACAGCTCAGCTTCGATGAGCTGCCGCTGCGCCTCCGTCAGCAGCGGTGCCCCGAACACCTGCCGGATCGCGGCCATAGCTGCATTCCGCCCCGGCAGCAGGTCATAGCTTTCCGTGCCATCACTGCCCATAGCACCGGAGCTGATGAGACGCTGCCACACAGGTGGTGCCGGCTCATGTGGCAGCAGCCTCCGCAGCCAGGCATTCAGGCGGCTCCCCAGCGAGATATGCCAGCTGGCTCTGTATCCCGCCGACCAATGGAACACGAAAAAGCGCCGCAGGATATCCTCTGTGCGCGTAATGATTTCCTCAGTTGTAAGTCCAGCCGGATAGTCAAGGGCCGCATACAGGCGCTTGTCCCAAGGGTTGCGGATCCCTGCCGGCTCCCCCAGGATCTCATGGCAGCGTCCCGCTCTGAGCGTGTGGATGACTTCGCGGCGCAGCATGAGGCTCTGCAGCGAGACATCGATATCATCCTGGAGGAACTGCCGCGCATGCTCGCGGCGCAGCTCTGCCAGCACCGGCCGGACTGGCAGCTCCCGCCGGAAGACCGCCTGCTCGATGCCGAGCCAGAGGATATCTGCAAATGTCTCATGCAGCAGCGAGGAATCAAGGGTCCGCACATAGGCCGCCAGCTTCTCCGCATCGTAGTACCGATGGGCAAAGCCAACGATCGAATTGAGATAGATATCTGGCGTCCCATCGCGGTGGAACGCCAGGAAATCAGGCTGGAAGCCATACTCCCCGGCAGCCGTCCAGACGATATTGAGTGCCCGCCGCTGGCGGCTTTCCCTGCTGCCTGTCCGCATAGCCATCCCCGCTTTCAGTCAAAAAGTTCCGCGGATGTCATGCCAGCTGCGATGCGCAGCGCGATGACATCTGCCACGAGTGCACGCTCCTCGGCATCAAAGCATTTGTTCACCAGTCCCATATCCAGTGCCTGCCGCACGGGCAGTCCCAGCTCCACAAGATGCAGGGCATCGAGCAGCCCGCGCAGGTCCACCGCCTTGCTGCTGATTTCCGCCTGCGCGCACTTCTGCTGCAGGTCGAGGAACAGCTGGGCCATCAGCCGGCGGCCAGCTGCCTTCAGCCGGGCAAACTCCGTCCCGATGAGCTGCTCCAGCCCATCGCCATCCAAGAGCGGCAGCTGCAGGACGACAAACCGGGAAGCCAACGCCTCATTCAGTTCCCGCGTCCCTGCATAGCCATGGTTCATCGTCGCCAGGAAACGGGTCGCCGGATGGATGTGCAGGCGGCCGTAACCGGGAACGTCAAGGATGCGCCGGAAATCCAGCAGCGAATGCAGGACTGCCAGCGCTTCATTGCGCGCCATATTGATCTCATCGAGGACGCCGAAGCCACCAGCCTCAGCGCATTCGTATACTGGGCCTGGCCGGAACTCCACCGCCCCTTGGCGGAAGGTATCTGTCCCGAGCAGATACGCCGCGTCCATGTTGATGTGGAACGATACATTCCAATCGGGGCGGCCAAAAATGGCGGCGAGATTTTCCGCCAGAACATTCTTGCCAGTGGCTTTCGGCCCCACCAGCAGCAGGTTCTCTCCTGCCAGCACGGCCGTGATCGCGGCCGTGAGGATCTCCCGCCCATAGTAATGATAGCGCGGGACAACCAGCGGACGCTGCCCCTGCCATGGATATTGCTGGCGATAGCGGTCTACCGCTGCCAGCAGCCGTCCATCCAATCCCTGCCGCTGCAAAAATTCTCTCATGACGATCATCGTCTCCGTTCCCATCAATCGCCCACGGTGATATGGACATCCTTGGCCAGGCCGCTCTCATTGATCGCGCCGGTGATGATCTCGCCAATGATATGGCCCCAGTCGATACCGTTCCCCGTCTGCCGCTGCGGATTGCGGGCCGGCGTCCGGCGCTGCGGCTGAGCCGCCTGCGGATGGGCCTTGTCATCCGCCCGCTGCAGAGCCTGATACATCTCACGGTCCGTATGGTCCGACGCATCCCAGGCCAGCTTGAGCTCCTCATAGGCCTCCTGCCAGCGTCGGCGGTCATAGAATATCAGCCCCCGGTAGTAGTGCGCGCGCCAGACCGGATAGATATTGTCGTTATGGGGGACCCGCTGGGCTTCATTGAAGTCCTCGAGGGCCTTGTTATGCGCGTTGAGCTCATAGTATGCACGCCCGCGCAGATAGTAAGCATACGCCAGCGGGCTGTCCGTCACGGACTTGTCGGCGATGACCTTGGTAAGCTCGCTGACAGCCCGCGTCTGCTCACCGCGCTGGATCATCGCGACGCAACGGTCGAAAACCTGTCCGAGATCGTACTGCGTCTCCAGTTTCGTCCCCAGCCGGTCCTTTTCCGCGCCCCGGGCCTTCTTGTACTTTTCCAGCAGCTCTTCATTCTGCTTCTTCAGTTCATCCCGCTCTTTCTGCAGCTTTTCCAGCTTCGAACGGTTGTCCATCATCGCCTTGAGGTCGATCTTGTCCGTATCCACCTCGGCCGTGATCGTCACCGTATAGCGCCAGACGCCATTCGTGAGATCTGGCTCAGCCTTCTCATCCGTGACCTTGAGTATTGCTCCCGATATGACCTTCACATCGTCCTCGCTGAGCTGCATGTTCTGCGTCTTGGAATAGCTCTCCACATAGACTCCCGCCTTTTCCGTAGCGACGCGCATGGCCTCCTGCCGTGCAGCATCCTTGGCGATCTTGGGCGAGTCATTCTCCCCCATCGTATAGACGCCTGACGCCGTGATGACCTGCGGGGCCGCCTCGCAAGCAGCCACACCTGCCAAGAGCATGACCGCAGCCAGCAAACCAGTAAACAATCTCCCCATATGTACCACCTTTGCTTCTCATTCCCCAGAAATGCGTACTTGTTTATCCTCATGATAAGGAATTTAGTTGACAATGTCATTAATCGCAATTTATATTTCGATTAAATCGCTCTAGGAATATTTCTCCACGTTCCGCCAAAGTCCTGCCTACACAAAAAAGGCCTCCGATTCCTCGGAAGCCTCATGCTCTCAATGGAGCTGATTATAGGACTTGAACCTACGACCTGCTCATTACGAATGAGCTGCTCTACCAACTGAGCTAAATCAGCAAAGAAAAATGGAGCTGATTATAGGACTTGAACCTACGACCTGCTCATTACGAATGAGCTGCTCTACCAACTGAGCTAAATCAGCAATTTGTCAATCACTCTCGTAACTGACAGGATTTATTATAAGCGATGACAGCATTCCTGTCAACACTTATTTTTTATTTCCTTACATCCTTCTGAGACCGAACCAGCCACACGAGCCATCCCAGAAGACCTGGGTCTGGAAATCGACATGGCCATAGCCGTCCGTGCTCGTCACGACGAGCTGCTGGTCGACGATGCGCGAGGACAGCTGATGCCAGCGGTCAACGCGGAAACCGATATTGGCGAAGCTGTTCCAGGATACATAGGTCGTCCACTGGCCCATATGCTTGCCGATGAGCCAATAGCCGCAGTTCTTGCCATGCGCACCACGCGTAGCTATGATTTCAAACAGGCGCTTGCCCGGATCTGCCGTCTCGATTGCCCGCACGCTGAACTCCACTCCCGTATACAGGCCGTCAAAGCTGTTGAAGGACATGTAATCCTTCGTGCCATCGGCACTCATCAGGCGCATGACCTTGCCGTCAGCGACAAATTTGATCTTCACGCCATCCTGGTCCGTCGCCGTCACCGTCTTGTCGGCAATCGTCATGCTCTGACTGATTCCCGTGACGACCATCGCATCGGCCTGCCCCTGCGCAAATACCATAGCCGATGCAAAACCAACAGCTGCCAACAATTTACTGATTCGATTCATGATGCATACACTCCTATCTTTGTTTCCATTCCTCTGGAAACTATTCTACCATCCAAAACTAATAATTCAACATTTATCCGTATATTCCTTCTTTCCAGCGATAAGTATGATATGCTACAATGAAGCCAGATATAGCGGACTGCTCCGACAGGCAGAAGGAGGCACACATGCGGGACATACGGCTGCTCCTTATCGAAAATTCCATATTCTTCCGGGACACCTGCGTCGAGGCCCTGCTGCAACGCCTGCCCAAAAGCAGCCTCATCGAACGGGCAGGAGATCCCATCGAAGCCCAGAACAAGCTGTCGCTGTTCCGCCCGTCTGTCATCCTCCTGAATTTTGCCATGGGTGTCATCACTGTCGACGGCAACCAATTCCTGCCGCTTCTTTCCAGCCAGCACCCAGAGCTCCCCATCATCACCTATGGACTCCTGAGCACCAGCCGCCGCACTGCCTTGGGCTGCGGCGCCCGTGCGCACGTCCAGAAGCCCGGCCCCGCAGCGGCCATGGCTGGCTTTTTTGATGAGTTGGCACAGCTCGTGCTCGCCCATGCGCCAAGCGCTGCCGATGACAGCAAAGCGGATAGCAGCGGGGTCGGCCCCGGTGCTGTGGTCACGCGGGAAATCTGGACGGCCACCATGCCCAGCAAGGGCTGGCTGCCCCTATCGCCAGCTGCCCAGCAGGCGATGCACGCCAAGGCAGAGCCCACGCCGCCTCCCGCGCCACTGCCACCAGCCCCGCCTGCACAGCCAGCTCCCACGGAGCCTGCGGCTGCAGAGCCACCGCCGAAGGCGGCACCAGTGCCGCCTTCGGCGGCCGCCCTTCCCCACGGACAGATCCAGCTGATTGCCATCGGCTCCTCCACAGGGGGAACCGAGGCCCTGTCGGCCATCCTCACGCAGCTGCGGCCGCCGCTGCCGGGCATCGTCATCGTCCAGCATATCCCGCCGATGTTCTCCCGGCTGCTGGCCGAACGGCTCAACACCGAATGCGTGCTGGCCATCAAGGAGGGAGCGACCGGCGATATTGTCCGTCCCGGCCACGTCTACATCGCACCGGGCAACAAGCATATGACCGTCCACCGGCAGGGTTCCCTGCTGGTTCTCGACTGCCGTCCTGGCGAGCCCGTACATAGCTGCTGCCCATCCGTCGACGTATTGTTCGACTCAGTCGCCAGCGAGGTCGGCAGCCACGCACTAGGGGTCATCCTGACAGGCATGGGCAAGGACGGTGCCGCAGGGCTCCTGCGCATGCGCAAGCAGGGTTCACCTACCCTCGGCCAGGACGAAGCCAGCAGCATCGTCTACGGCATGCCCAAGGCTGCCTACGACTGCGGTGCCGTCGAGCGGCAGCTGCCGCTTGCCAGTATGCCAGCGGCCATCACCCAGATAGCACGTACTTGAATAAGAAACAAATAACCGGGGTTGTGATTTCTCACAACCCCGGTTTTCGTTCTATCAGCTGCCACAGATCAGATCTTGAATTTGCCGATAGCCGTCTGCATATCGGCCGCCATCTTGGCCAGAGCCTGCGAAGCTGCTGCGATCTCCTCATTGGACGCCGACTGCTCCTCGGTGGCTGCCGAGATGCTCGATGTGCTGTCTGCCGTCTTGCGGCTGATGATATCGATCGAATCCACCGCCTCGACGATATGGCCGGCCCCCTCGGTCACCGTGCGCACCGAGGCATTGATCTCCTCCATCTGCGTGTTGATGCCATTGACCATCGATAGGATATCAGCGAACTGCGCGCCGACCTCACGGATAGCCGCTGTGCCGGACTTGACCTCATCCGTCCCCGCCTCCATCGACTCGACGGCCTCAGCCGTATCCTTTTGGATCGATGCGATGCGCTCCTTGATCTGCTCGGCCGACTCCTGCGACTCAGCGGCAAGCTTGCGGACTTCCTCAGCTACCACGGCAAAACCGCGGCCGTGCTCGCCGGCACGTGCTGCCTCAATGGCCGCATTGAGCGCCAGCAGGTTCGTCTGCTCAGCAATCGACGAGATCGCCTCGACAATCTGGCCAATCTTCTGGCTGTTCTCACCGAGTTTCTTGACGACCTCCGCCGAAGACATGACACTCGTCTCGATATGGCCCATGCGCGAGACAGCCTGCTCCATGAGCGTCGAGCCCTTCTGGGCCGCATCCGCCGTCTGCGTCGACGTATTCGAGACCACGCGGGCCTTGTCGGCCATGGCCGTGATATCCGTGAACACTGTATCGACATTCTTCTTGGCTGCATCGATATCCTTGAGCTGCTCCTCCATGCCTTGCGACACATCGCCGACCGTCTCCGCCACATGCACGGACGCTTCAGCCGACTGCTGCGCATTGGCCGTGAGCTCCTCGGACGAAGCCGCTACCTGCTCCGACGTCGACGCCATCTGCGAGATCAGCTTGCGCAGATTGCCGCTCATCGTATTGAAGGCCTGCGTCAAGGCACCGATCTCATCCGCCGATTCCACAGGCAGGTCATCCATGTGCAGATTGCCATTCGCCAGCTGGGTAGCGTGTTCCTCGAGGCCGGAGATCGGCGTCGTGATGCGGTTTGCAAAGGTCAGGAACACGAACATCGTGAGCAGCAGGCCCACCACGGTCAGCACGCCGTAGATGATCTTCATATGGTTGAGTGACGCGAATACAAAGGACTTCGGCACGGCAATCGCCATGACCCAGCCAGTCGTCGGTACCGTCCGGTAGGCAAAGAGCTGCGTCTCACCGTTCCACTCCAACTCGAAATACCCCTTGTCATTCTGGATCATTTCCTCGAAATGCTTGCCGACACCATCGACTTCCTTGACGTTCTTCATCGCCTCGCCGATGCCGGTCGTAGCCAGGATGTTGCCCGAGCGCTCCATGATGAGGCCGATGCCCTGACCGTGGTATTTCATCTCCTCAGCCTGTTTATCGAGCACGTCCAGTGCGATATCCGTGCAGGTCGCACCGATGAACTGTCCTTCATTCTTGATCGGCGTCGCCACCGATACGACGAGCTTGCCCGTGCTGGCAGCTACATACGCCTCCGTGAACACCGTCTTGCCGGCGGCCTTGGCCTCTTTATACCAAGGGCGCTGCGTCGGATCTTTCTTGCCCGTCTCATCCGGCGAATAGAACACGCCGAAATAGCCATCCTCCAGGCCGATGGACATCTCCAGGATCTCCTTGTCCGAAACGATCGTGCCCATCGTTGCCTTCGTCTTGATGCGGCTCATGTCGCCCTTCATCTCGGAGGCCGTGTTGGCGGTACTGACATCCACCGCCTTCTTCTCGCGCAGCCAGCCATCCAGGTTGGCGGCATCACGGGCTACCGTTGCCCGCAGCTCTGTCTCGACACTCTCCTGCAGATTCGAACTGGCCATGTAATAGCCGATGATTGACATGACCGCCATCAACAGGCCCACCACGCCCGCCAATGCCAGGAATTTCTGTTTCAATCCCATGATGATACCTCTTTCCTTTTTTCCCAAAAACATCACACTACATCAATTAATTTATTCGCCATTTCCCAGCAGATTCCTGCAAAAAAACTGCCACTTCGCCAAGAAGTGACAGTCTTTTTTATGCAATATGTTTCTTTTCGCGGTAGAGATACCCCAGCCAAAGGGCCAGCAGCCACACGGGCAGCAGGTAGACAGCCAGTGCCATATCAGGGATCTGCAGCATGAAATACCAGACCCCCACCAGGAAGGCGATGCAGACATAGTTGATGGCCGGATAGAACGGCGAGCGGAATTTCGTCGCTTTCCCCTGCGCCTGGCAATGGCGGCGGAACTTCAGATGCGTGATCGTGATCGTCATCCAGCTGATGGTCGCCGCGATTGTCGCGATCGACATCAGATACATGAAGACCTTGCCCGGAAAGAAGTAATTGAGGGCCACGCAGATCAGCGTGATGCCCGACGAGACGAAGATGCCTTTGACCGGCACGCCGCGCCCCGACAACTGTGCGAGGAACTCCGGTGCCTCATCCTTGCTCGCCAGGCCATAGAGCATGCGGCTGTTACTGTAGATAGCCGAGTTGTAGACCGACACCGCTGCCGTGAGCACGACGAAGTTCAGGATGTGCGCCGCAGCGGGCACGCCGACATGGGAGAAGATCTGCACAAAGGGGCTCGCCTCGGCCCCGACCTTGTTCCAGGGCCAGAGCGCCATGAGCACGGCCATCGTGCCGACATAGAACAGCAGGATACGCCAGATCACCTGATTGATGGCGCGCGGGATGGACTTCTCCGGCTCCTCAGCCTCGCCAGCTGTGATGCCGATAAGCTCGATGCCGCCAAAAGAGAACATGACAACCGCCGTCGCCAGCGCCAGCCCCCACCAGCCATTCGGCAGGAACCCGCCATTGACCCAGATGTTGCTGAAGTTATCGGGGAAACTCTGCGGCCCGCTCAGGAGCAGGTACAATCCAAGCACGATCATCAAGACAATAGCTGCGATCTTGATGAGCGCCATCCAGAACTCGAACTCGCCGTAGATGGTGACATTGATGAGATTGATGGCCGTGATGACAACCAGGCAGATAAGTGCCGCAATCCACTGCGGCAGGTCCGGATACCAGAACTGCATGTAGATGCCGACCGCCGTAAGCTCAGCCATCGATACCAGCACATAGTTGAACCAGTAATTCCAGCCGGACAGGAACCCTGGAAACTTGCCCCAATACTTTGTCGCATAGTAGCTGAACGACCCCGATACCGGCTCATCCACTGCCATCTCGCCGAGCATGCGCATGATGAAGAATATCACGATGCCGCCCAGAAGATACGCCAGCATGACCGCCGGGCCAGCCAGTGCTATCGTAGACGTCGAGCCATAGAACAATCCCGTGCCGATAGCGCCGCCGAGCGCTATCATCTGCAGATGCCGGTTCTTCAGCCCGCGTTTCATTTTCGTCGGTTTACCCATAGATTCATCTCCAATCCAAAGAATACCTGCCTATTATACCACCTCGCACCATCATGCTACAACATTACACTCTTGAAAATATAAAACGCCATATCTATCTCTACCGATAAAGATATGGCGTCTTTCCTGCTGCGAAATATCCTTTTAATAACGCTGCCGATCTTTAAGCGCACGTTCTACGTCACGCTTGGCCGCTTTTGCCTGCAGATCCTGGCGCTTATCATAGTTATGCTTGCCGCTGGCCAACGCGAGCTCCAGCTTCGCGCGGCCATGCTTAAAGTAGACCTTGAGCGGCACCAGCGTGAAGCCCTTCTCGCGTGTCTTGCTGAACAGCTTGATGATCTCCGCCTTGTGCATCAAGAGCTTGCGCGTGCGCAGCGGATCGTGATTGAAGATATTCCCCTGCTCATACGGGCTGATATGCATATGCTCGACGAAAACCTCGCCATTCTTGATGACAGCATAGCTGTCCTTGAGATTGGCCTTGCCGGCCCGCAGGGATTTGACCTCTGTCCCCTGCAGAGCCAGCCCTGCCTCAAAGGTCTCATGGATGAAAAAATCATGACGTGCCTTGCGGTTCTCGCAGGCAATCTTGATGGCAATGTTTTTCTTCCCCAATAATATTCACCTCACTGCTTTCAGTGGGAATAATCATTTACTGTTGGCCGTGCCGCCTTCCGTCTTGCGATGCGGTCGCGGACGCCGCTTCGGAGCCTTCTTCGCCTTTTCCTTCTCCTGGCGGGCCTCCTCGCGCAGCTTGCGCTCATGATACCCCGGCGGATCCGGCCAGACAGCACTGTTGAGCCCCGTCACATAGACGCGATGATAGTCGCCCTCTTTGCCGCCACGGCGCTCCTCACGGTTGCGGGAACGGTCGCTGCCGCCCTTTTCCTGGGGCTTGGCCTCCTTATCCGCACGCTTGCGGCTGCCCTTCTGCGGCTGTGCCTGCTCCTGCTTCGGCAGCTTCTCGCCCGAAGCACCGCGCTTCTTGCCACGGCCGCCGCGCGAGCGTTTCTTCTTGGGCTTCTCCTCGCCGTCCACCGCATAGAGCTGCTCGACGACGATCTCGTCAGGGCTCATGGCAGCCTTTTTCGGCTTGCGCTCTCCGCGGCCTTTTTCCTTCTTGTCCTTGCCGCCTTTCTTCTCGCCTTTGCCCGCTTTTCCGGACTTGCCCTTGCCGCCACTGCGGCCGCCACGGACGGCGTTCTTCATGGCCTCCGGATCATAGGCACCATTGTCCTTGAGCACGAAGTCGAGATTACGCTCCTCGACGCTCGCGCGCACCAGCAATACCTCGACCTCGTCGCCCAGGCGGTATTTGGCCTGCGTGCGCTCGCCGACCATCGCGAACTGCTCCTCGACATACTCGTAGTAGTCATTGACCATCGTCGAGACATGGACAAGACCCTCGACGCCATTGTCAAGCTCGACGAAGATGCCGAAAGCCGTGACGCCGCTGATGACGCCGGAGAATTCCTCACCGACGAACTGCGCCATGTACTCGATCTTCTTCATATCGGTCGTCTCGCGCTCGGCCTCGATGGCGATGCGCTCGCGCTGCGATGCATGGTCAGCCGTCTCTGGCAGCATCGTCTTGAGCTTGGCCTGCCGCTCAGCAGGCAGCGTCCCCGTCGCAAACGTCTCGCGCAGCAGGCGATGGACGATGAGGTCCGGATAGCGGCGGATCGGCGACGTGAAATGCGTGTAGTAACGGGCCGCCAAGCCAAAATGCCCAAGGCTGAGCTCGGAATAACGGGCCTGCTGCATCGAGCGCAGCGCCACGGTGCTGATGATGCGCTCCTCGGGACGGCCTTCGACCTTCTCGAGTACCTTCTGGACATCCATGGGCTGGATCTGTCCCGCCTCGTCCTGACGGACAAACAAGCCGAAGGCACCAAGCAGATTGTTGAGGCGCTCGATCTTCTCCGTCGTCGGCTGCTCATGCACGCGGTACATGAAGGGCAGATGTTTCGTATCCATATGACGGGCCACCGTCTCGTTGGCCGCCAGCATGCACTCCTCGATGATGGATTCGGCCAGCGAGCCCTCGCGCTTGATCAGCGCGATCGGATGCCCCTTCTCGTCGAGCTTGACCTTGACCTCCGGCAGGTCGAAGTCGATCGACCCGCGGCGATGGCGCTTCGCCTTGAGCACACCGCGCAGCTCCGCCAGCGTCTCCAGCATCGTGCCGATATCATGGTTGTCCGACAGGAACGGCTCCTCCTTGTCGACCAGCACCTTGTTGACGATATTGTACGTCAAACGGCGGTATACATGGATGACCGCCGGCAGGATCTCATAGCTCGTGATCTCGCCTTCTGGAGAGATCTGCATCTCGCAAGCCATCGACAGGCGGTCGACGCCCGCATTGAGGCTGCAGATGCCGTTCGAGAGTTCCTTCGGCAGCATCGGGATGACACGGTCGACCAGATAGACGCTCGTACCGCGCGCATAGGCCTCGCGGTCCAGCGGCTGGTTCTCCCGGACATACCAGCTGACATCGGCGATATAGACGCCGAGGAAGAACGAGCCATCCTCATTCTTGCGTGCAAAGACACCGTCATCAAGATCCTTGGAGTCCTCGCCATCCACCGTCACGATGGGCAGATTGCGGCGGTCAGCGCGGCCACGGTATTCCTCTGGCGACGGCTCCTGCTCCACCGCATCGGCAGCTGCCTGCACATCCTCGGGGAATGTCTCCGACAGCTCATACTGGCGCATGACCGCCAGCACATCGACACCAGGATCGCCGACCTTGCCGAGTACCTCAATGACATCGCCCTCGGCGTTGCGGCGGCCATCCGGCCACTTCGTGATCTTGACGACAACCTTGCTGCCGGTCTTCGCGCCATGAAAGAATTTCTTCGGCACGAAAATATCCTGGGTGAGCTTCGTATTATCCGGCGTCACAAAACCAAAGGTCTTGCTGCTCTCAAAGGTACCGACAATCTTCTCATTGGCCCGCTCCAGGATGCGGATGATCTCGCCCTCGCGCGAACGTCCCGGCTCCTCCGACGGCGTGACACGCGCCACGACGCGGTCACCGTGCATAGCCGAGCCGATACCCGGGCCCGGCACGAATACATCCGTCTCCTCCTCCGACTCACGCACATCAGGGATGATGAAGCCAAAGCCCTTGGCCGTCATCGAAATGCGGCCTACCACCAGATGCATGCGGCTCGGCACACCGTAGAGGTCGCTGCGGTTCCGGATGATCGCCCCCTCCTGTTCGAGCTCCTCGAGGGCCTGCGGGAATTCCACCTGCTCGTCCAGCGTCAGTCCCATTTCCTCGGCCAGATCCTCTGCCAACAGTGGCTTGTAGGCCGCTTCACGCATATACGCGACAATTCGTTCTTTCAAATCCATAAAGTTTCTTTTTCTCCCTTTTCCTGAAAGAGCACACCTGCCCTTTCCACTCGTTTCTCCTGCCAGCGCCACTTACGCGTCAGGCGCCTGCAGGAAGGCCGCAGCCTCAGCAAATACTTTCTCGCGTTCCGCTGCCACAGGCAGCAGATGGCCGGACTCCTCCAGCCAGCATATCCGGCGGATATGGCTTTGCACATGATCATAGATATACTCGGCACTGACAGGCGCCGCCGTATGGTCATCCCGGCTGTGCATGATGAGTACCGGTACCGTGACCTTGTCGATGCAGCCCTTCGTCTTCTCGATGACATCGACGAGCTCATGGACGCCGATAAGCGGCATCTTGCGGTACGTGTTGTTGACCGCCTCCGGCACTCCCTTGAGACGGCGGCGGGCCTTCGGGACGAACTGGTTATTGCAGACCTCGCGCGGCGGCAGGAACTTGATGCCGCGTTCCTCCGCGATCTGGATAGGCGCTGCCAGCGTGACCACCTTGCCGATCTTTTCCTCCGACGACAGCAGCAGCGCAAACAGCCCGCCCATCGAATGGCCTATGACATCGACGGTATCGCAGAAGCCCGACAGCAACGCATAGCCATCGCGGACAGAGTCCATCCAGTCCTCCCAGGTCATGTGGCTCATATCCTCAACCGTTGTCCCGTGCCCGGCCAGCCGGACCCCAAGCACCGAAAAACCACGCGCATGCAGGTACTGCCCCATGAGCAGCAGCTCCGCCGGCAGTCCCGTGAACCCATGAATGAGCAGCACCCCTTCCCTGCCGCCTGGCAGGAAAAACGGCTCTGCACCAGGTAAAATCATCCTCTTGCCTCCCCTCGCCGTAATACAAAACGCCCCTGCTCTGATACTGCAGAACAGGGAACGCTCTCTCGTATTAGTTGGTCATGCGGGCAATCACGATCGTAATAACCGCAAATAAAGTCGCAAAAACCACGGTAACGCGTGCCAGCAGCGCATCCATACCCCGAGCTTTGCTCGAAAATACGGTATCCGCACCGCCGCCCATACCGCCCATGCCAGAAGATTTCGCCTCCTGACCGAGCACCGACGCGATGAGGATGATTGCTACCAATGCATCTAATATCATCAAAACGGTAAGCAACATGTATGTAAGCCTCCCTTTAATTACAGTTTCCATATTATTCTACCATAGAGTAGCATTTCTCTGCAAGAAAAAGCGTCGAAAAACAAAAGAAGCCTCCCCCAGGGAAGCTTCTTCCAATAGTCCGATATTCTTATCAGATAGCGTAAACACGGATGGAGTTCGTGTTCTTGCCGACAGCAGCCGAGTTGTCAACTTTGATACCCGACGTAACAATCGTCGTGTCGCCGCGTTTTACGTACTCGTTCTTGACAGCGGCAGCCGTTGCATTGCTGAGCATCTCGTCAACATCGTTCCACTCCGTGCCGAGGATTGGATATACGCCCCAGCGCAGGTTCAGCTGACGGACAACTTTCTCGCTCGGCGTGTAAGCAACGATAGCTGCTTTCGGGCGATACTTCGAAACGACTTTCGTCGTGTAACCGCTCTCAGTCGGCGTGATGATAGCCGGCGTATCGAGCTCATAAGCCATCTGTACCGTAGCATGAGCGACTGCACGCGTACGGGACTGGAGATGCTCGAAGCCGCGCTCGATGAAGAGATCTTTGTACTCCAGAGCGGACTCGATGCGGCAGGCGATGCGGTTCATCGTAGCAACTGCCTCAACCGGGTAGTCACCGGAAGCCGTCTCGCCAGAGAGCATGATAGCATCCGTACCATCGAGGATAGCATTACCAACGTCGGAAACCTCTGCACGGGTCGGACGCGGGTTGCGCTCCATGGAATCGAGCATCTGCGTAGCAACGATGACCGGTTTGCCAGCCTTGTTGCACTTGCGGATGATTTCTTTCTGGATCAGCGGCACATCCTCAGCCGGAACCTCAACGCCGAGGTCACCACGAGCAACCATGATACCATCAGAAACTTCAAGGATAGCATCGAAGTTCTTGACGCCTTCGAGATTCTCGATTTTCGGGATGATCTCCATATGACCATTGTGCTCCTCGATGAGCTTACGGATAGCCAGGACATCAGCCGGACGCTGGATGAAGGAAGCAGCGACAAAATCCATGTCCTGCTCGCAGCCGAAGATGATGTCTTTCTCATCCTGCTCGGAAATCGGCGGCAGGCCCAGCGATACACCCGGTGCAGCAACGCGTTTGCGCGTGCTCATTTTACCGCTGTTCTGAATCGTCGTGACAATGTCTTTGCCCTTGATTTCATCAACCTTGAGTGCTACGAGACCATCGGACAGAAGCAGCGTATCACCCGGTTTTACTTCCGTATAGAGACCTTTGTGGTTGACGGAAACATGCGTCTCATCGCCCGGTACATCATCATACGTCAGCGTGAACTTGTTGCCCTTCTCGAGCATGACTTTACCGTCTTTGAACTCGCCCAGACGCATCTCCGGACCTTTCGTGTCCAGAACCAGGGAGATGACCTTGCCAGCCTTCTTAGCCGCCTCGCGTACCATGTTGATACGGTTCAGATGCTCCTCATGGTCACCATGGGAGAAATTGAAACGGGCCAGATTCATACCGTTTGCAATCAGCGCATCGATAACGCCCGGTTTCTCCGTGGATGGTCCCTGCGTGCAGATGATTTTCGTCTTCTTTAACATGTTGTAAATCCCCACCTATTCTTTTTACTCCATATTATCACAAGCAGCCTGCCTCCGGTTGCCCGGCGTCGCTGTGGCAGGTTCTGCTCACGGCCTGAACATTTGAGGGAACAATCCCTCTGACAGTTCCTATTCTACACGTTTTGCCCCTATAAGTAAAACAATTTCCGCCATATTCTGCCAAAATAAATATTTTCTGAAAACACACGCCTTGTTTGAAATTTATTGGTTTTATTCGCCCAAATAAACTATGCTTATTCGTATAATTCACGAATGAATCGTAACGCGAAAATCTCCTTAATTTTTCAATTCGATTTGACGATATACCAAGTAGGGAGGTTTTGTGCGCTCCACTACACAAGAAAGGAGGGATCATCATGTCCACCATCTCATCCATGGCCAATAACACGTATACCCTGTACAAGATGGCTGCGGGCAATACGCCCAGCACATCGTCTGGCAGCGCCAGCAGCTCGTCCAGCGCCCAAACGGAAACCAGCAGCAGTGCTGGTGGTACGAGTTCGGCATTTGCGACTGCAGCGGCCAACGTATCCTCGCTGAGCAATCTCGTGAACGCTTTTTCCTCGTCACATACGACGAAGAAGACGACCGCCGCTCAGGATTCGCTGACGGATCTCTGGTCCAGCTACACGTCTTCGGCCAGCTCATCGGGCAGTCTGGCGAGCCTCAGCTCCATCTCGGGCATCAGCACAAGTGCTTCGGAGCTCGTAAGCTCCTATGACGAAGCCAAGAAGGTCTTCACGACCCAGTTTGGCTCTGCCATGAGCGATCTCAAGGGCTCGGCCAAAGCAGTCGCCAAGATGGATTACAGCTTCAGCCAGAGCGACATCACCACGGCCGAAGACGGCACAAAGACGTATAGCGATCCGCTCAAGAGCGCCATCAAGAACGTCAAGCAGCTCGTCTCCGACTACAACGATGCGCTGAACCTGACCAGCGACTACAGCAGCGTCAGCAACCGCATGAAGTCCTTGGCCAATACGTTTGCCGACACGACATATCGTGCCGACAGCTATAAGCAGATCGGGATCAGTGTCGACAGTGCGACCGGGGAATTGTCTGTCGATGAGGACAAGCTTGCAGCCGCCCTCGTCGAGAATGGCAGCCGCGTCCAGAATGCCCTGGGCCAGAACGGCCTTGCCGGCAAGGCTGAAAGCCACGCCGACTTTGCCGCCGCGCAGCAGGACAAGGCTTTCCCGTCGATGCAGAAAATGCTCGGCAACCAGCTGACGCTGGCATCGGCCTACACGAATCCCAAGCTTCTCACGGCCAGCGTGCAATATGGCATGATTGGCAACCTTCTGAGTATGTCACTGTGACATATCCAATCCTTTCTTAAAAGCCTGCCTCAAAAGAGGCAGGCTTTTATTGACAGTATACTAGGACTTTGGTACTATGATATAAAGGTTTAAGGATTGGAGTGTAAACCGCCTATGACGACGGAAACCATGCCCGCAAGCGACGTGCTGCACGAGGAACAATTCATTCACATCACCACGAATAATGAGGACTATCGGCTTGACCTGCACGGAGTCATCACAGAGATTTCCCTGCGCTATCTGGCCATCCACATCGACTGTGCCCCAGACGTCTTTCTCGACGTGCCCGCAGCGGATATTCCCCTTGACTGTGCAGTCACGGGGAACGGCTGCGTCTATCGCTTTACCACCAGCTTCCGCAGCAGCTCCGTGCTCGAGGATATGACCTGGTGCCTGGAAAAGCCTGCGGACGTCAATCGTGTCCAGATGCGCCACTTTGTCCGCGTCCCCATTGCCCTGCCCATGCTGGTCAAGCTGCCCGGACGCTATGGCAATCTGCGCAACGCCACCATCACCACGCTGGTCGATCTGAGTGGCGGCGGTCTCTGCTTTGCGTGCAACGAGGAAGTTCCGCTGCAGTCACGCGTCGCCATCGCCATCCCGGGCGTACCGCTTTATGGCACCCTCAAGACTGACGCGCTCGTCGAGCGCTGCACTCCCATCGAGGTGCCCTCTGGCACCATCTATCATGTCGGCGTCTCACTGGAGGGACGCCTGACCCCGCGAGAACAGGACAAGCTCGTCCAAAGCGTTTTCTTTCTCCAACGCGACTATCTGCGCAAAGGACTGCGCATGCCCAATCTTGACCATACGCATCCCGCCAACGATAATTGAAAGACCTGCGAGGCCATTGCCTCGCAGGTCTTTTTTCATCAGCCAAAGCTGACGCTTATTTCATTCGTTTCACCGTGAAACGGCCCTTCTCGACCTCTTTGCGGTGACAGTGCGGGCACTCGTTCTCGATGAGTCCCGTATAGCCGCAGACCGGATCGCGGTCGACCGGATGGTTGATGGAGAAGTAGCCCATATCGGCATCATGCATGGCACGGACGACGCTCTCGAAGGCCTTGACGTTCTTCGTCGGGTCACCGTCCATCTCGATATAGGCGATATGACCGGCATTCTCAAGCGCATGGTACGGCGCCTCGATGCGGATCTTATCGATAGCTTTGATTGGATAGTAGACCGGCACATGCGAGGAGTTCGTCATGTACGCACGGTCCGTGACCCCCTCGATCACGCCATAGTTCTTGCGGTTGCTGCGCTGGAACTGGCCTGCCGTGGATTCGGCCGGTGTGCCGAAGGTCGACCAGTTCATATGCTCGTCTTCCGTATATTTATCGGTTGCCGCCCGCAGATGGCCGACAATCTTGAGACCCAGCTCCTGGGCCTCGGCGCTCTCGCCATGATGCTTGCCGATGAGCGCCTTGAGGCACTCGGCCAGACCGCAGAAACCGATGGAGAAGGATGCATGCTTGAGGACATCCTTGATGCCATCCTCATTCGTCAGCTTGTCGCTGTCCATCCAGACGCCCTGCCCCATCAGGAACGGATAGTTGTAGACGTGCTTCTGCTCGATGACATGCAGGCGGGCCAGCAGATAGTCGTGGCTGATCTTGATGTACTTGTCGAACAGCTGCCAGAATTTATCCATATCGCCCTTGGACTCAAGTGCCAGCTTCGGCAGGTTGATGGTCGTGAAGGCGAAGTTGCCGCGGCTGCCGGACTCCTCCGGGCCGTTGATATTACTCATGACACGCGTGCGGCAGCCCATCGTCGCCACGACGCTGTTATAGTCGCCCGGCTTGTAATACTGCAGGTTGTACGGCGCATCGATGTTCACGAAGTTCGGGAACAGACGCTTCGCACTCGTCTTGCAGGCCTGCAGGAACAAATCGTAGTTCGGATCGCCCGGATTATAGTTGACGCCGGCCTTGAGCTGGAAGACCGAAATCGGGAAAATCGGCGTCTCGCCATTGCCCAGTCCCGACCAGATGGCATTGAGCACCTCACGGACGGCCAGGCGGCCCTCCGGCGACGTATCCATGCCGTAGTTGATGGAGCTGAACGGTACCTGCGCACCTGCGCGGCTATGCAGTGTATTGAAGTTATGGATCAATGCCTCCATGGCCTGATGCGTCTCCTCGACGACATCGGCACAAGCCAGATGATAGATGACCTTGGCCATTTTCTCCACGCCGTCGGTGTCCTTATGGTAGACCTCCGCCAACAGCGTCCCGACCGCCTGTTCAATAGCTGCAATCGAGCGGCCGGCATCCGCATCCTCCGAGCTTTCTGTATAATGGCACGCATCGAAAGCCATGACCTTCTTGAATTCCAGCTTGAACTCCTCTTCTGTGCCGAAATCCCGACAGGCGAACTGATACAGAAGTGCCTTGTAGGCCTCATCGATCACGGCCTTGTGGAACGACTTGCGCACGCCCTCCGCCATCGCGTAGTCGAAGGCATTGATGGACTGGCCGCCAAACATATCATTCTGATTGCTCTGGATGGCAATGCAGGCCAGCGATGCATAGGCACGGATGCTGTTCGGCTCGCGCAGGAAACCATGCCCCGTCGAGAACCCGCCGTGGAACAGCTTCAGCAGATCGATCTGGCAGCAGTTGAACGTGATCAACGAGAAATCCTTGTCATGGATATGGATCCAGTTCTCCTTGTCCGCCTCGCGGAACTCATCCGTCAGCACATAGTTATCGACAAAGTGCTTGGCACCCTCCGCACCGAGCTTGAGCATGATGCCCATCGACGCATCGGTGTTGATGTTTGCATTGTCGCGCTTGAGATCGACATCCACAGCATCAGCAAAGAAAATGTCGCGGTAGGAAGACATCAGGTGCTTCTGCGCCGCGCGGCGCTCGGCATGCTTCTGCCGATAGGTGATGTACTTCTTCGCCACATCATAGAAATTGTATTTCATGAGCTCCTGCTCAACGATATCCTGGATTTCCTCCACGCTGATGTTCGTACGATCCTGGATATCCCATTCGACCTGGCTCGTCACCTCATCGATGTCCTTGTCAGTCATCATCTTGCCGCCGTCCACGTTAGCGCCGGCAATAGCATTGAAAATCTTCTCACGATTATAGGCCACGGTATGGCCCGAACGTTTCGTAACTGTCTTTAAGTCCATAGACTATCCGGATATCCCCATATCTGCGGTATCCGATTCCGCCTCCCCCTATATATTGTGGTTGTTTATTGTCGTAACGGTATATATTGTACCAAAGAACCCCTTTCCTGGCAATGGCAAAAAGTCACTGCCAGGGGCACAAACGGACACAAAAAGGGCAGGAAGCCTTTCCGCTCCTGCCCTTGCACGCCAAGAAAATTATTTTTTATTTTCTTCGCAATTGGCTTCGCCAAGAATCTCCATCAACTGGTACAACAAGTCATAAAGGACTTTGGCATCGTTGCGGTCAAAGGACGTCACCTTGCTGCGCATGGCCGCAGGCACAAAGGCTGCCTCCTGCTTGAGTGCCCGGCCCTCAGCCGTGATGCAGGCCATGACCACACGCTCATCTTCGCGCGAACGCTCACGGGTCAGATATCCCTTCCCTTCCAGTTTCTTGAGCAATGGGGTGAGCGTACCGGAATCAAGGTGCAGCTTCTGTCCGAGCTCTTTCACGCTGATCTTTTCCTCTTCCCACAGCACCATCATCGTGATGTACTGCGTATACGTAAGCCCCAACTCATCCAAATACGGCCGGTATGCCTTGACGATCTCCCGCGCACAAGCGTATAGCGGAAAGCACAACTGATTCTCCAGGCGTAACGGATCCGTTTTTTCCATAATAACTCCTCGCTTCTTTCTTTAATATAGTCAATTCTAATGACTCCCCTGGCAAAAGTCAAGGAACGCCCTTGAATATCGGCATTGTTTCCGCAATATATCCAATCCGTATGCGCGCAGAAATTGACGGAAATAGCGATTTCGTGTAGAATTGTCAGTGGTTTTTCCGTTCAATTGTATTATAGAAGGAAAGAAGATTATACATGAAACTTTCAACAATCGACCAGGACAATATCATCCGCTGGTTTGTGGCCGCAGCAGTATATTTCATCTGCCTGATTGCCTTCTACATCGACATCGGCCAAGATATGGGCGCTCAATATTTCATGCCCATCCTGCTGCCAATCCTCGCAGGGCTCATGCTTATCCCCTACGGCACGCGCGTGCCAATCTTCAGTAAAGCAGCACTGCCCAATCTTTTGACTGGCATTGGCTGGTGTGTTACTTTCCCGCTGCTCTACGCCTGGACCTATTCTTCTACTTGGTACCAGTCCAAGATCTGTTTTGATTTCATCGTCGGCACGTCAGCCTTTATCCTGCTGATGGCCTTGGAAAGCGCCCTCTTCCGGCTCGGCTGCCGGAAGGTCATCGCCGCCATCATGGCCGTCCTGAACTTTCTCGGCCTGGCGATTCCCTTCATCCAGGCGACCTACTATTGCCTCTTCTGGCACTGTCTCTCGCCAGCCTCCCTTATGGCACTCTATCTGACGAATTACCACGAAAGCGTCGACTTCATCCAGTCGAATCTCGGCCTCGTGCCGACGCTGCTCGTGTTCGCAGGCTTTGGCCTCTTCCTCTATGCCTGCTATCGCTGCCATCTGGACTTTGCACGCCGCACCCTCGCCGATGATCCGACAGCTGGGCGCATGGGCGCCCTCGCGTTGCTCACGCTGGCTACAGTGTATGCTCAATCCTGGTATCTGCCCCAGACCTCGATTGCCGATCTCTGGAACGATGTCATCTCCTATGTCAACCAGACCCAGGAATACAGCATCGGCCATGACGAGCGCCTGAACAGCCTCATGATCGACAGCAAGATGACGCTGGCCGCCAAGGCCCCAGGAACCGTCATCCTCGTCATCGGTGAGTCTGCCTCGCGCAACTATATGAAAGCCTACACGCCGGATTTCCCCTTCGAGGACACGCCTTGGCTCAGCGAGAAGCTCGCCCAGGGCGATCCGGGCTTCCTCCGCTTCGACAATGCCTACTCTTCCTGGTCCCAGACCGTACCGGTGCTGCAGCGTGCCCTGACGGAGCAGAGCCAATACAACGGCAAGGAATTCTTCGAATCAGCTTCCATCATCGACGTAGCCAAGAAATCCGGCTATGAAACCTGGTGGTTCAGCAACCAGGGCCGCTACGGCCAATATGACAGTGCCATTACCCTTGTCGCCAAGACCGCCGACCATGCGGAATGGACCGATGACTCCTACAACTTCTCCGACAAATACGACGAATCCTTGCTGCAATATCTCTCGCAGCTCGACCCGACCAAGAATAATTTCGTCGTCCTACATATCATGGGCAGCCATATCTACTACAACAACCGCTACCCGAGCGAGTTTTCCAAATTCGAGACCGCCGAGGGTGAATCCACAGTGACCTCGCTGCCATCGTATGCCAACAGCATCCTCTATACCGACTACATCCTGTCGCAGGTCTTCGATTACGCACAGAAAAACCTGAACCTGCAGGCGATGGTCTACTTCTCCGACCACGGCGAGAACCTCGAAATCTCCCATAATCCGGACGTGTTCAGCTTTGATATGGTACGCATCCCCATGTGGATGTACCTGTCGCCAGCCTACCAGCAGGCACTGCCAGGGCACACACAGGCACTCCGCAGCCATCAGAGCCGCTATTTCACCAACGATATGCTCTACGATACCATCTGCGGCCTGCTCAACGCGCCATCGAGCCGCTACAATCCTGAGCAGGATTTTGCCAGCTCCACTTACGGCTTCCGCCGCGAGACACTCACGACCATGCTCGGCCAGCATCCCTTGACCGAAGATCCCAACGGCCTGCCGGAAGAGCAGCCATAAAAAAGATGACCTTGCATCCTGCAAGGTCATCTTTTTTCGTTCTCTGACGTTTCTTTTTCCACGGCATCAACACGCTGGCTGCCTGGACCGAACCACATCCAGAACAGGATGGGAAAGATCACGAATTCCAGCACGAGAATCCCCAGGAACAGACCGTTGATGAAATCCCAGCGCAGGAAAACCGGTTCCTGCGACGCTGCCGGATCATCTCGCAGCTCGGCAGGCGGTGCCCCGCGCGGTGTTTCCGGCACAAAGCCCCCTACGACGCGCGGCCCGTCAGCGTCAGTAGCTGCATAGCCCCGCGAGGAAGGAATGACATTGCCCCCACAGGGAACCTGTGATACGAAAATCGCAAGCGTCGTTGCGATAACGAGCAACGCCATCGAAATAAACAGCAGCCCTTCCGGCATTCCCCTTTGCCGTTTTCCTTCTGCTTTATTTATACGAATGCCCCCCATAGTAAACCATCACATTCTAATCCATTTCTAAGCTCCTATATATTCATTCTACATCTAACCCCGATTTCCTGCAAATCTATAACCAATCCTCCTTGCGATCAGCCTGCGGCCTGCATAACAAACCGGCAGGCTAATCAGAATACCTCCTGTCAACCTGCCGGTCCTGTCTGTCCTGTCTATATATTCCTTTACCGTCCGCTTTCTTTGACCCCGCGGCCATCAAAAGCCGGCACGAATTCCTCTGAAGCAGTCTGCCCTTCCTGCACGTAACAACGGGTAATCCCCAACGCCAGTGCATGATCGACCACCGATTCGTATTCAAAGGTAGTGAGCCGCCGATTCATCCCCTTGTGCTCAGCCGCCCGATACATCGGCGTATACTGGTTCATCAGGCTCAGCTGCACCGTATCGCCAAACTCCTGCCAGAGCCAGTCGAGAGCCTTCATGCTCTCGTGACGATGTCCTGGCAAGACAAGATGACGGATCAATACGCCGCGCGTCATCCGGCCATCAGCGCTGAACTGTACTGGGCCAGCGATCTCCACCATCTTGCGGATAGCCGCCGCCGCGTGCTCAAAGTAATCCGGAGCCTGCGAATATTCGGCAGCGGCTTCGCGCCCGACATACTTGAGGTCCGGCAGGAAGATATCGACATAGCCTTGCAGGCTCGCAATGGTCTCCACCGTATCATATGCGCCCGAATTGTAGACGACAGGCAGCGAGAAGCCCTGCCCCCGCGCCATTTCAAGCGCATGGATGATCTGCGGCACATAGTGCGTCGGCGTCACAAGATCGAGGGTCGCTGCCCCACGCTGCTGCTGTTCGAGGAATATCTCCGCGAGACGCTCGTCGGTTACTTCCTCCCCCTTGCCCTCATGACTGATCTCATGATTCTGGCAGAAGCAGCAGCGCAGATTGCAGTAGGAAAAGAATACTGTCCCCGCGCCATTGGCACCGGTAAGGCAAGGCTCCTCCCACGGATGCAGCGAGACCAGTGCGATGCGCGCCCTGGCCCCGGCCCCGCAGAAACCCACGCGTTCCCGCCGGTTCACGCCGCAGCGCCGCGGGCATAGCTCACATTTTTCCAGCGAAATCATCTGCATCTATCCTCTGGCCGGCCATCAGCGCCGGCTATCTTTCTCCATGTTTACCTTGATGTCCTTGATACCATAATACTTGCACAGACCGTCTTTGGTCACGCCGTTGTCAAAATCGGCAAAGAATACATGACGCAAGGCGCGATTCTTCAGCGGGATCGGGTCCATATAAGCGATGGGCTCACCCTTGGCAGCCGCCGCTTGGACGATGGCCAGCCGCACATCGTTTTCCTGCCGCAGCGTGTACGTGACAAGCATAGCTGCCGACAGCGTAAACAAGGCCAGCCCTACAGCGCCAGCTCCAAGCACAACGCGTGCATGACCGGAAAAATACTCACGGATCACGGGATCGCGCAGGATGGCAATCGTCGCCGTGATGATCATCGCCACCGAGCTGAAGGTCGCACGCGCTGGGAAAGTCGGCGCCGCCAGCATGACCAGGTTATTGAGCAGTGCCAAGGCCAGCAGCCCCCCCGCATAACGGACAGCTGGGAACGCCTGCCAAACCTCGTGCGCCTTGACCATTTCCGCCAGCTGGCGGATGACAGGCGCCGACAGCCCCAGCCGTTTCTTGACCAGCGCGTAGACAAAGAAAATCGTCAGCCAGTAGATGGCCATCTCATCAAAGCCCTTGAACAGATTATCAAAGTGGTCGATGGTCTTCGGCTTGGTAAGACCCAGCGGCACCATCACGATGGCATAGAGGATATCACGCACGGTCCAGGCCACGAAGCTGCCATTGAAATACGACACGACCAAAAGCAGGATGAAGCCCAGCAGTGCCCACTGACGATAGCTGAGCTCTGCCCCGCCGCGTGCGATCTGGACGCCCTGACGCTCGGCCAGCACCATCTTGAAGACACGCCAAGCGCAAAGCAGGAGCAGGATGAGCGGCAGGATGTAGAGCACCATTTCCGCATTACCCGCAATCTGGTTGCCGATATGGTCAAGGATCCCCTTGCCGCTGCCCTGGTCATCATAGCGGACGAAGTTGCCTGGCGCCGCCACAAGGCCGATAAGCCCGAGCAGCGAACCGATACAGCCGGCAGGCATCCAGCCCGCCATAGCGCCCTGGCGGCGCAGATACCAGCTGATGCCAGCGGTCAAGGCAACTACAGTGACAGCCAGATTCTCCACCGACCAGCCAGCGATAAGGCCCAGCAGGAACATCGGCAGCAGCCACCAGCTGCCAAGCACCGGACGGCCCTTGGCCAGTGACAGATTATACGGCAGCAAGAAGAGTGCCACCGGCACAGCCGACCAGAGATAGACCGTCGAACCGCTCTTCCAGACAGCTACCTCGCCGAAATGCGGAAAGGCCAGCCAGGCCAGCAGCCCCGTGGCCGCCAAGAGCACCGGCTCCTGCCGCCACTCGACGGAGCGGCGGGCATGGAAGTACATGAGCACCACCAGCGCAACAAACATCAGCGCATTGACAATGTCAAACCACAGCTTGCCCAGCCAGAGGAAGAGATCAAGGCAGAATACCGTAACCATGCGCCCGCCATGCAAAAAGTAGTGGCGGTATGCCGAATGCACGACATCCTGGAAAGAACTGACGTGCTCCGCAGTCATCCAGATCAGCGAATAATCATAATCGTCACGATGGATCGGCATCCATTGATTCAGGATGAACATCACCAAGAAAATCCCCAGCAGAACCAGCAGGTTCCGCCCTAATTCATTATTACTCTGCGACAAAATGCCACGCCCCTATCTCTTATTCTCTTGCACCTGCGGCAGCCGGCCAGCAGGGCTGCCATAAATCATCTTCTGGCCATCGTATTCATCGACCAGGTAGATTGGCCGCTGCTTGCTCTCCGTGAACACGCGGCCAAGATACTCACCGATGATGCCCAGCGATAACAGCTGCACGCCGCCCAAAAAAAGCATGACCGTGATCAAGGTCGGATAGCCCGCCACGGGATCGCCATAACAAAGGGCGTTGAACAACACCCAGCACATATAGAACATCGCCAGCAGCGATACGCCCAGCCCCAGCAAGGTAGTCAGACGCAGCGGTGCCGTCGTGAAAGAAGTCAGTCCCTCAACGGCCAGATTGCAGAGCGCCAGATAGCTCCAGGTCGTTGCGCCGGCCGCCCGCGGCCGCACATGGAACGGAATCTCCTTCTTGCGATAGCCGACCCAGGTGAACATCCCCTTGGTAAAGCGCTGATTCTCACGCATGAGACGCAGCGCCGCCACGCAGCGTTTATCGAGCAGGCGGAAATCGCCGACATCGCGCTGTACCCGGAATTTCGATACGGCCTGCAGGCAACGGTAGAACAGATTGGCCATATGACGTTTGAACCAGGTTTCATCAGCACGATCCGTACGCTTGGCACAGACATCATCATAGCCTTGGCGCCACCAGTCGATCATCACCGGAATAAGCTCCGGCGGATGCTGCAGATCCGCGTCCATGATGATGACCGCATCGCCATCTGCATAGTCGAGGCCAGCCAGCATGGCTGCTTCCTTGCCAAAATTCCGCGACAGGCTGATGTAGCTCGCGTTCTCCTCGCGGGCAGCCAGCTGCTGCAGCTGGGAAAGCGTCGCATCCGTGCTGCCATCGTTGACAAACAGATACGTGAAACTGCAATCTGCCACGTCCTGCAAGACACGTGTTACCTCATTATGAAACTTCTCTATGACCTCCTGCTCGTTGTAGCAGGGGACAATTATCGTTATCTTATCCATCTTGCTCCTTATTCCGCCGCATAGAGCGCACGGAAATCTGTGATCTCGACCGCACCAGCCGCTGCCAGTTCCCGCACGGCTGGCGAAACGATGGCTGCAAGCTCAGCCTCAAAGTCATGGTCCCAGCCGCATGCAGGGATGAGCACGGCGTTATCCGTACCCGGATGCATCATGACCTCAGTAGTGCCTGGCTGCAGCTGCCGGATGATTTCCATGAGATACGTCTCCGACACAGCCTCGCCTGCCACGATGCCGGCAAAATGCTCCGGCGTCGCCAGCCCGCGCCGTCTGGCCTTGCCCGCCGCCAGCTGCGCCAGTGTCCCGAGCCCCAGCCGGCCGATCAGCTGGCCCACGCCTCCGAACGCCCCGCAGAACAACGGCGTGCGCGGCGTGCGCACAGCCTTGATGCCCGCAGCCTGGGCCAGCTCCAGCACGATATCGATGATGCCCGGCAGCGTATGCATATGCTGATGGCTATCCGCATGCGTGAGCGACAGCCCCGCCTGCTCAAGCTTCTGCAACTGGGCCGCCAGCTCGGCGCGCACCTCTTCAAGATTCACCTTGCCCATGATATACCGCTTGACGAACGCCGTGTGGTCATCATAGAACACGCCCTGTTCCGTCACCAGCGACGGGATCTCTGCTGGCGGCAGGACAGGATAGCCATTGACCAGTGTGAAGTGTATGCCCACGCCGAGCTCGGTATGGCGCTTGGCTACGGCCACAGCCGAATCAAAGGCCTTGCCGCCTGGCATCAACGTTGCCGACCGCAGGCAGCCCGCGGTCACGCCGCGTTCGACGGCCGCATTGATAAGTTCATGCCGCCCGAAATCGTCGGCATTGACAATTAATCGTTTCACCATTCTCCATCCATTCTCGCTATTATTCTGTTACCTAATACATTATAACAGATTTTCCGCTAAAGCCAATCAGCGGTCTTTGAGCAATGCCGCATCGAGCAGCGGCCCGTACTTGGGCCTCCACCAGGACAGGCTGCGCACCGCGTTGATATAGTCCTGCATGGCCTGGTCATCAATGGCCGGCGGAGCACCGCCGCCGACTGCCTCCGGCACCAATGGCACCGTATCGGCCTTGCCAATGGCCTGCCGCGTGATCCAGAAACCATAGTTGACGCCGCGTTTGTTCACCGTCGTCAAGCTTGAGCCAATGGCCATATAAGCAAACCCTTTAGGTGCAATGAGTTCGATGATTGTCGGCACGATATCGATCTGGCTTCCCGCCGAGTCAGCCAATAGCGTTCCCTTATGGATGCCGCGCCCGCTGATGATGAAGGGGATGCCATAACGCTCATAAGTCGACGGCATCTTATCGATGTTATAGCGGTCTGCATGATCGCCAACAATGACAAACAAGCTGTCCGGATATCTGTCTTTGACCTCCCGGACGAATTTCGCCAATTCGCGGTCTGCATACCAATAATGGCCAAGCTCACGCAAAAGCTCCTCATCGGCTTGTGCCTCTGGCGGCAGCGCCGCCCGCACGGCCTCCTTGTCAAAGCCCTTAGCCTCAACATCGACATCATAGGGCGAATGATTCGAGGCGTTGAGGATGACATGGAAGCCCGGCGTATCCGAAAGCCCCGCCAGGATCTGCGCATAAAGGCACTCATCTTCGCAGCCCCAGACACTTCCCGGCACATCGCCGAAATCGCCGCGGCTGTAGAAACGATCGAAGCCCTGTGCCTGCGTGAACGCACCGATACGCTCCCAGGTCGCCGGCCCCGCATACCAGAAATCCGTCGTATAGCCGAGCTTCTCCATCTGCGGCGCACTGGCCGTGACATATGGCTCGCGGAACGATTCGGGCATCGTCGTCAGATAGAGGTTGGCATCGGCAAAGCCCGTGACCACCCCGGTAACAGCCGAAACCGTACTCGCACCATTGGGCAGGAATGTCGGGCAATAATCCGTATCCGGCTCAGCCAGCAGGGCACGCATCCCTGCCGCAATCGGGATATCCTTGTACTTATCGAGCAGCGGCCAATTGGCAAAGCTCTCAGACAGGATGACAAAAACATGACGCGGCTTATCGATACGTGCGCCCTGTGCCTGCTTCTGCAGATAGACATCGAGATTATCACTGTCGGGTTGGCGCCCCGCCAGCACTGCCGCCAGGCTGCGGATATCCTCCACCGTAAAATCCAGGCCATTGCAGGCCAGCATACGGCTGTTGAGCACCCAGGCACGATAAATGGCCTGCGGATTATCCAAGATGGCCTCATTGAGGAACTCATCCTTCGTGACACCAGCATTTTCCCAGTCGACGGCTGTCTGCCAGCCAAGGCTGCCGCCAAAGATGCCCAACAGTACGGCCAGATATATGCCCCCGAGGAAGGCCAGACGCCCCAGCCAGCGTACAGGCGTGGCCAGACAGACAGTCCGCAGCCGCGTCTCCACAGGCGTCCAGCGCAGCCAGGCCAAGAGCAGCCGCCACAGGCCATACGCCAGCAGCAAAGCACCGGCCAGCCGCACAGGCAGCCAGTACTGCTGGATCATCGTGATGAACAACGCATAGATATCGTCATTGGCCCCCGTGAAGAGCATCTGGTTGAAGTTCATGCGGAACTGCCGGTAGAACGGGAAGCTGGCGGCATAGAGCACCGCCAGCACCGCCAGCACGATGAAGTTCATGACACGCCAGCTCCATCGCTCGGCGCGCGGCCACAGATAATGCAGGCACAGCGACGGCAGGAAGCTCAGCAGCGCCAGGCAGCCAGCCGTCTGCATCGACAGCCTGCTGCCACGCCAGAGAGCCAGCAGGATATCACTTGTGCCACTGGCTGGCCCCAGATAGTCATGCAGATACACAATGAAAAAGAGCCGGAAAAGGGAAAGGACTGCCAGGTAAAACGCATATACCTTCAGTCCTTTCAGCATTACCGTATGAAAATTTTCCCAGCTCAGTCTAGCAGGAAAGGTGATTTTCATGGCAGGATGATCTCAACTCCATAAGAATCAGCCGCATCCTGGATGTCACGAGCCGGCAGCGTATCCGTGATCAGGCCGGAAAGCGTATCAAGCGTCGTGTAGTTGTAGTTGCCATCCGTGCTGAGCTTGCGGGCCTCAGCAACAACATAAGCCTTCTTGCTATGACGGATGATGGCTGCTTTGTTGATACCATCGTCAATGTCATAGGTCGAAACGCTGTTTTCCTTGACATCAACGCCTACTGCACCAACGAATGCAATGTCCGGTTTGAGGCGCGAGATGAAATCCAGCGTCATGCCGCCCCAGAAACCATCGCGGCTCTTGTTGATCTTGCCGCCAGCGAAGACCACGCGGATCTTCGGGTTGCGTGCAAGGACGACGAGGATATCGATCATATTCGTGACAACCGTGATATCCTGATCCATCTTGACCAGCAGCTCGGCAATAGCCAGATTGCTCGTCGAGATATCCAGGAATACCATGTCCTTCTCATGGATGAGCTTCACAGCTGCCTGCGCGATACGCTGCTTGGCCTCCACATCGGTATTGCGATGTTTGCTGACCTCGACCATATGGCTGTTCTCACGGATGCGTACAGCACCACCATAGGTACGTTTGAGCTTGCCTTTCTTTTCGAGGGCGCCAAGATCCTTACGAATGCAGTCTTCCGTTACCTTGAACTTCTCACTGAGCTCGCGGACACGAACCTTGCCATCCCGTGCAAGCATGTTGAGAATAATTTCCTGACGTTCTTCCAAAAACATCTTTTCATTCACTCCTATAAAAGAAAACCTAGGTTATTGTTTGCTCTTGTTGTACGACTATTGTACTAAATCTGCGAGAAATTATCAAGAGGACTTTTCCAAGGCCAGCGATTCCAATGCGGCCCTGTGCACATCGTCGCTCAAGACATAGAGATAATCGCCTTCCCGCAGCTGCAGGCTGCCATTGGGGGCGAGCTCCTCACCGCCACGGCGCACATTGACCAGCAGGCTGCCAGCCGGCCAGCAGATCTCACGGACCAGCGCGCCATCCAGCTGGCTGCCCATGCCGACGATAAGCTCGCTCATGATGCGATGACGGCGCACCGCTGTCTCGATCCGTGTCCGCAGCGCCAGGCTGCGATTGAGCAGCATATCGTAGACCGGCTCACTGTTCGTGAGATCTGCCACCAGATAAGCCGTCATCGAAACAAGTATCAATGCGAGCATATGATCAAAGGACCCCGTCATCTCCATGATAAGCACCGCACCAGTGACTGGCGACTTGACGACCGCGGCAAAATAAGCAGCCATGCCGAAAATGATGCAATTGACTGTCCAGACCGGCTCCATGACCCCAGCCGCTACAGCCAGCTTCGCAAAGATCGCACCACCGACACTGCCGAGCACGAGCATCGGCAGGAAGATGCCGCCAGGCACACCGGAGCCAAAGCAGACCATCGTGAAAAAGAATTTCCCCAGCAGCAGTATCACCAGGAACAGCAGCGAGTAATCGGTCACGACGAGCGCATCGACCAGCCGGCTGCCGCCGCCGAGCACCTGGGGCAAAGCAAAGCCCAGCACGCAGGCCAGCAGGAGCGGCACCATCGGCTTGGCCCAATGCGGAAGCCTTGCCTTGTCGTAGCCATCCAGCGAGCGCGTCAGCATCCGGTTGAACGCCAACCCCAGCAGACCGACGAAGGCCCCGAGTGCAATCAGCAAGGCATAGATGCTGCCCGTCGCCACGACGGGAATCTCACCCATGTGGAAGACCGGCTCCATGCCGAAGAAATACTGCGTAACCGTTGTCGCCGTCACAGCTGCCGCAATCGATCCCATGAGCACAAAGGGCGAAAAATTCTTCGTAAGTTCCTCCAGGCAGAAAATCACCCCAGCCAGCGGCGCATTGAACGCCGCGGCCAGACCAGCCCCCGCACCAGCCGTAAGCAAGTAATGGTTTTCCGCAAACGAACGCTTCGTCACCCGGCCCACGCCCTGTCCGATGCAGGCCCCGAGCTGCACGCTGGGTCCCTCGCGCCCCAGCGACAGGCCAGCGCCAATGCCCAGCACCGCCCCCGTAAACTTGAGCACCAATACGCGTGCCCAGTCCATATCCATACGGCCCAGCAGCATCCCCTTGAGCTGAGGGATACCTGACCCTGACGTCATGCCATCCTTCTGCACGATGCGGTAAAGCAGCCAGCCCACCACCAGCAATGCGAAGATCCAGACCGGCAGCCAGGCAGGATCATTCCGCAGCCAGCCATAGATAAGCGGCGTGTAGTCTTCCGACAGCTCCAGCAAATAACGGAACAGCGCAATCGTCAGACCTGTGAAGATGCCGATGATATTTCCTTCCAAAAACAAACGAAGCTTGAAATGACGCGGCTCTGTGAAGATGCGCATCGCCGTCTCAATCTTGTTGGTCATAGAGCCACCTCCCTGCGGCTGAAGCAAAATAGAAAAAAGGTGCTGTACCGAAGTACAACACCCTGAAATGTCTCTTACTCTGCAGTGAACGGCAGCAGCGCGATGTTGCGTGCGCGTTTGATTGCAACGGTAACCTGACGCTGATGTTTAGCGCAGTTGCCAGAGATACGACGCGGTAAAATCTTGCCACGCTCCGTAATGAAGCGACGCAGTTTAGCAACGTCTTTATAGTCGATATGCTCGACCTTGTCTACGCAGAACGAGCAGACCTTTCTACGAGGTCTTCTGCCTCTGTCACGTCTCATCAAAGTAATTCCCTCCTGTCTTAAAATGGAATTTCTTCTTCAGGGATGGACGGGCCAAAGGAACCTGCATCAGCCGGCTGCTGCGGAGCTGCCGGAGCAGGGGCGCCGAAGCCGCCTGCCTGCGGAGCCGAGCTTCTAGAATCCAGGAACTCAACTTCGTCAGCTATGATTTCCGTCACATAACGCTTCGAGCCATCCTGTGCATCATAGCTTCTGACCTGAATGCGGCCTTCCACCGAAATACGGCGGCCTTTGACCAGATTATTGCCACAAACCTCAGCAAGCTTGCGCCAGCACACGATAGGAATGAAATCCGCTGTCGGCTGACCGTTGTTCTCCTCCCTGCGGGCAAAACGGCGGTCAACAGCCAGGGTGAATGTGCAGACAGCCACACCAGACTGCGTATAACGAACCTCAGGATCGCGCGTCAGACGTCCAATCAAAATTGCCTTATTCATGGTAAATCCTCCCTGTCACCTTGCGGTGCACTTTATACGTCTTATGCCTCTTCGTCGGATCTAACGATCATGTGCTTCAGGATGTCGTCCGTAATCTTCATTACGCGCTCGCACTCAGCAACGCATGCCGGCTCAGCCGTAACGTAGAGCAGTTCATAGAAACCCTCAGCGCAGTCTTTGATCTCATAAGCAAGACGCTTCTTGCCCCAACGATCTTCTTTATCGATCGTACCACCATTCTCAGTGATGATCTTGGTGAACTTGTCGATGACAGCGTTCGTAGCTTCCTCTTCCATCGGCTTAACGATAAATATGACTTCGTACTTTCTCACGAAATCACCTCCCTCTTTGGTCTTTGGCTCCTGCTCGAACAGGAGCAGAGGTTGAAACGAATCATTTCAACTCAAAACTATATTTGTCTCACGACTAGAAAATTATACCATGCAAGAATGCGGAAAGCAAGGAAAAGTTCGCAGATTCCCATGACAAATTGCAGTTTGTCTGTTCGTGCGTGGTTAAAATAAACTCGTTACAGCTCAGCTTGGGTGGGGGCGGGTGCACTTTTTCTCCGCTCCCGCCCTCTGCTACGTTTGGATAAGCCTGCTTTGTTCCGGCATTAGGCTACGAATTACAGCGATGTGCTTGTTACGAGAGAAACGGTTCGTACAAACCTGCTCAT
>NZ_FOQK01000051.1 GCF_900113715.1 Pseudoselenomonas ruminantium | reverse complement strand
TGGACTACCTTACATTTAAATTCTGCACTATATTTTGCCATAAAAAGACCCCCATAAGTTAGATTCCTTGGTCTAACTTATGGGGGTCTCTACAAATTCCTAGTCAACGGATCTTCCACACTATTTATTATTCTGTGTCCTCACTGAGCTCTACGCGCTCACGAGCGTTTTTTTTTCGGCGATAGCGGATATACATGACTGCAATGACCACCGCACAGATACCGACGAAGACGAGACTGGCCGTATGACCATACGCCAACATGATCTGCCAGCTCTTGCCGAGCATCATGCCGGCTGCCAAAATCAGTGCCGTCCAGGGCAGTGAACCAGCAAAGGTCAGCATCAAGAATTTCTTCATATCTACATGAGCAAAACCTGCCGGTAACGAAATGAACGTGCGCACAACCGGCAGCATACGGCTGAAAAAAACCGCCTTGAGACCATATTTATCAAACCAATTCTGCGCAATGTCGACATGACTCTTCTTGACGAAAAAATAATGACCATATTCGTCGACAAAAGTACGTCCACCTTTATGACCTACCGCATAAGCAAAAATCGAACCTGCCATACCTCCGACCATACCAGCAGTCAGCGCACCGGCAAATGTCATCTGGTCAGCGAAAATAAGGTACCCGGCGAATCCCAGAATCAGCTCGCTGGGAATCGGAATGCAGGCATTCTCTGCCGCCATCAGAATAGCAACGGCCACATATCCCCAAGAAGCGATGAACTCCAAGAACAACGTCGAAAAATGTTCCATTCTTACTGAATCTCCCTTTCTCTACTCAAAACCTCAATACTACCGCCTATTATACTGCATAAATCTGAAAAAGCAAGGTGGAAATCCGCACTCATAACAGTGCCTTCACCAGCCCAGCTATGCCAAACACAAGGAAAATCCCCGCAGACAACAGCCGCATCTGACGGGCTGGCAAACGGCGGTGCAGCAGCGCCCCAGCCAGAATCCCCAGACTATCCGCCACCAGCATCCCCAGCAGCGCCCCTAGCAGCACGACCTGCCACGCCCCTTCATACTGCGCAGCCATAGCCATCGCAGCAAACTGCGTCTTATCTCCCATCTCACCGACGATAAACGTCATGGCCACCGTAAGCAACGGCCCAAACCGCGAATCATGGGCTTCCTCTTCTTCGTCATCGTCACCGCGCAATGTCCAGATACCAAAGCCAAGGAACAACAAGGAAGCAAAAATCGCCATAAGATGGGCCGGTATGAGCTCACCAGCCAAAGCCCCCACAGCCACCGCCAACGAATGTACCACCAAAATCCCCAGCGTCATCCCCGCAAAAACCTGCTTCCATTCGTACTTGGCCGCAAAAGCCATGACGAGGAACTGGGTCTTATCGCCCATTTCCGCGAGGAAGACAATCAGGAACGAAGCCAACAGCGCCTCCACCAACATCTCTCCTTCACATTCTTGTATAATACACAAAAAGACCTCGGTACTAAGTACACAAGGTCTCTACTTGCAAGTGGTGCCTCCGAGCGGAATCGAACCACTGACACGGGGATTTTCAGTCCCCTGCTCTACCAACTGAGCTACAGAGGCAAAATGGCGACCCGAAGGGGACTTGAACCCCTGACCTCCGCCGTGACAGGGCGGCATTCTAACCAACTAAACTACCGGGCCATATGATAAAATGGTGGCTCACCCGGGATTCGAACCCGGGACACCCTGATTAAAAGTCAGGTGCTCTACCAACTGAGCTAGTGAACCAGGTGAGCAGAATATCTCTAGCAAAGTATAAACTGGATCAACTGATACGTCACTCACAGGACATTATTATACGGATAAACGCTATTCTTGTCAACACATATTTTTCAAGAAATCAAAAAAGACGCCCAAAGGCGTCTTTAAATGATTTTGCTCAGTTAAGGCTTTCAACGTATTTCTTGAGTTCTTCAGCGGCTCTCGTCACGCGGGACAGGTTAGCCGTGATCTCCTCCGTCGAAGCAGCCTGCTCCTCACTGATCGAACCGGTCGTTTCGATGGATTTGGAAATCCCCTCAACCGCCTTGTTCATCTCATTGAGCGTCGACTGGATCTTCTCCGTTGCCTCACGGGACTGCTCAGCCAGCTTTCTGACCTCCTCAGCAACGACAGCGAAGCCGCGGCCCTGCTCACCGGCACGTGCAGCCTCGATAGCCGCATTGAGACCCAGAAGATTCGTCTGGCCAGCAATGTTCGTGATGAAGTCAATGACCTTGATCGTATCGGCATTCTTCTCCTGCAGGAACTTGGCCTGCTCAACCGATTCCTGCCCAGCCTTAGCAAGAGCACTTGCACTCTTTGCAACCTGCTCAACAGCTTCATAGACTGTCTGCGTCGACGTAGCAATCTCCTCAATCGATGACGTCAGCTTTGCGTTAATATCTTCTCTGCTCATGGTATCCTCTGCCATTTATATTCCTCCCCATTCCGATCACAAAAAATTGGTATATTCCCAATGAAAACGCTACAATATATCCTTGCTCTATTCTTATTCCACATAAACGGCGAAAAACCTTCTAGCCGTAAAAAAAAATAAAAAAGACATCCACAACGTGGATGCCTTTCGCTTAACTGGCAACTCCCTATCCTCCCAGTCCGTCTCCAGACAAGTACTTTCGGCGTATATGTGCTTAACTACTGTGTTCGGTATG
>NZ_FOQK01000031.1 GCF_900113715.1 Pseudoselenomonas ruminantium | reverse complement strand
AATTCGTAACCTATTGCCGGAACAAAGCAGGCTTATCTAAACGTAGCAGAGGGCGGGGGCGGGTACACTTTCTTCGCAGCGGGAGCGATTTGCCCGAACGCAGTGAGGGATGGCCCGCAGTACGTACTTCCTAGAACGATTCGATGTATTGGCGTGCCGCTGGCCTGCCCGGCACATGTATCTAAGTACGTACTAAAGCAGCCGCGCGGGTCATTTAGCGGGAGCGGAGAAAAAGTGCACCCGCCCCCACCCAAGCTGAGCTGTACCGAGTTTGTTTTAACCACGTACGGACAGATAAACTGCAATTTATGTATACTTACGTATAATAGTATTTAGAGTAGTATAATAGTATTGGATACGGATTTCTTTTGCTCACAAGGAAGGTGACAAATATGATGATCAGCAATTCCGTCATGTCGACGAATATCTTAAACATCATGGACAAACATCAATTCAAACTGTCCAAGCATATGCACCATCTGGCGACTGGCCAGCGCGTTGCCAGTGTCGCGGATGATCCTTCGGGCTGGGCCATCGGCCAGCGCATGGACGTGCGCATCCGCAGCCTTGATGCCTCCAGCCGCAATGCCCAGTTTTCCCTCAGCATGCTGAAGGTCGCGGAGGGCGGCGTGAGCTCCACCATCGACATCCTGCGCAACCTCAAGGAAAAAGCCATCGAGGCCGCCAGCGATACCTGCACAGATACGGACCGCCGCACCATCCAAAAGCTCTTTGACCAATTCGGCGATCAGATCAACGACAACGCAAGCGTCACCTATAACGGCAAATTGCTGCTCGACGGTTCCATGGCCTCGGCCGCTGAACCGACGGCACAGGTGCTCACCAACCAGAGCCTTGCCACCACGACCACCGCCAGCACCAAGCTGACTGACCTGAAACGCCGGGACGGCTCTTCGCTGAACATCCAGGAAGGCGATACCGTGAACCTCTCCTATATCAAGGACGGCAAGACATACTCGGCCAGCTACCAAGCCGGCACCACTACCCTTGCAGACATGCTTACCCAATTCAATGCCATTGACCAGTCAATTTTTGACCCGTCAAAATTGCAGACCGATTCCACCATTGGCGTGGATGCCCATGGTGAGACCGTCCACACCGCCGACGAGCAGAATGCCGTTTCCTTCACGGCTGCCGCCACGGGCCTTGATGGCGCCGTTTCAGGCATCACCATCAGCATCACCGACACCAAGGGACAGGTCAAGAAAACGGCCACTACGGCCCTCAACGACTTCAAGGAAAGCATCGCGCCGCGCGATCAGCAGGGCGATTCGAGCTTCTACATCGCCAGCAGTGCCGATGCCAACCGTGGCATCCGTGGCTCCATCGACGACATGAGCTCCTACGCCCTCGGGCTGACCGGCAAAAATGGCCACGCCATCGACGTGACCACGCAAAAAGGCGCCAATGCCGCCATGAGTGCCATCGACCGGGCCCTCGAACGCGCCCTTGACCAGCAGACCACCATCGGCGCCATGAGCATGCGCCTCGAATACACCATCAGCAATCTCACCACCGAAAGCGAGAATCTCACGGCAGCCATGTCCACCATCCTCGATGCCAACATGGCCAAGGAAATGACCGAATTCACCAAAGAAAACATCCTGCTGCAAGCCGCCCAGGCCATGCTGGCCCAGAACAACCACAGCGCCGGCTGGTTCCTGAGCCTCTTGCAAGGTTGAAGCTTTCCATAGCTGCCGCCCTATCGTTCCATCTGCCCAGCCGCTCCTTGAATCGTTCAAGGAGCTTTTTTCATAGCCTGCATATCCGTGACAGTCACACCGCTCTTATGCACCATAGCCAGCCTCTGCGCCCGATGCATGTTTTACATATTCCGCCGCAGCCATTCCCGCAAGACGAGCACGTGATTTTCCTGCGTGTTTTTCGCCGCATACACCAAGGTCACATTCTGCGCCTCCAGCAGCTCCCGGCAATGGGCAGCAAAAGCCGCCGCCCCTTCGCTAGCTGCCAGTTCTTCCTGATAGGCCTCCGCAAAGCCATCAAAGGGCATCTCGCCCTGGTGATACAAGCGCCGGATTTCGGTACCAGGCGTGATGACCTTGGCCCATTCATCGAGATGAGCCGCTTCCTTCTTGATGCCTCGCGGCCACAATCTATCCACCAATATCCGGTATCCATCACTTTCCTCTGGCGGTTCATAGATGCGCTTGAGTAAAATCCTGTTCTCCATAAGCAATCCTTTCTGCAAGCCTTCCCTCCACCTGCCTCTATCCAGGAATACCTTAGCACATCCCGTCCCCATTTGCTGTCAGCTTTATCACACCCCCACATAAACAGGCGGTCTGACATGTCAAGATTTGACATGTCAGACCGCCTGTTTGCGCAGGTTATCCCTTTGTTGCCTGCCAGCTTTTCCAAATCTCCGGCTCATAACCAACGGTTGACTCTTTGCCGTTCCTTACCACCGGTGTCTTTATGACCTGCTGATTCTCCAGAAGCGTCTTCAGCTTATCGGCCATATAGGTTACGCGGGCTAAGGCTTCTTTATCCTTGCAATCCGGATCGATCATCCCATCGATGCCCCCATGGGCCTTGGCCACGGACTGGAATTCGCCTTTGCTCATGCCCTTGTCCAGCATGTCGATGAATTGGAACTTTATTCCGCGCTCTTTAAAGAACCGCTGGGCTTTCTTCGTATCGTTACACTTCTTGGTGCCGAAAATCTGTATATTCATAATTTCCTTCTTTCACTACTGATGCATATATTTTCCGCAGGGGCTTTGGCCGCAGCAAGGACAGATCTTCCGTCGCCGCCAGCTGGCTCAGCATCGTTTCCACAAAGGCCTGCATATTAGGGCTCATGCCAACACCAGTGGCACATTTACGCTGCCACCACTCGTATTCGGCCTGAAAGGTGAATTCATCCCGGCCATAGGCTTTGGCCGCCCCCAGGCAGTCACAAATCATTTCCACCGCGTATTTGTAGGGCATATCCTGCGGGTGGGCACCATGATCGAAGTTATCCCACCAAGCCTCATAATGATGGAGATTCCGTCCATGATGATGAATCCAGGCCATGGACAGGCCGTTGTTTTCCCGCTTGCAGATCTTTATCGGCGAAACCTTGCCATTGTAGTATTTTACGCTTTCGATAAACTCCGTCGGCGAGAATTTTGACCAGTCATGCATAAAACCTTGCCACGGAATCCCCGCAATACAGCAAAACCGAAACACCCAATACTTATGACGCAAAATCATCCAAGTATGACCACAGACACGTTCCACCAGATTCACAAGCCCAGCCTCCAACAATCGACAAATATTCTTTCTCAAGTATAATACGTTTCGCGTGTCCTGTATATCCCTTATTTCCTGCAGTTTTCATCATTGTAAAAAAGTCTGCTGCACATAATGGCTGTGCAGCAGACTTTGCTATCTTATCAATCTTCTTTGAATTCGCGGATCACTACTTTTTCGGCACCGTCGGTATCCGTGAGCTGCAGGCTCACGACCTCGTGGGACGAGGTCGGTACGTTCTTGCCGACGAAATCGGCACGGATGGGCAGCTCGCGATGGCCGCGGTCAATGAGGACGGCCAGCTGGATGGTCTTGGGACGGCCCATATCGATGAGGGCGTCGAGAGCCGCGCGGATCGTGCGCCCTGTATAGAGCACATCATCGACGAGCACCACGGTCTTGCCCGTGATATCCACAGGCAGTTCCGTCGGATGGACGATGGGCTGGTACGAGAGCGTTGACAGATCATCACGGTAGAGGGTGATGTCGAGGACACCGACTGGCGGTTTCGTGCCTTCGATGCGCTCGATGCTGGCGGCGATGCGCTCAGCAATCGGCACGCCGCGCGTGCGGATACCTACGAGCACGATGTTCTCGACGCCCTTGTTCTTCTCGACAATCTCATGGGAAATGCGCGTCAACGCGCGGCGGATTCCCTCGGAATCCATGAGTACGGTCTTATCCGTCAATACTGGCATAATCTGTCACTCCCGTCTTTTCTTATCGCTAGGTATATCGTGCCATCAAGGCTGCATCGCAGCAGCTTTCCTGCGGTCCTTGGCCAGGCGGTCACGCAGGCCTGTGAGTATCCGCTGCATGTCCGCAGGCAGCGGAGCTGTAAACGTCATCGGCTCGCCTGTCCCCGGGTGCGTCAGTGTCAGCGTCAGCGAATGCAGGGCCTGTCCCTCGATGGCAAAAGGCGACGGCTTTTTCGGGCCATACTTGGGATCGTTGACAAGCGGATGCCCAATGCTCGTCATATGGACGCGGATCTGATGCGTGCGCCCTGTCTCAAGACGGCATTCAATCAGCGTGTAGTCACCGAACCGCTCAAGCACCTTGAAATGCGTGACCGCCGGCTTGCCATTCTCACGGACAATAGCCATTTTCTTGCGGTCGGTGGGATGGCGGCCGATGTCGCCCTTGATGATCCCCGCCTCTTCCTTGATGTTGCCATGCACGATGGCCCAGTAGATGCGGTGCGCCGCCTTCGTGCGGATCTGCTCTGCCAGGTCGATATGCGCCTTGTCGTTCTTGGCGCAGACCATGACACCCGAGGTATCCTTATCGAGCCGGTGCACGATGCCCGGGCGGATCTCGCCGTTGATGCCCGAAAGATCGTGGCAATGGCAGAGCAATGCGTTGACGAGCGTCCCGGTATTGACGCCCGCCGCCGGATGCACGACCATGCCGCGCGCTTTGTTGACGACGATGATATCCTCATCTTCGTAGAGCACATCCAGAGGGATATCCTCTGCCTTGATCTCCACCGATGCCGCCTCGGGTACCGTCAAACTGACCTGCTCGCCACCGCGCAGCTTGTAGTTCGCCTTGCGGACCGCCCCATCCACCAGTGCCGCGCCCTCTGTGATGAGCTTCTGCACATGTGCTCTTGACAAGTCAGGCTGCTGGCGCGTCAAAAAGACGTCCAGCCGCTCGCCAGCCTTATCTGCTATGAATAACAATGGTTCTGCCATATCAATCCTCTGTATCTTTCATCTTGTATAGAATTGCATATATCATGCTGGCAACACCAAGCACAATCGCTATATCGGCAATGTTGAACACCGGCCAGACGCGGAAATCGATGAAGTCGATGACCAGTCCGTTCCGGATGCGGTCGATGAGATTGCCCACAGCACCAGACAGCAGCGCCACGCAGCCGTAATGGAACCAGCCGCACTGGCGCCTGAGCCGCGGATAATAGTAAAGGAACGCCGCGACGATGATGATCCCCGCCAGGATGAAGAACCAGCGCTGATGCGCAAGCATCCCGAAGGCTGCCCCTGGATTGAGGATGTACGTGATGTGGAATATCCCCGGCACAACCGGTATCGTCTCACCGAGCAGCATGGCCGTGCTGACATAGCTTTTGACTACCTGATCCAATACCAGCAGAACAACAAACAAACAAAAGGCCATCACTTACTTACTCTTTCTCCTCGCTTGCCTTGTCTTTCTCCTCAGCTTCCTCAGCAGCTGCCTGCTCCGTTACCTGGGGCTCTTCGGCGGTCTGCTGCGCAGCTGCCTGCTTCTGCTGCTCAGCCTGGCGCTCAGCGGCTTCCGGGTCCGGCAGCACACGCAGCGTCTCATTGATGACAGCCAGCTCCGACTCCATCGTCACCTTGACCTTGCGCAGGAACTGGTTCTTCTCGCGCACGAGGCGGTCGTACTCAGCGACGATGCTGCGCACCTTGGCAGCTGCATCATCGAGCTGCTTCTTAGCCTGCATCTCGGCCTCATGGCGCATGTTCTGGCACTCCCTGGCCGTGTTCTCGCGCAGCTCCTCAGCATTCTGGCGCGCATTCGACGTCACTTCCTCCGCCGTCTTCTGAGCCACCAGCAGCGTGTCCTTGAGGTTCTGCTCCAGCTGCTGATACTGTTCGTTGTCCTTGCGTGCCCGCTCAAGCTCCTCCTTGAGGCGGTCGTTGTCACGGAACAGCTTCTCGTAGTCGTTGACGACCTGGTCGAGGAAATCGTCGATCTCATCCTCGTTGTAGCCGCGGAAACTGCGTTTGAAATCTTTGTTATGGATGTCCATTGGTGTAAGCAAGGTTATTATCTCCCATCTGAAACGAGTATTTGTCTATCACATATAGCGCTTGAGGACCACGACCGTGCGGCCCTTCTTCGTCGTGCCGCGCACCTCAGCGACCTCCAGGCGGCCACGGCCGCGCATCGAGAGGATGTCCCCCTCCTTGACGGTCTGCGAGGCACTCTTGACCGGCTGCCAGTTGAGCTTCAGCTTGTCGGCGGCAATGTCAGCCGCTGCCCGGCTGCGCGAGGAGCCAAAGCCCGATGCCGCAATCGAGTCGACACGCAGGGATGCCACCGTCGCGCGGATTTCCTTGCAGCGCTCTTCCTTCGGCGCGATCGAGGAAAGCTCGACGCGCTGGCAGCTCACGCCGACAGCACCAATCTTCGTGAGGTTCGCGAGGAAATATTCTGCCATCTTCTTGTCGCAGAGGATCTTGACGCTGTCATTCGTCACGAGCAGGTCACCGATGCAGTCGCGCTCGATGCCAAGCCCCATGAGGGCCCCGAGCACATCGCGGTGCGAGAGGCGGGCAAACTGCCCATTCCAGCGCGCCTCGATGCAGTCAATGTCAAAGCCTGCCGGCGTCCCCAAAAAGTCCTCATGCACATAAATGGCGCGGCAGCGTTCCGCGCCCTGATAGCCCCCCGCGAAGTCGACGCGCAGCCGGCCGTAGTTGGCCGCCACGGTCTCGGCGATTTCCTGCCCGAAGGGGTCGAGGAAGCCGCTCATGCGGAACTTCTGGTTGCGCAGGACGGCCTCAGCCATATCGACGAGCTTTATGACCGCTTCCTCGCCCTCCGTCCCCTTGTAGAAACGGATCAGTTTTTCTTTCTGTTCACTTGCCATGTTGCTCTAGTTCCCTTATTTCTTCAGCCAGGGCATCTCCGTCGATACCCGGCGATCTTCTTCCGTATAGCTGACGTTGACGTTGCTCGGCGCACAGAGGAATACGTTGTGACCGACCTTCTTGATCTCACCGTTCAGCGCGTACGTCGTACCACTGATAAAGTCAATGATGCGCTTAGCTGCCTCGGCGTCCGTCTTCTCGAAATTGATGACGACCGGCTTCTTCTCACGCAGGTTGTTGGCGACCTGCTGCGCATCGTCAAAGGTCTGCGGCTCGATGACAATGACCTTCATCTTGTAGTTGGTCACGGTGTTCTCGCGCGCCGTTGCGGCCGAGTGGAAGTCCACGACGTTGTGGGCGCCCTCTTTCTCATGATTCATAGCCTGTTCCTCCTCGGCTGGTTCACGTTTCATCTCCGGCTTCTGCTCGCGTTCCTCGTCGGCGAAATCGAGCTTCTCGTCCTCGGGGTCCATCAGGCCCATCTTTCCGCAAACTTTATCAATAATACTCATAATGCCACCTCTTTAGTATTGTCGCGGTCCAAAAATCGCGGTTCCTACCCGGACTATATTTGCGCCCTCTTCGACCGCAATGGGGTAGTCATGGGTCATACCCATAGATAAATATGTAATATTCGCCGTTGGATACGGCAATTCCTTTACTTGCTGGTAAATTTCATGCATTTCCCGGAACAACGGCCGGCACAGCTCGACGTCTTCGTAGTTCGGTGCGATGCACATCAAGCCGCGCAGGCAGAGATGCGGCAGCGTCTCGACCAGATCGAGCATGGCCCGCAGGTCTTCCTTATAGACCCCGGATTTGCTGTCCTCCTTGGCCAGGTTGACCTGCACCAGGATGTCCTGGACCTTGCCGATCTTGCCAGCCTCCTTGTCCAGTGCCTTGGCCAGATGCGGCGTATCCACCGAATGGATCAGGTCGAAAATCTGCACCGCCACCTTGGCCTTGTTCGTCTGCAGATGGCCGATCAGATGCCAGGTCACTTCGCGGTCCAGCACCGCGTATTTCTCCTTGGCCTCCTGGATGCGGTTCTCACCCACATCGGTCGCACCAGCATCGATGGCTTCGCGCATCGCCGCCACATCGTGATTCTTCGTCACGGCGATGAGTTTTACGGGCGCATCCTTGGGCACGCGGGTGCGTCGTTCCATGCTGGCAGCGATAGCGGCCTCGACTTCATGAAACTTCTCTTTTATCATGCGATTACCCCCGATCAGTATTTCGTAAGTGCCAGGACAGCTGCCATGCGGCCCGTGGTGCCGCCATCGGCGCGGTAGGAATAGAACCACTGGTGCTTGCAGGCTGTGCAGGTATCGGCCATCTCGATGTTCTCGCTGCGCACGCCGATATCCATGAGCTGCAGGCGGTTGGCCTGCCAAAGGTTCAGATGCGGCTTGCCATCTTCTGCCAGCACGATCTTGTCCTCATGAGCAGGGAAGGCCTGCCGGAACTCATCCGCCACGTTTTCGCCGACCTCATAGCAGCAGGGCCCGATGGCCGGCCCGATGCCGACGAGGAGCTCGTCGGGATTGGTGCCGAACTCGCGCTGCATCGCCTGGGCAGTCTTCTGCGCGATCTTGTTCACCGTACCCTTCCAGCCGCCATGGGCGATGCCGATGGCCCGATGCTCGGGGTCAAGGAACAGGATGGGCGTGCAGTCTGCAAAGCAGAGCACCAGCGGCAGCCCTGGCTCGTCGGTGATCAAGGCATCCGTGGCCGCAATCGCATCGGCGTAGTCACGCGCCCCGCGGCCGACCTCAGCTGCCCCGACGCGCATGACGGCATCGCCATGCACCTGCTCCGGCGTGACCATGTTCTCGGGCTTCAGCCCCAAGGCATGCAGGAACCGCTGCCGGTTCTGCCAGACGGCCTGCGGGTCGTCACCGACATGCAACGCCATGTTCAGCGAGTCATAGGGCTTCTTGCTCACGCCGCCGAGGCGTCCCGTCAGACCATGCACACAAAGGTCCTCCGTAAATGACGAGAACTTGCCCCGCCAGAGATTATCCCGCATATGTTCAAGCACAAAACTCATCCATCGCACCCTCTTTGTTTGCTAGATTTGTTGATGTTATCCCCTGCTCAGCAGACCCCGCAGCGGTGGCAGCCGTCAAAGCACGGGATCGTCGCCTTGAGGCCGCCAGCCTTTTCAAGCTCTGCGTACAGGTACTCCCGCGTGAAGCCCATGTCGAGCCTGTCCCAGGGGAATACCTCCTGCTCCTTTCGCTCGCGGTAGAGCTCCTCCGCCAGCGAAAGGCCGCATTCCTTCATAGCCCGCTTGAATGCCTTGCTGCCGCCAAGCTCATGGGCCAGGAGCAAGGCCTCGCCGACCCGGCGGCCGCCGCGGGCGATGACGCCCTGGATATAGGCCTCCTTGGGCGACTCGACGTTGACAATGATATGCTTGCGCTTCTTGAGCTCCTGGGTCAGGCGCTTGAAGGCATGCTCTACATACTTGCGGTCGGCCATGGGCTTCCACTGGAACGGCGTGAAAGGCTTGGGGATGAACGGATTGACGCTGAGCGTCAGCGTCCCCTTCGCCCCCTTTTCCTCCATGTAGTCCTTGAGACGGTTCGCCAGGTCGATGATGGCATCGATATCCGCCTCCTGCTCAAAGGGCAGGCCCAGCATGAGATACAGGCGGAAATTGCGGATGCCCGCCTTGAGCCCCAGCTCCATGGCATTGAACAGGTGCTCCTCCTCGATGCCCTTGTTGATGACTGCACGCATGCGCCGGCTTCCCGCCTCGGGCGCCATCGTCAGCGTCTTGAGGCCGCTCTGGGCTAGCGAATCGACGAGCTCCTTCGTCACCGAATCGGCGCGGAAGGACGCCACCGACATCGACAGCCCCTCGCCGAGGATCTCGCGGCAGAGTTCGTTGATTTCGGGATAATCCGAAATCGCCGCCCCCATCAGGCCGATGCGGCGCTTATGCTTGAGCGCCGCCTTGACCTCCCGCGTGATGACGCCCAGGGAGCGGTTGCGCGGCCGCCGGAAGCAGTAGCCCGCCATGCAGAACCGGCAGTGGCGGCCACAGCCCCGCGCCGTCTCTATGAGATAGAAGTTGAACTCGGTGTTGTCCGTGATGACCACCGTATGGGCCGGATGCGCGTCAAGGTCCTGCACCCACTGGCGGCTGACCCGCTCGGGAGCCCCCGGCAGGGCCTGGATGGCCGTCAGATGTCCCGCTTCATCGTACTGGTGCTCATAGAGGGACGGCACATAGATGCCCGGAACCTTGGCGATATGCAAGAGCATCTCCTGACGGCTCATGCCCTGTGCCTGGGCCTCGTGCCAGGCATCCATGAAGGCCGGCATGATGACCTCGCCCTCGCCGATGACAAAGGCATCGACGACGCCGGAAAGCGGCTCAGGGTTGAATGTCGCACAGGGCCCTCCCGCGATGACGAGGGGGTCTTTTTCCGTGCGCTCAGCCGCCTTCACCCTGACCTTGCCCAGCGCCAGCATCTGCATGACGTTGAAATAGTCCATCTCAAAGGACAGCACAAACGCGATGATGGGAAAATCATGCAACGGCGTCTGGTTCTCGATGCTCATGAGCGGCGTGCGCGTATTCTCATAGCGCTTGAGCTCCTTGCGCTCTGGCAGGAACACGCGCTCACAAGCCACATCATCGCGCTCGTTCAAGAGCTCATAGACGATGTGCAGGCCGAGATTCGACATGCCGACGAAATACGAATTGGGATAGACCAGCGCCACGGGCGTCCGCGTGCCCATCGGGTAGCGGTAATAGCCAGTCTCCTGCGCCAGTTGCTCCTTCAGTTCTCGTTTGAGTTCCCAATCCAAATGCTTTCTTCCTCCCAGTCCTGCTTATGCCTGTCTTACTTATCCTTCGCTTCTTCGCCCTTGTGGGCCTGCAGTACCTTGAGCTCCTCAAGGAAGCTGCTGATATCGGCAAACTTGCGGTATACCGATGCAAAACGGATATAGGCGACCTCATCGAAGTCCTTCAGGCGGTTCATGACGAGCTCGCCGATCTTGGACGATGGTACCTCCTGCTCCATCGTATTGCGCACATCGCGCTCGATCTCGTTGACCAGCGCCACGATGCGCTCCATCGAGATGTCGCGTTTGTCGCACGAACGCACGACGCCATTCAATATCTTGTCGCGCTTGAATACCTCGCGGCGGCCGTCCTGCTTGACGACCATCAGCGGCAATTTCTCGACGACCTCATAGGTCGTGAACCGCTTGCCGCAGCCATTGCACTCACGGCGCCGGCGGATGGTCGCGCCATCCTCGGCGGCCCGCGAGTCGATTACCCGGCTGTCGGCCTGTTTACAAAATGGACATTTCATCGCCGCACCTTCTTTTCTCGTTTGCTGTGATTGTTATTCCTATGGTTCGCCGGGCGCGGCCGTCTGCCCTTGTCCGGCATGTGTTTCTTCTCGCTGCCCTCGGGACGCACAAGGCACTTGCGGGCAAAGCCGATGAGGTCCTCGCGGTGTGCCAGGCGCAGTGCCTTGCGCACGATGGCATGGTTCTGCGGCAGCCAATACTGCATGAGGGCCCGCTGCATGAGTTTTTCCTCGTAGGACTTGGCCGTGTATACCTTCTCCCCCGTCAGCGGGTCGATGCCCGTATACCACATGGCCGTCGAGAGGGTGCCCGGCGTTGGGATGAAGTCCTGCACCTGCTGCGGATGGTAGCCCATGTCACGGATGAATTCCGCCAGCTCGATGGCATCAGCAAGCTCGGAGCCCGGATGGCTCGACATGAAATACGGCACGAGGTACTGCTTCAGCCCGAGTTTCTCGTTCGTACGGCGGAACCTTTCCGCAAAGGCCTGATAGACCTTGCGGTTCGACTTGCCCATCATGCGCGTCACCCGGTCAGATACATGCTCCGGCGCGATCTTGAGCTGCCCGCTGACATGGTACTTGCAGAGCTCCTCAAGGAATTCATCTTTGGCCAGCATCAGATAGTCGAACCGCACGCCCGAGCGCACGAAGACTTTCTTGACCCCTGGCAGGGCCCGCAGCTCACGCAGCAGCTTCAGATAGTCGCTATGGTCGGCCACCAGGTTGCGGCAGGGCACCGGCGACAGGCACGGCTTGCCACGGCAGGTGCCGCGCTCCAGCTGCCCGTCGCAGCTCGTGCGGCGGAAATTGGCCGTAGGGCCGCCGACGTCATGGATATAGCCCTTGAATCCCGGCAGCTGCGTGAGGATTTTCGCCTCGCGCAAAAGCGACGCGTGGCTGCGGCGCTGGATAATGCGCCCCTCATGGGAGATGATCGCGCAGAAATTGCAGCCGCCGAAGCAGCCGCGCTGGCTCACAAGGCTGAACTGCACTTCCTGGATGGCCGGCACCCCCCCCGCCTTGTCATAGATGGGATGCCACGTGCGCATGTACGGCAGATCGTAGATCTCATCCATCTGCTCTTCGTTAAGCGGCCGGGCAGGCGGATTCTGGACGATGCACCATTCGCCGTTCTGCTGGGCCAGCTTGCGGCCGCGGATAGCGTCCTGCTCCAGATACTCCAGCTTGAAGGACTCAGCGAATTTCTTCTTGTCCGCCGCCACCTCCGCATAGGATGGCAGGGGCAGATGATCCCAGACATAGTCCATGTTGGGCACGCGGTAGCACGTCCCCTGCACGTCCTGGATGTTCTCGATGGCTACGCCCTGCTGCAGATCCGCCGCCACCTCCAGAAGCGCCCGCTCCCCCATACCGAAGATGAGCAGGTCTGCCTGGCTGTCAGCCAGGATGGAACGGCGCACGGTGTTGCTCCAATAGTCGTAGTGGGCCAGCCGGCGCAGGCTCGCCTCGATGCCGCCGATGATGATGGGCACATCGTGATAGAGCTCGCGCAGACGGTTGCAATAGACGATCGTCGCGCGCTCAGGCCGGAAACCTGCCTTGCCCCCGGGAGAGTACGCATCCTGATGGCGAACCTTGCGCGCCGCTGTGAATTTGTTGAGCAGGGAATCCATATTGCCCGCAGAAACAAGAAACCCCAGCCGCGGTTTTCCCAGGCGGTCGAAATCCCTGGTAGAATGCCAGTCTGGCTGGGGTATGATTCCTACTTTATAGCCATGCTTTTCCAACAGGCGGCAAAGAATGGCCGGGCCAAAGCTCGGATGATCCACATAGGCATCCCCGGACACGAAGACGAAGTCGAGCTGCTGCCAGCCGCGTTCTTCCATATCCTTCTTGCTGATTGGCAAAAATCCGTTCATTATTTCTTGCTATCCCTCTTGCTGTCTGCCGACTTCTCGCCCTCTGGCGTGAAGGTCTTCTCCGTCACTTCGCCGATATCGCCAGCCTTGCCGAGATCCTTGCCGTTGACATTGAAGGCGATTGCACCGGCATTGCCTGCCGTGATGACAACCGATTCCTTGCCCTTCCAAGTCTCGGTCTTGCCCTTTTCCAGGGTGCCCTCATAGACAACCTTGCCATCGGCCTTGACCTGGGTCCAGCAGGAGCCCGTGGTCTTGGCGACGACTTCGACGCCCTCGGCCTTCTTGGCTGGAGCAGCCTGCTGCTGCGGCTTTTCCGTCTTTTCCTGCGGCGCCTTGGCCGTGGTCGTTGCCGTCTTAGCTGGCTTTGCCGTGGTCGGGCTGTCGCTGTCCGACAGCAGGAAGAAAGCACCTGCAGCTACCACGAGCAGGATGACAGCCACGAGGAAAAAGTTCTGGCGCTTATGGGAGGACTCCACCCGCTGATGGAAATCCTTGCCCGTTGAAAAAGCGGGCGCAACCTTTGCCTTCTGCGGAGCTTCCTCTTCCGCTGCCTGCTCCGCCTCTTTGGCGGCCTGAGCCGCAGCCTGCTCCGGATGATTCTCCTCGGTGAAGCGCTTGACGATCGCGTCAGCGTCCATCTTCAGGAAGTTTGCGTAGTTGCGGATAAAGCCCTTCGTATATACTTCTCCTGGCAGCTGGCTGTAGTCGCCGTTTTCAATGCACTCTATATATAACGCACGGATACTCGTGCCCTTCTCGATATCTTTAATGGTAAGATTCTGTCTTTCGCGTTCTGCACGCAGCATATCTCCTAACATATTGTATCAAAACCCTCCTGCCTGTGCTTTACAGCTTGTCAAATCTTTTCCTTCAAGCATTACCTTTTAATTATACATAATAATGCTTGTCAATACAAATTTTTTTGCTATTTGGTACTAAAAATATTCATAAAAGTTTCATGAAAAAAGACCTGACGGTTTCCCGCAGGTCTTCTGCTCCAAATATTCAGCTGCCGGCCTGGCCGCGGATTGCTGTGACTGCCTGCTGCAAAACAGTCAGCAAGCCCTCGAGCTCGTCCTTTGTCGTGAAGCGTCCCAGCGTGACACGCAGCGCAGAGGCTGCCTGCTCCGGCGTCTGCCCCATTGCCTTGAGCACATGGGAGGGCTCCAGGGAGCCTGCACTGCAGGCACTGCCCGCCGAAACGGCGAAGCCTGCCATATCGAGACGGATCAGCAGGGTATCCTGGGCGATGCCCTCGATGCCGAAATTCACATTGCCCGGCAGGCGGTATTCCTCATCGCCGTTGATCCAGCTGCCCGGAATCGTTTTGATCTCTGCCATGAACCAGTCGCGCAGCTCCGATAGGCGCTCCCACTCCGTCGTGAGCTCCTCCCGGGCAATCTCGGCCGCCTTGCCGAGACCCACGATGCCAGCGGTGTTTTCCGTACCAGCCCGCAGCTCGCGCTCCTGACTGCCGCCATGAACCAAGGGGTCGGGCCGAAAGCCGCGGCGCAAGTAGAGCGCGCCGATGCCCTTCGGGCCGTAGAGCTTATGCCCTGACAGGGAGAGCGCATCCACATGCAGCTCATCCACCGACAACGGAATGTGTCCGGCGGCCTGCACCGCATCGGTGTGGAAGAAAATCCCCTTTGCCTGCAGGAATGCGCCGATTTCGGCAATGGGCTCGATCGTACCGACTTCGTTGTTCGCCGTCATGATGCTGACGAGGATCGTATCGTCACGCACAGCATCTTTGACCTGCTGGGGCTGCACCCGGCCGGCTACATCAACGGGCAGATAGGTCACTGCAAAGCCCTGCTGCTCCAGCCATGCGCAGGCATTGAGCACGGCATGGTGCTCGACGCTGCTCGTGATGATATGACAGCCGCGCCCCGCGCGGCGCAGAGCAAAGGCCATGCCCTTGAGCGCCCAGTTGTCGCTCTCGCTGCCGCCGCTGGTGAAAAAGATTTCCTCCGGCTCCGCCTGGAGCAGTGCCGCCACCTGCGCACGCGCCTGAGCGACTGCGCGCTTGGCCGCACGCCCCTGGCCATACACGCTCGACGGATTGCCGAACTGCTCCATGAAATAGGGCAGCATAGCTGGCAGCACGCGCTCGTCCACTGGCGTCGTCGCCGCATAATCCAGATAGACCGGCTTCATCGGCCGCACCCCACGTGCTTGCGGCTGCCATCGTTATCCATCAGCGTCTGCAGCGTGATGCTGTCGAGCACCCCGCTGATGCTGTCGCAGACCTTTTCCCAAATGCCGCGGGTCACGCAGGCACAAGCCCGCTCACAGGGCTGGTCCTCTGCCCCCGCCTCAGCCAGCAGGCAGTCCACAACGGCAATCGGCCCTTCCACCGTCGTGATGATTGCGCCGATCGTGATTTCCCTCGGTTCGCGCCCGAGCATATAGCCGCCCTGTGCCCCGCGGATGCTCTTGACGAGCCCCGCCCGCCGCAGCGGCACCATGAGCTGCTCCAGATAATTCTCCGACAGCCCCTGGCTCTGCGCCACGCATTTCAGCGCTACCGGCCCCTCGCCATAGTGCAGGGCCAGTTCATAAAGAGCCGTCACACTGTAACGGCCTTTTGTTGACATCTTCATGTTCCACCTCGGAATTCTGAGTATCCTTGTCAGATTTCATGGATTCAATATAGCAGAAACGCCGCCATCTGTCAAAACCTATCAGTACCGCTTCGGCCAGCAGTGATGCAGGTACTGCCCGAGGCGCTTTTCGGTACCGTTCTCAGAGGGCTGGTAGTAATGTGCACCGGCCAGTTCCCTGGGCAGATACTCCTGCGGCGTGAAATGCTCTGGATAGTCGTGCGGATAGATGTACTCGGTGCCATGGCCGAGCTTGGACGCTCCCTTGTAGTGGGCATCCCGCAGATGCATCGGCACGGCCCCGCAATTCTTGCTGCGGACATCCTGCAGGGCCGCATCGATTCCCATATAGGCCGCATTGCTTTTGGGAGCTGCGGCGATATAGGTCACCGCCTGCCCGAGGATAATGCGCGCCTCCGGCATGCCGACAAACTGCACGGCCTGGGCAGCATTCATCGCTACGACCAGCGCCATGGGATCAGCGTTGCCCACATCCTCCGACGCGCAGATAACGATACGGCGCGCGATGAATTTGACATCCTCGCCAGCTGCGAGCATCCGCGCCAGATAGTGAAGGGCTGCATCGGGATCGCTTCCGCGCATGCTCTTGATGAAGGCCGACACCGTATCATAATGATTGTCCCCCTTCTTGTCATAGCGCTGCACCCGCTGGCCGAGGATCTCCTGCACCATCTCCAGCGTGACCGTGCCGCCATTCGGCGGCAGCATCGAAGCCGCGCCTTCGAGGATGTTGAGCGCCATGCGCGCATCGCCCCCTGCCAGCTGCGCGATGCCCAGCAGCACCTCATCTGCCACCGTAAGCTGCTGGCCGCCGAGCCCCCGCTCGGTGTCCGCGAGGGCCTGCCGCAGGATCTTGACGAGCTGGCCGTCGCTCAGCTGATAGAGCCGCACGATACGCACGCGCGACAATAGCGCATGATTGACCTCAAAAAACGGATTCTCCGTCGTCGCACCGATCAAAATCAAGCGGCCATCTTCGACATAGGGCAATAGCACATCCTGCTGGCTCTTGTTGAAGCGATGGATCTCGTCGATGAATACGATGGTCCGCTTCTGATAATATCTGCGCTGCTCATCCGCCTCCTTGACAATCGCGCGGATATCCTGGATGCCCGAGGATACCGCATTGAGCTTGCGGAACGCACTGCCCGTCATGCCCGCGATCATCTGCGCCAGCGTCGTCTTGCCTGTGCCCGGCGGCCCGTAGAAAATCATCGACGAGATCTGGTCCCGCTCGATCATCTGCCGCAGGAAGCGGCCAGCTCCCACAGCCTCTTGCTGGCCGATGAACTCCTCGAAATTGCGCGGCCGCATGCGCTGGGCCAGCGGTTCAAAGGGCCGCGCCGCCCCCAGCGTTGACTTGTCAGCCGTTGACTTGTCAACCGTTGACCGGTCATTTCCTGACCAGTCAGCTGCCGCAGGCATCGCAAATAAATCCATGCCTTCGTCTGCCATATCCCTCACGCCTTTCCTGTCGAACCAAAACCGCCCTGCCGCGCCGCACCGTCACCAGCCATGTCGCCATCTACGGTCAGGTACTTCTGGAAGATTCCCTGGGCGATGCGCTCCCCCGCTTCGATGACCACAGGCTGCGTGCCGCGGTTCCAGAGGGCGATGAAGATATGGCCCTCATTGTCTTCATTATTATAGTAATCCGCATCGACCACACCGACGCTGTTCATGAGCACCAGCTGTCGCTTGACAGCCAGGCTCGAGCGGATATGGATCATCAGCACCTCATCCGCCTGCATATACGCCTTGACACCTGTCGGCACCATGACCATGGCCTGCGGCGGAATCACGGCGCCCTCAGCCGCTGCCAGATCATAGCCCGCGCTTGCCGCCGTCTTGCGCTGCGGCAGTATCGCGCCGCGCTGCTGCCAGCCTGTAACCCATTCAAAGCCTCGTACCTTCATGTTTTTCTCCTGTCTGCTGCTACCATCAAAAAAAGGCCTTTCAGAGAAAGGCCCCGCTTCTTCTCATCTATTATTCTTCGTCGTCACGCTTATCCACACCGAAGATGCCGCTGATCGGCCGCGCCGGTGAAATCGTGGAAATCGCATGCTTATAAACCATCTGCTGTTTGCCAGCAACGTCAAGAACGACGGTGAAATTGTCAAATCCCTTGACATTGCCCTTGATTTGGAATCCATTGAGGAGATGGATCGTCACGGCGACATTCTCCTTGCGGACCTGATTCAGGAAGCTATCTTGCAGATTGATGTTTTTTGCTGGCATAAAAATCCCTCCATTACGGTACTACTTACTAATTCGACCCTTGCGAAAAAAATCCTGCCACATCAGCAAAAACCATCGGCAACAAGTTTTCTTCCGGTATCTCATCGGCACGATACCAGTGGATATAGGGCATTTTCCGATACCAGGTCAGCTGCCGCTTGGCGAAGTGGCGCGTCGACTTCTGGATGAGATCGACCGCCGCCTCATACGTTATCTCGCCAGCCAGCCAGGCCGCCGTCTCCTTGTAGCCAATGCCCTTCATGGCCTGTGACTCCCGCGGGATGCCCGCGTCCAAGAGCCCCTGCACCTCCGCGGCCAGCCCGTCCGCAAACATCAGCTCCACGCGCCGGTTGATGCGGTCATAGAGCTGCTGGCGGTCGCGGTTCAGGCCAATCACCAGCGCATCGTAGCAAAGTTCCCCATCCGCAGCCGCACGCGACTGCGAGATCGCCTCATCGCCGAAATGCGCCACCTCCAGTGCCCGCACGATGCGGCGGAAATCGTTAGGATGCAGGCGCGCCGCTGCTTCGGGATTGACCTTTGCCAGCATCCCATGCACGTATGCATGGCCCTTGGTGCGCCCGAGCTCCTCGAGCTCCGCGCGGTATTCCGCGTGGCCCGAGGTCTCATTGAACGCATAGCCCTCGAGCAGTGCCTTGACATAGAGTCCCGTGCCGCCAGCCAGGATGGGGATCTTCCCCGCGGCATTGATTCTGGTGATCAGCGCGCGGGCTGCAGCGACAAAATCCGTGACATTGAAAGCCGCATCGGGGGGCAGCACATCCACGAGATGATGCACGATGCCCTGCCGCTCGGCCAGCGTCGGCTTGGCCGAGCCGATGTCGAAGCCGCGATAGATGAGCATCGAATCCCCCGAGATGATTTCCGTATCGAGGTGCTTGGCCAGCTCGATCGACAGGGCCGTCTTGCCCACAGCCGTCGGGCCTAAAATGACGATTAACTTCTCCTTGCTCATCAAAGCTCCAGTTCTGCCCCCGGCTCGACCACATGGACCTCAGCCCGTGACATCGCCTCGGTGATCTCCCGATACTTCTTGACATCCTGATTGATGATGGGCCAGGTGTTGTAGTGCACAGGGATGACATGGCGCGCATTGAGCCACTGGGCCGCGAGAGCCGCATCCTCCAGCCCCATCGTATAGTTGTCGCCAACCGGCAGGATGGCATAGTCGATCTCATCCTTGCGGCCGATCAGCTGCATATCGCCGAACAAAGCCGTGTCACCCGCAAAGTAAATCTTGAGCCCGCTCATCGAGATGACATAGCCGCAGGCAATGCCGCCTGCCACGCCCGAACTGTGTTTCGCCATCGTCATGCGCACCCTGCCAAACGGGAGATTTATCGAACCGCCGAGGTTCATCGGATGCTGCTTGAGCCCCGGCACGCGCTGCTCGCAGATGGCGAGCACTTCCGGTATCCCCACCAGTTCTGCGCCCGTGCGGCCAGCGATCTCCGGCGCATCGCCTAGATGGTCGCTATGTGCATGCGAGATCAGGATGAAGTCGCAGTCGATATCCTCCGCCTTGACCGTCGCCTTCGGATTCCCCGTCAAAAACGGGTCGAACAGCACCTTGTGCTCGCCATTGTCCAGCATGAAGCAGGAATGGCCATAATATTTGAACATTACCATGGATATATACCTCCCTTGCAGTTGCTCCTTGTTTTTTTCCATGCTATGCTATAAGCATCGCTTATACTCATTATATCATATGATGCAAATAAACGTACGCTATCCTATATTCCGCGAATCGAGGTCTTTCTATGTCCCAGACATCCAGCCTGCAGCTATCCTTCCCCCAGATCACCGTGACATATCCCGCGCAGCCTGCGGCCTCTCCCTGGCTGCTCGTGACAGGCGGCCGACCGCCGCAGACCGAGTGGCTTGACCAGCTCCAGGGCTTTGCGCACTGCTGGGCCGCCGACCATGGCATCGACACCTGCCAGAAAAGCGCCCGGCTCCCCGACTGCCTGCTAGGCGACGGGGACAGCGCCAGCACGGCGGCCTGGCAATGGGCCGTCCGGCAGGGCGTCCCCATCCGGAAATTCCCGGTGGCCAAGGACCTCACCGACACGCAGCTGGCCCTGGCCATGATGCAGGTGGAAGGCGCACCGTTCATCGCCCTTACCGGCGCCTTCGGCGGCCGCTTCGACCATGCCTTCAGCACCATCTTCAGCGCGGCTGCTGCCCAGATTCCCTGCTGCCTGATTGACGAGAGCGAGGCGCTCTTCTACGTGACGACTGACATGTCAATCACCTTGACTTGTCAAACACGTCCGAAAGCGCTTTCGCTGCTGCCCTTCACAGGCACCTGCACAGGCGTCAGCATCGGCAACGTGCGCTGGCCGCTTGCGGGGGCCACACTGTCGCAGCGCCAGCCCAATGCCGTCAGCAACGAGCTTCTGACCGGTCAAAACGAATTGACAGTCAGCATAGCCTCGGGCATCCTCGGCGTCTACTGCTACTGGGGCAAATACTGAGACTGCCGCTGCCGCACGGCCTCGTAGAGCACCACGGCCGCGGACACGCCGACATTCAGGGATTCTGCCTGGCCATACATCGGGATATAGGTCTTGGCCGCGCGCTGCAGGATCGCTTCGGACACGCCATTGCCTTCATTGCCGAAGACGATGGCCGTCCCCCGCGTGAAGTCCTGGGCAAAATGCGGCTGCGCGCTCTCGTCGAGTGCCGTCGCATAGAGCATCAGGTTCTGGGCCGCCGCAAAGTCCATAAGCTCCTCCGCAGTCACATCCGTGCAGACCGGCAGATGGAAGAGACTGCCCATCGTCGAGCGCACGGTCTTATCGCCAAACACATCCACCGAGCCCTTGAGCAGGATGACGCCATCGGCCCCCACCGCATCGGCCGTGCGGATGATGGTGCCCGCATTGCCGGGGTCCTGCACCCCATCGAGAACCACATAGAGTGGCTGTTTTCCCGCCGCCGGCAGTTCCTGCAGGCGGCTTTTCTGCTGCCGCATGACGAGCAGTATCCCCTGCGGCGTGTCGGTAGCCGAAGCCTTGCGGTAGACCGCCGCCGTCGTCTCGCATAGCAGGCACCCCTGCGCCTTAAGCTTTGCCAGGAGCTCCTGTCCGCGCGCCTGCTCGCTGAGCTCTGCCGTATAGAGCCCAAAGACGATGTCCCAGCCAGCAGCAGCTGCCATCTCTCCCAGGCGGATGCCCTCCGCAATGAACAGGCCTTCCTTCTCCCGGTGCTTGCGGCTGTGCAGGCTTGCGGCCAGCTTGACTTTCTTGTTGGCCGGACTGTCGATCCGTTCCCGCATATGTTCCCTCCTATCTCCTAACGACAAAAAGGGTTGACAGAACCATTGGTTCCATCAACCCCACTTCTTCGTGTAAACCTATGAATTACAGGTTCTCTTTGGCAACGGCAACGAGCTGTGCGAAAGCTTTCTCGTCGGAGATAGCCAGGTCAGCCAGCATCTTGCGGTTGACCTCAACGCCAGCCTTCGTCAGGCCGCAAACGAGACGGCTGTAGGAAATGCCGTTGACGCGTGCAGCAGCGTTGATACGAGCGATCCAGAGACGGCGGAAGTTGCCCTTCTTCGCACGGCGGTCACGGCGTGCGTAGTAGAGAGCCTTCATTACAGTCTCGTTAGCTTTTTTGAACTGTTTGCTCTTCGTACCTTTGTAGCCCTTTGCGAGCTTCAGGATTTTCTTATGACGTCTATGTGCAGTCACGCCTACTTTTACTCTTGGCATGTTTTCATCCTCCTAAATATTGGCTAATCAATCTATCCGTTATCGAATTATGCGTACGGAAGCATTCTCTTGACGCGGCCATGATCAGCAGCCGTAATCAGAGCAGCTTTACGCAGGTTGCGTTTACGTTTCGGAGATTTCTTCTCCAGGATGTGGCTCTTGAAAGCCTTGTTACGTTTGAATTCACCACTACCCGTTACGGTAAAGCGTTTTGCAGCAGCTCTGCGAGTTTTAATCTTTGGCATTACTGTTTTCCTCCTTAGACTGAGTCTCTTTCGACTTCTTTGGTTTCGATGCCTTCTGCACCTTCGGTGCAACAATCATCGTCATATTTTTTCCTTCAAGTTTGGCATTGCGCTCAATCGAGACGCTGTCGCCCAGCTTTTCAGCTACGCGGCCCAATACCTCTTTGCCGAGCTCCGGATGAGAAAGCTCTCGTCCGCGGAACATGATAGTCACTTTGACTTTATTTCCTTCTTCGACAAAGCGAAGAGCATTCTTCAACTTGACGTCAAAATCGTGTTGTTCAATGTTCGGGCGAAGTTTGACTTCCTTGATGCTGATGACTTTCTGCTTCTTCTTAGCCTCTTTCTCCCGTTTCTGCTGTTCGTATCTATACTTACCAAAATCCATGATACGGCAGACCGGCGGTTTTGCCTTCGGAGCGACCTCGACGAGATCAAGATGCTGCTCCTCCGCCATGCGAAGCGCCTCACGCGTCGGCATGATGCCGAGCTGCTCACCAGTTGCGCTGGTCACGCGTACTTCGCGAATATGAATTTCTTCATTGATGCGTAACGAATCTCTGCTAATAGTAGAACACCTCCTGGTATTTCTTTTTATAAACAAGAAAGAGGCGGCACAAAGCCACCTCTAAAAAACTCATGCTATAAACCCATCTGACCTATGCCAGCAGGTGAGAAGCGGTGGCCTCTTCTTGTTCACGACTCTGTTAGTTTATCATACCTGCCATGAGCTGTCAAATCTTTTTTCCAAAAATTTCCCCGCTCATACGATCAGCAAACCGGAAGGGACATAAGCTGGACTTCCCCCAAAGAAATGTCCAGCTGCCAGAAATCCTCCCAGGGCCGCGCCTCAGCAAACAAGCGGATGACTTTCAGCACGCCGCCATGACTGACTACGAGCAGGTCTTTCTCCTCTCTTGCAGCAGCCTGCTGCCACTTTTGCCATGCCCCTATGACACGTTCCGCGAACATGCGGAAGCTTTCCCCCTGCGGATAGCAGAACGCCTGCCAATCGTCACAAAGGCTCTGCCATGCTGCCGGTTCTTCCCGCGCTATGTCTTGGTAGTGGCGCTTCTCCCAGCGGCCAAAGTCGATTTCCTGCCAATCCGGCTCAACGAGGACGGCCCCGTCAAGCCCGGCAGCTTCGCGGACTATTTCCGCCGTGTGCCGTGCCCGCTCCAAGGGACTGGTAAGGAGCAGCAGATCCCTGCCCGATCCTGCCGCCCGCAATTCCCGCAGGGTGGCGCCGGCCCTTTCTGCCTGCCGGCACCCTTTGGCGGTCAGCGGGCAATCGGTGCGCCCATAGTAGCCCCCCTGCACATTGCCCAAGGCCTCACCATGGCGAAGCAAATAGACCCGCAAGGGATCGGAATCAAAGCCAGCCATGATAAGCCCCCAGACAGCAAACCCCCAGAAAGAGTATCTCACTCAATTCATCGCCAGCTCCCAAAGTATCTCCCGTCATGCCGCCCAAGATGCCTGAGATATAGCGGGTGAAAAGCCGCTGCCAGACAGCCAGCAGCAGATAGGCCCACAGCAGCCAGTAATTCTCTGTCATGGCATATACCAGCAGAGCGCCAAGGCCTACCGATACCAGCACGCGCCCCCAGGTAACCTTGCCGATGAAAAGATTGCCCAAGCCTTCTTTGCGTGCATACTCCGACAGCATCAATAGCGGGTTGCAGGCCCGCGCCACCGTCGGCATCAGCAGGATAACCAGCGGGATCAGCTCCTCGGGCAGCAGCAACAGTCCATGATACCGTGCCAGAAACACCAATAGCAGGGCACAGGCCCCATTGGTTCCCAGGCGGCTGTCCTTCATGATTTCCAGCATGCGTTCCCGCTTACGGCTCGAATAAATGCCATCGCAGGTATCGGCCAAACCATCGAGATGGAACGCTCCCGTCAGGAACAGATTGGCCCCCATAGCAAAGAACACGCCTGCCTCCGGCCCCGCCATGACATTCCCGAGCATATAGGCCAAGGCATTCATACTGCCGATGATGACTCCCACCAGCGGCAGCCAAACAATTGCCCTGGACAGCATCCCCTCCTCAAAGGGGATCTGCCAGGGCAAAGGCAAACGTGTAAAGAATTGCAACAGTAAGACAAAAGAACGCAGACTACTCATTTTGCGGCACCACAACTTTCTGATATTAATCCATCCATTGTTTTCATGTTATAAACAGTATACAACATCGTCCGCAACATGGATAGCCCGAGGATCGCCCCGGTTCCTTCACCGAGCCGCAGGCCAGCCTGTATCGGCACCTCATCGGTACGGATTCCCGCCGCCTGCAGGGCGTAAAGCATCCCTGGTTCCTGCGACATATGGGATGGGATTGCCATCGCACTCACACCGGGATTGATGCGCACTGCACAAGCCAAAGCTACCGCCGTGATGAAGCCATCGAGCATAAAGGGAAGGTTCTGTTCCCGGCAGGCCACCATCGCACCGCACAGTGCCGCAAGGTCAAAGCCGCCCACGCAGCGGATCATCCCCTGAGGTGCCTTCATCAGCGGTGCATACTTCCGAACCGCTGTCTGGATGACCTCCCGCTTGCGCAGGACGACCTCTGGATGCCCGGGATTGGCCCCGTAGCCAGTGATTTCGAGCAGGCTCGCTCCGGTGAGCGCATGCAGGACCGCCGTTGAGGTCGTCGTATTGCCAATGCCCATCTCACCAAAGGACAAGAGATTGCAACCGGCCACCTGGGCCCGCCGCACCATTTCCGCGCCGGCATCATAAGCCTGCCAGAATTCCCGCTCCGTCATCGCCGGGCTTTCCAGAAAATTCCGGGTCCCATGAGCCACCTTGCGGTCAAGGCCGACGGCCTCCTCACTGTTTACCCCGACGTCCACCACCGCATAGGGGACGTTCTGGGCTTTGCAGAAACAGCTGATGGCCGCCTGCCCCGCCATCATGTTCTTGGCCTGCAGATACGTGATGGCCTGTTCCTGACGGACAACACCGGCTGCCACCACGCCATTATCGGCCGCAAAGATATAATGATAGGGTTTTATCGTGTCATAAAACTTTGGCCAGGCGCGGAACAATTTCTGCACCTGTTTTTCCAGAAGCCCGAGGCTTCCCGGCGGAATAGCCATTCTCGCCGTCATACGTGCTGCTGCATCCATCATATCTTCAGATCCACCCCACTTTTCTTTTCCCGCATAAGCACTTCCGTCAAGTGAACGACCTGAGCCCCTGCCTCCAACGGAGGAATGCCCTGCTCATAGATATTCGAAACCACCGTCCGTTGGGACTCCGGCTTTTTGCTGCTGGCTTCATAAGCCATATAAACGCTCATGCTTTCGCCCGTAGCCAGTCCCGGCCGCTCGCCAATCAACTGGATCGTGACCGTGGCCCCCAAGGCCTCACTGATCTTGTCCATGGTGGCCACACGGCTGTAACGCACGAAAATCGGCGTTCCCACCCGATAGCCTTTCTCTTGGAAACCATCCATCATGATGGCATAGATATCCTTGAGATTCGCATTTATCGCAAAACCGCTGAGCCCATCGGCTACCACGAGCTGCACATCGGGTTCATGGAGGCAGTCCCGCTTGATGGCTTCCATGGTCTCATCCGAAAATATCCGCCCCCGGTCGGGCCGCCGCACGTATTCTTCCTTGTTTTCCACCAAGGTCTGGACTTTGTAGAACCCCATCTCATCAATCAGCGTCTCATCGATATCCGTCCAGACGGCATCCTGGGCAATTGCATGGTCCGCCCGGAACTTCAGCAGCGTTTCCGTCTTGTAGCGGTCCCCGGCACGGCCAACGCCCAGACGGGCATTGGTGGTCTTCTTCAACCGCCTTACCATCGCCAGACTCTGAGGGTGGTCGATGAGAACCCGCTCTTTCACTTCTGGCAAGGATATATCGCTTACAAATCCCTCTGTCTCATTCATACCGCCATACCTCCCGAAAGGCTTTCATTCCCAGCAAAAAACAGGGACGGGTCTCCGGCCTTTGCCGTAAGGTTCCCCGCTTCATCCAAAATCTCCAGTTCCTGCATGCGCTGGGCAAATTCCGCGATGGGCTTTTTGCCCGTCAAGCGCCGCAGAGCTGCCACATCGTGATAGCTCGTCGTCTGATACATCAGCATCACATCGTCGCCGCCAGGGATGCCCATGATGTAGTTGCAGTCCGCCATCGCCAGCATCATGGCCAGATTTTCCAGATCATTCTGGTCAGCCCGCATGTGATTGGTATAGCAGACATCGCAGCCCATGGGAATGCCTGTGAGTTTGCCCATAAAATGGTCCTCAAGGCCTGCCCGTATCATCTGCCGGCCGTCATAGAGGTACTCGGGCCCGATGAAGCCAACCACTGTATTGACCAGGAACGGCTGGTAGCGCTTGGCAAAAGCATAGCAGCGGGCTTCCATCACCAACTGGTCAGCACCGTGGTGTCCATCCGAAGAAAGCTCCGAGCCCTGCCCCGTCTCGAAGTACATGAAGTTTGGCCCGCTGGAGTTTTTCCTCTCCCGCATGATGGCATAGGCCTCATCCATCAAGGATACGTTGATGCCAAAAGCCCGGCTGGCAATTTCTGAACCAGCCAGACTCTGGAACATCAGATCCATCGGTGCCAGCCCCTTTTCGAGCACCTTCATCTGGGTCGTGACATGAGCCAGCACGCAGTTCTGGGTGGGAATCTGCCATTTCTGCGTAAACGTATCGAATTCCCGCAGGATACTGGCAACACTGTCGATGGTATCGACAGCCGGATTAAGGCCGATTACCGCATCCCCAACACCATAACTGATGCCTTCCATTACCGAGGCCATGATTCCCGCCGGATTGTCCGTTGCATGATTGGGCTGCAAGCGCGAGGAAAGTGTCCCTGGTCGGCCAATCGTCGTATTGCAGGTAGCCTCCACCGGCAGCTTGCGGGCCGCATATACCAAATCCATATTGGACATAAGCTTGGTCACCCCTGCCACCATCTCAGCCGTAAGACCTGGCCGGATGGCGCAGAGTTTCTCCGGCGGCTCCCGCAGCAGGAATTCACGGAACTCGCCCACCGTATAGCCCTTTATCTGCTGGTAGACCGTGTCGGACACGGCGTCCTGGTCAGCCCGCGTAATGTCATCTTCTTCATAAGGAACCACTGGATTTTCCCGTAAATCCTTCAACGTCATATCGGCTAAAACGACTTTTGCCGCCACCCGTTCCACATTGCCGCTGGCGGCAATGCCAGCCAGCATGTCACCGGATTTTTCTTCATTCGCCTTGGCCAGCACTTCTTTGACATCGTTAAAAGAATACGTCTGGCCAAAAAGATTCGTCTTTAGTTTCATCGCGATTGCCTACTTTCAACTTTTAAAAATCAATGTCTTGACCACCACTGGCACTGTTCCGGCAACGGACCGACCCACATCGATATAATCGCCAGGCTGGGCATGGATGCGGTCAAGGCAGATGACCTGCCGCCCCCTGCCCCGATGCTTCAGCAACAGCCCCAACGCCTTGGCAAAATCCTGTTCCATGACAACGAGCAGAATTTGTTTCACCTCCGCCGTTGCCGCCAACAGCCCATCGGCAAGTTTTATTAACGCTTCATAGGAACCGCCCGCCGGCCCCGCCAGCGCAATGGCAACCTGCTGATGGGGCGGATAAACGGCCCGCTTCAAGCAGTACTCCTGCATCAACGCCTTCGGCCGCTCCGGATGCTCCAAGCGAATAACGGGAACATTCATAAGCGGCACCAGCCCGTCATCCATCATGACGGTACTGCCGCTCAGCCGCACGGCATAACTTCCCGCACCAATAACGGTGGCTCGGATGCGCTCCCGGGAATTAAGCAGCTGCACAGCCGTCTGCGCTGAAAATACCCGCCAAAAGGCGGCCCCCACCAGCGGGCCGATGTCACCATACCGCAGGATATCGTCCCAGCTCGCCACCGGTGTGTCCTTGATGTATTCTGCCACGCCCCCCGAAAACATCACCGCAGACAGACGCCCCGGCCGTTTGCCATGGCCGATATATAGTTTCTGTTCCACCTTGGTAAGCGGTTCATCAAGACAAACCCGCCGACAAATATCGGCAAAGGTCTCGGCAAGTTTTATAAGCTCCCCAAGGTCTGCTTTCCTCCCCACCTGCAGCGACAGCCCCAACGAAGCGATTAAGGGCTCAATGCGCGGGGAAAGATAGGTCACGCAGTGGTTCGGATTGAGCCGCACCAAACGCCCGCCAATGTCCAAAGCAAAGGCGTCCTGAAGTTCCCCGCCCAAAAAGACGGCCACATTGGTCGTGCCACCACCGATATCGAAATTGGCCACGGCGGCGGGATATTTTTCCGAGTAATCGGCCGCGCCGGCGCCATACCCTGCCAGCACCGATTCCAAATCCGGGCCGGCCGCCGCCACGACAAAATCGCCAGCGGCGGCGGACAACCGCTCCACCGCCAGTCTGGCATTTTGCTTACGCGAACTCTCGCCCGTGATGATAACAGCTCCCGTGGCAATATCCTCCCGCTTGACCTTGGCCCTTGCATACTCAGCCAGCAGCAGCCGGTCCAGGGCCTGGGCATCGATATTGCCATCGGCACCCAGCGGGGTGAAATATACCGGGCTTCTGTACAGGACTTCCTTCTGGGTGATTTTCACATCGGGCACCGCCGTGTAGGAGTTGTCCTCCAGCCGCAGCCGGCTGAAAATCACCTGCGAAGTGGTCGTCCCGATATCGATGCCTGCACTGAGAATTTCCTGCGCCATGGTCAAGCTTCCTCATCGAGATCATCGAGCACGCCAAACTCCTCGTCAAAGGGACGGATATGCTTGTTGCCATACAGGAAATAGTAGGCAATGGCCAGCGCATAAATCCCAACCACATACGGCAGGACTTCACTCGACGCCATGACAAGGCTCACAAGGCAGAACACCGCCATAAGGACGCTCACGATTGGAATCAAAAGGCTCGGGACCTTGAACGGACGATGAAGTGCCGGCTCCTTATGACGCAGGATAAAGAACGAAACCAGACTCGTCAGATACATGACGACGGAGCCATAGCAGGCAACCGTGATGACAAGATCCGTAAGCCCCGTAAGGGCCGTGAACAGGCAGACAATGCCCGGCAGGATAAGGGCCCAGACTGGCGTATGATGCTTCGCATCCAGACGAGCGAGGAACTTCGGCAGATACCCCGTGCGGGCCATCGCATAAGTCTGACGCGAATAGCCAACGATGATGCCATGCAGCGACGCCACCAGACCGAAAAGACCAATACCGCTCATAAGGAGTACCGGCAGGGAACCTTCTCCATAAGCCGCACTAAGTGCCAGCGGCAACGGGAAATCAACCGCAGCAATGGCATCCACATCGGCTACGCCAGCCGTCAAAAACAGCGTGAGAATCGCCATGACCAAAAGCGTTGCCATACCACTCAAAAAACCTTTCGGAATATCATGCTGCGGATCGACCATTTCCTCGGCACTCATCGCACCGCCTTCAATAGCCAAATAGAACCAGATGGCAAACGGTACAGCGGCCATCAAGCCATCAAAGCCATGCGGCAAAAGCGGCGTGGTGGCAACGCGGGCCATATCAAAATGCGGTGCCGCAAGCCCCCAATAAATCACGAGCCCCAGCAGGGCAATAACCGTCACGGCAAGCTCAAACGTCGCCGAAGTCTTCATGCCCAGATAATTCAAAAAGATAAAGAAGAAAAATGCGGCTACGGTTGCCACCATCGGGTCGATGGCTGGCAATAACGCGTGTACATAACCACCAACAGCTAGCGCAATAGCCGGCGGAGCAAAGACAAACTCGATAAGGCAGCTGATACCATTCAGATAACCGCCGAATTTTCCCATTGCCCGGCGTGCGTATGCCGACGGGCCGCCTGCATGCGGAATGGCTGTCGCGAGCTCCGAATACGAGAGAATAAACGTCACATAAAAAATCGTTACCGGAATCAGTGCCAGTGCGAGGCCCATGACACCACCAGCGGCAAAGCCATAGCTCCAGCCAAAATAATTGCCGGAAATGACAAGTCCTACTGCTAAAGCCCAAAGATGAATCGGCTTTAACACCCGCGTAAGATTTTCCTCACGCTTCCCTGCCATCTCCTGTGTTACCGTTATTGTGCTTCCATGTTCCATGCTCATACTTATTCCTCCTATCGCACAAAAGCCAGCCTGCTCTGCCGATGCCTTTGGACATCCGCAAAACAGACTGGCTCCTCTGCCTGAAGTATTCCATTCTTTTCATCAAACAAAAAGACGCCTGACCAGAGGCTGGGCCCAGCCTCCAATCAAGCGTCATTGCTATCTTGATGATGTAGTAAATATATCATACAACATAGCCGCTGTCAAGAACATAGTTTACATTTTACAGCAAATATTACCTAGCGTTCAAATCAATAAGAAGCTACTGCATCCAATGCTTTGACGCCATAGGATTTTTCCATATGGACAGCCTGACCACCCGTGAAGATCACGAGGCAGACATCCGACGGAGCGTTAGCCTTGACATAGTCGAGGTCGACCTGCATGAGCTTGTCGCCCTTCTTGACCTGCTGGCCCTGCTCGACGAAGACCTCAAAGCCCTGGCCACCGAGTTTGACGGTGTCAACGCCGAAGTGGATGAGGAACTCCGTGCCGTCAGCGGCTTTCATGCCGATGGCGTGCTTCGTATCGAAGACGAACATGACCTCGGCATCGCACGGAGCAACGACATTGCCATCAGCCGGAGCGATGAAGAAACCATCGCCCATCATCTTGCCAGCAAAAGCAGCATCCGGAGCCTCGGTGATGGCATGTGCCGTACCAGCAACCGGCGCATAGAACTCATGCTCACCATGAGCTGCTGCCGGAGCCTCAGCCGTAGTCTCAGCCTGCTCCTCTACTGCCGGAGCCTCAGCCTCCGGCTCAACATCCGGAGCCGTAGCCAGATACTCTTCGAGGTTCGATTTGATAACGGCAACTTTCGGTCCATAGATGACCTGGACACCCGTACCTTTGACGATAACGCCCGAAGCCCCCGTAGCCTTCAGGAGTTTCTGATCAACGAGCTCCGAATCTGCTACCGAGCAGCGCAGACGCGTTGCACAGCAGTCAACCGACGTGATATTACGCTTGCTACCCAGCGCGCGGGCAATAACCGGGCTGAGCTCATCGCCAGCACCAGCAGCGCCCTCTTTGCGGGCCTTGACATCAGCTTTCGTATAGAGCTTCGTCTCTTCATCATCATCCTCGCGGCCCGGCGTCTTGAAGTTGAACTTCTTGATGAGGAACGAGAACGCGAAATAATACAAGAAGAAATAAACGATACCAACCGGGATGATGAGCATCCAGCTCGTCTTATCATTGCCCTGCAGGATACCGAAGATAAAGAGGTCCAAAAGACCACCCGAGAACGTGAGGCCGACAGCGATATTGAGCATGTGCGCAATCATATAAGCGGCGCCAGCCAGGATAACCTGAACACCGAAGAGCATCGGTGCAACGAACAGGAACGAGAACTCAATCGGCTCCGTGATACCCGTGAGCATCGACGTAAGCGCTGCCGAAAGCAGCAGGCCGCCAGCGACCTTTTTCTTCTCCGGACGAGCGCAGCGGTACATAGCAAGTGCAGCACCCGGCAGACCGAAGATCATGAAGATGAACTCACCGGAGAAATAACGCGTAGCGTCAGCACTGAAGTGAGCGACATTCGGCGAAGCGAGCTGCGCAAAGAAGATATTCTGACCACCCTGTACGAGCTGGCCATCGATCATCATGCTGCCGCCAACGCCCGTCTGCCAGAACGGCAGATAGAAGACATGGTGCAAACCAAACGGAATCAGTGCACGTTTTACGATACCGAAAATCAGCGTACCGATGTAGCCCGTGCCCGTAACGACATTGCCCAGACCGAAGATGAGGTCCTGGACCACCGGCCAAACAAACGTCATCGCAATACCAACGAACAGGAAGACCACCGTCGAAATAATCGGAATGAAACGCGAGCCACCGAAGAAGGACAGCGCATCCGGAAGAACAATTTTATGATAGCGATTGTGCAGGATCGAAACGCCGATACCGACGATGATACCACCGAAAACGCCCATCTGCAGGGACATGATGCCGCAGCTCGATGCTATCGTACCCTCGAGCACGCCCGGAGCAATCGAGCCATCAGCCAGGATTTTCCCCGTCAGCTGGAGCATGGCATTACAGGAAACATGCATGACAAAGAAAGCAATCATCGCAGCCAGTGCCGCAACTTCTTTCTCGGCCTTTGCCATACCAATGGCTACACCAACGGCAAAGATGATTGGCAAGTTGCCAAAAATCGTACCGCCGGCAGCGCTCATAACCGTCAGCAGGGAATGGAGCACGGTTCCATCCCCAAAGATGGCTTCCAGTCCATAGGTCTTGATGGTCGTCGGATTCGTAAACGACGCACCAAGGCCTAACAAGAGACCTGCAATCGGCAGAACTGCAACTGGCAGCATGAAACTGCGGCCAACGCGCTGCAGCACGCTGAAAATTTCGTCTTTCATTAGACACATCCTCTCTCGTCCAATAAAAAAAGCATTTACCTGCTATTTAACCCGAGTACCATAGCAGATAAATGCTTATTACCGGACACACCATAAAATATTTACCGCAGTTATTATAGCATAGCCGACCAAAATACTTCAAGACTCACGTCAAAAAAAATGTCTTTCGAAGCAAAAAATGGAACATTGTTACAAAATCGTTGGTTTTTTAGTATTTTTTTACATTTCAGCCAACCGTTTGCGTAACATATACCAGATTTCGAAAGCCAGCCGTTTTCCTCTTTTGACAAAAAAACAAAAAACAGCGCAGCTCCGAGGGGCTCCTCGGAACTGCACTGTTTTCGTTTTTAAGGATTATAATCTAAACTTCTCCATCTCGGCCTGCAAATCGCCAGCCAGCTGTGCCAGACTGCGGGCTGCATCGGAAATCTCGTGCATGGAAGCACTCTGCTCCTCGCCTGCCGCCGATACAGACTGGGCTTCATCGGAATTCTTGCCGCTGGTCGCCGCAATATTGTTGCTGGCCTGCAGCATCGTTTCGTTCTCTTCTGCCATCTGCTCAATGCCCTTGGCGATGGTCTGGATCTTATCCGTCAGCTGATCGATAACCGCAACGATTTCCTGGAACGCGCCATCGGCAGACTGTACGGTGCTGATGCCTTCCTGCACGCTCTGCGCCCCACTGGCACTGGCCTCAACCGCCGACTTCATATCCTGCATATTGGCCTGTACGAGCTGTGCAATCTGCTGCGAAGACTGATTGGAACTTTCCGCCAGTTTGCGGACCTCATCCGCCACTACGGCAAACCCGCGTCCGGCTTCGCCAGCCCGGGCTGCCTCGATAGCAGCATTGAGTGCCAGAAGATTCGTCTGCTCAGCAATACCGGTAATCATCTGCACGATGTCGGCAATCTGCTGGGAACTCTTGTCGAGTTTTTCGATGGACTGCTGAATGCTGTCCGTGCTGGCAGTGATATTATTCATCTGCCTTACTGCCTCCTGAATGGACTGGCGGCCATCGGTAATCTTCGCCTTGGCAGCTACTGCATTATCCAGTACCATCTTGGTATCACCGACCAGCTCCTTGGCATGTGCCGTGACATCTTCCGCCGTAGCCTGGATATTGCCAGCCTCTATCGCCTGCTCGCTGGCGCCTTCGGCGATATTGACGACGCTGTCTGCGACCATATGCGAAGCCTGTGCCGACTGGTCAGCGCTTGCCGTAAGCTGTTCGCTGGCCGCAGCCACCTGCTGGGACATATCGGTTACATGGCGGATGACCTTGCGCAGGTTCTCAATCATATGGTTGAGCGAGCCGCCCAGAGCGCCCATTTCGTCATTGGCTGCGACATTGACATGACCAGTCAGGTTGCCATCGGCAATCTGCCCGGCCTCCTCCATCAAATGTCCGATGGGGTTGCCTACCCGACGGTTGAAAATACCGATGAGCACGACGCAGAGTATCAGCATGACGATAAGGGCCATGACGATGCTCGTGTATTTCGCCTGCGTAATCGGGCCCGTATAATCAGATTTCGGTGCGACAAGAACCAGATTCATATTGTCGATAGCAAGCGGCACCATCATCAGATAGCTGTCCTCGCCCAACGCATCGCTTTCTACCAGCGTCAGTTCCTGGATACCAGCAGCCTGCTTGCCCAGCGCTGCCACCGACGGATTGGACTCTTCACTCATCTTGACCTTCATGTTCTTGTCGTTATCCTTATGGCCAAGATAGTAACCGTCCTTGCTGAGCAGGAAAGCATAGCCATGTTCGCCTACTTTGATGCTCTGTACATAGTTTTCCAGCTCATCGATACCTACATCCATCGTGATGACGCCGGCGGCTTTTCCATTCTTGGTAAAACCGCAGCTGCTGGTCAGCATATTCGTCCCGGAGGTATCATCATGATAGGGTCCATCCCAGAAAACCTTGCCAGGATTAGCCAGAGCCTCTTTGTACCAAGGATAAGAAAAATAATTATAGCTGGCCGTGCTGTACTCCATCGTCAGCTCGATCTGGCTGCCCTTGCGCATCTGGTAAGGACCGTAGAATTCCATTCCCTCCTGATAAGCGTTCGGCTCAAACCAATAGCCACTGCCGAGTACCAGCTTATCCGATTCGATAAAGCTCTTGGCGGTCGCGAGCAAAACCGTATTGTCATAGCTTGCCATATTGCTTACCGCACGGGAAAGGCCTTCGCCCTTCTGCTCGATCTGCAGCAAGCGCTGATCGAGCTTGGCAGCAATCCCCTGCCCCTGCTGTTCCAGCGTAGCTTTGACTTGCGCTTCCATACCTTTTTGGAATTGCGATACATTTATGAATGTCTGTATCGCCAGCAAAACACCTGTAATAACGACAATACATGTTATAAACAGTGTCTTGATACTGCCTTCTGGTTTCCTCATAATCTCCTCGTCCTCCCTTGTTCCATTGAACAATCACATCCTTTCCCTTACTGTATTCTACGGAGGACTTGATTTTCCTGCATAAATTTACTTTTACCGCCGAATATCACCCATCCCGCAGCGGCCGGACTTATTCATCACTCGAGAACAAGCGTCGGGCGATAGTCGTAGTCAAACATCAGATAACTATAATCCGCATAATTGATGCAGCTGATTACGACCTGATATTTGCCAGCCTGTGGCAGATCCGTCAAAGGAATAACGTCACTAGCGCTCGTAGCTGCGCCCGGTGCCAGGACACGGTTCAGTTCCACAGCCTGAACCGTATCTCCCGTTACAGGGCTTTTCATAAACTCACCATTCGGGCCAACAGCTCTTACCAGCAGATCGAGGCTCTTCACCTGCTTGCCAGTATCATTTTGGTACAAGAAGCACAATTGCGGACGGCCAGATGCATCAAAAGAAATCTGTGCATCGGCTATCGTCAGCAATTGCTGACCGGTTTCTTTTAGACTTACTTTTAAATTTTTCTCCTTAATAGCTAACGTCCCTGCCGCTGCCGCCGGCTGCTGGGTCTGCTGGGGCTGTGCCTGTGACGGCTGGGTTTTATCCTGCTTCGTGTTGCTCCCGCCCGGTGCTGCCGGCTCGCTTACCTCCGTAGACGGCTTATCCTTTGCATCTGAGCCCGAGACGGCAAAGAAAACGCCCCCAACTGCCACTACCGCCGCCAACGTCAAGCCTACAATCTTCAGCGTCGAAGCTCGCTGCGGCTGTTGCTGTGGATAGCAGCCCCCCTGCCTGTTCATCTGCGAAGCCATATGCCCCATCGGCGGCTCCGGCGGCTGGATAACCGTCTGCGGTTTCGCGGGCCCTGCGGATTCCTGTGTCAACCGTGCACCACAAATTTTGCAGAATGTCGCATTATCCGGCAGCTGTGTGTTACAATTTTTACAAAACATAATCGTATCCTCCATCCATTTTTCATAAGAATTTTTCCGCTAGACACCATAGCACGTAAAAAATATAATTTCATTAAAATTTGCACGATTTAATGGATATCTAATCGAAGATTAACGCTTAGCAAATAATCCCTGCGTAGTATGTATAAGAAACAATTGTATAAACTATCTATATTTGATAGCTTAGCAAATTATTATTTAAAGTGAGGAATTTTTATGTTTTGCATGAAATGTGGTAATCCATTGGAAAATGATTCAAAGTTCTGTTCAAGCTGCGGCACGCCTGTAAACAGTCCAGGACCAGCAGCAAATCCAAATACGACTGACCAAAAGGCACCAGAATTTTCCACTGCTGCAACTCCCCCTATGAACATGAACTACGCCGCCAGTGGCGCAGCGTCCGGTCCGGCAAACATGATTTTCCCCCCTGCGCCTGAGGATTTAGCGCTTCTGCAAAAAGGCTGGAACCTCTGCCGGCTGGCCTTGTTTCTCCCCTTCCTCTACGGCATCGTGCAGAATTCCCTGCATCTGCCACCTATGCCGCCCTACATCTCGCTCTTCTCTTCCTCCCTGCTTTGCATTGATAAAAACTACTTGGAACGCGCAGGATTTCCGCTATCCAAATGGTATTATCTTGCAATATTCCTCTGCCCGCCAATTTATTTATATCGTCGGGAAAAATTGACCGGTCATCGTCATTTCTTCTCATATTTCTTTGGCGCCGCCTATCTTTTCGGAGTCCTGGTATTCCTCCTCATCATTATCCTGGGCCGCTTCCATTGAATCTTTGACCGCAAGCGTTTAGCGGCAAAAGGGAACTCCAAGTGCGACGCGAAAAAAACTGCAAATAAAAAAGAGGGTGTGACAAAATGCAAAAGCATTTTGTCCACCTTCTTTTTTCATGCCTATTTTTACTTTTTAGAGAATAACCGCTGAAAAATGGGCA
>NZ_FOQK01000002.1 GCF_900113715.1 Pseudoselenomonas ruminantium | reverse complement strand
TTCCATTCCGACCAGGGATGGGCTTACCAAATGGGCAGCTATGTAGGCCGATTAAAGGAAGAACGAATTTTTCAAAGTATGTCTCGCAAAGGCACCTGTCTGGATAATAGCGTGATGGAAAATTTCTTTGGCCTGCTAAAACAGGAAATCTATTATGGGCATACCTATCACAGCTTCGAAGAACTTGAACGAGCTATACGGCATTACATCACATACTACAATAAGCACAGAATCAAAGCTAAGCTGGGGTGGCTCAGCCCAGTAGATTACCGTTTACGTCATGCCGCAGCATAAAAAACCGGTAGCAGCAAATAATTGCTACTACCGGTAAGGTCTAACTTTATGGGGTCACTACATACCATGGAAAGGACTTCATTTTTCATTTTGCTCAATCCCTTTCGCTTTTCCCAGTAAATTGCAAACTTCCTTGTTTTGTTTGTAATATTCGTCTCTGCTTAAATAATCACTCAAAAATACATCATAAAATCTATCAACATTACAAAAAATCGGCCGATGCGAATATTGTCGACAAAGATTCGTTTCTAAATCTAAGAACTTGCAAATACCACTAGGCAAGGCCAAATCCTTAGCAAATGGGGATGCTCCTATATGTTTACAACATTCACCACATTTTTGGCAAGGAAACTTCCCCACATCAATACACTCCTCATAGAATAACGCAACTATGTATCAAATTTTCGATTCACCGTCCATGAATGCGGCTTTCCGTTTCCCTTTCTAGGACACTTACCTGGCTGCGGTTTCCCCATAGACACGAACCGTATTTCCTTCTTGCCACACTGGCTGCACATGTACTCAATCCTTTTTGCTACCATTTTTATCCCCCATTTCTTTTTTCGCAATACATCGCCAATTTTCTATCAAATGATCATCAAGACATCTTATATCCATGGCAATATTTTGCTTAATCATTTTAAATATTCAGTAATTTTATTATGTAAACTTACAACTTAAATTTCATTTTACATCCTGCCTATACACTTCCGCCGCTTTCGCGAACCACTGTCCCATCCGCTCTCTCAGTTCCTGCGGGGCAAGGATTTCTACATTCTCGCCCTGCATGGCTGCCCAGCGGATAAAACCTTCGCCAAATGCCGTCACTGTTACCAGGACGCTGTCCTCTTTTTCCCGTATGATTTCATACTTCGGCACTCTATCCAACACAGCTTCCAATGCCGATTTTCGGCATCGCAGCTTGATTTCAAAGAGCTCTCCTGCATACATGAATTGCACGGCTGGGCGCATATCGCTATACCGGAAGTTCGTATACAGCGGATTTTCTCCCACCTTGCCTAGTACCTTGACGGATTCGATGCGATCCAGGCGGAAAAATGCCGGATACTCATACTCGGATTCATCACGGAACGCTACCAGATAAAAATAGAACTCTGCAAATACGATATTCACAGGCAATACATCCCGCTTGATTCGCTTTCCACCCGTCTTTGTGTAAACAATCCGTATTTTCTGTCTATTTATGATGGACTTATTGATTTTCCACTGCAGTTCCAGTATGGATTTGCCATGTATTGGCTCAATATAATGTTTAAGTTCATCCTCTATTGCATAGTAAAGGGCTTTCCTATCCTCATATGGCAGCAATGCGCGAATGGCATCTACCATCCCCATCATCTCATCACGGCATAAAGCACGGCTTCCCAATAACACTTTCAGAAGAGCCATTACATCCCTGCCAGTAAAATCATGCCGGCCGCCTCTGGACAGATAGTAACATTTGTCGTTGCGGTCATAAATAAGTTCGTCGCATTCATGCAGCTCCGACAGGACATAGCGGATATCGCTGATATCGCGGTCAAAGGTACGGCTGTTGATCTTGTACTCCTCGATAACATTTTCACGATTCAGCCGCTCCCGTTGCAGCAGCCGGCAAAACAGATGGACAATCCTAAGCGTCGGCTTCACTCGCTCACACCGCCCTTCTCTATTAGCTTACCTTAATCATATAATATCGCTGCGACACCCCATGTCGTTTTACCAGCTCTCATTTTCTCTAACGCTATGTCAAAGTGACATGATATTTTTCTATATTATATCACTTTATAACGGAATTCGCTATTTTATTTTTGTTTTCTATTATTTCGTTAATTTTAACTTATTGCATTAGATATTCTGTATAATAGCCTGTAGAGGTGATACAAAACATGTCCATTGGTAGCAGAATCAAAGCACGACGAAAAGAGCTGGGGCTGACACAAACAGAGCTGGGGCAACGCATCCATAAATCTTCGCAGGTGATTTCCAATTGGGAACGCGGCTATACCACCGGCATTGCCGCTGAAGATTTGCAGCATTTGGCCACAGCCCTCGCCACTGACATTGCTTTCTTCATTTCCAACGCCTATATCACCACCTCAAAGGCACTGAACACAGATTACATACATATAGCCAATGTTCAAGAGACATCCAATGACAGCCGTCTGGATTCTCTGATTGCCGAGTACCCACGATTAGATGAGAAATCGAAGGATATCATCGATGCCATCGTAGCTCTATCAAAAAAAAGAATAACAAAAAGCTTCATGCGAATGACAGTTCTTGCCAATCAGCATGAAGCTTTTTTTATTTTATTTCTTTCCGTTCATTGCTACATAATCCAGCGCGTGAACGTACCCCCGCCTATAGAGGCGGGAGCTTCCTGCTTCCACGAGAACAGCACCACTGACTCCGAAGAGTTGCAGCGACTTACACTCTCTCCACAGGCGTAGATTCCCGTGCGACCCACGGTATTTTACGAGATTAGTTAGACAGATATTCGTCTAGCTTCTTCTCGAATATTTATTGCAGCGTTTTTATCGCGGTTATGATGACTACCACAAGCGAGACAATCCCATTCTCTTACAGACAAGTTTTTAGTTTCGTCATTTTGGTAGCCACAAATATGGCATAATTGACTGCTTGGATACCACTTGTCTATCTTTATAAGTTGTTTGCCCTGCCATGCAAGCTTGTACTCCAGTATATTTGTGAACATGTTCCAGCCATTATCGGCTACGGATTTACCAAAGCTGAATTTTCCGCCTTTCTTATGGTTCGCCATAGCTTTGACACTAATATCTTCTATGCCTATGGCATCATAGTGGTCTACCAAGTAGCGGGCTTTTTTGTGAAGGAAGTCGTGGCGTTGGTTGGCAATTTTTTCATGTAACTTAGCTACACGCAACCTTTGTTTGTCTCTGTTATGACTTCCCTCTTGCCGCTTAGAAAGTTTTCTTTGTGCCTTGGCTAATCTTTTCTCGGCATTCTTCAAGAAATTTGGATAGTCCGCATCATCCTCATCGGAAGCAACATACAAACCGTGCATAGCAAAGTCCAGCCCAAGAAAGTTCTTCGGTATTATGGGGAGTATTTGGTTTTCATACTCTACAAGAATACTGATGTAGTATTTTCCTGTTGGTGTCCTGCTTATGGTTACAGTCTTAATAGTGCTATTTTCCATCAGCGGGCGATGCAGGCATAATTTTACCCAACCAACTTTCGGCAGTTTTACCTTATTACCATCTAATCGGACAGAGCCTTTCTGATTGTTCGTAGAGTACGAACAATGCCCCGTTTTCTTAGACTTGAAGCGTGGTTTTCCAAAGTGTCTGCGATTATTCCAAAAGTTGTTGTAAGCCTTATTCAGGTTTAGCTGAGCATTTGCAAGAGCCAGGCTGTCTACTTCCTTTAGCCAAGGAAATTCAGATTTGTATTGTGCGGGAGTGTTGTTCAGCTTCTTGCCTGTCTCTTTGTAGTAGTCAAGGCGGTCACCAAGCATCTTGTTATAGATGAATCTGGCACAGCCGAAAGTCTTAGCAAACATAATTTTTTGTTCAGTTGTTGGGTAGAGTCTGTATCGGTATGCCTTATTCACTATAATCACCTGCCTTGATTTTCTATGTATTTCCTAATTGTCTCAATAGGAGCACCGCCTGTTGTCAACAGGCAATAACTTCTCGACCAAAACATTTCTTTCCACAGCTTGCGCCTAACCTCTGGAAAATCTTTTTTGATTAGCCTAGAGCTGGCACTTTTATAAGCATTGATGAATTTCGACAGCTCTGTATTAGGATGAGCACGGAACATGATATGCACATGGTCTTGGTCGTGATTCCATTCCTCCAACGTAATGTTGTATGATGAGCCAATGCGAACAAAAATATCTTTAGCATATTGGCTCATTCGGTCAGAGAATACCTTGCGACGATACTTCACTACCAAAACCAGATGATAATAGAGTAAGAACACTGAATGGTTATTGTTGTCTAATTCCATAGTATAATAAGTCCTTTCTCTTTTACGACTGATTATACTCCCCAATAAGACAAAAAGCAATTGTATGGCTCAATTACTTACGTAAATTCGCCATACCCGCCTTCATCCCCCACCTAATAGGTGGAGGACTTCTCGCGGGTTAGGTTAAACTGGATTGTCTTCTTGATCAATCAAAACATTTAATGATTTAGTTGCTCCATTCTTGGCCATGCCTTCTACTGGAATCAGCGAATCGGCGAGGCGGTTGACATTTGACTTGTCAAATTGACATGTCAGATTCCAATCTTCGCTGAACCTCCTTATCCCAGGCCAGCAGTAAGTCTATATACTTTTCGTTTATCAACCGATATACCGCCAACGCTGTGGACTGATTATAGGGATGCGTCGATAAATTCCGCTTTTCCTGCATATCCAGCCAGGTTTCCGCATCAGCTATCATTCCCTGCTTCCAGCCCTCACGGATGCTAGAGCGCGGACTACTGACTTCGATTCCCTCATAGTCAAGAACACATTTCATCAACTTCCAAGCTAACTCAAAACAAAACTCAAAGCGCTGAATCGTAGCATCAAGATACATATCATCCGCATCGGGCTCTTTTTGCAAAGCAGACTGCAATCTCTCCAGTGCACGATGATAATCCGCCTGCTTCATTTCTATTTGCAATTTCGTCATAACAGTTGCCCCTCCCGAATTGTTAAAGATCAGTTTTCCATCGACGTCTATAGCTTGCTTCAATTTCTCATTCGATTGCCGCCTGTAGTCAATAACGTCGAAAGTGTAAGGCAACTGACTATCTTCCAAGGCAATTGCTAATCTGACGATAGCCTCCGCTTCACCGGACACCGCCAGGTCAATATCAGACGCTAACCTAGCATCACCCCGAGCTCTCGAGCCAAACAACTTAACCCATTCTATGCTATCGGAAAAATTACGAAGTATGGCAAAAATACTCCACCAATATCTATTCTCTATCGTATAAATATGCCTTACCCCCCTATCTAATCCGCGCTTTTCTTTTTAGTATATCACGAAAAACAAAGGGCTGACCAGTCAAAATGACCGGCCAGCCCCCAAAAAGAAAAATGCTTGACCACTACATACCTTATGTGCGGCAAGGCTGACAAGAAAAATGCTCAGGCAGTCAGCAAGGCAATGGTTGACCTGCTTCTTGGTGCAAAAGCCCTGTCGGTAACGCCTGACAGGGGCAAAGAATATGTCTTTTTTAATTCTTATCTTTTATTTGTTGCATAATCCATCGCCTTAGCAAGAAGGTAAGTGCATAAGGAAATGTTACAAATCGTTCATTACTGCCAATATTCGTATCTCCCAGCTTGATTCCCCGCCGGATATCCGGGTAGTCTTCTTGGGCAATCAGAGCATTCAACGATTTTGTTGCCCCATTCTTGGCCTTGACTTCTACTGGAATCAGCGAATCGGCATCGCGAATAAAGAAATCCATCTCCAGTGTTGCTGCCCGATTACGGAAAAAATACAGGCCATAACCTTGCGCAACAAGCATCTGAGCCACCACATTCTCGAACAGCGCACCTTTGTACACGCCAAAATTCTTGTTCTGACGTAGGTCTTCCTGTGCCTCATCGTCCAATGCAGCAATCAGAAGTCCCGTATCCCCATAGTAAATCCGATAATTATCTGGATCATAATTGCCTTTCAGCGGCAGTTCCGGATGCTCCAGGCAATAACAGATATTTACAATACCTGCATTATTCAGCCAATCAGTTACCCCAACATATTCCCGGCTCCGCGCACCATGAGCCACCTTGGAAATTTGGAATTTTTTGTTGTCTTTGCCCAAAAATACTGGTATTTTACGATAAACATTCAGGATTTTTGTCTGATCAAGCCCCTGCGCATACTTTGTGATATCTTCTTCATAATCCAAAAGCAGTTGTTTCTGAAGATTCAACACGCCACTATAGTTTCCTTTCTGTATAAACGACCAGACCACCGCCGGCATCCCTCCAAGAACCAGATATTCCCGAAAAGCGTCACGCAACGCAGTCATCGCAGCGCTAGATAACGGACTCAGCGCCACCATATGCTGATATAAAACATCAATCTGTTCCTGTTTATACCCTTTTGCCCATAAATATTCTTCGAAATCTAGTGGATACATCGTAATATCTTCCTTGTAACCCACACTATTGGATTCGATCTCCCGATAACTGATCCCCATGAGCGATCCCGAACAAATAACATCATATCTTCCATCCAGCTTAAACGACTTGAGACAAGTCGCACAAGCAGGACAAGCTTGAAGCTCATCAAAAAAAATAAGGGTTGTGCCAGCCTCTACCTGCAAAGAGGGATTCAAAAATGTAATATTCTGGAGAATCTTGTCCACCTCGTAACCATCCGCAAAGATAGTCCGATACTCCTTCTGTAAAACAAAATTTATCTCAATCACATTCTCATAATTTGCTGCCGCAAAATTTTTGATTGCTTCCGTCTTACCAATCTGACGCGCGCCCTTAACAATCAAGGGCAGCCGATCAGACTCTTTAGACCACTGCACTAATCGGTCATCTATTTTTCTTCTCAATCTATCCATCACAAAATTCTCCATAACATATGTCTGTGTATCACATTTTTATGAACAGTTACAGGTCAACTATCACAAAAATAACGGTTATCACATACATTATATCACAATTTTAGCCTACAAGCCGATTTCATCTTTTTTAGATAGTATTCTTTCATTAGCTTCCTCGCAGTCGCAAACCATACACAAAAAGGAGTGGAAACGTCTGTTTTTAAAGCAGAAATCCCCACTCCTCTGTATGCCGCCCTAAGATAAAAAGTTTCATGCTGTGTGGGTATTGCAATTTTTGCAACCACCACTTCCTCGACCAATTCTTTTTCCTTGAAGATATTTTTATTCTTTCACTTAAAGAACACCGACTTTCCGATGAATTCGCGCAGCAGGGAGTTGTTGGGGATTTCGTCTTCGGCTTTGATGTCGTCAAAATACGCGCAGAAGTCGAGCAGCCGGCGGGCTTCGGCGTATTCGGGTACGGCGGGCGATATCGTTTCTAAGAGCGGCTCGGCGTATTTCTTTAGCACGCCGAGTTCGTAGATGAGTGCCGAGTTGAACATGACGTCGGCTTCTTCCTGGTATGGGAAGATGTTCTTTTCCTCTCCGGCCCGCACGCTGGGCCATTGCTTGAGGGTCTTTAAGGCATAGGCGCCGCGCGTCTGATAGTCGCGGACCAGGCGGCGCAGGAGGCGGGCATCGGTTGTCGGGATGCGGTTATGGGCGTCGATGTTGAGCTGGGTCAGGGCGCTGATGTAAATCTTGTATTTCTGTGACCGCGGGACAGCGGCGCTGAGTTTTTCGTTGAGTCCGTGGATGCCCTCGATGATGATGGGCTGGTCGGGCGTCACCTGCAGCGGCGGCTGCTGCGGCCATTCCCGCAGGCCCGTCAGGAAATTATAGCGCGGCAGCTGCACGGACTTGCCGGCCAGCAGGTCGACCATATGCTGATTGAAGAGCTCTGTATCGAGCGCCTCCAGGCACTCGAAATCGTACTCTCCCTTTTCGTTGCGCGGGGCTTCCTCACGGGCCCGGAAATAATCATCGATCGATATCGACACCGGCTCAAGCCCGTTTACCCGCAGCTGGATGCGCAGCCGCTGCGCAAACGATGTCTTGCCCGACGAAGACGGTCCGGCAATCAGCACGAGGCGCGCCCCGCCGCGATGCTGGGCGATGTAGTCGGCAATTTCAGCAATGCGTTTTTCCTGCAGCGCCTCGGAAACGCGGATGACCTCGCCAATCTGCCCGTCGCGATTGGCCCGGTTGAGGTCCATGACATAATTGCAGTGCAGGATCTTGGCCCAGCTTTTGGCCTCAGAGAGAATCTGGCTGAGTTTTGGCTGGGGCACCCGCTCACGGATCTTGCCCGCCGTCTCTTCATCCGGCAGCCGCAGCAGGATGCCTGGCGGCTCGAAGTCGAGCGCGAACTTTCCAAGCTCCCCTGTCGCAGCCAGCATCGGGCCATATAGGTAATCGTAAAAACTGCCGCAGCGGTACAAGCTGACCACCGGCCGCGCAAGCGTTGCAATCAGTGCAGCTTTTTCCTCTTGATGCACAGCCCTAAATAGCTGCACCGCCTCTTCACGTCGCAGGAACTCCTTGCGGATGGGCCGGTTCTCAGCCACGATTGCGCGCATTTTCTGCTCGATTTGCTGTACATAGGTGCCTGTGCGCAAATCCTCGGCCAGCTGGCGCACCTCGCAGAAAAGTCCTTTATTTGCCGTAAACTGCGTGACGACCTCCGCCTGCGGATAGAGCTCATGCACCGCCGTAATCAGCAGGAACAAGACGCTGCGCTGATAGACCTGCCAGCCCGTCTTGCTGTCAAGCACGATGAACTCCACATCGCGCACCCCGGTGATGTCGTTCTGCAAATCATGGATTTCGCCATCGAGCTTCGCTGCTACGATGCGGCTCGAAAAATCTGGTTGTGCCTGCCTGGCCATTTCGATAAGCGTAAGTCCTGGAACTACTCGCATCTCCATCCCTCCCATCTTGCGGGCAAACAGCTGGAATCATTGGTAAAAAAAAGCCGTAGTGTTACTATCATTGTAACACTACGACTGATAAAATTCTATCATTTAAAGATGGCACAGACGCCCAGATAAGCAACAGCGCCCATCATAGCCGTGCACGGAATCGTGAGGACCCAGGCCATGACCATCTGCTGGGCGACGCCCCAGCGGACGGCATTGACGCGCTTGGCCGTGCCGACACCCATGATCGAGCCCGATACGACATGCGTCGTGCTGACCGGCAGATGCAGAAGCGTTGCCGTAAAGATGACCGTCGACGAGTTGAGGTCCGCCGCAAAGCCCGAAATCGGCTCGAGCTTGAAAATCTTGCCGCCAATCGTCTTGATGATGCGCCAGCCGCCAACTGCCGTACCACAGGCCATTGCCGTCGCCGCCAGGACCTTGACATAGGTCGGGACTTCGAATACATCAATATAGCCGCCCGAAAGCAAGGCCAGCGTGATGATACCCATCGACTTCTGCGCATCGTTGGAGCCATGCGAGAATGCCATCATGGCCGCCGATAAGACCTGCATCTTCTTGAAGCGATGATTGATGGCCGACGGGCTGAACCGCCCAAAGAGCCGGAACAAAAGCGTCATCACCAGGCAGCCCGACACGATACCGAGAATCGGTGAACCGATCAGGGACAGGATAATCTTGCCGATACCAGCAAAATTCAGTCCATCCGTACCAACCGATACGAGAACGGCACCGATAATACCGCCAACCAGTGCATGCGAGGAGCTCGACGGCACAGCAAAATACCACGTGATGATGTTCCAAAGCACCGCACCGACCAGCGCGGCAACAATGATATGTTCATCGACATGCTGCGCGGATTTGACGATATCGGTACCGATGGTCTTCGCTACACCCGTACTGTACATGGCCCCAAGGAAGTTCAGTACCGCCGCCATCATGATGGCATAGCTCGGATGCAGCGCCCGCGTAGAAACCGCGGTCGCTATCGCGTTGGCTGTATCATGGAAACCGTTGATGAAATCAAACAGCAAAGCCAGCGCTATAACTGTGAAAATAAGCCACTGTACTTCATGCATATTTCATTACCACTCCCCGGATCATGTCAGACATTTTCTCACAGTGATCCAGTGTATCCTCGAGCTTTTCGAGGATATCTTTCCATTTGATGAGCTCGATCGGATCTTTTTCTTTGTCAAAGAGGTATGCTATCTCGTGACGGTAAACGCGGTCGCCCTCGCTCTCGATCTGAGCGATTTTGTGGGTCGCGTCGAGGATCTCAGCCTGATTCTTGCGGATATCCTTGAGCAAGGTAAACGCGCGAATCGTCTGCTCCGTCGCCTCAATCAGCAGCTTGGTCATGGCGACAGCACCGCTCATGGCCTTGCCGGTACGATACATCACAATGCGCTGCAAGGTTCCCTGAAGGTAATCCACGCCATCATCAAGGCCGTTTGCCAGTGCATAAATGTCTTCGCGATCGATCGGCGTGATGAAGGTCAGGTTGAGCTTATCGATAATCTTGTCGTTGACCTTATCAGCCTCATGCTCCAGATCATTGATCTCCTTTACCTTGTCGACCGCCTTGCTGTAATCCAGCATGACCTCATCCATCATGAGCGCGCCCTTGTAAAAATAATTCGCACTTTCGACGAACAGGTCAAAGAATTCGCTGTCTTTCTTTTTGAATTTAAACATACTGTTCTGAGTCCTCCCCCGAACGAAATATCACATACACATGTCTAACTATATCATCATTCCCCCTGCGATTCAACTAATAATTTCACTATTATCGCACAAAAAAACCAATTCCTTCCACTTAATAGAAGGAATTGGTTTTCGAAAATATTTTATTTCGTTAAAAACATTTTGTTATCAGCCAATCAGCCTTCAACGGCCTTGAGCGCCTTGAGGACTTTGGCCGCAATGCCCTTCATCTTGGCTGCCGATACCGAGCATGCAGCGATGCGGACGCCCATCTTGAGCGGCACAGCGAAGATCAGGTCATCGTGGAGCTTGTCGCAGACTGCCTGCGGATCCTTGGCCGGCACGGAGAGGAAGAAACCGCCTTTGTACGGCAGCGCATTGAGTCCGCACTCCTTGGCTTCCTTCATGAACAGCATGCCGCGCTCCTGGATCATCTGGTAGAACTCGTCGCGCTCCTTTTCGAACTGCGCCAGCGTCTCCTTGTCGGCCGAAATCTTAGCCAGGAGCGTCATGGCACCGCGGTTGATGTTGGACCAGGTCGCACGGCTCGTGTACTTGTTGATTTCCTTGAATTCCGTGATGACTTCCTCGCTGGAGGATACGGCGACGAGAGCGCCCGTGCGCTGGCCATAGGCCGTGTAGCCCTTCGACATCGAGAACGCGAACATGACGAAGATATTGGCCGGCAGGTTGCCGAATTTCTTCATGAACTTGCGCGTCTCGTTTTTCTCGCCGGCATAATCGATGTAGGCGATATCGACGAGGATGCTCATCTTCTTGCCCTCAGCAGCATATTTCTTCGTGAGGTCAAGGACCTTGTCCCAATCCTCTTCGGTCAGGCTGAAGCCCGTCGGGTTGTGGGCCGGGGTATTGATGATGACCAGCAGGCTGTCCTGGGTCTTCATGATCTCATCGACCTTGGCCGTGTAGGCAGCGATGTTGAAGTTGTTGTTCTCATCGAACAGGGCGTAGTTGGTGAGCTGGCAGCCGCACTCGTTGCAGATGACGTTGTAGGTGCCCCAGAACCAGTCCGAAGTCAGCACCTTGTCGCCGCGCTCGGCATAGTTGGCAACGGCGTGATGGATAGCACCCGTGCCGCCAGCCGTGGCGATCGCTGCCGTGTAGCCCTCGGGCTTCTGGTCCGCAAAGGTCAGGTCGATGACTGCCTCGAGATAGTCCGGCAGACCCGGAATCGGTGCATAGCGCACATAATCCTCAACCGAAAGGGAACGGAAAACGCGCTCCATCGTCGGGATGCTGGCCAGTTTCCCTTCATCATCCATCATGACGCCCATCGTAGCATTGGTAACCTTGTCAGCGCCGTGTTTCTTCGCGGCCTCAGCGCAGGCTGCGCTGGCACCAAAGATCGCATCTTTCAGTCTCTTGCTTGCAGCATGAGTAGCTGCCATACTCGTCGTCATCGGAATAGTTCCCCTTTCAAATCATAAAGCTTTCGTCATACCATAGTTGCCCTGCTGTTTTCGCAATAAGCACTATAATTCGTACAAATACTATAATAACTGTTCTTTGCTGTCCTGTCTACCCGCACAGCTGTATGTATACAATATTTTTACCCGCCCCCTTGACTTGTCAAACCTTGACTGGTCATCTGACAAGTCAAAACGGGCATAAAAAGGCTCTGCCATACCAGCAGGGACTGCTGGCATGCACAGAGCACAGATTCCTTATTTCACCGGAAAGAACTCATCATGGATCGCATTGACCGCCTCTTTGAGCTGCGAGCCCTTGACGAGACACGAAATGCTGATCTCCGACGTGCTGATGATATCGATGTTGATGCCAGCCTGAGAGAGCGCACCAAACATGCGCGCAGCCGTCCCCGGATTGCCGAGCATGCCAGCACCGACGATGGATACCTTGGCGACATCCTCCTCGATGAGAACGGCGACGGCACTGAGCTTATCGGCTACGCCATCGACGACCTTCTTGGCCTCAGCCAGATCACTGGCAGCCACCGTGAAGACCATGTCCGTGACATTCTTCTCGATGTTGCGGATGCTCTGGACGATCATATCGACATCGATGTTGGCATCTGCCAAAGCCGAGAAAATCTCATGCGCGATGCCCGGCGTATTCGGGATACCGAGCACGGCAATCTTGGCAACCTTCTCGTCATGGGCAACGCCCCGGATAACAAAATCTTTATCTTCCATCGTATAATCCTCCCTAATGATTGTGCCTGGCGTAGTCGTGAATGTCGAACGGACATGGATGGGGATATGGAAATACTCGCCCATCTCCACCGAACGCGGCTGCATGACGCCCGCACCAAGGCGTGCCATCTCCAGCATCTCGTTGTAGGTGATTTCCTTCATCTTGCGGGCGCCTTTGACGATGCGCGGGTCAGCCGAGTAGACGCCATCGACGTCGGTGAAGATCTCGCAGGTATCCGCCTTCAAGGCACCGGCCAAGGCAACTGCCGAGGTATCGGAACCGCCGCGGCCCAGCGTCACCGGGTCGCCGAGCTCATTGGCACCCTGGAAACCGGCAACGACCACGATATTGCCCTTGTCGAGCTCCTGATGCACGCGCTCCGGCGTGATATCCACAATGCGGCCTTTCGTATGCACCGAGTTCGTCTTCATGCCGGCCATCGGGCCGGTAAGCGACACAGCCGGATGGCCCAGTGTCTTGAACGCCATCGCCAGCAGGGCAATCGACTGCTGCTCGCCAGTCGTCAGCAGCATATCCATCTCACGCGTGTACTGATACGGATTCTTGTTGATGCCTTCTGCCAAAGCAATGAGGTCATCCGTCGTATCGCCCATCGCCGATACGACCATGACAATCTGATCTCCCGGCTGCTTCTCGCCGAGAACTCTCTTGGCAACATTCATGATCTTTTCCGTGGTAGCCACAGAACTGCCACCGAACTTCTTTACAATAAGTGCCATGATTCTCCCCCTAAACACAACACGCAGTCATCCTTAACAAAGTAACCACGGTCTTGTTTTATTTATCTTTTAATCGAAACATATTATACAGGAAAAAAAATCACATGTCTACCAAAAATCGCAAATTTGTGTAAACCTGTTCACTTGCAAGAAACAATCCTAGGATTCATCGTTACAATCAAGCTGTATTTCAGGCAATTTCCCCTGCAAACTGCTAAACAACCATCCTGCTTGCCCGCTTTTGACCCGTAAGCAAAAAAGTGGACATACGTCCCATAATATGATAGATTGTTTTAGGCATAATTCGTTTTATAAGTAAAGAAGGAGTGTTTTCACTTGCGTAATCGTTCCATCGGCGTGGACGAGAAGCTGCCGCTTCTCGAGACTATCCCGCTTTCCCTGCAGCATCTGTTTGCCATGTTCGGCTCGACGGTGCTGGTCCCGATCCTGTTCAAGGTCAACCCGGCAACGGTGCTGCTCTTCAACGGTATCGGCACCATCCTCTATCTCGTGCTCTGCAAGGGCCGCATCCCGGCTTACCTCGGCTCGAGCTTTGCCTTCCTCTCCCCGGTCTTCCTGGTACTGGGCCAGTACAGCTACGAGGCAGCGCTTGGCGGCTTCATCGCCGTCGGCATCGTCTTCTGTCTCGTCGGCCTGCTCGTCCGCGCGGTTGGCACCAAGTGGATTGACATCATCTTCCCGCCAGCTGCCATGGGCGCCATCGTTGCCGTCATCGGCCTTGAGCTCATGCCGACAGCTGCGGGCATGGCTGGCCTGACCGGCGACAAGCCGGCAGACGGCACGACGATCTTCGTCTCCCTCGCCACCCTGGCCATCACGGTCTTCGCTTCCGTCGCCTTCCGCGGCTTTCTTGCCATCATCCCGATTCTCTTAGGCGTCGTCGGCGGCTATATCATCGCCGCCCTCTGCGGCATGGTCGACTGGACCCTCGTCGAGACGGCACCGTGGTTCGCCCTGCCCACCATCTACACGCCGGTCTTCAATTTCGATGCCATCTGCATCATCCTGCCGGCAGCCCTTGTGGTCATCGCCGAGCATGTCGGCCATCTGATTGTCACGGGCAACATCGTCGGCGCTGACCTGACGAAGGACCCGGGACTTGACCGGTCAATCCTCGGCAACGGCATCTCGACGATCATCTCGGGCTTCTTCGGCTCGACGCCGAACACCACCTACGGCGAGAACATCGGCGTCCTCGCCATCTCCAAGGTCTTCTCGACCTGGGTCATCGGCGGCGCTGCAGTCTTCGCCATCGTCCTCTCCTGCTTCGGCAAGCTGGCTGCCATCATCCAGAGCATCCCGACGCCGGTCATGGGCGGTGTCTCGATGCTGCTGTTCGGCGTCATCGCCGCTTCTGGTATCCGCGTGCTCGTCGAGAGCAAGATTGACTACAACAAGCCCATCAACCTCATGCTGACCTCCATCGTCCTGGGCCTGGGCGTCTCGACGGCCAGCATCACGATCGGCACGATTGCCCTCAAGGGCATGAGCCTGGCAACGGTCGTAGCCATCATCCTGTCCATCGCTTTCCGCCTTATCGCCTCGCTGCGCGGCGAAAAGCTCAGCTAAGAATATGCCACGCATCGTAGTGGCGCTTCCGGAAGCTCTGGCGTCTATGCCCGCCAGGGCTTTTTTAGCGCAAAACCAAGGCATATCCAATACCATTTGGAAACGCATCAAGCACTCTGGCACCTTCCGCGTCAACGGCGAACTCGTCAACGCGGCGCGCACAGAGCTCAAGACTGGCGACATCGTGACCTACGACATCCTGCGGCCCAGCAATATCACGGCCGAAGACCTGCCGCTGGACATCCGCTACGAAGACGACTGGCTGCTCGTCATCAACAAGCCCGCCGGCCAGCTCGTCCACCCGACGACGCAGGAAGCACACGGCACCCTTGCCAACGCCGTCCTGTTTCATTATGCGCAGCAGGGCGAGGCTCACGCCTATCATCCCGTGCACCGTCTCGACCGCGAGACGAGCGGCCTCGTGCTGATTGCCAAGCAGCCGCAGATCCAGTACAAGCTCTCCCCCAAGGGCGTCAAGACGTTCCACCGCGAATACCTGGCGCTGATCCCCGGCGAGCTCACGCCGCCAGCAGGTACGGTCGACGCCCCGATTGCCCGCGCCCTGCCCAGCATCATCCTGCGCAAGGTAGCTCCCGACGGGCAGTTTGCCCGCACCCATTACGAAACCATCCGCACGAACCATGAGCGCTCCCTGGTGCATCTGACCCTTGAGACGGGCCGCACCCATCAGATCCGCGTCCATATGGCCCATCTTGGCCATCCCCTTTTAGGCGACGACCTCTACGGCGGCACGCGCGAGCTCATAAACAGGCAGGCCTTGCATGCCTGCCGGCTGAGCTTCACGCATCCGATGACCGGCCAGGCCATCTGCATCGAAGCACCGCTGCCTGCCGACATGCAACGGATTGTTTCGACTTTATAAGCAATATCTAAGGGTTGCTATTGCTTCGTATCAGTTTTGAAGAATTTTCAAAAATTTACCAGCGGACTATACACCATAACTCTTTTCTATGATATAATGAGTCTAGTTCAAGTTCATTTCATGAACAAATTACTTAGGGGGTAATGAAAAATGCCATTAGTCGGTACTAAAGAAATGTTCAAGAAAGCTTATGAGGGCGGCTACGCTATCGGTGCTTTCAACGTCAACAACATGGAAATCGTTCAGGGTATCACGGAAGCAGCTGCTGAGCTGAATTCCCCGGTTATCCTTCAGGCTTCCGCTGGCGCTCGTAAATATGCAAAGGGCCCGTATCTCCGTCACCTCGTTGAGGCTGCTCTGGAGGTCAACGATATCCCTGTTGCTCTGCACCTCGACCACGGCGCAGACTTCGAGACTTGCAAAGCTTGCATCGATGACGGTTTCACGTCTGTCATGTTCGATGGTTCTCACTATGATTTCAAAGAGAACATCAAACGCACGCAGGAAGTTGTTGCTTACGCTCATGAGCATGGCGTTTGCGTTGAGGCTGAGCTCGGCAAACTTGCTGGTATCGAGGATGATGTAAAGGTTGCTGCTCACGAGGCAGCTTACACGCAGCCGGAAGAGGTTGAGGAATTCGTCAAAGAGACTGGCGTTGACTCCCTCGCAATCGCTATCGGTACGTCCCATGGCGCATTCAAATTCAAACCGGAGCAGTGCACGCGCAATGCTGATGGCGTTCTCGTACCGCCTGAGCTCCGTTTCGACATCCTGGCTGAAATCGAGAAGAAGATTCCTGAGTTCCCGATCGTTCTCCATGGTGCTTCTTCCGTTATTCCGAAGTACGTCAAAATCATCAACGACAACGGCGGCAAACTCGACGATGCTGTTGGTATTCCTGAGGATCAGCTCCGCAAGGCTGCTAAATCCGCAGTTTGCAAAATCAACATCGACTCCGACCTGCGCCTGGCTCTCACGGCTGGTATCCGTGAGCACTTCATGGCTCATCCGGAGCACTTCGATCCGCGTCAGTACGTTGCTGATGGCCGCTCCTACATCAAAGAGCTCGTTGAGCACAAGATCAAAGAGGTTCTCGGTTCCGACGGCCGTGCACCGGAAATCCTTGCGCTCATCAACAAATAATTTGTTGCGGGCCGCTTAACCAAAGCGTAAAAGACCTGCAAGTAAGTTCTATCGGACTTACTTGCAGGTCTCTTTTTATCTCCACATAACTCCCCCCTTGCCACTACCTCCTCTTCCGTTGTAAAATAAAGGCAGAAGGGAGATTGCATAATCATGGCACGCATTAAAGAATGGGAAGAACTTACCATCAGTGACAACTTCCTATTTCAAAAGGTCATGCAGAACAAGCGACTCTGCAAACGCCTTATTCAGAAGCTGCTGAAAATCAAGGTAAAAAGCATCATTTACCCGGTTGCCGAGAAAAGTATTGCCATAGGAGCTACCAACAAAGCAGTCCGTCTTGACCTTTACGTTGAAACAGACGCCGGCACCATCATCGATATCGAAATCCAGACTACAGACGGGGCAGATGGCTGGCTGCCAAAACGAACCCGCTATTATCAAGCTATGATTGACCTTGATGTCCTCGGCAAAGGTATGGACTATATTGAACTAAAAAAGTCTTATGTAATCTTTATCTGCACCTTTGACCCATTTGATTTGGGCGAAAAAATCTATACCTTCTCCAATATTTGTCACGAACAACAAAATTTAGAACTCGGTGATGAAACCACAAAAATTTTTCTTAACGCGAAAGGCACCACTGGTAAAGTCGACAAGGACATCGAAAGTTTCTTAGCCTATGTCAACGGGCAGACCGCCAAAGGAAAATTTACCCAAGACATTGCCGCTGAAGTCGAACGTGTAAAGCAACATAACGAAACGAGGGTGGAGTATATGACGCTTATGATGGAACTAAAACAGCAACGACGGGAAGGATATGCTGAAGGCCAGGATTCTGAACGACTCAAATCCATCCGCAATTTGATGGAATCCCTGCATTTGACAGCCCAACAAGCAATGGATGCTTTAAAAATCCCTGTAAATGAACAACAAAAATATATAGCGCAGCTATGATATTAAACCGCAAAATGACATCTGACAAGTCAAATATTGACCAATCAGATGTCATTTTATTTGTAAGGTAAGCGCTAAATCATCCGGTGTTATCAATAACTAAAACAAGCCTGACCACGTTATCGATGGTCAGGCTCATCTTATTTGCAGTTCAGACGCGGGCTGAGCTATCCACAGATTTGCAGATGTTGTACACAGTTTGAATTAAAAGCTGTACGCAGGGGTGACCTTTTGTATAGCTTTAGGTTGCGAGATGGACAAGCGTTCGTAGAGCAAGAGGAATCCTGTCTCATCCCATAGCAGTCCCTTGATACGGTCTTTACGGCGGCCACAGAAAAGGAACAAGGCTGGCTGGTACGGGTCAAGCTGAAACTTTGACAGTACCAGCGCGGCAAGCCGTCGATGGATTTTCGCATATCTGTCCGGCCGCACGCCAGATAGACATGCTCGGCCGTAAGATTACGGATTAGCATACCGGAAACACTTCCTTGATACAGGCAAGCGTCTTAGCAAGCAATTCACTCGATGTCTGCTCATTGACTTCCAAGCTCACGGGACCACAGGAAAGATTCAATATTGAGGGCAGCATTGCGGTCTGAACTGTGGCCGTAACGGTAGCAGTTGCTAACGTCGCAAACTCAGGGGCATGCGCACTCTTTTGAGGAATCTGAAGTGCAGACACGGCAAAATCTTCGCAAATTTTGCGCTGCCAATAGTAAAAGGCATTGTACTTGATATTCTGCTGGCGGCAATATTCTGCAGCAGTAAGCCCGCTACTCTGTTGGGCAAGGATGATCTGTTTCCAGGATGCTAAAGAATGCTGCTGCTTGAGTTGCTGAATTTAAGTCAAAACCAAAACCTCCCAGACAATTTTCGACTAAAATGGCTTTTTCACGTTTTCAGCTTTTTCGTGTGGCTTATTTGAGTCAATTATCTCATCTGGGAGGAAAAATTTACATACACTGTATTATTTTGCGGTTACTTTTATTTTCCCTATCACATACTTTGAACTAAAAATTATTCTGACATAGTTTTTAATTCATCATCCAATTCAGCCTTAAAAGCCATTTTGGCTGATGAATAGCAAGCTTTTGCCTTTCCAACCTTTTGCGGATCATAGTCGCATATTGAAAACAATTCCTTATATTGTCTTACAATGTTTGAAAGATGTTTATCCATAAACGATTTTGGATTTACTACCCAATCGATGATATTTTTTCCGTCGACTTCTTTCTTTTCCAAAAGAGCTTGTAACCCGTAGAATAAAGGAATCAAAAAACCATCCGGACTAATGTTAATATCTTTAGAAATAGCTTCACCGCTAAAAGGTGTTTTCTTACTTTTTTTCTTTTCATTCATTTTTTTTACGGCGGTAATACTTCCAAACTTTCCTTCATTTTCGTTGTAAAGATCCGCAAAACGCGAATAAATGTAATCGTATAAAGTAGGAAGCTGTGCCACAATTTTAAACGCTGACAATACCTGATCATTGATAACAGCCTTTGTATAGTCATTATCTGATTTACTTGATACATCCGGCGACCCCATCAAGCGGTTAAAGTTTTTCAAGCACTGGCCTTTACCGCTATACATCTGCGTTTCATTAACAGCAGATGGATCAAATAATTTGTCAGAATTTTCATCATCTCTTACTGGATCTACAAGCTGTAGTGGAATCCAAGATAAGGCAATTAAATCCTGTACTTTAACCGTGCCACCAGCATTTGGTTTCCATTCAATACGATCAGATATATGTTTATTGTAACCATCCATCATATTTTTGAGTTGGTCAAAATATCCATTCTGATTAACTTTTGCAGAAAGCTGCAATTCAACATTGTTATTACGCGACTCACAAATATCAAACAAACTATCTCGGAATTTTTGTACCACTATTCCATCTTCCCTACTAGCTGGCACCTGCAACTCTACCGGTACGAGAAAATCAATGGGTGACTCATTATTTTTTTCAATAATATCAAGATAGTCTTCGATAACAGAATGATAATCTTTCCAGGATGATTTAAATTTTTCCCAAGTTTTGATACCTTTCGGCATCACTTCTCCCTGCTCTTCAAATGCTTTTTCAAGAATATATAATCCAATTGCCAACGTATTGTGTCCGCCATCTAAAATTCCTTCAATTTTGTCATTTTGGGTAGAGATTCGATAACGATTTCTTTCAAGAGCTGTATATTCTGAAACAGCTAATAAAACTCCTTTCGTTTTAAACGGAAATAACTCTGGTGTCTTATCAAGAGTCTCATGTATCGCTTCTGTAACAATGCCCACTTTTGACTCTCTTGGATTTGCCTCTAAACTAAGATGATCAATAACCTCGATAAATGCACGACCTCTTACATGTCCACTAATTTTTTTCATGTGGCCAACAACCAATTCACCTGGAAGATTAGCAAATTTTAAGATAAACGAATTTGACATAAAATAAAACTCCTTTCTTTATAGATTCTGGAAATAAAAAAGGACCAGCATGCCTGCTGATCCTGAAATATTTTATGCCAAATAGCACTCTACACTCTTTTATATTTCCAGGACCTATCCAGAACCCTATAATCTTTTTCAGCAACTATCCAGTCACCATTTACATCAATTATCCAACTGATGAATTAAGTATACTCCTATAAAAACAAACCGTCAAGGTTTTATTTTTTTTTCGTCAACCGCAGGATCTGCATTACTGTTTGTTTAAGGTTCAGACGCGTAGTTTTTTCTTCCATGGCCGCTTCTGCCGTCATTGGCATATGAAGGATGGGAAAATATGCGTCAATGCCATGCTGGTTGACCTGTTCTGCATCGGGAAGAGCACAGCCGCAGACCGCCACAGTCTTTATCTTCGGATTCAGCTTGTGCGCCAATTGAGCAACGCCGGCTGGCCCCTTGCCCATGGCCGTCTGCCGATCCATGCGGCCCTCGCCAGTAATCAACAGGTCGGCTGTCTCAAGGGCCTGACGAATACCGATAGTCTCAAGACAGAGCTCTGTGCCCGGCGTTAGCTCTCCGCCTAGAAACGTCCGAAAGGCAAAGCCTAAACCACCGGCGGCTCCAGCTCCTGGTACCGCAGCACCTATTGCCCCCAACTCCTTTTCGGCCAAGTCTGCAAAGTGGTGAATGGCCTCATCCATCACTTTGACAATCTCGGGGGTGGCCCCTTTCTGCGGACCAAATACCGCCGAGCAGCCCTGACTGCCATAAAGCGGGTTCGTCACGTCACAGGCAATGCGGAACTGGCATTCCTTCAGCCTGGCGTCGACCCGGCTCCCGTCGATTGCCGCCACATCTGCTAAGTCCCCGCCGCAGATGCCAGCTGGCGAGCCATCGGCCTTGAGGAACTTCCACCCTAAGGCGGTAAGCATCCCCAGGCCGCAATCATTGGTCGCACTGCCGCCAATCCCGATGATGAACTCCCGGCAGCCTGCATCGATTGCCTGCAGGATAAGCTCGCCGAGCCCGTAGGTCGTCGTCTGCAGGGGATTGCGCTTTTCCACCGGCACCATCGGCAGGCCTGCGGCATCAGCCATCTCAATGACGGCGAGCTTTTCTGCCGGTACCAGCCCATAGCGGCTTGTAACCGGCGCTTTCAGCGGCCCCGTCACCACAGCGGGCACGATCTGCCCCTGCAGACCCTCGACCAGCGTATCCACCGTTCCCTCGCCGCCATCAGCCAGCGGGAATATCTCCACCCGCGCCTGCGGAAAGACCGCCCGCACCGCATCGCTGGCCACCTGCCCGGCCGCCAGCGACGACAGGCTCCCCTTGAACGAATCAATGGCAATGACAATATGTTCCATCAAATAATCTCCTTATCCAAGCAAAATAAGCGACAACAGCCAAATGGCAAGCATCGAAACGACTCCAACCACCAGCGTCATCATCGTCTGCGTGCGATAGCCAGCCTGCGGCTCCATCCCGCTGAAATTCGTGACTACCCAGAAATAACTGTCATTTGCATGCGATACAGTCATCGCACCAGCACCAATTGCCATGACTGTCAGCAGGGCTGCCATTTCCGTGTTAAGCCCCAACGCAGACATCATCGAGGCCGAATCCGAAAACATACCGAGGATTCCCGCCGTAGTAGTGATGGCCACCGTCGACGAGCCCTGTGCTGTCTTGAGGATTGCCGAAATGATGAACGGGAAGAAAATCCCTACCGTAGCCAGGAAAGCTGCATTTTCTTTCATGAATTCCACAAAGCCTGCTGCCGTAATGACTTTCCCCAGTACACCGCCAGCTGCCGTTATGAAAAGGATCGGACCTACTGTCTTCAGTGCCTCCTCGGTAATGGCACGGAACTGGCCAAGCTTTTGCGTGGAGCTGAGCAGCAAAACAGCAAAGAGAACACCAATCGCGAGCGCAATGATTGGCGTACCGAGGAACTTCAAAAGCTCCGCTATTGGCCCTGCCAATTTCATCATACTAACCAGCGATCCCAACGCCATGAATACGACTGGCATGACAATCGGCGCAAACGAGGCCCAAGCCCCAGGAAGTTTTCCATATTCTGCCACGAGTTCATCATAGCTCTTGGCAGTCTCCTCTGCCCCCTGTTCTGTATCACTTTCTGCAGACGGGATATTCTGACCGCTGATATAGCGGACAAAAACATAGCCAGCGAGCAAGGCCGGAATCGACACGACAACGCCCATCAGGATAACCGCAGCCAGATTATCAGCCAGTCCCAAAGAACCTGCTGCCGCAATTGGTCCCGGCGTCGGCGGAATAAAGACATGCGCCACATAAAGGCCACTGGAAAGGGCTACTGCCATAGCTACTGGCGATACCTGCTGCAACTTCTTGCAGAGCGCCTTCCGAATTGGATTCAGGATAACAAAGCCACTATCACAGAATACCGGAATCGATACAATCCAACCCATCAACATAATCGCAAGTTCAGGATGCTTTTCCCCGACGCAGCGAATCACCACATCCGCGAGGCGAATAGCTGCACCGGTTCGCTCCAAAATAAGTCCAATCAAAGCACCAAGGATGATTACGATACCGATACTGGAAAACGTTCCTGAAAAACCAGCGCCGATAATACCTGGAATTTTCGCTAACGGCAGTTGCACGACGATTGCCAGCAATAACGATGTCCCCATCAACGATAAGAACGGATGGATGTTGAACTTCGAGATTGCCACAATCATCACAACGATTGCCAAAGCAAAGACGACAAACAAGGAAATACCAGTCATAATAAGACCTCCTTTGAATGGAAAAATGGCTCCCCTTTTCCTTACGGGATACTACTTCTGCATACTAAGCAGATTTCCTGCCCCCATTGGCTGGTCAGTGCATTTAGTTTTCCAATATTTTTTGTATGTTTTGTTGACAAGTTTACATATTTACAGTAATATATAAAGCAATTCCTTTATTCATACTTATTCTATATGTTTACTTTGTTATAATCTATTGTCAATCGTCAAATGTCAAATGTCAAAAGGAGCGGTCAACATGTCAACGAATCATCATCACCAGCATCCACACAACCATCCGCACGAGTACGATACCGTCCATGAACATGCCGACTGGCATACCCATGACCACGATCCACAGCATCCCCATGTGCATGGCGGTATCAACGACTATATGAAGGCCGTGGCCGAGTATCGCAAGACCTTTGCCTCCAAGCAGGATGTCTTAGAGCAGACGCCGGACCCTGCCGTGCGTGAGATGATGCTGCGCCTGGAGCAGCTGGGCCATGATACGGTGTTTGACCGCTTTGACCAGCAGAAGCCGCAGTGTTCCTTTGGCCTTGGTGGTGTCTGCTGCAAGATCTGCAACATGGGCCCCTGCAAGATCACGCCGAAGAGCCCGCGGGGTGTCTGCGGTGCCGATGCCGACCTCATCGTCGCCCGCAATCTTTTGCGCAGTGCTGCCGCAGGCGTGGCCCAGCATGGCGTCCATGCCCGGGAGATTCTCTTATCACTGAAATTCATTGCCGAAGGCAAGCTCAATCTTCCCTTGCTCGGCGAAAAGAAACTGCGCGCAGTCTGCAAGGCTTTCGGCATCGAAACGCGGGGCCAAAGCGCCAAGCGTCTGGCGGGCAAGCTCGCCGATGTACTGCTGGCGGACCTCTCCCGGGCTCTGCCCGATGACTATGAAACCATCAAGGCCCTGGCCCCGGCCGAGCGGCAGAAAGTCTGGCAGGATTTGGATATCCTGCCCATCAGCGCCTATAACGAAGTCTTTGATGCCTATCATCGCACTGGCGTCGGCACCGACGGCGACTGGCAGAGCATCATGAAGCAATTCCTGCGCTGCGGCCTGGCGTTCTGCTTTACGGGTGTCGTCGCCTCCAACATCGGCACCGATGCCATGTTCGGCACAGGCCACCGGGCTACCTCCAAGGTCAATATCGGTGCGCTCAAAAAAGGCTATGTCAACATCGCCGTCCACGGTCATCTGCCGACGCTTGTCAGCGAAATCGTGCGCATCGGCCACACGCAGGAATTCATCGAGCTCGCCCAAAAGAGCGGAGCCAAAGGCATCCAGTTCTACGGCATCTGCTGCTCCTGCCTGTCGGCGATGTACCGCTACGAGGGCGTCATCCCGCTTTCGAATGCGGTCGGTGCCGAGCTCGTTCTCGGCACCGGCGCCCTTGATCTCTGGGTCGCCGATGTGCAGGATGTCTTCCCATCCATCATGGACGTTGCCAAATGCTTCAAGACCACGGTGGTGACCACCAGCGATTCCGCACGGCTGCCAGGTGCTGAGCACTATGCCTACGACCATCATCACACCAATATCGGCGACACCGAAAAGCTCGCCCGCAAGATTGTCAGCCGCGCCATCGAAAGCTTTGCCGCCCGCCGGGATGTCCCGGTATTCATCCCCGCTTACGAGGTCACCGCCGATGTCGGCTTTACGGCCGAAAACATCGCCGAGCAGTTCCCCGGCTACCATGCCTTGGCCCGCGCCCTCGAGGCGGGACAGATTCGCGGCATCGTCAACATGGTCGGCTGCAGCAATCCCCGCGTCGTCTATGAACGAGCCACCGTCGATGTAGCTGAAGAATTGCTCAAGAACAACATCTTAATTTTCACCAATGGCTGCGCGTCCTTCCCGCTCTTAAAGCTCGGCTTCTGCAGCAAGGCTGGCGCCGCAAAAGCCGGCAAGTCCCTGCAGGAGTTTCTGTCCGCCCACGAACTGCCGCCGGTCTGGCATATGGGCGAATGCATCGACAACACGCGCGCTTCGACGGTATTTGGCGGCATTGCATCTGCCAGCCAAAAGGATATCAAGGACATGCCTTATGCCTTTGCCAGCCCCGAATGGTCCAACGAAAAAGGACTTGACGCCTCGCTGGCCTTCCGGCTCTTTGGCATTGACTCCTATCACTGCGTAGAGCCGCCGGTTCAGGGCTCTGTCAACGTCGAACGCTTCCTGAAGCACGATACGAAAGCCACCCTCGGCGCCGTCATGCATGTCAATACCGACCCTAAAGCACTAGCTACGCAGATTGTCGCTGACATCGAAGCCCAGCGGCAAAAACTTGGCTGGGACTAAGCTAGCCAGTGAAAGGAGACTGCCTATGAAACGAATCCTGTTTATCCTGACCATCCTGCTGACACTATTGGCGGCTGCTGGCTGTGGCCAGTCACCTGCTGCACCGCAGGCCGAAAAGGATGGCGTAAAAACCATCCGCATCGCCTACCTTCCGATAACCCATGCTCTGCCTTTATTTGCCGCCAAGGAACTGGAAACAGCAGAAAGCCCGGTAAAAATCGAGCTCATAAAATACGGCTCCTGGCCCGAGCTCATGGACGCCTTGAACACCGGCAAAGTCGACGGCGCCTCGGTACTGGCAGAGCTGGCCGTCAAAGCCAAAGAGCAGGGCATCGACGTGAAGGCCGCCGCCCTTGGCCATCGCGATGGCAACGCCATAATCGTCAGCAACGACATCGAAACGCCTGCTGACCTCAAGGGCAAGGTCTTTGCCATCCCGCACAAGCAGTCCTCCCATAAACTGCTGCTGGATCAGCTGCTCAAAAGGAATGGCCTGACCGAAACGGACCTGACCGTCGTCGAAATGTCACCGCCCGAGATGCCCGCGGCGCTTGCGGCCAAACAGATTGCTGGCTACTGCGTGGCTGAGCCCTTCGGCGCAAAATCCGTGGTGCTGGGCAATGGGCACGAACTCCTCCCAGCGCAGGAGCTCTGGCCCGACAGCATCTGCTGCCTTTTGGTCTTCAATGGGGATTTCTTAGCGGCCAACCACGAGCTGGCCCGCCAGTTTGTCCAGCAGTACAAGCAAGCAGGCAGCTATCTTACCGGGCATCCCGAGGCGCAGAAGACCATTGCGCTGAAATACCTCAAGGCCAAGGATAAGATCCTTGACCTCTCCCTCCAATGGATTTCCTACGACAACCTTTCCATCCCACGCGCCTCCTATGAGGAGCTTATCACCCGCATGGAGGCCAGCCACCTGCTGACCAAGGCGCCGGGCTACGAAGAGTTTGTCGATTCCCGTTTGTACGAATGAATCTGTTATCCCGAAAGGCTGTGACTCTATGAAACCTGCGATCCATCTCAGCGGAGCTCTGCTCCTGGTACTCATCAGCTGGCAGTCCATCGCCTGGCTGGGCGGCTGGAACGAAGCCCTCTTCCCCACCCCCGCTCAAACGGTACATGGTTTTGCCGAAATCCTCGCCGACGGCGTATTGCTGAAGGACATCGGCACGAGCCTCTACCGTTTCCTGCTGGGCTACACCACCTCAGTGGTGCTGGCCATGGCCCTGGGCCTGATCCTCGGCTGGTATCAAAGCATCTGGGCCTTCCTCAATCCCATCGCCCAGGTGCTGCGCCCCATATCCCCCGTTGCCTGGCTGCCCTTCATCGTGCTCGTCTTTGGCATCGGCGATATGCCATCGCTCGTCATTATTTTCCTCGCCGCCTTTTTCCCCGTGCTGCTCTCAACCGTAGCCGCCGTTGCAGGCATTGAGCCCGTTTACCTGAAGGTTGCCCAGAACTTTGGCATCGGCCAGCCCCAAATCCTGACGAAAATCATCTTTCCCGCCATCTTCCCCCGCATTGCCACAGGGCTGCATCTGGCCCTGGGCACCGCCTGGGTCTTCCTCGTCGCCGGCGAAATGGTGGGCACCCAGTCGGGCCTTGGCTTCCTCATCATCGATGCCCGCAACAACCTGCGGGCCGACCTCCTGATGACAGCCATCATCACCATTGGTGTACTGGGCCTCCTGCTGGACAGCAGCATCACTTGGCTGGAAAAACGCATCTACCGCCGTTGGGGCATCCCAGAAAGGAGCAACGCATGAGCTATATCGACATCCAAAACGTATCGCGGACCTATCAGAAAAAGAAGCAAGCATTCCGCGCCCTGGACCAGGTAAATCTCAAGATCGACCGCGGGGAGTTCCTCTGCCTGCTGGGCCCCTCCGGCTGCGGCAAGAGCACGCTCTTAAACATCCTGGCAGGCTTTGACAAGGTTTCAGAAGGCTCCATCACCATAGGCGGCACCCCGGTGACGAAGCCATCGGTCAAGCATGTGACGATCTTCCAAAACTACGGCCTGCTGCCCTGGCGCACCGTCGAAAAGAATGTGGAGCTGGGCCTGGAGAGCCTGTCTGTGCCGGCGGCCAAGCGTCAGGAAATCGCCCAGAAATACCTCGAGCTCGTCGGGCTCAAGGAGTTTTCCCAAAGCCATCCGGCTGAACTCTCCGGCGGCATGCAGCAGCGGGTCGCCATCGCCCGGGCCTTAGCCGTCGACCCCGAAATCATCTTCATGGACGAGCCCTTTGCAGCCCTCGATGCCCTGACCCGCATGAAGCTGCAGGATGAGATCTCCGCCATCAACCGCAGCCGGCACAAAACCATCCTCTTCGTGACCCACGACATCGACGAAGCCGTGGTCCTGGCCGACCGCATCGTCATCATGACGCCGAATCCCGGCCGCATCAAGACCATCATCCCCGTGGACCTACACGGCCAGCGCGACCGCACGAGCCCAGACTTCCTGCGCATCCGCGACCACGTATTTGCCGAGTTCTCCCTGAAGCCCGAAGACAGGACCGAATACTATATATGAGAAAAATCCCCGGCACGTCCAACCGTGCCGGGGATTTGTTTTATCCTTTATTTCTTTACCCAATAGTTGATATGCAGCTCGTCGCCAGCCTTGATATCGCGCTGCAGGAGCCAGTCGTTGAGCTCCTTGATTCCCGAGGTGAACTCACGAATCTCACGCGGGCCATAGTCGTTTTTCGCCATATAGGTCTCAGCGATGCCATTTAATGTATCGCCCTGCTCCACCGTATACACCGTTTCGACTAATTCGTAGTTTTTTGCAGCTGCCTCACAATCCATGCTGGTGAATCCAGCGAACACGACAGCCATAAGAATGACCAACGCCCTCTTCATTTTGGGTTCCTCCTGTAAAACCTATAAAAATATTAGTGCAAATGAACTGGATTTCTTTTGTGAACATCCTTGATTTGTGACTTGATTATATTCCTTTTTGCGGCCCTTGGCAATAGGTTTTCCGCAAAAAGAAACACTTTTTTACAGATTTTTTTCAGATATGCGTTAAGCCGCATAAACAAAGGGCTTAACGCACTTTTTGGCATAGTTTCGTCAGCGTTTCAGCACCTCGCAGATGGCCGCATAGAGCTTCTCGTTGCTGAAGGGTTTGGGCACATGCGCATTCATGCCCGCCGCGAAAGCTCTGCGCTTGTCTTCGTCAAAGGCATTGGCCGTCATTGCAACGATCGGGATGCCAGCCTTGCACGGATCAGCGAGGGCGCGGATCGCCCGCGATGCCTCATAGCCATCCATGCGCGGCATCTGGACATCCATCAGGATGAAATCATAGTAGCCAGGCTCTGCGCGCTCCAGCATCTCGACGCAGTCGGCACCGTCGATGGCATGCTCAAGCTCGAAGCCCTGCTCGCTGAGGACGGCGATGACGATTTCCGCATTGAGCTCGTTGTCCTCGGCCAGCAGGATGCGCATCCCCCGGTAGTCCGCGATGCTGCCAGCTGCCTCGGCCTGCAGTTTCTCCCCCTCGTCCCTGTCCGCCAGCTGGAGAGGCAGCCGGACGACAAAGGTGGTGCCCTCTCCCAGCTTGCTCGACACGCTGATCGTCCCCGCCAGCAATTCGACCAACTTCTTGACGATCTGCATGCCAAGGCCCGTGCCCATGATGCCGCTGGTGGTCGTGTTGCGCTCCCGCGTGAAGGCCTCAAACAGCTGCGGCAGGAAGTCTTCGGGCATGCCGATGCCCGTATCCGCCACAGTCGTCTGATAGATCGCCTGGCCCGCCTGCTCACCGGGCAGCTCACAGACCTCCAGGGTGACGAAGCCGCCCTCCGGCGTGTATTTATAGGCATTGCTGAGGATGTTCAGGAAGATCTCCCGCACCTTGGTCTTATCCACCAGGACCTCGGGATGCTCCATCTTCAGCGTATAGGCAAAGGTGATCCGCTTGTCCTGCATCTGGGCCTCGAACACCGAGCAGGTCGACTCCATCAGCACCCGCATGTCTGCGTATTCTGCATCCACCGTCATCTTGCCGCTTTCGATGCGCGCCATTTCGAGCACGTTGTTGACCAGCGACAGCAGGAAGTCGTTGGCCTGCTGGATCTTGTGGATATAGTCGCGGGCCTGCTCCTTGTTGTCAAGGTTCTGCTGCAAAAGGTTCGAGAACCCGATGATCGCATTCATCGGCGTGCGGATATCGTGGGACATATTGAACAGGAACGAGGTCTTCGCCTCGCTTGCTACTTCGGCCTGCTTCTTGGCCGTCTCCAGCTCTGCCTGCCGTTCCTGCAGCTTCTGGTTCAACGCCTTGGTCTTCCGCGCCGTCGCCAGGCTCTGCAGCAGCAGCATGACGATGAAGGACACGATCAAGGCCACCAGCAGGAAGACCAGATTCAGGTTGGCCTTGACGAAGTCGCTCACCGAGATCTTCTGGTCGATATAGGTATTGCGCGTCAGCGAATCGTTCACCTCGGCACTGTCCATGCCCTGATTGAGCCGCTCGAGGATGGCATAGAGCTGGATGCTGTCCGGCCGCGTCACGAAGGCGATGCCTCTGTTCTTGTTGGTCGGCACAGCGGTCAGATGATATTCCTCGATCTTGTCCCGCATACTGCCCATGCGGTAGCTGTTGATGAGGAAGCAGTCCGCCCGGCCGCGGGCGACGCCCTGCAGGCAATCGTCGACACTCGAGAAATACACGGGCTTCCAGCGCGGGAATTTATCCTTCAGCAGGCCGTCCACCTCGGGGCTTTCGCTGACGACCGCACAGCGCAGCTCAGCCTCCAGGGAGAACATCCCGCTGTCCTGTGGCCGGATCACAGCCATGATCATCGCATCGGCCAGCGGGGTCGTGACCAGCAGGTTCTGCTGCTCAGCCTCATAGTCGCTGAAATCAGCCGGGAACACGCAGTCGATCTTGCCCTCCTGCAGAGCATCGAGTGCATCGTCTAAGGTCGGATAGGCCATGGGCGAAAAATGCAGCTTCGAATTCTTCATCCCGCCCATGGCTTTGCGAATGTAGTCGGCCAGCAGTCCCTTGACATGGCCGTCGAAGGCATCCTGGGCACAGAATGGCAGCATGTTGTCGGGATAGCCGATGCGGATCGTGCCATGAGCATTGAGCCACTCGCGCTCATCGCTGGACAAGAACCGCCGCACCCCCGTATTGCTCATGTATTTCTGGTTCAGGTTGCGGTTATAGTAAAGGTTCTGGCTGAGGATAAGGTTCATGGCCTTATCGAGCTCCTCCTTGATATCGGGACGGTTCTTGTTGACGCCAAAGTAGTAGTCCGACGAGCCGATGCGCGCCACGGGGTCAGCATTGTCCACGTAAAGATCGTACGAAGCGCTGGTGACAAAGCCATCGACCTCGCCATTTTTCAGCAGACGTTCGGCTTCTTTCCAAGACGCCGCCAGCTCAAGGATATCCACCGACAGGCCATGCTCTGCCACCCAATTCCTGAGAATCTGTGACTGCATGCTGCCCTTGAACACCGTCAGTCTTTTACCATTGAGCGATGACAAATTATCCGGATCGATGCGGTTCTTCGCGGGATCGATGAAGATATAGTAATCCTCCTTGCCCATCGCATAGTCCGACAGCAGCATCGTGCCGACGCGGTCTTCCTTGTAGGATACATCGGCCAGCAAATCGATTTCGCCCCGCTGCAGCATCTGCAGCAGCTCTACCCAGCTGCCCTCGACATATTCGTATTGCCAGCCCGTATAGGCCGCAATGCGGCGCTGATATTCATACGCGTAGCCCGTCCGGCGCCCATAGGCATCGATGCTGTTGAACGACGAATCAAACCAGCCCACACGGACGACATGCTGCGCCCGTCCCTCGGCCGCCGCCACGCCTGCCAGGCAGAACTGCAGCACCATCAGCAGGCACAGCCAAACAGATAGCACGCTTCGCATAGCAATCCCCTTTCGCTGAAACTCCTTTTCTCAGATATTCGCTGTCCGAGGGGCGTCTTCCTTTATTTGCCGCAGATTTATCGCCACGAAAAAAGCCCCGGACAAATCCGGGGCCCTGTATCTGAAGACGAAGAAGCGGAGTCACTCCACTGACTCCGCTTCTATCTAAAAAGATGTAAGGAAATGGGATACTGGAAACTGGGATAAGTTTCCAGAGAAGAGACCGATAGGTTCCGATGCAAACCGGTGGGATATCCGGTTTAATTCCTATCGACAATGTTAGTATAACACATCTTTATCAAAAATAGTAGCCCCATCGCGGAAATATTTTTCCATTTTCCACTTTTTCTGTAAACTTTAAGAAGACTCCCAGCAGCCTCTAATCTCGCCGCCGTCCATATAGCACGAAGCGAGGAAAACGGCTATAATGATAGATAGAATAAATCCTCTACGAAAGGTTGCAAGCCTATGTCTCTTTTCCATAGCAAAGTATACGGCATCGTCCAGGGTGTCGGCTTCCGTCCCTTCGTCGACCGGCTGGCCGCGCGCTTCCATATCCTCGGCAGCGTCTGCAACAAGGGCCCATATGTCGAGATTTTCGCCCAGGGCAGCGAGGAGGCTGTCCACGCGTTCCTGTCCGCCATCGAGAGCGAGCCGCCGGAGCGCGCCACCATCCTGAAGCTCGACACGGAGCGTCTCGACGCTCCCGAGACCTACACGGTCTTTGCCATCATCGAAAGCGCCAAGGAGCGCGGCGATATCTTCGTCTCCCCCGACATCGCGACCTGCGACAAATGCCGCGCCGAGCTCTTCGACCCGAACGACCGCCGCTATCTGCATCCCTTTATCAACTGCACGGCCTGCGGCCCGCGGCTGACGATCCTCGACTCCATGCCCTACGACCGCGAGCGCACGAGCATGGGCGAGTTCCCCCTATGCCTAGCCTGTGAAAAAGAATACACGAGCCCGGCTACCCGCCGCTACGATGCCCAGCCGGTGTGCTGCAACGACTGCGGCCCTGAGGTCTATATCATTGGCAATGAGGACTGCCGCGGCGCTGCGGCCATCACGCGGACGCGTCAGACCATCGCCGCGGGCGGCATCGTCGCCATCAAGGGCATCGGCGGCTTCCATCTCTGCTGCGATGCCCAGAACGATGCGGCCGTAAACCGCCTGCGCACCCTCAAGCACCGGCCCGTCAAGCCCTTTGCCATCATGATGCGCGATATGGCCGCCATCCGCCGCGAATGCCACCTCGAAGACGGGCAGGAGGAAATGCTGACGGGACACCAGAAGCCCATCCTGCTGCTGAAGCGCAGGGCTGGCGGCCAGCTCAGTGACAGCGTCGCCCCGGGCAATCCCAAGGTCGGTGTCATGCTGCCCTACGCCCCTGTGCAGATGCTGCTGTTCGACTATCCCGACGGCATCACGATGCCGGATGCCCTGATCATGACCAGCGGCAATCCCGCAGGTGCCCCCATCTGCCGCGACGACGCCGGCGCTCGCGAAGCACTGTCGGGCTTTACGGACCTGATGCTGTCCCATAACCGCAAGATCCGCATCCGCGCCGACGATACCGTCATGGACTGGCTTGACGGGAAGCCCTATATGATCCGGCGCAGCCGTGGCTTTGCGCCGCTGCCCTTTATGCTGAAGAACGACTTCCACGGACAGGTGCTCGGCATCGGCGGCGAGCTCAAAAACACCTTCTGCGTGGGCTCGAACAATCTCTTCTATCCCTCGCCCTATGTCGGCGATATGAGCGACCTGCGCACTATGCAGGCCCTGCGTGAGACCATCGGCCGGCTGACCGAGCTGCTCGAAAACGAACCGGCCATCGTGGCCTGCGATATGCATCCCCGCTACAACACCACGGCCATCGCCCAAGAGCTCGGACTCCCGCTGTTCCCGATCCAGCATCATTACGCACACATTCTCTCCTGTATGGCCGAAAACGACTGCGATGAACCGGTCATCGGCGTGAGCTTCGACGGCACCGGCTATGGCACCGACGGCACGATCTGGGGCGGCGAGATCCTGCGGGCCAGCTACGCAGGCTTCACGCGGCTCGGCCATATCGCCCCCTTCCTGCAGACCGGCGGCGACAAAGCCGCCACCGAAGGCTGGCGCGTTGCCGTCGCCATGCTCTACGGACTCTATAACGATAAAGAAAAAGTCACGGCCCTTGCCGATACGCTGCATCTCTGCGCAGCCAAAGACCTGCCTGCGCAGTTCTTCATGGCCGATAGCCAGGTCAACGCCATCCGCTCCACCAGCGCCGGCCGTCTCTTCGATGCGGTCAGTGCCTTGCTGGGCATCCGCACCGCCTCGACCTTCGAAGGCGAGGCCTCGATGTACCTTGAATTCGCCGCCGAAAGCTATCTTACGGCCCAGGGACTCACCCCGCAAGCCATAGAGCTTGACAAGTCATCGCCTGACCTCCGCCGGCTTGGCTTGTCAAACGCTGACAAGTCAAATCTTGCCCCGTCAACGGCTGACCCATCAATCATCCTGGCTACCGATGAGCTCTTCCGCCATATCCTTGCCGAGCGGCTGGCAGGAACCGATCCGCAGAAGCTGGCATTTCTCTTCCATGCCGGCCTTGCCGCCTGCATCACCGCCGCCTGCGATAAGGCGCGGGAGCACACGGGCCTTACCACCTGCGCGCTCTCGGGCGGCGTCTTCCAGAATCACCTGCTGGTCACGCTGGTAAGCAATGCGCTCAAGGCTAAAGGCTTCCGCGTCCTGCGCCATAGCCTTATCCCGCCCAACGACGGCGGCATCTGCCTCGGCCAGGCCGTCGCAGCCATGTATCATCTAAACCAATAAGAAAAAGGGGCTGTTGTATGAGTAAAAAATTACTTATGGTGTGCTCCCCGTCAAGTAGACAGTGAAAAAAATAAACATTATGCGGCTCACAATCATGTGGGCCGTTTTTCATGCCATTAAACTCAAATGTTCATGTAATTCGCTTGGGGTCAAAATCCCAAGCCGACGTTGCGGGCGCTCGTAAGTGTAGTAATTTATGTAATCTTCTATTGCCTGTACTAATTCTTGGCGTGACCTAAATTTCCTACGGTAATACATTTCCCGCTTTAATATACCCCAAAAGCCTTCCATTGGGCCATTATCCAGGCAATGTGCTACACGAGACATGCTTTGCCTCATACCAGCCTGTTCAATCTTCGTCCTAAAATTTTTGTTCGTGTACTGGAAGCCACGATCGCTGTGAAACAGTGGCTGCGCCCCTGGATTAGCTTCCAACGCCTTGTCTAAGGTTTGAAATACCAGTTGGTTGTTATTACTGTCCCCAATCACATAAGAGACTAGCCGGCGGTCGCACAAATCTAGTATAGCACTCAGATATACTTTCTTGACTGTACCGTCCTCTGCTGTGTATTTGAATTCCGTCACATCAGTTACCCATTTCTGGTTGTAGTTGTCTGCATGGAAATCCCTGTTTAGTAAGTTTTCTGCGGTGTAATATGGATCAACCGCAGGCTTAGTGCAGCAATTGTGCCTCCCCTTAATTACGGAGCGCAATTTTCTCTTGCGACATATACGTAATACACGTTTATCGTTGGCGTGCAAACCGTGGTCATGTTCAATCTTATCACGGAAGCGCCGGTAGCCCATATCTGGATGCTCCTTGTGAATCTTCTCTGCAAGGGCAGCCAGTTTGTGGTTCAGGCCATCATTCGGGGAGGACTTCCTGTGCAGCCATTTGTAGTAAGCGACTCTTGTCACGTGTCCATGCCTGCATAGCTCACTTATGGCATAATCTTTATGACTGCTGCTCAGATCCCGAATTGCTCGGTATGTATCTGTATGACGCGTCCGCTCTAGTATCACCGCCTCTCTATCTCTTCGAGTTTTTTTAGGAAATCTATCTCCATCTGCTGATGTTTCAATTGCGCTTTCAGCATTCGGTTTTCATATCTGACGCGTTCAATCTCGCTCATTTCATAATCTGGCTTGGTACGCCCACGGCCATCCTTCAGTCCATCAATGCCCTTATTGTCATACTTGCGTACCCATGTATATACCTGCTAATATGACACAGAAAATTTATCCGCTGTTTCAGCATAGCAGCGACCATTGGATATGCAATCTTCTACTATGGAAACTCTCTCTTCTAAAGTAGTCTTTCTACCTGTAGTCACGATTTTGCCCCTTTCCTGGCCGGATGGCTTCAATCCTTCGTGACTATTATACTTCATAATCCACTTCTGCAACTTGCTCTTAGAAAGAATCCCGTACTTTTTGCAAATGGCATCCTGTGAGCCTTTGCCTGCCAGATAATCTCGTACAGCACTTTCCTTCAAGTCCTTGGAATAGTGTTGATACCCCTTGGTATATGCTTTAGGCCCATATACTTCATAATTTCTCACCCATTGCTGAAATGAAGCCAGGGCAACTCCAGCGGTTCTAGCCAAGGCCATGCCGCTTCCTTCTCCACGTTTGTACATTTCAACATAACGCACCTTAGTCTCTGGTGCTATCTTTTTTCTGCGCATACAAAACTTCCCACTAGATAGACAGTTTTATTATTTCTTCTGTCTACCTAATGGGGAGCATATCACATATCATTACGTGCAACAGCCCCTTTCGTTTACTCATTTATGTACCTGCCATCTATCCTTTAATATGTGGCTTATCTGCTGACGAAAATCTACGGGCTTCAGCACTTCTATATGCTCGATATACTGCAATGCCCAATATTTTATCGCATATTCGTTGCACTTGACCGTCACCAGCATATCCTCATTATTCAACGGCTTTACCGAAAAATCTTTGCCAAACCAGTCCACCAACTGATCCATAAGATATTTCCCCGTCTGAAATTGCACCTCAATAGTGTTGCCACCAAACATATAGATATGCTCCGCCATATGTCTGGGCAGGTTATAGCCATGAACAAACTCATCCACCAATGACTTATCCTTAGCCGGCTTATCTACTATAGTCACCTTTTTCATCTTATCTATGCGGTAATGGGATACATTGTCGTAAGGCTCCGTATTACCAATCAGATAATACCAGCCATTACATACCACCATTTGATAAGGATTGACAACATATGGCTCATCCCGCTTAGGCACCAGCTTAAACGAAGTGTTGTAACGGTTGTAGATAAATTTCACCTGCCGCTTTTTTTCAATAGCATCATTTAACACTTCGACATTCTTCATAACCACGGTATTATCTGAATGCCGCATTTCCGGCAGATTCGCAATGTGTTTGACTTTTGCCTGAAAATAACGGTTTCCCTGCTTAACCAGTTTTTTGATTAACCGCTTCGCCTGACTCTGCGATACTCCCTTCGCAGATAATACACTGTCAATCAGCAAACGTAATTCTGCATCGTCAAAATCCCGTTCCAGCAAATAATAGCCCTTATCCGCAGCAATTTCATAGCCCAATTCCTTCAAAGAGTCAATATTCGCTCGCACGGACCGCCTGTCACAAGTCATGCCATAATTCTTTTCCAGTAACTGAATCATCTCCATTTGCGTCAAACGATGATTCTCATCCGTATATTCTTTCAGAATCTCCAATATCAGCATATTGAGCATTTTCTTATTGCCTGTCGCGTACATCATATCACTTCCTCTTTGCCTTTGTTCTAGGCAAAATCCTCCAATCCTTCATGTTTTCTGATTTTATTTTAGCAGATGAGATGTACAAAAAAATGTACCTTGTGTCTGCTAAAATAAGCATAAGATGAATCACCACAACAGAAAAGGAGGCGTTTGCCATGTTATTTTATCAGGTAAAGGTTGCTTGTTCACTCGTTGATAATGGCAAAATGCAAAAAAACTATGAAGAATCACAGAACGCTTGGCACAGGCTAATAGAAGATATAAATGATACGCTCGAAACGGACGCCAACGAATCAAAAATATTTATGACCATTTACAAGGCTTCCCCGGAGGAACTATTCTTTATTGCCGTTATTGATTCGCTTGAATCACCCTCATCTAAAACTCTACTTAAATTTTTGGCTGACTGTGTAAGCGAAAAATATGGACTTTCCCTGCAAAGAAAAGCACAGATGAAGGAAATCTCCCCTAAAGAAGCAAGAAAGTTTTTAGAAAACAGTTCTCATTTTATTAGCCGCAATCGCTATTGGGACAACGACAATTATAGTCTTGATTATTATAACAACAGAGATTTTCAAATCACAGAACAAATTTTTGATAAATTTCCCACCAACTTAAACGCTGCCCTTGAAGATGCCCATACATTTATACCAGATAAAACCTTGTTGGAGGAAATCAAGCGTATCTATACCCCGACCCATCCACACAAGTATCAAGGTCATCCTGTACACTATAAGCTGTCTGCTGATAATAAAAATTCCGCCTTGCAACTTGCCACCTGCTTATGCCGCAACCTTTACGCCAATCAACGTCTTGTAAGCCGTTGCATCAGTTATATTTCCGATATTACTGAAGGCTGTTTTAACGATTCGGATATCGAGTCTATTTTCCGACAAAGTGCAGGCGGTACTATTGTCATAGAACTTACGGGAAGCAAAGAAGAACATCAAAACTACACAACCTGTTATGAGGAAGTCGTAAATTTTTTCACCGAACAAATCCGTAAGTATCAACGGAACACCCTCTTTATTCTTGTGGAAAACACACATAATCCCGGCTTTACACACAATCTAATCAGCTCACTACAAGAGGAAATGTTCTTTATTGAAATAAAAGAAGGCACGGGGAATCGGCAAACAGCAACAAAATATCTGCAAAAACTATTAACTGATGGCAAGATTTCCTATAACACCGAGCAGATAGAATACGTTTTAGGTGATAAGACTGTATTCCGCCCCTCCGATATTTATCAGATGTATGACCGGCTCTATCGAAATAACTTACGTAACAACGCATACACAGCATATAAAGAAGTCAGCCGGGTTACACTTGCCGTCAAAAAGCATGCTGAAAAAGACGCATACAGCCGCCTGCAATCCATGATTGGCCTGCAGGAAGTCAAAAAAGTTATCGAAAATATACTGGACACCTTCCGCGCGCAAAAAATACGTTCTACTATGGGATTAAACCAGTTCCGCCCCAATATGCACATGGTCTTTACCGGCAATCCGGGGAGTGCTAAAACCACGGTAGCCAGATTACTGTCAGAAATTCTTAACAGTGAAGGTATCCTATCATCCGGTGAATTTGTGGAATGTGGCCGTGCCGATTTGGTTGGCAAATATGTAGGCTGGACAGCCCCAACGATAAAGAAAAAATTCCGACACGCCGAAGGCGGGATTTTGTTTATTGACGAAGCCTATTCGCTTGTTGATGACTGTGAAGGCTCTTACGGAGACGAAGCCATCAATACCATCGTGCAGGAAATGGAAAATAACCGCGATGATACCATTGTTATATTCGCCGGCTATCCCGATAAAATGGAAAGATTTCTCGAAAAGAATGAAGGTCTGCGCAGCCGTATCGCCTTCCATATTGATTTTCCCGATTACACACCCCAGGAACTATTGGATATCCTGCATTTGATGGCCAGCAAACAGGAATTGACGCTCGGTGCAGGTATAAATGAAAAATGCCGAGAATTATTCAACAAAGCCAGCCAAACAGACAACTTCGGCAACGGCCGCTTTGTACGCAACCTGCTGGAACAAGCACAAATAAAACAGGCCAGCAGACTTATGCAGGAATACAAGGGAAAGGAAATTGACCGCCATATACTATTGGAACTGAAAAAAGAAGATTTTGATGTAAATGTGGTGAAACAGTACAAATCCAAGAACAGAACACTTGGTTTTGTCCCCAATCCATAGAGTAAATGATAATGTCGTATGGTCAGTAAGGTGGTGCTTTGAAATGTTTTATATAGGGATGGAATTAGTTGATTGACGCGGCAGGAATTTCAAGGCTGAGAAAGAAGATAACAACAAGATATTGATGACAGATTGTGAAATTATATCCATTAGAAAAAAGATATGAATTATCTGAAAGAGATGCGCTAAGAGATTTGGAACCAATAAATATTCCAGCGGCATTAAAGCATTCAGGTTCACATTTTGGATAATATTATATGATTCATTTATACAAGGAGGTATTTATCATGAATTTGAAAGAAGCTTTTCAAACGCAGAACAAAGTCAATGATTTACTGAGTTACATCACCAGATATTTGTCCGATAATGACAACGTTATGACGATTACAGAAAAACACTTGCGCAGCAAGGCCTTAAAAGGACAGAAGGATGAGACTGTCGATGTTAGTGAGCGCAGCGAAGAAGGTTTTGCTATAGAGGCGTTGTTAAAAGTATGGCAGGAACTTATGGAAGAAAAAGAAAAACTGTCGTGCGCAATAGGCAAAGCTAAGGCAGGGATGGGCTTTAACCTTGACGCAGCTGTAGATGCTAATAAAAGTAGGCGGTCAATGCTTCAAGTATTACAAGGCTTAGCAAACTTGAAGAGTTCTCATGAACTGCAAAAGGGCGAAGGCCAAGGATATGTGTTTAACAATGACGGTAATCAAACTTCCTACTACTATGATATTGACCGCATTATGACGATTGATTATGACAGGAACAAGGTAAGGGCAATGGTTAAGGAATTTAATCGCAAGGCTGACGAAGTATCTCTCAAGATTGATGAAGCATTGCTCGCTACCAAAGTTGATTACACGCCCAGGTTTGACCTGGCAGGTGAGAACCAATTTATTGTTGAGGAATTGCTGGAAGAATAATTAGGATATAATCAGCCACTTTAGCAGGGGCATTCATTAAAGGGAATTCGGTTCAGGTGCAGATGAACTATGAAGCTGCATGCAAATTACGAATGATAGCAGATAGCTATTTGCGTATGGAAATTATGGCTAAGAGCCTGAGGTGTGTACCTCCAATATCCATTATGACGATTCAACTATCGCTATTTCGTTAATCGCTATACGCGATATCTCCATAGCGTTTTAACACTATGACAAGATAACGTTTCGCTAATTGTACGTTCCTTGTGTAAGGAAGAGAAATATTACGTTAAAGGCCGAATGTCTATGCTTTTTGATAGTTGTTCGGCAATGGAAGGAACTTTGATGGATGCTCCAGCTAAAGTGGCTGAATTGGTCTCAAAACAAGTGTGGTTTAATTAGCGGCAGATTAAAAGGAGTGATATTTATGAGTGGAAATTCAACAGCACCTGGTCCAGGAGAAAAAGGAAGTAAATTATGGATGCAGGCGATAGTTAATCCAGATCAAGAAATTTTGCAAAGAAAATTATTGAAGGGAAAATTGGATATTGACCCCAAGAAATTGGAGGAGTATAAAAGAGGAATACAGGGAAAATTGAATTTCGATGATGGAGCGTGGATATCTCCTCTTGCTAGTGAAGATTATCGTGAATATAAATTAAATCAAATTGCTCACAGAAACATAAGGGAAACTGTTTTAGGGATAGATAAGAAAAATGATTTATACGATACTATATTTAAATTTTGGCCGTCACAACAGCCTGTATGGGATGCGATGGCAATACATGAGAATAAAGCAGGATGCAAGCAGTTGTTCCTCTTTGAGGCAAAAGCTTATAGGGAGGAAGCGAAAACAAAATGTGGTTCTAAATCAAAAGAAAATATTGCGCTAATAGAAAAATCTATGCTTAGCGCATATAATTACTATACTAATAAATCATATACAGTTGAAACTTGGAAAGAAAAAGATATTTGGATGAATACTTATTATCAATTAGGTAATAGATTAACTTTTCTCTATTATATAAATGAAAAACTAAAAAACATACAAACCACGTTGGTATTGCTTAATGTTGTCAATGATGAAACATTTAATTCAGTTCTGGAAGACGATTGGAAAGAATATTATGAGAAGGCTTTCAAGAAAATGATAGGATGTCCAAAACCACCAAAGAATGTAAAAGTGTTATTGGTGAATGGTAGTAAGGGGATAGAATTGTTATGGAATTGATGAAACGATATCAAGCATTAAAAGATAAGGTAATAAGTCGAAAAGAAGAATTTGCTAATCTGATGCAGTTTATAGAAAAAGAAACAGCGTATCTAACAACGCCTGCCTCTACCAAGTTTCATCTTTGCCGTGAGCGTGGCCTTTTGGAGCATAGTGTCAATGTGGCAGAGAACCTGCTGAAAATCAAGGCAGTACTTGCCCCGGAAATTAGTGATGAAAGCTGTGTCATCGTGGCACTGCTTCATGACTTAGGCAAAGCTGGGATGCCTGGGCAGCCGCAATATCTAAAAAATGAACCGAGCCCCAAGCAGAAGGCTTACGGCTATCCTGCTACTACGCCATATCGCTTCAATAAAGACCTGTTATATTTGAGCGTTCCTATCCGTGGGCTTTATCTGGCAGCCAGTCGTTTCCCATTAACAGAGGAAGAAGTACAGGCCATAGTCTATCACGACGGTCAGTATGTAGAAGATAACCGCAGTGTGGCGGCAAGGGAGGGGAAACTTACCTTGCTTTTGCAGTATGCGGATAATTGGAGTGGCTTTATTGTCGAAACTGCAGAATGAAATATTCATCATATAGGAGGGCAGACTATGACAGCGTTTGATGAGAGCAGGTTTGCTCATCTTCATGTCCATACAGAATACAGCCTTTATAGCGGTGTAGCTCGTATCAAAGAGCTGGTGACAAGAGTTAAAGAACTGGAGATGAAACATTTAGCGATTACCGATTATGGAGCGCTGTACGGAGTTATACCTTTCTATAAGGAATGTAAGAAGCAGGGAATAAAACCGATTATCGGCTGTGAACTGTATGTGGCCCCTACCTCGCGATATTACCGCTGTACTGTTGATGGTGAAACGTACTACAATTTGATTTTGTTGGCAGAAAATCAAATGGGTTATAAAAATCTGGTGAAGCTTGTGTCGTTGGCCAATATAGAGGGTATGTACTACAAGCCACGAGTGGATAAAGAACTTCTACAAAAATATCATGAAGGGCTTATCTGCCTGTCGTCTGGTGCTGATGGCGAAGTTTATCGTGCAATTAGTCGCAACAATAAGCCAAGAGCGAAAAGAGTGGTTCAAGAATACATCGATATTTTCGGCAAAGAAAATTTTTTCATTGAGGTTCAGAATCACGGTTTAAGCCAAGAGAGAATTGTCAATAAGAGCTTGGTTGAATTAGCTGAGAATTTTGGCTTAGGTTTGGTGGCAGCCAACGATTGTCGATATTTACGTCAGAAAGATAGTGAGTTATATGCTGTTCTGCATTGTATAGAACATGGCATGGACTTGGACGAATATAAGAATGGCCGATATGATAATGGAGAGTATTACCTTAAATCTCCACAGGAAATAGCAATATTGTTCTCGGAATATCCAGAGGCTGTTGCCAATACCGTAAAAATCGCTGAACGCTGTCAGGTTGACTTTACCTTTGGTCAAATGCAAATGCCTGCATTTTCTCTGCCCAAAGCTTATAAAACGGATGATGAATACTTGTGTGCGCTATGCGAAAAAGCTCTCCCTGAATATTATTCGGTGATTACAGAAGAAATACAGAAACAATTATGTTATGAACTGGACATGATTAAAAGAAGCGACCTTGCAAGATATATCCTAATTGCACAAGATATTATTGAATTGTGCCGAGAACATGATATTAGTGTAAGGTCACGGTGTAGTTATTTGGAAGGTAGTATTATAGCTTATGTTCTTGGACTTAGTAAAGTAGAACCTTCAAAGTGTAATTTAGAAGCTGACACTGTTTTGAATCTGGATCATATATCCTTACCTGAATTTAAGTTGGGCTATAACCAACAGATAGATAATCAAGATTTCGTCATCGATTATCTTAAGGAATGCTATGGTTATGATAGCGTAGCACAGATTGTCACTTTTGGTACGCTGCTGGCTAAAGCTGCATTAAGAGAGGTGGGCAGAGTTTTGGGGATTGATTATGAGCACATAGATGCTATAGCCAGAACTATACCAAATGAATTACGTATGACTTTGGATGAGGCATTGAATACGTCTGCGGAATTTCGTCAGCATTATGAATCATCGGAAGTAATCAAGAGATGGGTTGACCTTGCTCATGAGATTAAAGGTTTACCACGGCATACATCTCCCCATGCATCAATGGTGGTTATTGCTCATGGTCCATTGATGGATTATTTGCCAGTGTCCGAATCAGAAAACAGTTTAGTGGCAGACTTTCCTGTGAAATATTTGGAGGAGATGGGAATGTTTATGGTGAGTCTGACGCTATCACGGAGATTATCCTAAGATTAAGATTCTATCTGAAATGACCTCCTGACAGTTCATTTTTGTCAGGAGGTCATTGCTACAAAGCGTACACATATCACAAAATTTTCTCATCAACTGTCACAAGTGAAAAATATATCGATTATCTTAAATAAACCAATATAATCTATCACGTCCAATATTCGGGAATTTTTGTAATATATCTTCCATCCTATACCCTGGATTTTGAATCATCCATTGCTTTATGGTTTTAATCAGTGTGGTAACATTTTCTGCTGACCGTAATTTGCCTGCATCAGCATCCACTTCCACCACAGCATCATATTTGGTCAAAATGTTATTTTTCCGTCCATGCCCCAGCAATAATTTTCCCTTAAAATTTGTCATGCAATTAAACATAATATTGGGGTAATGCATTATCACTGGACTGTCATGTACCTTTTTGGGTTTTACCCCCATATAATTCGGGTAAAGCAGCTCATTATCGCCTGTATGAATAAATACATCTTTCAAGCAACAACCCATTTCATTCAACGAAAATACTTCTGTAAGACCTTGCCAATTCCATTGGTTGATTCTCCTTGGCTGCAACAGCGCGTTATCTACGGGAAACCAAGTAGTCAAATAGCCTTCCAGTGAATCATTCCGTGGAGTATTCTTCCAAACACTCCACGGAGTAGTCGCTCTTTTCCCCGTACAGCCATTCTGGTAAAAAATTAAATCGTACGGCTCTCCCTTTAGCAATATCACGGTACTAAGCGGAAAATCTGGCAATTTCATTTTTCCGTCAATGCGTACATATTCGCCACTATCGATAAAGTTCATGATTTCAACCTCCTTATCATGTATATCTTCAATATACCATTAACAATGTGCAAAAAAATGCACATTGTATTCCCTATAATAAAAACTTAATAAGAATTAAGGAGGCAATTCCATGTTCTTATTTAACACTTACCATTCCGCACACCAAAAAAATATGATAAATGGGAAAAGGAAAATGAATGAACGATAAAAATATGCACGCTGAGAGTGTGAGAGTATAAACTTCAGCGTGCATATTTTTATGCTCTATGTTATTTTTAGATTACGCAATCGCTAACCCCAACATCAATCAACATTTTTGCAAATTCACCGCCATTTATCAATCGAATAGGTAAAGAGATATTTTGAATACTCTGCTGAAGAGCTGCTTGCTTTACTTCTGGCGAATATTCATCACAAGATGATATTATCCAAGCGGCACAAGTATAATTATTTTTATCTACGGCATCTATATAATTTTGAATTTGCGTTATCGCCCAGTTATTGTCTTGAACACCTTCATAATGCTTAGCTTGAATGTAAACCACTAGATTAAGCCTTGAAAAAGTTGCTATAACATCAGCATCCGCATCATTAGGCTTATTCGAATTATTTTTCGATGGAATATACACATCATCTGCTCCAAGTTTTTTCATATACCATTCAACGAGCTGTTCAAATTTATCTGGAGTAATCTCCTTTTGGATTAACTCTTTTAATGAATTACTCAAGTTTTCCGATACTGTTTTGTAAAAATTTAGCGGTTTGTCATTTTTTACATTAGCTACAACATCTTTTACATCATCAGACAAATCATTCATTGTTCCGTTAGTCGCGCGTGATTTTAAACGTTTCGTTAGATCAGTTTTGAGAAATGTCTCCCTAGGTACAAATTCAGTAACAGGCTTTACTTTCACAAAGAACCCCAAATCGTATTCTTTACCATCACTATCGGAAATTCCTGCACCATCAAAAACAACACCTTTACCATTCCAATCCTTGATGCTGTCAATGATGTCACGCGGCAAATTGTTAATTGATTTTGCCGTTTCCAATACTTCGTATACAGCAAATGTTCCCCACGAAGGAATAACTACCCAATCGCCCACTGCAAATCTAGAAAAATTCCACAAAAACCAACGATTACGGCTAACTTTGTTATAGATCTCTTGAAAAATTTCATTGTATTTTTCCTCATCAATAGTACCTGCCTTAATCTCCGCAACGACTGTACCATACTTCGGCAAGAGATCACCAAATCCTATGGTCATATATCCTTTTTCCAAAAGAGGATAAGACACACGCGCCTCATAGCTGATACGATGAAACCAATAATTCATATCACATCTCTCCTTTCAAAATCATTCTTCCACCACAAAGCAACTCCAACTATCAGCATATTGGAGGAGCAATGTCAACTTTTCCTCATGGGATGCCACGCTTCTGTTTTCTTCTACATACTGTCCATCATGGTAAGCAATGGCCTGCACTTCTTCCTCTGTGAGCGGGAAACGTGGCGTAATGAGATAGAGGCTTCTAATCGGCACGCTAAGATAGGTCAGTTCATTATTAAACCGATAAGGCGGATTAGCTGCATAGCCATAAGCCTTTTGCTTCGATGTCGGTTCATTTTTGATGTACTGCGGATTCCCCGGCATCCCGGCTTTACCCAAATCATGCAAAAGTGCCACGATAACGCAGCTCTCGTCACTTATCTCCGGAGCCAGCGTGCTTTTTAGTTTCAGCATGGTTTCAGCGACATTTACACTATGCTCTAAAAGCCCCTTTTCATGGCACAGATGAAACCTCGTCGAAGCTGGCGCTGTCAAATATTCTGTCTCATTTTCGACATACGACATCAGCTTCTGAAACTCCTCCTTCCTGTCCATAACTTTATCCTTCAATTTCTGATAGCGCTTCATCAAGACCATAAGAATGCCCCCATTCAATTTAACAGTCAATAAAATCCGTGGCAATCAGCATGACTTCCACCGTACCAGCCTTATCCGGAGTTCCCATATAGCCCCAAATAATATTCGCTGCATCTGTCATTTCAGCCTTTAATTTCATAATTGCGGTATTTATATCATACATGCTCATATCATCGGCACCGATAATATACAGGATTGCCCCCTGCGCCCCTTTGACACTGCGCTTGAGCAACGGACTATTGCAGGCTTTTTCCAGAGCTTCCGCTACATCGCCTTTTTCGCTCACACCTACCGAAAATACCGCATCACTGGACTGACTTTGTCTAAGTATTGTGCTTATATCGGCAAAGTCAATGTTTACATCACCAGTAGTCATGATAATTTTGGTTATCAACGTAACCGCTCGCTCTAATACCGAATCCGTCAGCTTAAAGGCATTGCTGACCGTTAATTGTTTTGCCTCCGGTAAAGTCATAAGTTTGTCATTCTGAATTACTATCAAGGCATCAACCTCTTTCTCCAATTCATTTAATGAAGTCATTGCCGTACGATTACGCTTACATCCTTCAAAGGAAAATGGCATGGTAACAATAGCCACAGTCAGAATGCCTTGTTCCTTAGCAAGTTTAGCTACTACAGGTGCAATCCCTGAACCTGCTCCACCTCCTAAACCAGCCGTAATGAATAGCATATTGATATTTTGCATCATCTCTCGCAATATATGTTCATCTCGTAATGCCGAGATTTCTCCTTTCTTCATATCACCGCCTGTGCCGTAACCATCGGTAATATTGCTTCCTACCTGAATAGTTGATATTCCCCATCTGCTCAACCCATTCAAAGCACGCGAATCCGTATTGATGGCTACCATTTCAATGTTATCAAACAATTTATTTGCCGCCAGACTTTCCAGTACACTGGTTCCTCCACCTCCTGCCCCTACTATTTTTATATTGACAGTCGCTTTATTATAATCATTTTCTATATTCTCATTTTTTACAGTCATGTTCTCCTCCATTAAATAAATCATTATTTTATATATCACTGGTACAAACATAGCATAATAAATACACAAAAACACAAACGCTATGCGTATTGCAGATTTTTAACGAAAATTACTTCTTATACATTATTGTTTGTCGAGCCATATTATCTATATTTCCCATAAAACTATTATAATAATTATTAAATTCATCTTTAAGAAGTGTGTTTATACAATCAATTTTGTCACACATATCATTATTGGAAGAATAATCGTCACAATCCCTCTTTATCATTCTAATTAGATAGGTATTCAGAAAATCATCAAGCTCCTCCATATTTTTACCATCTGTCTTTTCTGCAATTAAACATAGAATTTCGTCATCTAACATCTCATTCAATTTTCGTCTTTGTTGAATAATCTTTAACATTGCTAATCGTTCGGTAGTACCAGGACTATCTATCTTTACTACATAGCCACTTTCTATACACCAACGTAAATTTTTGCTTAATCCAAAAATATTCATCGGTTTTCTCCGGGATGCTATTACCGTATGTTTTTCTTTCTCCTTACGTCCGTCAATAATCTTCAATATTGTCTCGTGTATTTCCGCATCATTTTCTATTCTATGAAAATCATCCAACAATAACAATTCCTATTGCATATAGTGATCAACTAACAAATCCGTAAATTTTTCATTTTTTATCTCATCCATCAGCTCATCGCATCTTTTATATGAAATTCCGCGCAAACCGCCTTCATAAAATGTTTCGTTCGCAATCGCATGAAGTAAATACGTTTTTCCTAGCCCCTTATTCCCATATATCACTACCGGATTATATGACTTATTATCACAAGCCACTTCAAATGCAGCATGATACGCATCCCGATTTGAATACCCTCTTATCATGCTTCTCAATTTATAATTTTTATTGAGTATATGCTCATCATTTCCATACATAATTCCCATCCTCCTCATCATTACTACCAGAATCACATCTTACTTTTCTATTAATAATAACATTTACGATGTACAAAATAATGCACATCGTAAATGTTATGATTATTGCAGAATTTTAACGGACAAAAATTTTTTCCTTGTAGCTTTACAATTGATGTGAGACCACCACTGTACAAAAAACGGTTGAGTCCTTTAGAATTTAATTACCACACCAAACTCTCAGAAAGGACGTCAACCGTTTTGAATAGTATATCACATTCCACCCGTTATCTTCCATATGAAACTTCAACTAGATTCCACGCTGTCAAACTTTATCGAACTGGTGTTGGTGTAAAGTTTGTCTGCCGCCGCTACCATATTTCTAAGGCTTCCATTATGCGATGGAATAAACGCTTTGACGGTACCCGGGATTCGCTTCTGGATCACTCTCACCGGCCTCATACGCCACATCCTAACTCACATACAGACCTCGAGCTGAAATGGATTCGTGACCTGCATAAACGCAACCCACACATTTCCTTGCTGGAAATGTACGGAAAGTTAAAGACCAACAAGGGATATAAAAGGCATCCGCTTTCTCTCTACCGTGTTTTTGTTCGGCTTGGGTTTTCATCAAAAGCACCATCCACTAAAAAGCCCTACGTTCCCAAGCCATATCATACTCCCGACAAAATCGGCGTTAAATGGCAAATGGATGTGAAATATGTTCCTGCTGCCTGCTACACCGGTCAGGTTCCACAGAAATTTTACCAGTACACAGTCATTGATGAGGCTTCCAGAGAGCGGTTTATTTATCCATATCTGGAACAAAGCAGCTTCTCCACCGTAGATTTCTTAAAACGTGCTATCGCTTACTTTGGCTATAAATCGCGCGTACTACAAACGGATAACGGTGCCGAATTTACTCATATCACGAAGACAGACCGTATACATCCGTTGGATTCCTTATGCCAGAAGCTGGGCATTGTACATAAAAAGATTCGCCCCAGGACGCCGCGGCATAATGGCAAGGTTTAACGCAGCCACCGCAACGACCAGGAGCGCTTCTATAACTTCCTGAAATTCTATTCTTTTAAGGATTTAACAGCACAAATGTCACGTTACCGTCGTAGGTCTAATAATATTCCTATGCAGGTACTGAACTGGATGTCTCCCGTCCAAAAACGCAAATCTTTAGAACAGTGTAGCTAAATCATTCTAAAGGATTACCCTATTTGTAGGTCTCACATCATTGACAAATACACAATTTTAACGGACAAAAAATTTTTCCTATTGCAGAGAAATAACGCTGACATTGCAGAAAAATAACATCCACAGATTCAGTATCCTTGATTTTATCCCTATCACGCACCTTTTCCCCAGTCAATCAACAACTTATCCACACAAAATCCCTTCCTGCTGTTATTTTTCTGCAATGGACGTCAAAATTCTGCAATTCCTCCGTTATTATTCCGCAATAACTCCGTTAAAAATCTGCATTTGCGTTATTCCCCTGCAATAAACTGCCCTATTTTCGCCGTACGGCACGGCCTGCCAATAGCCGCCTATATATAGATTTAGCTTTTATTAAATCAATAAGGCTAATAAACGACTCTAAGAATAACGCACACACGCAAGGATTATGCCTCTTTTATCCTTTGATCATGCTTAATTGCAGATATTTAACGTGCTTGCTTACACCGACAAATTCTGATAATGTGTTTAACACGAGGTGAAAATATGACCACGCCCCAACAGTTAGAACTGCCTTTTTTCTCGTCCATACAATACGCCACAGCCTATTTCTTTATTGCATGTCACTGCCCAATTGTTTGTTGATGCCGTCCAAGAGTTCCTTTAGCTCCTTGCTTTCCGTGAGCTTATAGGCAATGTCAAGGAAATACGAAGCATGCTGGAGCTTCTTATTCGCCAGCATGGTCTTGCCGTAAAGCATGGCCGTCTCGATGATCTTGGCATCGGGGCCAATCGGGAACTGGTATTTCTCGCCGTAGGAACGCATCGCCCCCAGGGAAGGACGCGTTGCTTCGCCCTTTGTCTCATCGTAGATATACTTGAGCTCGTTCTCCGCCTGGAAGCGGCCCTCCGCCTCGGCAAAGGTCATGCTGAGCAGATAGCAGCCGACGGCTTCGTCCCACATCTGCTTTTCGACGAAGTAATAGCCGAGATTGCGATAGCAATGGGCAATCTCACGCCGCTTATAGCAGATGGAGAAAATCTTCGTCGTGAGCGCTTTGAACGTCTTCATATCCTTCTTCTGCTTATAGACTTCTGCATGTTCAAAGGCGATGTCGGCGCTCATCGGATTCCAGTCCATGGCAATGGCCAGTGCCTCCTCGGCCTTGTCAAGCTCGCCGAGCTCTAAAAGCACAGAACCGTACATCGCATAGAGACGGTTCACTGGCTCCTCGATATCGGCAACCGGCTGGATTTCCGGATGCTGGCTCTGGAACATGACCATTTCCATCAACGTATTGAAATCGTAATAATCGGCCTGTCCATCCGCATAGAGATTGAGCGCCTCGATGCGCTCGATTTCCTTCTTGAGGATAGCTGCGGCCTCTTCCGTATTCTTGTTCTCACAGGCATCGACGGCCTGCGTGATAGCCGCATTGATTTCCTGTGTCAGGGCTGATTCTTTCATCTGCGTGATACCCTCCTGTCCTAATGTCATATTCGTATATTGTACCACAAAGTGCCCCAAAACGAAAATGCACCGCCGCGTGATATCGTATCACACGGCGGTGCATCCTATCCGGACCAGTCACAAGACCGGTCAATCATCAGAATTTAAAACGGTTGGCCTCATTCTGCAGCTCGTCAGCCATGCGCGAAAGCTGCTGGCTCGAAGCGGCAATCTCTTCCATCGAAGCCGACTGCTCTTCAGTGGCGGCCGAAATCGAGGAGATGTTCTCGGTGATGCGTTTCGTGGAAGCCTCGACATTCTCGGCATCCTTGAGCACCGACATGCTCGCATCGGCCACCTTGTTGGCATTACTTGCCGACTCCTTGACCATCTCATCGACGATGCGGATATGCTCGGCAATGACCTTGAACTGGTCGCCAGCTTCCTTGACAGCCTGGCTGCCTACCCGTACCTGCTCGGTACCGGCATTCATCGAATCGACTGCCTGGATCGTGACCTTCTGGACACCGCCGATCTTCTGGGCGATCTCCTGGGCAGCCTCGGAGGACTGCTCAGCCAGCTTGCGGACCTCATCGGCAACGACCGAGAAGCCGCGGCCCTGCTCACCAGCACGGGCTGCCTCGATGGCAGCATTGAGTGCCAGCAGGTTCGTCTGCTCAGCGATGCTCTGGATCGTGCTGACGATCTCGCCGATCTCTTCCGAGCGGCGGCCCAGCTCGCCGACAGCAGCTGCCGACTCATTGACCGTACCGAATACTTCGCGCATCTTGTTGACGGCGTCCTCGATGGCGGCAACGCCCTCGAAGGCAGCCGTGCCAGCCTTGCTCGAAGTCTTGCTGATATGCTCGGAGGCCTCCGCGATGTTCGTGACCTGCTCGGTCATGTTGCGGATATGGCCGACAACACCAGTCATCGTCTCATTCTGCGTATTGGCCGACTCAGCGATATCGCCGACGCGCTCAGCCACATGGGTGATGGTCTGGGCGACCTGCTCGACACCATGGGACATCTGGCCCGAGGAGTTCGATACCTCGTCGGCACTGCCCTTGATCTGGCCCAGCAGCTTCTTGAGCTCGTCCGACATCTTGTGGAACGAACGGGCCAGGTTGCCGATCTCATCATCGGTCTCGATGGTCAGGTCATTCTGGCGCAGGTCGCCATTGGCGATGCGGCCAGCCGACTGCTCGAGGCCGCGCAGCGGCGAAACGATGATGTTCGAAATCCACATGGTCGCGAAGAAGATCAGCACCAGCGCTACGACGAGCACTACAGCCAGCGTCATGCGCATGCTGTTGACGCTCGACATAAGCTGGCTCCTATCGACAATCGTCAGATACTTGTAGCCCGTCTTATCGGATACATAAATATTGACAAATTTCTTCGAACCATCCAGCTCGATTTCCTGCAAGCCTTTAGCGCTCATGTTGATTGACGCGATATCGCCAAGCTCAGACTCTTCGAGCTTCTTGAAGGCTGCATCTGGATGTTTCGGATCGGCAATGATGACATTGTCCGCATCGAGCATCATCAGATAGCCCGTCTCGCCGACCTTGATCTGCGAAATCATGTCCGTGACTACCGGCAGGTCAATGTTTAAGCCCAGGACACCAAGCGGCTGCCCCGACATATCCTTGACCGTAGCGAAGATGCCGACCGTCGGCGTACCCTTCGAAGTCTTGAACGGCTTCGTGATGCGCACAGCATTCGTATCCGCCATGCTTTCCTTGTACCAGTCACGCTTACGGGAATCATAGCCCTTCTTGCGCTTTACGGCCGGATACTGCAGGTAGCCGCCATCGGTCGTACCATAGCTGACAACGGAAATGACGCCCTTATTGGCCTCCGCCATACGCTGGAAGAGCTGATAGGCCTGCAGCTCAAAGCCGCCCTTGGCCTGCGGATCCATGGCAATCATGCCATCGGCGCCAGCCTCACCATCGATATACACCGTGACGCCGCCACCGTTTCTGAGGATTGGATCGTTGGCCATATTGACAAGGCCATCGCGCAGACCGCGCAGGAAAAGATCCATCGACGTATCTACCTGCGTTGCCTGCAAATCCGTCTCCTCAACAAAGTTTTCCATCTCATGATTCGTGATGATGCGATCGAGGACAATGCCCAATACCAGCATCGTCGCTACAAATACCACCGAAACAAGAACCATGATTTTCTGTTTGACACTGAAACGTGCCAGAAGTTCTTCCATCCTATCATCTCCTTATACTTTCATCGAGTCCCCATTCTTACACCGACACGTAAGTCAGCATAATCCTACGATACTTCCTTTATACGACAATGGGGCACAAAATTCCTTCTGCCTCTCCATCTTTTTCCCACAAAGAAACAAACCCATGGGCCAGCGGCTGACAGCCGCTATTGCCTATGGGTTGGAATTTGTTGCTAACAGTCTGTACCGCTTTCCTGACGGTTCAGGAAAATACGGTCTTTTTCACTAAGCTCGGCCTTTTCCAGCAGGTCAGGCCGGTATTTTTTCGTTACCAAGAGCGACTGCTCACGGCGCCACTGCCGGATCTTGGCATGATTGCCGGACAGCAACACCTCCGGTACGGCCATGCCTTCAAACTCACGTGGACGCGTGTACTGCGGGAACTCCAGCAGACCATCGTAGAACGAATCGGTCGGCGCCGAATCGGGAGCGCCCAGCACCCCCGGCAGCATGCGCGAGACCGCATCGGTGATGACCATAGCTGGCAGCTCGCCACCCGTCAGGATGAAGTCGCCAATCGAGATGGCCTCATCGGCGAGCTTATAGATGCGCGCATCAAAGCCCTCGTAGTGGCCGCAGATAAAGACGAGCTGCTCGTAGCCGGCCAGCTCCTTGGCCTTTGCCTGCGTGAAGGTCGGCCCCGACGGGTCCATGATCAGCACGCGGCGGTTGGCGGCGAATTCTTCCGTTTTCGCCAGCACATCACGCACAGCCTTGTACATCGGCTCAGGCTTTATGACCATGCCCGCACCGCCGCCAAAGGGCGTGTCATCGACGTGATGATGCTTGTCTTCCGTATAATCACGAAAATTCGTGAAGTGGATGTCGAGGATGCCGTTGTCCACCGCCCGCTTCGTGATGCTGTCGCCGAATGGCCCGGCAAACATCTCCGGAAAGATCGTCACCATATCAATGCGCATCGGAAATCTCCTCCGGCATATCGACGACCATGCGGCCGCCAGCGATATCGATTTCCTTGACAACGGCCTTGAGGGCCGGGATCAGGAGCTCACCGCCATCGGTGCGGCGCGCCTGGTAGACATCGTTGCTGCCCGTGCGCAGGACGTTCTCCACCTTGCCCAGCTCCTTGCCGCCCACATCATAGACCGTCAGGCCGATGATGTCGAAGGTGTAGAACTCGCCCTCGGAGAGCGGCGCCGCCTCACTGCGGTCCACCGTGAGCAGCCTGCCCGTCAGGCGCATAGCGTCTTCGCGGACCGGATACTCGCGGAACTTCATCAGCACGTACTGCTTATGATACTTGCAGCTTTCCACATGCAGCAGCTCATCGCCCACCATGACTTCCTTCATCGACGCAAAGCGCTCGGTGAAATCCGTCAGCGGGATGATGCGCATCTCGCCATGGATGCCATGGGCAGCACCGACCTTGCCGATGGTGACGCGCTTCTTAGCTGCGGATGGCGATAATCTTGTCATCTTCCACCAGCACTTCCACATTCATGAGCTCGCGCATGTCATCGCCCACATGGACGTCAACCTGACGCTCCAGCGTGCCCTGCACGATCTCAGCACCGAGAACGAGTTTCTCCGTCTCTTCCTTGCGAGCCATAGCTTCCTCACGGTACTGCAAGCGCTTCTGGCGCTCCTGGCCGAAATGCGCCTGGATGGACTGCAAACGCTGGATCTCCTCCGGCGTCGGGTTCTCCGCATCCTCCGGCTGATTCTCCTGCATCACGCGCTTTTCCTGGATGTTCAGCTGCTGAACCTCGAGTTCCGCGCGGTTGATACCCTCTTCGAGGTCACCGATGATTTTTGCCTTGAGCTTCTCCGTCAGCTTTGCCTTGATCGTGACCGGCATTTTCAGTGAAATCATATCCATGACAGTTCCTCCTACACATAGAAATAGCGGCCTGCTCATGTAAAGCATGAACCTGCCGCTGTTTCATCTAAATAATCTCAACCGTGACTTTGGTATTCTCCCGGGTGGCCGCGGCTTTGACCACGGTACGCATGGCTTTCGCGATACGACCCTGACGCCCGATGACCTTACCCATATCATCCTCGGCAACATGAAGTTCGAGCACGGTCTGCCCATCTTCCTGTCGTTCGTCCACACGGACGGCCTCGGGATGTTCCACTAAGGATTTGGCGATAACTTCAACAAGTTCTTTCATGTTGAGCCTCCCAATTATTTCTTAGCTTTAGCTTCAGCAAATTTAGCCATGATGCCCTGCTTGCTGAGGAGATTTTTAACGGTATCGGTCGGCTGAGCGCCTTTGTTCATCCAATCAAGAACCTTAGCTTCGTCAACGCTTACGACTGCCGGCTGCTTGGACGGATCGTAGTTACCGAGAATCTCGATGAAACGGCCATCACGCGGAGCGCGGGAATCAGCTACAACGATGCGATAGAACGGATTCTTCTTTGCACCCATACGGTTCAAACGAATCTTTACTGCCATGAAAATTCACCACCTTTCGTAGGGAAAATAAACTTTATAAAAAATCAATGCATGAACGGAAGTTTCGGGAAACCGCCGCCCAGGCCGCCAAGTCCTCCCAAACCAGGGAAGCCTTTCTTGCCCTTCTGCATCTTTTTCATTTTCTTCATCATCTTCTTCATCTCGCCGAACTGCTTCAGGAGCTTGTTGACATCCTGCACGCGAGTGCCGGAGCCCAGCGCGATGCGCTTGCGGCGGCTGCCATTGATGATGTCGATGTTGGCACGCTCGGCCGGTGTCATCGATTTGATGATGGCCTCGATCTGGCGCATCTCCTTGCCGTCAAGATCGATATTCTGGCCTTCGAGCTGCTTCTTGAGGCCGCCCATACCAGGGATCATGCCGAGGATGTTCTCCAGCGAACCCAGCTTCTTGACCTGCTGCATCTGGGAGAGGAAATCGTCCAGAGTGAACTCATCCTTGCGGAGCTTGCGCTCCATCTTCTTGGCCTCTTCCATGTCAAAGGTCTGCTGCGCCTTCTCGACCAGCGAGAGCACATCGCCCATGCCGAGGATACGCGATGCCATGCGGTCCGGATGGAATGGCTGCAAGGCCTCGAGCTTCTCGCCCATGCCGACGAACTTGATGGGCACGCTCGTGACTGCCTTGACCGAAAGGGCCGCACCACCGCGGGCATCACCGTCAAGCTTCGTCATGACGACACCATCAAGGCCGAGCGAATCGTTGAAGGCCTGTGCGACATTGACCGATTCCTGACCAGTCATCGCATCGACGACCAGCAGGATTTCGTGCGGCTTGACCTCGCCTTTGATATCGCGCAGCTCCTGCATGAGCTTCTCATCAATCTGCAGGCGGCCAGCGGTATCGATGATGATAACATCGTTGGCATGCGACTGCGAATACGCGATGGAGTTCTTGGCGATCGTCACAGCATCCGTGCCCTGCTCCATCGTGAAGACAGGCAGCTCAAGCTGCTTGCCGACGACCTGCAGCTGCTTGATAGCTGCCGGCCGGTAAATATCACAGGCGACGAGCAACGGGCGCTTGCCCTGCTTCTTGAGGGCCAGACCCAGCTTACCGGCAGACGTCGTCTTGCCGGCGCCCTGCAGGCCAACCATCATGATGACGGTCGGCGGATTCGGGCTCATATTGATACGGCTCTGCGTACCTCCCATGAGGTTCGTGAGCTCTTCATCAACAATCTTTATTACGACCTGAGCCGGCGTCAGCGTTTCCAGGATATCCTGGCCGATGGCGCGCTCCTTGACGGTCTTTATGAACTGTTTGACTACCTTGAAGTTGACGTCGGCCTCAAGCAGGGCCATACGCACCTCACGCATGGCGTCGTTGACATCGTCCTCAGTCAGCTTGCCATGGCCGCGGAGCTTCTTGAATGTCTCCTGCAGGCGGTCGGATAAACTCTCAAAAATCAAAGCGATACCTCCTGACTACGCCCCAAGAATGGCGCGAGCCGGTCGAGCACCTCAGTCACAGCCGCTTCATTGCCCGGCTGCCTGAGGCCTTCGATGGATTCATATATTTTCGCCAGTTCCTGCCGCTCCTCTTGATAGCGATGCGCCAGACCCAGCTTTTCCTCATACGCCTCCATGGCCTTCTGTGACCGATGGATGTTGTCGTAGACAGCCTGCCGGGAAATCCCCAGCTCCTCGCCGATCTCCGACAAAGAGAAATCTTCAAACAGATGCATGCGCAGGCATTCCTGCTGCTTTTCGGTCAAAAGCGCCCCATACAGGTCAAACAAAGCCGACAGATATAAAAGCTGCTCCATATTCCTATCACCTGTTTTACAAAAATATGTGCCAAGGCTTTCTCCTTGACATTGCTATTATACCGAAGCCATCATAACCTGTCAAGCATTTTTCCTTGGCACATAAATTTCTTTTTCTTCTATTTATATTTTTACGTACTCCGCGCCCAGCGCGAGGATTTGCCAGCCATTTGCCTCCAGCACTGTCGCAAAATCATGCGCCGTGCCGTTAAAGTCAATGTCAACGGTCATATTGCCAAAGCTCGTGCTGCGGACAAAGACGTTGTTAACGCCTGCAAGCTCGCGCAAATAGGCTGTCGCCGCGCTGATATTGCCGAGCTTGCTGCCCGTAACGACCAGCTGCAAGTGCTGCTCGGGATTGGCCGCCTTGTTAAGTGCAGCCTTGCCGATGGCCGCAGGGATACCCTTGGCGGCAGCCGCTACAGCCTCATTTACCGCATTAGGCCCGCGCCGCTCAGACTTGCCAGTGAATACGCCGGTATAGATGACCTCGCCATTATTGACATTAAGCATGCGCACCGACACGGTGACATTGGCCTTCTTGAGGTTCTCAAAGCCTGGCATCGGCGCATAATCAGCCACACTGCCCACGGCCTTGTCGACCGTGACCGTCACCAGATAGTCCAGCGGGAATTGACTGGTCAAAGTCTTCAGCATTGACTTGTCACCGGCATAGCTTGCCGCCAGCAGCTGCTTCTGTTTTGACTTGTCAAGCTGATTGACGTCAACGATGCGCGTATAGCCCTGCATGCGGATGCCTTCCATCACGGCATTTTCAAGGCTTGCATAGCGGATGCCCTGCTGGTCCATGGCCACGACACCGACACGCGGGTCCTGCATATTGGCACCGACCACAGCTTTTTTCTGGGCATACGTGCCAAGCGCCGCGCTGATTTTCTGCTCCGAGACATCGGCGCGCACCTTGACCGTATAGAGCCCGTTATCCTTTACCGATGACAGTACCTCATAACTTTTGATATAGCCATCGGCCTGCGTGTAGATGCGGTCATTGATCAGCTGGTAATTCTGCACATAGCTGCGGCTGTCGACCATGACGCCGACCTGCTGCTCAATGGCCTGCCGCAAAGCCTGCCTCAGCGCACTGCGCTCCGAGCCGCCATATCCCGTCACCGTCACCACGGCCGCCGATGCCGTCATCACCGGCAGCATCAGCAGCCCTGTCAGCACTGCAAGTTTCTTCCCCATTGCCCTCGCCTTCCTTCCCTTATCGATACTATCAGTATAACATCAATATCTATAAGAAGGCTGAGAACTTTTTTAAAAAATCTGTCCCGGCAGCACTTTCTTTTCCTTCGCCGGAAAAGTTTTTTCATAGGCAGCAAAAGTCTCCGGCTCCTGCTCCGCCACAAAATAGCCGGCCGGCGTCGCATACTCGCCGCTGATATCCTTCAGGAATCCCGGTGCGAGCTCCTTGCAGAGGAAGAAAGATGCGTCTGCACCATCCGGAAGGCCATGATAACGGATGCCAAAATTGCTCGCATAAGTAAACCCGCTCTTTCCATAAAACCCGATATCCCCCTCGAAGCACAAGGCCCCACAGCCCAGCGCTGCTGCCTGCTCCAGCGAGTAGTCCAGCAGCATCTTGCCGTAGCCCTGGCGCTTATAGGCCGGGGCGACACAGATCGGCCCCATCGCCATGATGGGGATGCGCCGGCCATCATCGGCCTTGATCTGCGCCCGCACAAAGATATTCTGCCCGATGATCTCGCCATCCTTTTCCATGACGAAGTCCAGTTCGGGCACGAAATCCATATCCTTCCGCAGCCGGTGCAGCACAAAGTGCTCCACACAGCCAGGACGGTAAACATTCCAGAACGCTTCGCGCACGAGATTCTCGACGGCGCGATAGTCTTTTTCCGTTTCTCTGCGAAAACTGATTGTCATTTTTTTCACCTCTATATCGATTGTTTCTGCTGCATTGATTTCTTTGTTTTCTGCCTGCTATATCCTCAGGCCTCGCCGTTGGCGATGGCCGCGTATTTCTCCTCCGGGATCATCGGCGAGCCGATCTGCGCCACCAAACCGGCGTCGATCGTCCCCTGCGCGGCATACTGCCTGCCAGCCTCCCGCACCAGTTCCAGCCGCGGCTTCGTGACCACATCAGCTTCCGGCACATTGAACATCGGGCTCTCGGGCACTGTAAGTATCGTATGCTGATGCGGGAACAGCAGCTTGAACTGCTCCACGGCCGGCTCGAAATTCCCCTTGCTGTTCGGGAACCCGCAGCCGCAGATCATCAGATAGCGCAGATGCGCAAAATCTGCCTGGCCGATGTGCTCATACCGCTCGCCAACCTTCTTCATCTTCATACAGGAAAGCGGCATCGTCCGCTCAATGAAAGCCTTGAGCTTTGCCGGCATGCCATATCCATAGAGCGGAAAGTTAAGCAGCAGCAAATCGCATTCAAGCACCTTAGCCAGCAGGGCCTTCATATCGTCCGCATGGATGCAGGTGCCGCCATTGCGCTTGCAGGTAAAGCAGCCCACACAGAACTCGATATGCTTCTCCGCGATATGGATGACCTCGACTTCCTGCGGCGCAGCCTCCTGCATGCCAGCGAGAAACGCCCGCGTGATATGCATCGTATCGCTCTGTTCTTTTTTCGGGCTGCCATTCAATACCAGGATTTTCATGTCACACCACCTCTAACATCGACTCGATCCCCAGCCGCCTGCGGGAAAACCGCGGCCCTTCTTCGCCAGTCAGCCCGCTGGCCTGGAAGCAGCATTTGTCCAGCACGCGCTGCGACGCGGCGTTGTCCGCCTCAGCCTCCGCCTCGATGCTCACGACTGCCGGATGGCGGAAAGCCCATCCCAGCGCAGCCCGGACGGCCTCCGTGGCATAGCCCTGACCACGGTATCCTTCCTCGATCCCATAGCCGATCTCTGCCACACCATCTCGGCCCAGCCCCTTGAAGCACAGATCGCCGATGCGCCTGCCATCGCCCAGCTCGATCACCCACATCGCATACCAGTCCCACTGCTCGGGATGCGCCATGCAGCCTGCGAGCATCTCCTCATAGGCCTTCTTCAGCCCGGCATCCTTGGCCGCCGCAATCGCCGCCTTCATCTGCGCCGCATCCGTTGGATATATCCTCAACCGTTCCGTCGTTACCATAAAGCCTCCCCTGTTTTTACATATTATCTTTGACACGCTGCAGCCACTTATCCAGGAACTCCATCTGCTCTTCGGTATGGAACCAATGCTCACCATCTTCCATCACTGTCAGCCCGGCAGCATGTTCCGCGGCAAAGGCCTGCATCGTCGCCAGGCTGGTCAGATTGTCCCTGCCGCCGTACAGGATCTGGGTCGGCACCGTCCAGACGATGGGATGCGTGCGGACATAGGACAGATATTCCCAGGACAGATCCTCACCGAATTCCGTGTGGATCACACCCTTTTCTTCCAGCTCCTCCTCAGTCACCTGCGCCCACTGCATCATATCCAGGATGAGCTTTTCCATATCCACCACCGGTGAAATGAAAAACGCCTGCTTGACGTATGCATCAAGCCCGCCGTACATGCTGAACAAGGCGCCGATGCTGTTAGCTATCAGCAAAACATTGTCATACTTCTTATATAAATCCCTAACGATCTCCCGGATCTCATTTCCTGTTTCCCACGGGGTAAAGGTCTTATAATCAAGGCCCAGCACCTCCGCCGCGGGAAAAATCTTCCGATAATGCTGAGCCTCCTCTGCACTTCCGCCCTTCCCGTGGACGTAGACAACAATATCCATACCAACCTCGTACTTTCTCTTCACTTCTTGACCAATGCCCCAAAGATCGCATCCTTGTCAAACTCGCCGGTAGCAAAGCCCGGCACTTCCTTGAACGCCTTGCAGTAGGCAAGGCTCATCTCCGTAAAGACGGCACTCATCTGCGCATCCGTATACGGGCAGTCATCGGTGACGATAAGCGTCGCAAAACTGAATGCCACGAGCCACAGATTGCGGAAATACTTATCCGCCGTCGCCGCATCCATATGATAGATGCGCATGATCGACTCGCGCACCAGCTCCTGCGAAAAATGCAGCGCGTCCATCGCGCCCCCCACCGCTTCATCAGGTTTTGTCAAAAAGAGCAGCTTATAAAGCTCGGGCTCCTCTTTGGCAAAGCAGATATACTGCTGGCCCACGCCCAGGAACGGCACCGGGCCTTTGAGTCCCGTTTCGATATACGCCTGATAGCGTCCTTTGGCCATGGCATAGACCTCGACCTTCAACTGTTCCATCGTCGTGAACCACGTAAAGATCGGCCGTGGCGACACGCCGAGCTCTGCGGCAACTTCGCGCGCCGTCACCGCATCGATTCCTTTCTTGCGCACGACTTCGAGAGCCGCTGCCACAATCTCCTCTTTTTGAAACTTGACCTTTGGAGGCATAAACACGATCCTTTCGTTTAAAAACATCCGTTACGTAACAGTTGTTATCTTACATGATTTGACGCGTACTGTCAAGCGGTTGTTCTTATTTTCTTTTATTCTTCCGCTCCGCGCGCACAATAAAACGGCAGCTGCACCTCATACGAGCCGTGCAGCTGCCGCCAATCCGTTATTTCTTTTCTTGTCCGTCTTTAGGGGGCGCCCCCTCCATCGACAGGTTCTCCTTGGCATAGGCCTGTAAATCGTCTGTGTTCTCCACGACATCTTCGACATAGCTCTTGATGTCTCTTGTCAGCTCCTCCGTATCGGCCGCCGACATTTCCCCGAGCTTCTTGAAGGCTTTCTTATGGCCGGCATTGAATTCGGCCTCATCGTCATATTTGCGGAACAACAGCCGCATCATCTTGCGCCGCAGGAATTTTTCGCGAATGATGTTCTCCCGTTCTTCTACCCAGGCCACCGCCAGGACAACCAGCAGCAAGATGCCCATATAGCCAAGCAATGGATACATCCACGAAACCAGCTGGGAAAAACCACCAAAACTGCAAACATAACCAAGCGCAACAATGCCAATGAGAATCTTGCGCATCTTGCCGATATCACTGCCCGCGAAACGCCGCGCCGTCGCATAGTAGAGGCTGAATGCCGTATTGAAGATCAGCGCGAATATCACTACCGCATAGATGACGGCAAAGGCCGGATGGATCTGATTCACGAGCGTCAGCATCGGAATCTCCGCATCTTTGACCTTGTCGAGATTGGCAAACAGCGCCATCGAAGCACTGCCGACAATCACTCCGATAATCGCGCCGCCTAGCGCGCCGCCCTTTTCGGCATCACTGATGCGCACGACCGAGCCGCCGAGTACAAAAGCCATCGAAACACCATTCATCACGCAGAGCGCAAAGTAATTGATGACGGCCAGATAGACATTGGGCATCGCCGGCCGCAGCGATTTCGACACCGCATCGAGCATGGCAAAGTCATACGACTTGCCCCAAAACGTATAACCTGTCACCAGTAAGATCATGACGACAATGATGGGCGTAAACACACCGAGCACCCGCGTAATCTTGTCAAAATCAAGGAACGCAATCACGCAGACCAGCAGCGAGCACACCAAAGCGCCGAGCCAGCTTGGCAGGCCAAACTGCTGCTGCAGATTAGCTCCGGCACCAGCAACCATGACAAAGCCGACGACAAAGCAGGACACGACCAGCGTGACATCGATGATGCGCTGGATGATGGGATGCGCAATCTGTTCCAAGACTTCCTGATGGTTGCTTGACTGATAATGAGAACCGAGCGTCACGATGATGCGCCCAAAGATTATATTCAAAATGCCCAGCACGGCAACGCCAGCCAGGCCGATCTCACCAAAACTCAAAAAATACTGCAGCAAATCCTGCCCCGAGGACAAGCCCGCGCCTACCAATACCCCTACATAGGCCATAGCAATTGATATAGATTCCTTACTGAATTTCATCCGGTCATCCTTTCTTTTATGCAATAACAAAATATTTTTATATATATTTTAGCATATTTGTTATAGTAACGCAAAAACAGACCAATTTACAGGCAAACCGACCGGTAATCTGTCTGTTTTAAAATCACTAAAAAAGCCTGACCAGCCTATCGCCTGGTCAGGCTCCTCATTCCTGTCAACGGGATTGCAACAAATCGAGCATCGACGCTGCTGTTTCCGCACTGGCAAGTTTCTCGTTTTCGTCAGTTCCTATTTTACCCGATTTGTCCACCTGCGTACTCAGTATCGTCGGATTATCCTCAGGATGCGCCGCATGCGTCTTACTCTGCGAGACGATGCGATCCCCCTCATAAACCGTGATGAGCACTGATCCATCGGACATGACCTGCGTAATCGTTGTGGTTTCCTCGCCACTGTCACCGGCACCATCCTCGCGGACGCCACCGCCAGTCTCCAGCTGTCTGAGCATTTTCGCAAACGCTGACTTGGCTGCCGGCGTCTTGTCCGTCGTTGCTGCTGCGGACGCTGCTGCCCCTTGATTCCACAGCACCGTTTTCGTTGCCTGGATTTCCATCGAATTCCTCCTAACCGCAAAAAGACACTCTTCTGCCTATATATCGGATAACCGCAGGAATACTTAACCCCTATCGGTTGTGCTTCGTTGAGTTTTTTCTATCGCCCTAAACACTTTCCCCGCTTGGGGATATAAAGAACAGAAAGCAAGATAACAATACACAAAGATGTGAGGGGGAAATAAAATGTTTAAGGTAATAAAAAACTTTTTTAAGACGCTCACGATGCCGACAACGATTCCGCCCAAGAATTGCCCGCTCTGGGTGTGTTTCAAATAGAGTTGACTTAGGCCACAGCAAGGACAACAAGTAAGATAACAACACGTAACAATGTAAGGAGGAATATAAAATGGATAAGAAATTCATGAATAAGATGGAAGCTATGGAAATGGACAAGGTATCTGGGGGAATTATGCCTTATCCTCGCCCTCGTCCTCGCCCTCGCAAACATGATGCAAATTCTATGGCAGCAAATGTAGATGAAACACAAATGAAACTCCCTATCGGTGGTGGTCATAAAATTACTATGGCAGCAAATGTATTTGAAACGCAAAACGCAAGCGCTTGTGTTGGTAAATAATAGCGATATAGGCTAAAACATAGACAGAGGGCATATCATCAGATGTGCTCTCTTTTATATGCGCAGAGCTATCAACGGCTATTGCTGATTCCAGCCTGGAATTCCGCCCAGATCTTCTTCTTGGCAATCTTGCCCGTCGTTGTCCGCGGCAGTTTATCCATGATATGGAACTCGCGGGGTATCTTATAGAGGGCCAGATTGTTCTGCAGGAATTGCTTGAGCTCACGGATATTGACCTCTGCTCCTTGATGGACACTGTAGAAGCAGGCACCGACCTGACCGCGGAGCTTATCCTCAATGCCAATGACAGCCACCTCATGAATCCCGGGGAACTGGTAGATAAGCTCCTCGACCTCGCGCGGATAGACATTTTCGCCCATGCTGATAATCATATCCTTGATGCGGTCGACAATATAGATATAGCCATCTTCGTCGGCTCTGGCCACATCGCCCGTATGGAACCAGCCACCGCGCATGGCATCATGCGTCACATCGGGAAGATTCCAATAGCCAAGCATCACATTATCGCCTTTGACGATAAGCTCGCCCAGCTCGCCGCGCGGAACCTCCGCCCCCTCATCATCGATGAGTTTCCACTGTGTCCCCGGAACCACCGGCCCGCAGGAACCTGCCTTGGCCTTGCCCAATGGCGTCATCGTGACGATCGGTGCCGTCTCCGAAAGGCCATAAGCCTCACAGATCTCAAGGCCGAACTTCGCCGTGAAGTCCTGCTGGATCTTCAGTGGCAGCGTCGTACCAGCACTGACCACGAGCCGCACCGACTTCATATCCTCCAGCGTGCCGAGCTTTGTCAGCAGGCTGCAGATAGATGGCACGATGTAGAGGTCCGTAACGCCCTCCTCACGGATCGTGCTGAGGGTCGTCCGCGGCGTGAAGGAATCGAGGATCACGATGGCCGCCCCGACGCTCAAAGTATAGAACACCGCACAGGTAAGGCCATAGCAATGATACATCGGCAACACGCAAAGCGCCTTATGCCCCGGCTTGCAGCCCATATAGCTGAACTGCTTGGTATTGAATACGATGTTATGATGGGAAAGCACTGCCCCCTTAGGATTGCCCGTCGTTCCCGATGTATAGATGATCTGGCACGGATTGTCGGCACTGAAGTACTCCGACAGCTCCGGTGCCTCCGCCAGCCCCGCCTGCGGCTTGCCGATCGTGCGGATATCAACCTGCACCACCTTGAGCTGGCAGCGCAGCTGTGCGAGCGCATCCACAAGGTTCAGTGGCTGATACGTCAAGAGCATCTGGATACCGGCATCTTTGATGATATAAGCGATCTCACGGCTGCTGAGCTGGAAATTCAGCGGCACGGTGATTGCCCCTAACGAAGTGATGCCCATATAGGCAAAGATGAACTCCGCACTGTTGCGCGTAAAGATGCCAACACGGTCACCCTGATGGACACCCGCAGCATGAAGACGGTCGCGGCTGGCTTTCACGGCAGCCTGGAGCTCACGGTACGTAAACCGGCGCTCATGATCGACAATGGCCAAATCATTTGGCGCCCCTTGATAAATCAAATCATGGATAAGCATGTTATCACTCTTTTCTTCTTAAACAAAAATTGGCACCTGGTACTAATTTAGTACCTGCTATCAATTTTATACCAGGTACTAATTTTTGTCAAAGGATATTCTGTTCAGCTGTCGAATAAAGTCTATATACCCTTGGAAATCTTCACCCATAAGAAAGGAGCTGCAACTATCCTATGGCTATCATCCACAGCGGCGACATCGTCTACGTCAAACGTACCGGCTACCGGCACTTCGGCATCTACACCGGCGATGCGCAGGTCATCCACTATCACAAGGAACGGAATCCGCTGCTCAGCGATGGCATCATTGCCGAGACTACGCTCGCTGAATTCAAGGGCAGCAGCGACACCATCTATGTGCTGAACGCTACGACCCCAGCAGGAACTGCACTATTCGACTGGCTGGTACATCGTCTGGCAGGCGGCGATGTCGAACTTTTCTCGCCGCAGGAAACCGTCACGCGTGCCCGCAGCAAACTCGGCGAGCACGGCTATAGCCTGCTGCTCAACAACTGCGAGCATTTTGCCCTATGGTGCAAGACCGGTATCGCCCAGTCCGCCCAGACCGACTACCTGCTCGAATGCTTGCAGATGCTCATGCCGCCCCTGCCCCAAAACAAAGAAGACTGACCAGTCAATTGACCGGTCAGTCTTCTTTGTTTTCCGTCCTGTATTATTCCTGCGGCATGGCCAGATAATCATGGCCTTCCTCACCAAATAGGCTCTCGCCCGAGAACAGCTTGATGGGCACGATCGTAAGTACCCCAATCAGAAAATAACCAAATGTCATCGGCATCAACTCTAAAATGCGCATCGCGTCAAAAAAGCTTCTGCCCTGATGTATTTCCTGTGTCAGCAGATTCCACAACCAAATCAGCAGTACAAACGACGGAAGGAATGGCAAAATGCCCACGGCAATCCACCAGCTATACGGATCCGTCCCTAACAGACCTATTAGCCAGTTAACCATGAACGAAAACACATAACCTCCTACTACGTAGCCAATATAGTTAGGATACGCAAAAAAGATTTTCAACCGGCTACGATTGACAAGCAATGCTCCTAACACCCAAATCACCGCACCAGCAACACCCAGAAAATGAAAAATCGCATAGAATCCCACCAAATTCACGATACCACTGATCAAGATACGAAAGAAAAAGAATAATACCTTATTGGCGATATTGATGTAAAGCAGCATAACCAGCCAAGACACACTGAGTAAAAAGGTAGCCAGCGACAACAATAATTCGCCATTATTGCCCCAGCCCCCCAACAAAAATTCCCAGACTCGCAAAAAGATTACCAACTCGACGCCCAACAGCAACAAACAAAACCTGTTACACCAAGATTCATCCGAAGCACAGTCTCGTTCACTCATAGTATTCACGCCGCAAACTCCTTACTGTTCAGCCAGTGGATCTGGGCCATATTCATTCTCTCCCTCAGTACCTTTCTTAAACAAGATATACAGTGCAAAGAAAAAGTTAACAAAGGGCACCAGGATAAGCAAATACCACCAGCCGGATTTACCCAAATCATGCACACGTCTGATTCCCAGCGTAAACTGTGGAACCATCCCGATAATGCCCAGTAAAACCACCAGCCACAGATAGTCCATCGCTAAAAACATCAAGCCTTCGCTTACCAGGCCGAACCCGAAGCCGCGGATAAAAAAACGAAAACGGTTCAAACGCCCTTCGGTGCTGAAGAATTTCTGCATGAATCCCTCTTCATCTAACTTGCATACATTTTCTACTGCCATAATCAACGTCTCCTTTGACTAAATAAAAATTTTTATCCATAATTCCCACAGTGATTGCGCGGGTAATTATCGCTAGCTGCCATAGGCTTTCAGCTAATTTCCATAATTCATGATAAATCGTGTAAATTAGATAATAACCAGCCTGCCATTAAACTCTCATTAATTCTGCTTGCTAGTTCCCCCCCTTTTCCCGCCGCTCTGTAACCCGCAGGCTTTCGATACTGCGCAGCACGTCATCCCGCGCCGCCTCACTGCCAGCATGATAGAAATACGTCACGATATAGCTGTTATGCGCAATGGGATAGGAAGCTGCCACGATTTCATAGGCCTTGCCATCCTTTTGACCTGTAAACTCATATCGCCAGACCGGGCGGCCATCTATCGCCATCAAGTCCGCTTCCTTCAGCACCACATCCTTGACCTTATAGCGTGCCAGCGTCTTATACACGCGCTCCGGCGGTGTAGGGTCAGCCACCAGCTCAACAGGTTCATCGCCCCATGGCTGCAAATGGGCATCGACAAAAAAGCGATTGCATTTCGCTTGCCAAACCTTACAGTCCTCATCTTCCCATGGAAGTGCTTTCAGTTCCCGCGGTACTTGCATCTCTATCTGACTGGTATCATTTACGGCCAGACAAGACGATGGCCAGAACACCTCGGGAAAAACAGCATACTTGAGACAAGCCATGCCCCAAAGCAAACAAGCAAGAATAAATATACGCGTATGTTTCACCTTCCCCATCAATTTATGGCTATGCTTTCAATAGCCCTTTCCAGCATAGCCTTAGCCATATCATCATCCTCGGCACATTGAAAATAAAACAGCCAGACATCCCGGCCCGCCTGATAGCCCAAACATTCCTTGCGCTCATTTTTGTCCACGCCTTCAAGGATATGTAACGGCGTACCGCCCACCAGTCGAGTTCCCTCCCCCTGCACGGCAAGAGTTCCCGCTACCTGCGGAAATACTTGGCCAAATCCAGCCAAATCAAAACGCACCTTAGTCTGTTCTGTCGTTAATACACCATGTACAATCTGTATCTCACCACCGCCTTCGATGGCCTTATACGCAGTCAAGCGCTCATAAGGCGCAACGGCGGCAGGCTGCCGTTGCGCTGGCTGCACAGGCAAATAAAGTGACAGCGTCCGCCCATCCGTCATTTCCTCCTCTACGGGATAACACAGATAAAAATCATCAGCTGCTGTCATCTCGACCTCGGTCCGCCAAAGCAGATTTCCGGGAAGTACTTCATAAAGAACCAGCATAATCACACCAATATTCCTCAACCACTTTTTCCTCTTCTTGTCCATCTTTCCCGCCCTTCTTTTCAGCTTATTTTCATTTATGATACCTTACATAACTTAAAGCGTACCTAGTCTCCCATTAGCGTCTCATTAAGAAAAGCCCCACGCTTACCGTGAGGCTTTCCCGTTTGGCCAGCAGCTGGCTATCCTATTAAGTTCAATACGCGTTGAGTGTTTTCTCCCAATACGGCCGCGGCGATTGCCGACGACGGGCTCATATACTCCACGAGCTGACGGCTCAGCAGCGGCTCCCCGTAAGGAGCATCCGAACTGTACAAGCAGCGCTGCGGCAGTTCCGTAAGTGCCATCTTCACGGCCAGCGTTGAAAATGCTGCCGATAAATCTAAATAGACATTTGGCTGACCCTTGGCAAACTTTATGACCTCCAGCCAATGCGTGCCCCCTAAATGACCAAAGATTACCGGTATATTTTCGTAACGTTGGCATAGCTCCATCAGTATTGCCAGGCTGTCACGGGACACGGGCGCAAACGTATGCACCCATAGCGGATAAATCCTTGTCCGCTGCATGGCTTGAAGGATTGTTCCGATTTGCCGCATCTGTGTTTCATTCCCCGGGGCGATTTCTCCGACACCACATAAACCGAGCGCGGTAATCTGCTCTTCCAGCCAAGCCTTTGTCTGCGTCAGTTCCAACCCCAGCGGTACATTGCCAAAGCCCCAAAACCGCTCCGGATACCTGGCCACCATGCGGCTGACTTCGGCATTTTTCTCCCGCAGCCGCTCGCAATACGCCTGCGGATTATCCCCCGCCAATATCTTTTGCAAAGCCGCCATTTCCGTCTCCAGCGCCATAAGATCCTTTGCCAGCTCCGGATGCGGCGTCGTACCGAATAACACAGCCCGTTCTATCCCCGCTTCGTCCATTTTCGCCAGCTGACGCTCCACGGGCAGCAACAAATGTTCATGACTATCAATTATCATAGCAATTCCCCCTTGACGTATTTGCTACAATAACTGTATCACGAAGCTGCGCCTGCGATAAGTACGCACTTTTCGGTTAGCAGCTATACTTTTCTATACCTTTACGCAGAAAGGCAGGCACCACATGACAAAAATCCCATCCGTCACACCCCAATGTCCCATGGAAACCGCCCTCAACCTTCTGAGTGGCAAATGGACGCTCCAAATACTTTGGCAGCTTTCCCAGCACCCCTTTCATTTCAATGAGCTCCAGTGTGCACTGATAACGATTTCGCCCAAAGCCCTGTCCCAAGAACTTCGCCGGCTCGAGCAAGCGGCCATCATCGAACGCGAAGTCATCCCAGACCTTCCCCCGCGTACCATCTACTCACTCTCTGCCACAGGACGGACCCTGCAGCCCGTCCTCAAGCAGCTCTGCGACTGGGGCAAAGCTTATTCCAGCCGTCAAATTGACCGGTCAATTTGACTGATCAAAGTCCTCAAATGGATTATTTCTGTGGCATTACGAGATAATCATTTCCCTCTTCACCGAAAAGGCTTTCGCCCGAGAAGAATTTCACGGGCACAATGGTAAGCAAGCCGATGAGGAAATAGATAAAGGCCACGGGAATCAGCGCCACAATGCGCGTCGCCTCAAAGAACGTTCTCCCTTTCTGTATCTCCTGCATGAGCAAATGATAGAACCAGCCGAGCAGCGCCATGCTAATGGCAAACGAACCAAGCTGAATCAGCGGCCACATCTCCGGCTTATGAAAAAAGAGCCGCATCACGGCCAATCTGAGGCCAGCCGTCAGGATATACGTTGCCACGATATAGCGGATATAGTTTTTATACCGCAGAAATACCGCAAACCGCCGGCGATTGACAAAGACAGCGGCCACCACCCAAACGATTGCCGCGGCAACACCAATAGAATAAGCGGCCATCACCAATAAAATCACATTGCCCATGACACTTAACAGCAACCGGAATAAAAAGTGCCAGACCTTATTCTTATAATTGACATATATCGCCAGGATCAGGAACAAAATGACAGCTATTACTGTTACTATATTGAACAGCATAGCAGCATCACCATCCCCTTTCCCCGTCATAAACAGGAACGATTTCCCCATACTCAGGGTCTGGACAATTGCCAGCGCCAAAATCCATTTTTTGCACCAGCTTACATCAGATGAATTGGTGCGTTCACAAAAAGTACTCACAATAAGCCTCCTTTGATTTTGCAACGTGAAACAATCCGTATTATACCCTTTAATTCTTATAGTTTACTTAACGTTTCCCATTGACCGGTCAACCTTCCGTAAAAATACAACGAGCGGCCTGACAAGTCAAAATCTGACTTGTCAAACCGCCCATTCTTACATATTCCGCCGCAGCCACTCCCGCAGCACCAGTACATGATTTTCCTGCTCGTTTTTCGCCGCATACACCAAGGTCACATTCTGCGCCGCTAACAGCTCTCGGCAATGGGCAGCAAAGGCCACCGCCCCTTCACTAGCTGCCAGTTCTTCCTGGTAGGCCTCCGCAAAGCCATCAAAGGGCATCTCGCCTTGATGATACAAGCGCCGGATTTCGGTACTAGGCGTAATGACCTTGGCCCATTCATCGAGATGAGCCGCTTCCTTCTTGATGCCTCGTGGCCACAATCTATCCACCAGTATCCGGTATCCATCACTTTCCTCTGGCGGTTCATAGATGCGCTTGAGTAAAATCCTGTTCTCCATAAGCAATCCTTTCTGCAAGCCCTCCCTCCATCTGCCCCTATCTAGGAATACCTTAGCACATCCCATCCCCATTTGCTGTCAGCTTTATCACAGCCCCACGCGAATACACAGGTTCCAACTCTACGGCTCATTTTCTTGCTGCCGGCGTATCCTTTTCCCTGATGCCATCCGTATTTTACCTAGATAAAGGCTGCGCATATTATATAAGTTCTGCCACAGTTTCACGGATACATTCGATTAACTTTCTGGTGGCAGGCGATGCTTCTTTGAGACACGGCACAGCTATGCCCATCTCGAAGTATTGGGGCGGAGAAAAGGATGCCAGTTCTACCTGACCGTGCCATTTTTGTGAAATCAACCTTTGATTGAGGCTTACCCCCAACCCGGCTTCTACCATGTTGTAAGCGGTAAACGCCTCCTGGGTGGAATAGCGCAGATTCATCGACAGATTTTCGCCCTGCAGCAGCCTATCCAAATCCGTATCCTGTTGAGGCAGCGGCTGAATAAAAGTCTCTCCCTCCAGCATCTTCGGCATGAGCTGTTTGGCTCTGGTCAGCGGGTGTCCCTGGGGCAGCCAGGCCACCATCTCGTCACGGTAAAGGGGAATCCATTCGTAGTCTACCTCAGACAGCCTGGCCCCCACGCAGATATCCAGACGGCGGCTGGCCAGCAGGGGGGCCAGATCACGGTTGCTGCGTTCCAGCATATTCACACGGATATGCGGATACCGTTTCTGGAATTTGCGAATGATCTGCGGCATCCACATAAACGATACACTATAGTAACAGCCCACGGAAACCGTGCCCCGTACCAGGCCGCAAATATCCCCGCTGTATTCCTCCACCTGCTGGCAGGCACGAACAATATTTTCCAGCAAGGGCAGTATCCTATGACCGTTATCGGTGAGTTGTACACCGCCTCTGACACGGGCAAAAACCCGAAATCCCAGTTCTTCCTCCAGCGCATTTATCATGCGGGTGATGCCTGACTGGGTGTACCCCAGTTCCTGTGCTGCCGCTGTAAAGCTCCCCCTCTGGGCAGCCACTAGGAAAGCCCGGCATTTGATGGCGTCCATCCTGCGTAACTCCTTTCTCCATGACAAAAAATCATGCGAACTATGATTTTTTGCATGTTGTATCATGTTTATTTTTATTGTAATCTATCTGTAACATTTCAGCAAGCGCATACCTAGGAGGAGTACAAACATGTCTACAGAAACTACAAACAGCACATCCCCCAGCATGCATCCTGCTTGGCGGGCATTGCAGACGGCATTCCCCTATACCATGCCCATCTTTGCCGGTTTTCTCCTTATCGGCATTGCCTATGGTGTCTTCATGAATGCTTCCGGCTTTAGTTTCATCTATCCTGCCCTGATGAGCCTGCTTATTTTTGCTGGTTCGGTGGAATTCCTGACAGTCCCCATGCTGCTGGCCCCCTTCAATCCCCTGCATGCCTTCCTGGTGGCGCTGATTGTCAATGCCCGGCATATTTTTTATGGCATATCCATGCTGGAAAAATACCGGGGCCATGGCCTGAAAACGCCTTATCTCATTTACGGCATGTGTGATGAAAGCTTTTCCATCAACTTCACCGCAAAAATCCCTGCGGATATCGACAAAGGCTGGTTTTTCTTCTGGGTAACGCTGCTCAATCATCTTTACTGGGTTGGCGGAGCCACTGTCGGCGGGCTATGCGGCTCCTTGCTGACCTTTGATACTCGGGGGCTCGATTTCGTGCTGACAGCTATGTTTGTCAGCATCTTTACGGAGCAATGGCTGCTGGAGGAACGCCACCAAAGTTCCCTTGCCGGCATCGCAATTTCTCTCCTGTGCCTCATGCTATGGGGACCGGAACAATACCTTGTCCCCACCCTGCTGGCAATTTTCGCTGTCTTTGCCCTGGGCCGCCATTACTTCGCCCCCGCTAGAAAGGAGCCGGAACATGTCACTGACTGAACAGATCATCACCGTATTGATGGTGGTGGCAGCCACATCCCTCACCCGCTTTTTATCCTTTGCCCTCTTCCCGACCCCGGAGCACACCCCTAACTTTGTCCGCTATCTGGGCAAAGTCCTGCCAGCAGCGGTCTTTGGCTTTCTAGTCGTTTACTGCCTGCGGGGCGTAGAGCTGACCGGCGGCAGCCATGGTCTTCCCGAAGCTGCCGCCGTTGCCGTCACCGCCTTCATCCAGGCCCGCACCCATCAAATGCTGCTAGCCATCGGCGGCGGTACCGCTCTCTATATGCTGCTTGTGCAGCTTGTCTTCCGCTGAGCTATTCCTCTGTCTCCCATAACCAGCCAACCGCTCCGCAGGATTATAGCCTGTGGGGCGGTTATCTTATGACACAGCAAAGGAACAGCATTTACAACCATTTACGGCTGGGATACGCAGCCAAAAGCGCGTACAATATCCACTGTCCGTTAGAATACGGGCTGGAAATCTTCGGGGGAAAATGGATACCTGTCCTATGGTACTACTCTGTTTGGCTATGGCATGTGGAGTGTACTGCTTGGAAAATATACTGCCGCAAAAGTAGCACCGCTTTCCCTGCTGATTCCCGTAATTGGCCTGGCCATTGCTCAAATCATCCTGCACGAATCCATTACCGGCCTGCGGCATCATCATGCCGGGACTGATTGTCAGCCTGTTACCCCAACTCTGGCAATCTCCCCCACAGATCCGATGCCTCCAAATGGTGACGAGGGCTAGCTTCCACGTAAACAGGCGGTCTGACATGTCAAGATTTGACATGTCAGACCGCCTGTTTGCGCAGGTTATCCCTTTGCTGCCTGCCAGCTTTTCCAAATCTCCGGCTCATAACCAACGGTTGACTCTTTGCCGTTCCTTACCACCGGTGTCTTTATGACCTGCTGATTCTCCAGAAGCGTCTTCAGCTTATCGGCCATATAGGTTACGCGGGCTAAGGCTTCTTTATCCTTGCAATCCGGATTGATCATCCCATCGATGCCTCCATGGGCCCTGGCCACGGACTGGAATTCGCCTTTGCTCATGCCCTTGTCCAGCATGTCGATGAATTGGAACTTTATTCCGCGCTCTTTAAAGAACCGCTGGGCTTTCTTCGTATCGTTACACTTCTTGGTGCCGAAAATCTGTATATTCATATTTTCCTTCTTTCACAACTGATGCATAAATTTTTCGCAGGGACTTGGGCCGCAGCAAGTTCAAATCCTCCGTCGCCGCCAGCTGACTGAGTATCGTTTCCACAAAAGCCTGCATGTTCGGGCTCATGCCAACACCGGTGGCACATTTATTCTGCCACCATTCGTATTCGGCCTGAAAGGTGAACTCATCCCGGCCGTAGGCCTTAGCTGCCCCCAGGCAGTCACATATCATTTCCACCGCGTATTTATAGGGCATATCCTGGGGATGGGCGCCATGGTCAAAATTATCCCACCAAGCCTCATAATGATGGAGATTCCGTCCATGATGGTGAATCCAGGCCATGGACAGCCCATTGTTTTCCCGTTTGCAGATCTTTATCGGCGAAACCTTGCCATTGTAGTATTTTACGCTTTCGATAAACTCCGTCGGCGAAAATTTCGACCAGTCGTGCATAAATCCCTGCCACGGAATCCCCGCAATGCAGCAAAACCGAAACACCCAATACTTATGACGCAGGATCATCCAAGTATGACCACAGACACGTTCCACCAGATTCACAAACACAGCCTCCAACTATCGACAAATATTCCTTATCAAGTATAATACCTTTCGCGTGTCCTGTATATCCTTTATTTCCTGCTGCTTTTCTCTATTTCAGATATTTTTCCTCCAAGTTTGCCAAGGTCCCGTCCATCTTCAGTTCTGCCAGTACAAAGTTAATGTAGTTGAGCCATTCCTGGTCGCCTTTTTGCATCAGGATACCACAGGAGTGACGCGTGAAGGGCTTGTCCTTGAGTGGAGCGGCCAGCCGCTTGTCCATGCGGACATAATGTGCAGCCTCTACGGTTTCCGTAATCATGATGTCCGCCTTGCCCTCGGCAATCTGCCGGGGAATATCCGCATTGTCATCATGAACGATAAGCTGGGCCTGCTTGAAGATGACCAGCCTCCGCATTTGTCCCCACCAGCATCAATACTGCCAGCAATAGCAGGCATATCCGATTAACCAGCGCAACTTTTTTCAGCATAACTGTTCCACCTTCCCACCATTCAGCTTTCATTCAGCTCCGCCAAACCATTCTGCTGCAAGATTTCTTTTACTTTTGCATTGACTCCAGAAAAACCTAGAGGTCTGCCGCAGTTTTCCTGTATCTCAAGCAGCAAGCGGATTCCTGCCGATGATATATACTTCAGTCGGGTACAATCAATCCTTATCCCTTCAATGTTTCCGCCATGATTGGCTTTCTCCCACACCAGCAGCAGTTGCGGTGCTGAGATGGTATCAAGCCTACCACACAACGACAGGTGCAGGATTCCCTTTTCCAACGCATATTCCATCGCAAAGGACTGCTCTTCCATGAACCTCGCCGTATCGTGTAATCCCTTTGTCTCGTCAAGGGTAATGACCCAATAATGACAATGCCTCATGGCCTCCTTAAAGCGCACAATCTGCTCTGGAGCAAGCTGCTTATAAACGCTTAATTCCGGCATATGTTCCCCAAGATTAATCTTCTTGGCCTTGAGCCGTGTCCCTTGTCGCCATGAGTTTCGCCAGCGATTCTTCGCCGAAAACGGCCTGGAAAGTGCCGCAAAACTGCAGCGCATATTCAGGGTCAGGCGTTATCCAGCAGCCGCCATATTCGCTTAGCAGGCATTGGATATTGGCGATGACGGTATCAGCCTCGTCATCACTGAAATACATCATCATGCCCTCGGTTGAGATACATAAGGGCCCGCTAACATCATACAAGGCAGCTTTCAATGAGCTGTAATTGGTAGCGTCTACTCCATAGAAGGTCACATTTTCCGCTTGGCCAGCCAATTGACGGATAATCGGTTCTATTTCCTGTATGACGATTGGCAGATCCAGTCCAACAAATTTCCTGCCATGTTCCGTCATATAAATTGCCTTTGGCGTATAGCCGCAGGGCAAATCTACAGAGGTCATAATCCCAGACGCCTCAATCAAGCGGCACATCGTGCGATACTTGGCCTCAACCACCAGCGCATTGCCCAGGATGGTTTCTTCATCCTTCATATTTTGCAGCAGTGCCTTATCGTCTAAAGCCAAGGCACAGGCAATCTCCTCAGCCCCTGGTATTTTCGCCCTTTCCATCAAGCACACAGCTGTCTTAGCGGTTAGATATACGGGATTGACTCGTGCCTGCATACTCTTTACTGACATTTAGGGACCTCCATTATTTCTACGCAAATACATTCCGGCAAATAGCATCGCCCATGGTTTCTTCCCAGATATAGTTGTTGCTGAACTTACCGACGCTGCGGCTGTACCTCCTGCCTTCTTCCTACGCTCTACAAGAAGGGAATTCATTGCAACACGCCCCAATCAGCCGCCACAGACGGGGCGATATTTTTGAGGGAATCAATCAATACCACACAGTCAGGGCGTACCCTCTGCAGCACAAAGCGCATCTTGTCCTGTGGGATGGCTACGCAGCCGCCAGTGTATGGTTTCATCGGCGCCGTGCAGTGCAGGAAAATGGCCGAACCCTTGCCAAGCTCACCAGCCTCATTGTAGCTGATGTTCAAGCAGTAGACATAGTGAACCGTATAGTCAGCGATATGCTCGCTGGCTTCTTTATCAAGGCCTGGGAACTTGCGGATATCCACCATCTCGTTATATCTCATGCCGGGACGCATGTCGCCAGACCAATAGATATGTTCATCTACCTGCGTATAGGGAATGGCACAGCCAGTGTCAGGGGCAATACCGAAGGCCTTGTTGAAACGGAAGACGCCCACCGGCGTCTTGCTGTCGCCCTCCTTGGTCTTGCCCAAGCCATTCTTGCCGATATAGCCCGGCGTAGTCATGACTTGCTGCCACTGACCATTTCCGTCCTTTTCATGCATTGACACCCAGGCCGTAGTCTGTTTATTTTCCACCCTGCAGACTGCTCTTGGTATCCTGCTCCGCACTGCGGATATCTTCCTTCATATCCTTAGCCAGATTGATATCATGGAACTTTTTGTCATCAGGCAGTATCATCGTGAACTTATCCGTCTTGTCCAGATAGATAGTCCCTTCTTTCAGCGTGAGTTCTAAGATATGACCGCCCTTTTTCTTGTCGTCCGACAAGAAATGGAAATGCCAGCCCGGCGAGTTGAGTCCCGCCATATAGCTGGGGCAATACAGGCCCACCAAGGTGCCGTTGATGTTCTTCTCCGTAAACTCCGTCTGTTTCCCCTTCAAAGCTTCCACCAGCGTAGGATAGGGCTCCTTGCTGCCATATTCGCTCCGGAACAGCACCGAATCAAATTGCGCATGGAGTTTCACCATATAGAAACTGTTGGCGCCCTGTTTCTGGACGGTATCGTTCAAGACCTTTTCAAAGGCTGCCTTATCCTTGATATCCTTGAGGCTAACGGCAATATCCTGGTCAAAAAAAGTCACGGTGGCATACGGGATGATCGTCTTGTCCGGGGCAACGATGACGCGCCCATCGCCCAGCGCCTGATAGACCTTGCCATCGAGCACGATCATCTCGCCATTTAATCCCTCGAACGTACCGATTCCCGTATCGCCAAGCGCACGCAGCTGCCCGGATGTGACTGTGCCGCCAAAATATCCTTGAGCCAGCGACTGCAAGAGCGCTACCTGCGCAATGCTTTCCCGATCAGCCGCGGCCGCATAGCCCGTGCTGCCAAGCAGCAGACCTGCCAGAACAGATGCCAAGATTTTCTTTGTCCGATACATAAAGAACGCTCCTCTCTATATTCAATGCTTATTTACTGACATAGCTGCGTTTCTCGGGGGGAATCTTATCCCAGGCAATCGCATTGGCCGCGATATGCTTTTTGAGCCCCCAGGCCGCCGCAATGCCCGCGGCTTCGCCGATGCTCATGCAGGTGGGCTGAATGCGCATCGAGGCTTGCAGGATGAAGCTGGCACTGATGCAGCGTCCCGCCACGATAAGGTTTTCTACCTCCTCCGTCACCAATGAGCCATAAGGGATCTCATAATAGCCGCCCTTGGGCAGCTTCTCCGAAACCTTTTCCCCATGGGCATCGATGAACCAGGCCGTACGGCAGACCGCGTCGGCAAAGCGGCTCTGGCTATGATAATCGTCCTCCACCAGATAATGCTTGCCACGGATGCGCCAAGACTCCCTGGCTCCCAGCATGGCCGCCTCCCGGCTGATGAAGGCCTTCTCAAACCCGGGCAGATGGGCGATGAGGTAGCTAGCGATATTATGCATCATGCGGCGGCCATAGGCTACGGCCTTGCTATAGGAAACGGGATCGGTGGCCGAAAACTTCACAGGAATCTCCGGGCAGTTCATGCTCATGACACCATTCTTGCCAATAATGGTATAGGCCTGCATGTACTCGGCCTCTTCCTGTGTGATTTCGCCGCTTGCCACACCTTTTGCCATCAGATCTTCGAGCTTATACCGCTGCTTGCGGTGCATGGCCTCGGCGATCTCAAAGTACGGCGGCTTAGACTTGCACCAGTCCTCTTGGAGCTCCACGGCCACATGCTGATAAAGCCTGCCGACATCGATGCCGCCCATCTCAAAACGGAAGGACAGCGGCTGGTTGTTCCCGGTCTTTTCGTAACCACGCTCATAAGGAACACCTGCCGAACGCGAAAGATAGGCATCGCCAGTACTGTCGATAAAGGTCTTGGCCTGGATGGCTGCCAGGCCCGCAATGGTCTGGACGATGCAGGCCGTAAGTTTTTGGCCCTCTACCACCGTATCGACCACCACCGTCTGAAAGAGAACGTTCACGCCAGCTTCGCTGCACATCTCATCATAGATGAGGGTCAGCGTCTCCGGATTATGCCAGGTCTGCTGGGTCACGCCATCAAAAGGCTCGATGCCATGCTGGCGCAGGCGCGCCTTGACCTCGGCCACATAGGGCGTATCGCTGTCCGGCGCATGGGTATCCATAAAGGGATAGACGCAGCCAAGCACGGCCAGGCCCCCGAGGGCCACGCCACGCTCGATCAGCACGGTTTTGGCCCCATTGCGCGCCGCCATAATGGCCGCTGCTGTTCCCGAGGGGCCGCCGCCAGCCACGCAAACATCTACCGAAAACAGCACCGGGATTTCCTTGCCCCCATAGTTTATGGTGCCTGCCTTACTCCCTGCAGCGCTTACGGTATCTGTCCCGCCAATCGCGCCTTCTGCCAGGACCCCTATGGCGGCCATACCGGCCATTTTCATGAAATCACGGCGGGAAATCGGAATCGAAAAAGATTTTCCCATGGAAGTACCTCCATTCAAATTTGACTTGTCAATTGACCGCTCAATCTGCTCGCATATAGGTCTCTAAAAAGTCAAAGACATGCGTAAAATACTCTTTTGGTGCCGTATTCTTGGCGTCAGCATGGCCAGCACCTGGCACAATCCATTTGATGGTGTTGATAGCCGAAAGTCCATCCGCACCGCCGCTAAGGGCCGCTTCAGCCTCGGGGCTCATGCGCGCCACATTCGGCGTGAGTTTCGCAAGGATGGGAATGCTGGCTCCGCAGCTGCCGTGCGGGTGCCAGCCCTTCTGGGCAGGCCGTATCACACGGAACAGCACCACAAAGGACACAATTTTGCACGAGCCTGTATTTCCCCTTTTCGCCCAGAAACATCCCATCACCTCCTTTTATAAGGCACAAGGGGCTGAATCAACTCAGCCCCTCGCCTGCTCTCCCAATGCCATCATTTGGCCTGCGATGCCATTTCCTTCATCAGCCAGTCATGGATTACCTTGTTATCGATCTTGCCATCGGCCGTATTCTCATCGTTATAGAATGCTTTGAAATAGCTCGGCAGTTGTTCATTGATGAGCTGGATAGCCCAGGCACCTTTATTTTCGCCGATGCCATAGATAGCATCCTTATTGACGCCATAGTTCTGGCGGACATCCTTTAAGATTCCCCGCAGGACATTCATGCCTTCCGTGCTCGTCAGATGACCGATGCGCGCATCAGAAGCCTGCGTAGTCTGGATAGTCAGCACGATCGCATACTGCTGGTTTTTCTCCAGCTCGTCCACCCAGGCGCTGACACCATCCGGCTGTTTCAGCAGGGCTCTGCCATCGGTCTCCCCGGCCACATCATTGATGACGACAATCAGCGGGTAAGACTTGCTCGAGTCATACCAACGCGGCAGGCAAAGCTGATACTCAAGCTGTGAGCCCATATCCTTCGAACTCACAAAACGCTCCGAGGCTGGCAGCTTATCCTCAGCCGAATCCTGTCCTGGTCCCACTGGCACGCCAGTACGGGTCTCCATGGCTCCCTGCGTAGCCGGGCGGAACTCTGCCTGAGCCGTCATCGCACCAATGCCAAGGCTTACGCCAAACGCAGCAACAGCAACAGCCGTCACGATTTTCTTCTTTTGCATGATAGTCTCCTCCTTAACCTTTCCTTTATGTTTATTTGCTTACATAACTACGCATACTTTCTGGAATCTCTTCCCATTTGATTTCGTTTATGGCAACATTCTGGGAAAGCCCCCAGGCAGCAGCAATGCCGGCTGCCTCCCCCATGCTCATACAGGTCGGCTGTATGCGGAAGGACGCCTGCGCGGCGAAACTGCCGCTGGCACAACGCCCCACAACCAGCAGGTTGGACATCTCGTTGGTTACCAAAGCACGATAGGGAATCTCGTAATAATCGCCTTTTTTCAATTTCTTGAAAAGATCAAGTTTCACATCGTGGATGTCGATTGGATAGGCCGTGCGGCAGACTGCATCCGCAAAATGATGGGCCTTCAGGTAGTCCTCGGCCTCCATATAGTATTTCCCACGAATCCGCCAGGACTCCCTCACGCCCACCATGCTTGCCTCGCGGCAGATATAGGCATGCTCAAAGCCCTTGATATTCTTGATGAAGAAAGCCGCCAGACGGCGCATCATCTTCCGGCCGAAGGATACCGCCTTGCTGTAAGAAACCGCATCGGTGGAACTGAATTCCAGTGCTGGCATCTCCGGGCAGTTCATGGACATTACGTCAGGCTTGCCCGGAATTGAGAAGGCCTGAATATACACGACATCATCCTTTGTCAGCTCGCCCCGCGACACACCGCCTTGGAAGAATTTCGCCGTGGTTTTCATCTTATCGAATTCCACGAAGGGTGTCCTTCCGTCTTTCAAGGCATCTATTATGAGTCTGTCAGACAATGGAGTTTTCCAGCCGTCCTTTAACTCATCGCGAAAGAAATGATAGACTTTCGCCATATCAATACCGCCCATTTCAAAGCGCAGGCTCATGGGCTGGTTGCGTCCGGTCTTTTCCGAGCCCTTTTCGACGGGAATGCCCACAAACCGGGAAAGCAAGGCATCGCCTGTGCCATCGATGAACACCTTGGCCTCTACCTTTCCCAGCCCTGCTACCGTCTGGACAATGCAAGCGGTGATCCTCCCCCCATCGGTCTGCGCCCCCACTAAGGCTGCATTGTAAAGGATATCCACTCCCTGCTCCGCGCACATTTCCTCGTAGACAAGAGAAAGATACTCCGGCACATATCGCGCTCTGCCGCCACCGTAAAAGGTATCGCTGTCTGTGACATCTTGAAAGGGTGATACTCCCTGTTTTTCCATGCGATTGTTCAGATCCGTGATATAAGGCGTGTCACTGCCCTCGGCGAAAGTTGGCATGCAGGGAAAAACGCATCCTTGCGTCGCCAGACCACCAAGGGAAATACCACGTTCGATAAGGACAACTTTCGCGCCTTTGCGTGCAGCGCTGACAGCCGCTGCCGTTCCCGCGGCACCGCCGCCAACCACGCAGACATCAGCACTCAGAAGCGGCGGCAGCCCTTTGCCACTTGCTCCGATTGGTGCAGCTGCGGCTTTGCTGCTATGGACAGCCGCTCCTGTCAGCACACCTACGGTCCCCATCCCGACCAGTTTCATGAATGCACGGCGGGAAATCGGAATCGAAAACGATTTTTCCATATGCTCCTCCTAAAACTTACTATCCTCATCTCTTTTCTTCATATGCCGATCGTGTTTATTTGCTTACATAACTGCGCATACTTTCTGGAATCTCTTCCCATTTGATTTCGTTTATAGCTACGTTCTGGGAAAGCCCCCAAGCGGCAGCAATGCCGGCTGCCTCGCCCATGCTCATACAGGTCGGCTGTATGCGGAAGGACGCCTGCGCGGCGAAACTGCCGCTGGCACAGCGCCCCACAACCAGCAGATTGGACCTCTCGTTCGTTACCAAGGCACGATAGGGAATCTCGTAATACTCTCCTTTTTTCAGTTTTTCAAAGAGATCAAGTTTCACATCGTGGATGTCAATCGGATAGGCCGTGCGGCAGACTGCATCCGCAAAATGATGGGCCTTCAGGTAGTCCTCGGCCTCCATATAGTATTTTCCGCGAACCCGCCAGGACTCGCGCACGCCCACCATGCTTGCCTCGCGGCAGATATAGGCGTGCTCAAAGCCAGGAATATTCTTGCTGAAGAATCCAGCTAAGCGGCGCATCATCTTCCGGCCGAAGGATACCGCCTTGCTGTAAGAAACGGCATCAGTAGCACTGAAGTTCAGTGGCGGCATCTCCGGACAGTTCATCGACATTACAGTGGGCTTGCCAGGAATCGCAAAGGCCTGGATATACAGGATATCATCCTGGGTCAGTTCCCCGCGAGCAACACCCCCCTGGAAGAATTTCTCATTCTTTTTCCACTTGGCAAACTCAAAGAATGGCGGTTTCTTCTCTTTCAGAGCGTTCTCCACAATATCAACGAACAGGCCTCGTGTATAATCATCTTTCAATTCCTTTTGAAAGAACTGGAAGACCTTGCCGACATCAACGCCGCCCATCTCAAAACGCAGGCTCATCGGCTGGTTATGTCCCGTCTTTTCTGAGCCCTTTTCTACAGGAACGCCGGCAAACCGGGAAAGCAAGGCATCGCCCGTGCCATCGATGAACACCTTGGCCTCTACCTTAGCCAGGCCTTCTAGCGTCTGGACGATGCAGGCAGTGATCTTGCCGCCATCACTCACAGCTCCCGCTAAGGCAGCATTGTAAAGGATCTCAACACCAGCCTCTTCGCACATCTCATCGTAGACATACGAAAGATATTCTGGCACAAATTGTGACCTGCCACCACCATAATAGGTATCGGTATCTATCCCCAGGGATGGCGATGCCCCCTGCTTTTCCATGCGTTTGTTCAGATCCGTGATATAAGGCGTGTCACTACCATCGACAAAGGTTGGCATACAGGGAAATACACATCCCTGGGTCGCCAGACCGCCAAGGGAAATCCCCCGTTCAACCAGGACAACCTTCGCGCCCTTGCGTGCGGCACTGACAGCAGCAGCCGTCCCCGCCGAGCCGCCGCCAACCACACAGACATCAGCAGTCAGAATCGTCGGCAGACCTTCGCCACTTGCCCCCAGCGGTGCAGCTGCGGCTTCGCCGCCAGGAGCAGCCGCTCCAGCCAGCATCCCTACAGTCCCCATGCCGACCAGTTTCATGAATGTGCGGCGGGAAATCGGAATCGAAAAGGATTTTTCCATAATACGCCTCCCCTATAGTAATATTTGAAAAAAGAAAATAATCTGACATTACATCTCTATATTTCTTTCTTTTTGCTACAATCCCTGCTAAAAGGCAAAAAAATTGACCGGTCAAACTTGACCAGTCAAACTCTCCTTGCCGCTATTATTTATGCAGATATTTCTGTTGCCGCATTGTTCGCCGTATATTCCGCCTGAAGTTTATCCAGGCCAGACATGATTGCATCATAAGTATCTGTCACCTTTCCCTTGGGCAGATTGCTACGCAGGCTGCCACCGTTGATAAAGGCGATATCTGCGCCAGCAGCATGGCGTATCGCATCGGCGGCCAGATTGCCAAGCTCAGATTCCTGCTTGCGCACGATGGCCCGCTCACTCGTCAGTTCCCGCGGGCTTTCCGCTACGACTTCTTGCATCTCTTTATCCACCTGCGTCTTGATTTCGCTCAGGGTCTGCGCCACGCCATCGCTAGGCTTAGCTGCCAGTTTCTCTACCCCTTGCCGATCCAGCAGCATGCCCTGCACCTTGCGTACTTTATGATCCTTGACCACAAGCTCCACCTTGCCTAAATCATGCCCATAATATCCCGTCTGGCAAATCAAGGTCTTGCCTACTTTCAGCCCTTGGGGCAGCGTCGTATGGCTGTGGCCATCGATGATCACATCAAAGCCCGGCACCTCCTTGGCAATGCGCTCGGAGGTGATTGCCGAGCTCTTATCTACGCCCATATGCATCAGGCCGATTACCACATCATGGTCAGCCCGCAGTTTTGGCAGGAGTTTCCTCGCAATCACAAGGGGATTGGCAAAGGTAACGGCCGCTACGTTGTCGGGATTCGTCTTATAAGCCGTTTCCGGTGTCGTCAGCCCCACGACGGCCACCTTGACGCCATGGAACGTAAAAGACTTATAGGGCGCAAAGATACAGGTTTGACTGCCCTTATCGTACAGGTTGGCACTGATTTAGCTTTCCTTAGTATTCCGCACGTTTCCTTATTTTCCTGCTAACTTGAATCTCATAAACCGTCTACAGCCTTTCCTTTTATTTTACGCTTGGCAAAATTTGAACAATGACGTTATAATAACAGACAGCAGAACATGACAACCGAGGGGATAACCTATGACGAAAAAACAAACGCCCCTTGACCGCTTGCGGGACAAGGGCTATAAAATAACACCACAGCGCCGCGCCGTCCTGCAGGCCTTTTCCGCCTGCCCGCCGTTCCCGACCGCCCAACAGATCCGTGAAGAAGTCCGCAAGCAGCAGCCCGACGTATCGCTCGATACGATCTACCGCAACCTTTCCTTGCTGACAGAGCTCGACATCGTCCACGAGATCTTCCGCAGCTCCGGCAATGTCTATGAGCTTGCCGATGCGGCCCATCATCACCATCATCTGGTCTGCACCGAATGCGGTCATACCGAATGCATCGATGTCTGCCCGATGACCGATGCCTATGCGCAGGAGGCTGCGAAAAAAGGCTTTGCGATCACGGGCCATATCTTCGAGTTCTACGGGCTCTGCCAAAAGTGCCAGCAGAAAAAACATAAAGATTGACAAGTCAAGGGCAAGCGTTGACAAGTCAATGACAAGAGCAATGATAAAAATTATCAAACTGCTCTTGTCATTTTTATTTTGCATGCTATAATCGTAAATAGTAATATTACTATTTACTTATTTTCTTTTCTAGGAGGTCATCACTTTGAAATGCAAAACTTCGTTTTTCTGCCTGCTCGCCGCCTTCTGCCTGATGCTCACCGGCTGTGGCGCGGGCAGCACGAGCTCTTCACCGGACGCCGCCAAGGACGGCAGCTTCCACATTGTCACTACCTTTTATCCCATGTACATCGACGCCATCAACATCACCCAGGGCATTGACGGCGTCACGGTCACCAATATGACCAAGCCGCAGACCGGCTGCCTGCATGACTACCAGCTGACCACCGAGGATATGAAGACCCTGGAGAAGGCCGATGCCCTCATCGCCAACGGTGCTGGCATGGAAAACTTCCTCGGCAAGGTCATCAAGGAACAGAAGGACCTCAAGGTGATTGACGCGTCAAAAGGCATCGAATTGCTGAAAGATGGCGATGAGGAGAACCCGCACGTCTGGCTCAGCATCACGTCGAGCATCGAACAGGTCAAGAACATCACCGCCCAGCTGAAGGAAGCTGACCCGAAGCACGCTGATGCCTATCAGGCCAATGCCGATGCCTATATCCAGAAGCTCGAGGCCCTCAAAAAGGAAATGCACGAAACCCTCGACAACGTCCCCCATAAGGACATCGTGACCTTCCATGAGGCCTTCCCGTATTTTGCCAAGGAATTCGGCCTGCACATCCTGACGGTCATCGAACGTGAGCCGGGCACGGAACCTACCCCCTCCGAGCTGCAGGCCGTCATCGAACAGGTCAAGCCCCTCACAGCCAAAGTCCTGTTCACCGAGCCGCAGTATTCCCCTGCCGCTGCTCAGACCATCGCCCGCGAAACCGGAGCCAAGATCTATACCCTTGACCCGGTAGTGACTGGTGAGGCCAACGAAGCTGCCATGGACGCCTACCTTACGACCATGCGCAAGAATATGGAAACGCTCAAAGAAGCTCTGCAATAACCAAATAAAAAGGTGTGGACAAGATGCCCTCGCATCTGTCCACACCTTTTTCATTCCTGGCTGCTCACCAGCAGCGACAAGTTCAAATGGTTAGCCGCTCTGCCGAACAGCCCCGCCCGCTCATAACGTATCCTTTTCCATGTCATGCACCTTCTTCCAAGGCATCCACAGACGGGCAGATGGAGAGGAACATATCCATCCGGGATATTTCCAGCACCTCCCGCACGATACCCTGCGGGGAGCACAGGCAGAAAGGCTGCGACGCATCCTCTGCCTGCTTGGCCAGCAGCAGCAATACCCGGATTCCCGCACTGGAAATATAAGCAAGCTCTGACAAGTCAATCGCCAGCCGGTCTGTCTGCTGCAGCAGCGTCTCACCTTCTGCCTGTACCTGCGCTGCTGTCGCGCGGTCCAGCCTTCCTGCCAGCTGCCAGATATGCCAGCTGCCTTTTTCTGCCTGGGCAAAGGTCATTGCCAGATCAGTCATCCTGTCGTCCTCCCTTGTCCTCTGCCGGTCCATGATACACAAAGCCCAGCATGGTTATATCGTCTGATTGCTCTGCCGCGCCGGCATGTCCCTTGACGGCAGCCTGCACGCTGTTCAGCATCCCGGCTGCGTCAAAGCCAGGCTCCATGTCTGCCAAGGTCTGCCGCAGCCGCGCCTCGCCGAACTGCTCATGCTGCTCATCCATCGCCTCAGTCACGCCATCGGTATAAAGCAGGACGGCTGTGCCGCGTGTCAAGGTAAGCTGCTGAGTTGTGAACGCCAGCCCGCTGCGCACGCCCAGGATGGGGTCCTTGGCCATGGGCAGATACTCCCAGTCCTGCCCCCTTCCCCTGATTGGCGCATTATGGCCCGCATTCACATAGGTGAACCGGCCCGTAGGCAGATGCAGCACACCGATGAAGGTGGTCACAAACATCAGCTCACGATTGCTTGCCGCCAGCGCATCGTTAGCTGCCGCCACGATGTCGGCCAGCCGGGCCGCTGATTTTTTCATCAGGGCCTGATCCTTCAGCAGGGTCTTGGCAATCACCATGAACAAGGACGCCGGAACGCCTTTATCCGAAACATCGGCAATCGTCACTACGAGGTTGTCCTCGTCCATGAAGTAGAAATCGTAGAAATCGCCGCCAACGACCTTGGCCGGATGCATCATCGCGGTAAGGTCTACCTGCCCCTTATAGCGCTCCGCTTTGATAGCCTCTGGCAGCATGCCGGCCTGGATGCTCGCAGCTACTTCCAGCTCCGTCTTCGCGCGCTCTGCCTTGGCCGTCGCCTGCTCCAGCTCCTTCATATGCCGCTGGAGCTCATCGGTCATGGCATTGAAGCAGATGGCCAAATGGCCGATCTCATTGCTCTCATTCATGTCCAATTTTTTGTTCAGGTTGCCGGCGGTGATCTCCTTCACCCCTGCTGCCAGCTGACGGATGGGCTTTGTCACCCGGGCAGCCATAACGCCGCTACTGTAAAACGCGAGGAGCAGCAGCGGAATCAGCAGCAGTGCCTCCTTGCCTGCCGTCGCCAGGAAGATCTGCTGCACATCCTCTTCAAAGCCTTCCATCTTCGCCTGCACGTCGCCGCTGGCCTGCTGCGCTGGCGCCATGACTACATCGGTACCGATCAGCATGCCGAAGCTCCAATGCAGCTTGTTCATCGGCGCATAGGCCAGATAGTATTCCTTGCCCTCTACGGTCACGCGCATGACATCGCTTTCACCAGCCACCATGTGTCCGGCCGCCTCGGCCAGCGTTTTCTCCCCGGACTGCCGGATATCGAGATATTCCGGCACAGCCGCCAGTATCCCCTCCTGCTCAGAGGAAAAGGCGATGTTGCCCTTATCGTCCAACGCAAAGCAGATGCCCTTGATGCCAGCAGCCACATCCATCACCTGCTTATGGATGTCCTCCACACTGCCGCCGATGCTTACGACACCGGCAAAGCCATCGGCATCATAGTACGGCATCGCACAGGAGACCTCCAGATAGCCATCCTCGCCCAGATAAACCTCGGTGAAGCTCAGTGCATCTTCCCGCTGTGCCAGCTTATACCACGGCCGCTCCCGCGGGTCATAGTTTGCCAGGAAATCGGCCTTCTTCGCCGCCGAGGGGAATATCGATTTTTTCCCCACCGCGCCAGGGATGATGTCGACGCAGATCATGTAGCCATGCTTGGAGGCCGCCAGCAAAGACGTGCGGTAATTCTTATAGGTCAGGCTCAGCGGCTCCAGCGCATCGACGATATTCCCCGCCAGCCCGATCTCCTGCGCTATAGGCGCTGGCATCTCCTGCCGCTTGAGCGCGGGACTGTAATGGATATACGATATCCCCGAAACGATATCCTCGGGATTGTCCGACGACGGCAGCTGACGCGGCCGGTAATACTCCGGATGCGTCAGGATGCGCGTCATGGTCTGGGCGAGGATGGTCACATCCTCACCATTGATCTCGAGCTCCCGGTCAATATAGCTGGCTTGCGCCTCGGCGAACTGCCGCAGCCAGTCCTTGGCATTTTCCTCGGCCGACTCCCCCACCGAGTCGGATACCAGGCGGCTGACGCTCCTGCCATGATTTTCCAGTGCGGTGCGCGTGCTTTCCAGCGCATACAAAGACAAGGCGCTGACGCTCAAAAATATCAGCAGGCCACATGCCAACACCAGCACAAGCACCTGATTCCTGATACTTTTCTGCCTCGCCGCCTTGATCTGACGAATCCATGCTTTGATCTTTTCCATCGATGTCTCCCTCTCAAGCAGGCCCCATGCCTGCCTGATCTTATAGCTATTCATTCTATGGATTCGCCGCACCACCAGCCAGTTCCTTCCTCGCAGGCGATAAAAAAGCTCACGCTGCCGCCAAGGCCCCGGATAGGCAAAAATGACCGGTCAGATTGGCGCGTCAAGCGGTGCCAGTCTGACCGGTCATTTTTGCCTGTATTCACTTGATGAATCTTACCTCTCGGCAGATTTCTTCGTATACCCTTTCCTTGCGCTCGTTGAAAATGACTTTGTTTTCCTCGAACAAGTTGCGCCCATGGGTGTCGATAGAGACAATGAGCGGGCCGAACTCCTTGACCTTGCTCGTCCACAGCGTCTCGGGCATGCCCAGATCCATCCAGTTGGCCTGGATGATCTTCTCGACGCAATCGGCTGCCACCACCGCGCAGCCAGCGGGGAATACGCAATGCAGCGCCTTATGCTCGCGGCAGCCGCGCATCGTGCCATCTCCCATGCCGCCCTTGCCGATGATCAGCCGGACACCGGTTTCCCGGATGAACGCTTCCTCAAATTTCTCCATGCGCATCGAGGTCGTCGGGCCGACCGTGACCATCTCGTAGTCATCTTCACCATGCTTGCGGATAATCGGGCCTGCGTGCAGGATCGCACCATTGCGCACGTCGACAGGCAGCGGGCGCTTTTCCTCGATGACGCGGCGATGGGCCACATCACGGCAGGTCGTGAGCTCACCAGTCAGATAGATGACATCCCCCACATGGATATCTTCCAAATCCTCGGCACTGATGGGTGTCGTAAGTATCTTCTTTGCCATTAGAAATCCACCTCCGCATGCGAATCGATCGTGTAGTTGAGCTCCCGGTCAAAAACGATATGCCCGCGGCGATGCGACCAGCAGCCGACGTTGACCGCCACGCCAATGACCGACGGATGACGGGCGCTGTTCTCGATGTTGACGCCCATGACGGAATTCTTGCCGCGCAGCCCCTGCGGGCCCAGGCCCAGCTTGTTGATGCCATCCTCCAAAAGCTTTTCCATCTTGGCGGCCTTGGGATTCGGGTTATGCGAGCCCAGCGGCCGCATGAGGGCCCATTTGGACTGCAGGGCCGCCACTTCCACTGAGGTGCCGATGCCAACGCCGACCAGAAGCGGCGGGCAGGCATTGAGGCCATAGCTCGTCATGACGTCGAGAACAAACTTCGTGACGCCCTCATAGCCTTCACCCGGCATCAGGACCTTGGCCTGTCCTGGCAAAGAACAGCCGCCCCCAGCCATATACGTATAGATCTCGCAGTCATCGCGCCCCGGCACAATATCCCAGAACAGCGAAGGGATGCCGAGGGCGACATTCTTGCCCGTATTGTACTCATCAAAGGTCTCCACGGCGTTATGCCGGAGCGGCGCAGCCTTCGTCGCCTGGATCACAGCCTCCCGCAGCAGCACCGGCAGCTCGCCCATATAGGGAAAGCCAGCGCCGCATTTGATGAAGAACTGGATGGCTCCCGTATCCTGGCAGCTCGGGCGGTTGAGCTTCTGCGCCAGCTCCTGATTCTCCCGCATCGTCTGATAGATTGCCTTGGCCAGCGGCTCTTCCTCCTGCGCAGCCAGCTCTGCCAGCTTCGCGCGCACATCATCGGGCAGGCACTTGCCGGAAAAGGCCAAAAACTTCGCGATGGTATCCGTCATCCGGGCTACCGCCTGTTCTTTCGTCATACTATCCTTCCTCTCCGCACACAATAACACAATCCTTGGAATTGCTTTCGTTGCTCTTATTATAATTTTGCTTTCCATATAAGTCGAATACCAATATAATTATAGTAAGCATAAGTCTGCACTTATAACCGAGGAGGTTTTTCCCATGGAGTTCCGCCAATTCCGCTACATCCTGACCGTCGCACAGGAAGGCTCGATTTCCCGCGCCGCCCAGAAGCTCTATATTTCCCAGCCATCCCTCTCCCAATCGATTGCCGGCATCGAGAAGAAGCTCGGTGCCCCCCTTTTTGACCGCAGCCTCACGCCGCTGCGTCCCACGCCCCTAGGTGAGCTGTACCTTGACACGGCCCGCCGCATCCTGGCACTTGACGAAGAGTTCCAGCAGCGTGCCGATGATATGCTGCAACGGTCTGCGGGTCACATCATCATCGGCAGTTCCCCCTTCCGCAGCACCTACCTGCTGTCGCGGTTCCTGCCCGCTTTCCAGCGGCAGTATCCCTCGATCACTGTCGAGCTGCTCGAAAACACCACGCGCCAGCTCGAGGAACTGGCCCTCGCAGGGCAGACCGATGTCATCCTGTCGCTGCAGCCCATCGACACCAGCCATTTCATGACGGAAAACCTCTTTGCTGAGGACCTGCTGCTGGCCCTGCCGCCCATGCATCCATTGTCCCAGCATTACAGCCTGCCGCATACACCAGCACAGCCTTTGCCCCAGCTGCCTCTTGCAGCGCTCAAGGATACGCCGTTCATCACCATGCACCCCGAGCAGAAACTGCACAGCCAGCTCTATGCCCTCTGCCACGAAGCAGGCTTCACGCCCCAGAGCCTGTTGGAAACCCGCAGTCTCGAAACCGCACTGTCCCTCAGCGGAGCAGGCCTCGGCGCCGCCCTGCTGCCCGCCCCGCTGATAGAGGGCTTCCGCCCCCAGGAGCCCCCCTGCTACGCCGCCATCGACACCCATCCCCAGCGGCAGGTCGTCATTGCCTGGCGCAGGAACCGCTACCTTTCCCATGCTGCCCGCACCTTCGTGGGCAAACTAAAAGCCTATTGCCAGCAGCAATAGGCTTTGTCCACGGATCCATCTCCTAAGATGATGCTACGAGCCAGCCATCCCGTCCCCGTTCCTTCACTTGGTAGAGGGCCTGGTCGGCCGTGTGCAGCAGCGATTGGTAATCCCTGCCATGCAATGGCGCCAGCGCGATGCCGATGCTGGCACTCAGGCGCGTGCACTTCTCCCTATCGGTCTCAAGATTGTGCGCCGCTTCATTGATGCGTTTGGCCACCGTCGTGACCATCGCCGCCGGCAGATCGTTCAAGACGAGGATGAACTCATCCCCGCCAAAGCGGCCCACAGCATCCCGCGAGCGAACCACATGGATAAGGCTCAGCGCAAACTGGCGCAGGATCATATCGCCGCGCTGATGTCCCAACGTATCATTGGCTTCCTTGAAATGATCCAGGTCGATGATCAGCAGGGCATGGCAGCAGCCCTCAGACAGAGACGACGCCAGCACCTCTGCCCCCGCCTCCTCGATGCCCCGCTTGTTGAGGACACCCGTGAGCGCATCTTTCTGCGCCATTTCCTTGTAGAGCCGCTTGCTCTTATTGGCCGCCATGAGTTCCTTGACCGTCGCCATAAGCATGAGATTCTTCTCCTGCAGCAGATCCTTGGCCTTGCGCATCGATACCTCATGCCGGTTTATCACGGCAATCACGACCAGCAGCAGTGCGACCAGGCCGCCCATCAGCCCCGTCTGCAGCGGATAGAACGCCAACAAATGCTGCAGCGAGAAAACCGGTTTCGTGGCAATGATATGTTTCTGCGTGATGCTGGTCCGGGTCTCAGGATTGATCTGCGTGATCGCTTTGTTGAGGATGGTCTGCAGCATCCGCGGCTGGCGCGGCGAAAGCGCCAGACTCATGGGGATATTGATGGACGTATCGGGGATTATCGCCAAATGCGGGTAGAAGCTCAAGGGGCGATCGATCTCCAAGATCGAGTTGCGCACCAAGGCCAGCGCATCGCTATGGTTGTCCACCTGTTGCAGCGTATCGATCACATCGGCACGGGAGTTCTTTATCTGCCAGTGCGGGAATTTCTGCTCCAGAAAGGCCATGAACGAGGCATCGGCATAGGGAAGCAGCAGCGTTATGTTCTCATCGCGGTCAGGGGGCGCAGACATCTTGCCCACCAGGGTATACGGGATCTCCAGCACGGGATTGGTATAGAGGAATGGCTGGTGGACTGCTGACCCCGCAAAGATATCCAGCATGACATCCGCCTTGCCGGTCTTCAGCATATTCAGGGCGTCGTCATAGGTCAGCACATGGATGTATTCGAATTTCACCCCGGAGTTTTCCGTAATCGCCGCGATCAGGTCCGGATAGATACCGCTGGCCTTGTCCCGGTTGTCATCATATTCGATATAGGGACGGACGCCGCCATAGACCACAAGCCGCAGCGGTGGCAGGCTGTTGATGAACTGCCTCTCGGCCGGCGTGTAATGCACGAGCTGGAAGTCCAGATTCTCCGCCAGCTTTTGCGACAGCTGCGATGCAAAATGCGGATTCTCTGTATCGAGCCGCTGCAGAGCCTGCTCCATTTCCCTGAGCTTGGGCTGCTGCCCAGCCGTCGTCACGATCTTCATGGGCACCCGGGCAAAGGCAAGGAAGAATTTCTCCTGTCCATAGCTCTGGGCAGCCGTATCCACCACCATATCCACGTCGCCTGCGGCCAACGCCGCCACCAGCGACGCATGGTCTGCATAGGTCTGCACGGCAAGCTGCACGCGGTACTCCTGCTGGAACTGCTGCAGGCGGGCTTCCAAGCTGTGCGCAGCCAGCACGCCTACCCGGGCATTTTCCAAACTGCTCAGGTCGCCGGCCCCAAATCGGTCTTCTTCGGGGCGCGTATAGAGCCCCACGATATCGTAACCAAAATCCCTGTCACTATAAATGAGCCCGTCGTGCTTGGCCAGAAAGCCCAGATATTCCAATGACAGCATCATATCCACATCGCCAGCCAGCAGCGGGGAAAAGATATTGCTGCCGGATAGATCCACCAGCTCATATTGGCTATCGTTATGCTTGGACAATTCATCCAGATAACCGATGTAATACTGCCACAGGACACGGGCATTGGCGACGCTCCTGTCTGGCGGCACAACCCCCAGCCGGATGGTCGCCCCCGCAGGGCTCTCCGCCAGGACTGCAGCTGGCAGGCCCACCAGCACAGATAGACAGATAAACAAGGACAGCAGTGCTTTCATACGGCAATTCTCCTCTGGTTCGGAATAAAGTCTCATATATTTTTTATTCCCGGCCCGTGAAACAAACTCCTTCTTGCTAGCCCTTGCCGGATTTCTTGCCCGGCGGCTTCCGTGCGCATTTGACCACATAGGCCCCCAGGAACATCATCCCCGCGATCTCCGCCATGGACTTGCCCAGCCGCTCCCAGCTGAACGGCCGTGGCTTGTGCGGCCGCCGCTGGGCCGCATCAGCTGCCGGACGGGCTGCCACCGTAAACGGTGCCGCAATCCACTTGGCAAAGCCCGAATCCACGAAGCCATAGCCGCCAAGGCACAGTGCCCCGATAAGCAGCATGGTCGTCAGCGCCTTGGGCACCAGCCGGCACAGACGGAACGACCGCAGGAAATTCACCCGCAGGTACTGCCAATGGAACCCGATATGCGCCGCCACCAGCAGCAGGGAAATACCTCCCAGGCACTTATGATACGGCTTGAGAGCATGCAGCTCGATGCCAAAGGGCTTGGCGGTCAAAATGCCCGTGACCAGCAGCACCGCAAAGACGAACATCAGCGCAAAGCTCAGCCAGTCGGACTCCTTCTTCCGCTTGCTCGCGAACCGCCGCAGCCAGATGCGGTTCAGCCAGACATGACCGGCAATCATGCCGCAGGCCAGCATCCCCGCCCAGACATGATAGTCCGCCGAGATGACATGCCGCTTGAATATCGTGGTCAGCAGGACAAAAAGGACAATATCCACCACAAAACGCACATCACGAACCATAAAAATCCCCCCTTCAGCCCTGCCCTTGCACAGGAAAAGCAGTCATCATGATTTTTATCCTAATATTCGCTGACGGCACAGCCAATTCCTGCCTGCGGCCCTCGGTTGCCCCGCCTGGAGATAAAGGGTATAATGAAGGCGCTATCACCCAAGACAGCAGCAAAGGAGGGAACCCATATGCACACCACAAAAAAATACCGGCCGTCCTGACGATTGCCGGCAGCGATTGCAGCGGCGGTGCAGGCATACAAGCCGATATCAAGACCATGACCATGCATGGCGTCTATGCCATGAGCGCCATCACGGCGTTGACAGCCCAAAATACGCAGCAGGTGACTGGCATCCTGCCCGTCCCCCCTGCGTTCCTTACCGAGCAAACCTCGGCCTCAGGTATTGCCTTCTGCAATTCTCTTGCCACATAGAGCAAGTTGCCCGTGGCTGAATAATAGTAGATTACGGTCTTGATTGTCTCCGCCCCCTAAAACCAATATATTTTCCCAAAGAAAGGATGTCATCCCCATGGAAAAGAAACTCTTGCCTGTCCTCAGCCTCTGCCTGCTGCTCCTTTTGCCAGCTGCCAGCCAGGCGGCCGGCAAAGCCGATTATCCGCTCAAGCAGGTGCTTATCCTCAGCCGCCACAATATCCGCGCCCCCTTGGCCGGACGTGATTCCACCCTCGCCAAGCTCACCCCCCATGCCTGGTTCGCCTGGCAGTGCGCCCCCGGCGAGCTCTCGCCCCGCGGCGCCGAGCTGGAACTGCTGATGGGCCAGTATTTCCGCCAATGGCTGGAAGAAGAAAAACTGCTGGAGCGGAACACGCCGCCTGCCGCCGATGAAGTGCGGTTCTACGCCAACTCGTTCCAGCGCACCATCGCCACCGCACGCTATTTTGCCAGCGGCCTGCTGCCCCTTGCTGACGTAGCCATCGAGCACCACCAGCAAGTCAATGAGGCCGATCCCGTATTCCTGCCTGCCCCGCCGGACAGCGAGCGGTTCCGCCAGCAAGTGCGGAACGAATTTGACAGGTCAGGACTTGAAGGCCCCCTGCAGGAACGCGGCCAGCGCTCTTGCCAGCTGCTCATGCAGACCCTTGACTTTAACCGGTCAACCTATGCCCAGCAGCATGGTCCCCTTGACTATACCCGCAAAGACATCGCCCCGGCAAAAAATGGCGGGCCAGGTCTCCGCACGCCCTGGGGTGCCCTGGTGCCAGCCAGCGATGCGCTGACCCTGCAATATTACGAGGAAGAAAACGACCTTGCCGCCGCCTTCGGTCATCCGCTGACCCGCGAGGACTGGAAAGACATCGCCGCCTTGAAGGAACTCGGCATCAATTCGCTGTTCTCTCAGCCCACCTGTGCCAAGGCCATGGCCTATCCGCTGCTTGCTGTCATGGAGCAGGAGCTTGCCAACAGCCACCGCAAGATCACCTTCCTCTGCGGCCACGATGTCAACCTGGCAGAAGTCCTGCCCGCGCTGGGCGTTGAAGACTACACTCTGCCGGACAGCATCGAGGCCAAGACCCCCATCGGCGCCAAGTTCGTCATCGAAAAACGTCAGGGACAGGGCGGCGAAGAATACGCCTCCCTGTCCCTCATCTACGCCAACGCGCAGCAGCTGCGCCAGCGCACGCCGCTGACCACCGAGGCGCCGCCGGCCCGCATCCCCCTGCGCCTAAAGGGCCTTACTGCCACTCCGGACGGATTCTACCGGTTCCGCGATCTCCAGCAGCGCCTCCAAGACACGATAGCAGAAGGCAGGCACTGGCAGAGCGAGCCTTGAGGCCGCTTATCCCAGTGCTACATCCAGCGCCATCATCACGGTGAACCCCGCAGCAAACGCGAGCACGCCAATGTCACTGTGCTCGCCCGCAGACATCTCGGGGATGAGCTCCTCCACCACGACGTAGAGCATGGCACCCGCAGCGAAAGCCAGCAGGTATGGCAGGATAGGCACGACAAAACTTGCCGCCACGATGGTCAAGGCAGCCCCTAGCGGCTCCACCACGCCAGAGAGCAGTCCTGCCCCAAAGGCCTTGTGCTTATTCATGCCCTCGGCCCGCAGCGGCAACGAGATGATCGCCCCCTCGGGGAAATTCTGGATGGCAATGCCGATGGACAGCGCGAAGGCACCGCTGAGCGTGATATCCGCATTGCCCGCGAGCCAGCCCGCAAAGACCACGCCTACTGCCATGCCTTCCGGAATGTTATGCAGCGTCACCGCCAGCACCAGCATCGCCGTCTTCGGCAGGCTGCAGGCCATGCCCTCCGCCTTGTCCGCATCGAGATGCAGATGCGGGATGACATGGTCGAGCAGCAGCAGGAACAGCGTCCCCGCCCAGAAGCCGATAAACGCCGGCAGGAAAGCCAGCCGTCCCAGCTCCGCACTACCCTCCATCGCCGGGATCAAAAGGCTCCAGATCGACGCGGCCACCATGACGCCCGCCGCAAAGCCCATCAGTGCCTTCTGTACCCCCGCCGACAGTTCACGTTTCAAGATATATACACAAGCAGCGCCAAGCCCCGTTCCCAGCAGCGGAATGAGCAGCCCCTGCCATATCTCCATCGGCAACATATCTATCGCCTGCCTTTCCTCATATATTCTATTGCCATTGTACTTCCCTCCTATGAAAATAGCAACCAGTTTTCCTGGAAAGATCCTGCCGGCTTCTGCCTGCTATCTTCCGGAGCCCCGCATAGCAAAAAAGCTGCCGCGCAGGAAGCCCTGCACGGCAGCTTTTTTTGAACGTCTTTTTAGTTGTTCTTATTGCCCAGCACCGTCTTGCCGAAGATGGCCAGCGTCACGAGGAAGACAGCAAGGCCCAGCATTTCGGCCGTATCGGCAAAATCCTTGCCGACCAGTGCCAGCGGGCTGTCGCTGCCGCCGCTCGTGACCGAGACGACGATGACACCAGCCAGCGCGACACCGACCAGCGACTCGCCGACGATAAGGCCCGAAGCGAACAGCGTACCACGGCGCATGCCATTTTTCCGGCCTTCCTCGCCCTTGCGCTCCTTGAGCTTCTTATTGAGGAAGTAGCCCATGATGGCACCGATGACCAGTGGCGTCTGTACCGAGGGCGGCAGATAGATGCCCATGCCGACAGCCAGTGGCGGCAGGCAGAGATTGCGCGTATTGCGTTTGAGTATCTGATCGGTGATGACGAGCAGAACGCCCAGACCCATGCCAAGGTAGATGTACTCCCAAGCAAGCTGGCTCGAGAAGATGCCCTGGGCAATCGTCGTCATGAGTGCGGCCTGCGGGGCAGCCAGTGCCTGGGACGGGTCCATATCCGGACGCGGCAGCGCACCAGGGAAACCATAGGCCTCATAGAGGAGGTTGAGCACCGGGGCGATGACCAGAGCACCGACTACGCAGCCGAGCAGCAGAGCCACCTGCTGGCGCCACGGCGTAGCACCGACCAGATAGCCGGTCTTCAAATCCTGCATATTATCGTTCGAGATGCAGGCAATAGCCATGATAATGGAGGTCGTAAAGATAGCCGTCGCCGTAGCGAATTTCTCGCCGCCCGGCAAGTCAAAAATGCCAAACGACGTGCAAAGGGCATACATCACAAGCGATGCCACGATGATGCCCAGGATGCCGATACCCGAAATCGGGCTCGAGGAGGTGCCGACGAGACCGGCCATATAGGCACAGGCTGCGGCGACAAAGAAGCCCATGAACACAGCCACGCCGACGCCGACGAGGACAAAAGTGAGGTTCTGCATCAGCGGCAGGCCCTCAGGGCTGACAAAGGCATAGAAAATCGCCAGCAGGCCGGCAACCGTCAACGCGAATACCAGGCCGATGCTCTTGATGGACATATCGATGTCCATGCGGTGTTTGTCCTTCTCGCCATCGGACATGCGGACCGAGGCAATGGACTCCTTGACGCCCTCGATGACCGGCTCGGCCAGCGTGATAAGGGTCCAGATAGCGGCCACGCCCATGGCACCAGCGCCGATCAGACGGACGCGCTCCTGATAAACCGCACCGGCAAATTTCTGCATCGTCATGCCATCAGGCAGTGCACTCGTGATCGTGTAGAATGGCACGAAGCCCGCCCAGGCGATCAGGATACCGACGAGCATCGCCAGTCCCGAGGCAATGCCGATGAGATAGCCGGCACCGACCAGCGCCGTCGAATAGCCGATGGGGAACTGCGTCATGCCGCGGCCCACATGGAACCAGAGGGACAGTCCCCCCGAGAGGACCTGGAAGCCATTGGAAAGCAGCGCGACAACACCAGCCACGATACCGCCCGACATGATTTCCTTAAGGCCGCTGCCCTGCTTAGAAGCTGCCGCAGCATTGCTGCCGACCTTCAAGATCTCAGCCGCAGCCACGCCTTCCGGATAGGCCAGGTCGCTATGGACGACCATCGCGCGGCGCAGCGGGATCGTGAACAGCACGCCCAAGCAGCCGCCGCAGGCCGATACCAGCAGCGTCTGCCAGAATTCAAAGCCCTGCCAATAGCCGATCATCAGCATGCCGGGGATGATGAAAATGATGGCCGACAAGGTTCCTGCGGCGGAAGCCTGTGTCTGCACCATGTTGTTCTCAAGGATATTGGAATCTTTCGCCATCTTGAGGACCGCCATCGAAATCACCGCGGCGGGGATAGCCGAGGAAAAGGTCAGGCCGACCTTGAGGCCCAGGTAGACGTTCGATGCTGTGAAGATAACCGTCAGGATAGCACCGAGCAGCATACCGCGAACCGTAAGTTCAGGAAGCCGTAGATCGTGCTGCATAAACTCATTGTCATTTTGTTTCATCGTATGAATGCTCCTTATAGGGTAAATGTTTTTCGCAACTGTACACCTGTAATGTACAATCACAAAGAACATTATAGCACAATTAAAAGCGTCATAAAAGAGGTATATATGTATACATGTAACAAACGCATGACAAAAAACTGGCAGCCCCTTCTGTCTGGGACTGCCAGTTGCCGTCAGCGGGAGATTCCCTTAAAGATCGAAAGCTGCCTCGTGCTCCGACTCACTCTGCTTCGGCTTGCGCTCGCAGAGCAGTACGTTGAGCACAATGGCCATGATGCTGCCGATCGTGATGCCGCTGTTGCCGATGAGCTGCACCCACTGCGGGAAATGGCTGTAGAAGGACGGCACCCCCAGCGGGATAAGCGCCACAGCTACGCTGATAGCCACGACCATCGAGTTGCCCTTCTTCTGCAAATCCGCCTGCGAGAGCGCCTGCATGCCGCTTGCCGCTACCATGCCGAACATCGCCAGGCCAGCACCGCCGAGCACCATCGTCGGGATGCAGGCGACGACAGCCGCCAGCTTCGGGAAGAGCCCGAGGATCATCAGCAACACGCCGCTGGTCGCCACGATATAGCGGCTGCGGATTCCCGTCATGCTGATAAGGCCGATGTTCTGGGCAAAAGCCGTATACGGGAAGGTATTGAACACACCGCCCAGAGCCGTCGAGAAACCATCGGCCCGCAGGGCCTTGGTGAGCATCTCCTCCGTCATCGGCTTTTTGACGATCGAGCTGATGGCCATGACATCGCCCGTAGTCTCGGCCATCGTCACGAGCATGACCAGCGTCATGATGAGGCACGATACCGGCTCAAATACCGGCAGGCCAAAGGCAAAGGGCGTCGTGACACCGAGCACTGCCGCTTCGCTGACGGCATGGAAATCCACCATGCCGAAAGCAGCTGCAATCCCCGTGCCGATCACCAGGCCCAGCAGCACTGAAATATGCCCCAGGAAGCCCTTGCAGGTGCGGTAGATGAAGAGGATGATTGCCAGCACCGCCAGCGACAGAGCGATGTTTGACGGGTCACAGTAATCAGCAGCCGCAGGATTCGGCCCCGTGATCCAGTTGACCGCTACCGGCAGCAGCGACAGACCGATGATTGTGATGACCGAGCCCGTGACCACCGGTGGGAAGAACCGCAGCATCTTGCTGAAGAAATTGCTGATGATGAAGCAGGCAATGCCGGCAAAGATAGCCGAGCCATAGACGACCTGCAGGCCAGCTGCCCCGCCGCCATGGGTGTTCGCGATGATGATCATCGGCGTGACCGCCGTAAACGTGCAGCCCTGCACGATCGGCAGCTTCGCACCGATGACACCGCGGATGCTCAATGCCTGCACGAGCGTAGCGATCCCACAGGTGAAGAGATCGGCATTGATGAGATAAATGAGCTGTTCCGTCGAAAGCCCGATGGCCCCGGCAAGTACCAAGGGCACAGCTACCGCACCAGCATACATGGCCAGCACATGCTGAGCCCCGTAGATAAGCGTGCGCAAAAACGGCAGTTTCTGGTCAACCGGATGAATCGCGTTCGTCACAATGAATTCCCCCACAAATTTATTTCTCTACAAACGTAATCTTGCCATCGTCCAGCGAAGCAATGCTTGCCAGAGCCTCAAGGTGATACCCTTTGTCGATGATGCGCTGATGGCCGCGCTGGAAGGCCTTCTCGATGGCAATGCCGATGCCAGCCACCTTCGAGCCTGCCTCCTCAACGATGCTCGCCAGTCCCAGTGCCGCCTCGCCATTGGCCAGGAAATCATCGATGACCAGCACATTCTCACCAGCCGGCAGATACTTCTGCAGCACGATGATTTCTGACGTCTCTTTCTTCGTGAACGAGTAAACCTCATGCTTATAGACCGGCTCATGCATCAGCACCGATTTCTTCTTGCGCGCAAAGACCAGCGGTACGCCGAGCTCCATAGCCGCCATGACACCGATGGCAATGCCCGATGCCTCCACCGTCAGCACACGGTCGATGCCCGCATCGCGGAACAAACGCGCAAACTCCCTGCCCATCGCCAGCGACAGCTCCGGATCGATCTGATGGTTCAAAAACGAATCCACCTTGAGCACGTTGCCTGGCAGGGCAATGCCTTCCTCCTGAATCTTCCTCTCCAGCAGTTCCAAAATAATCTTCCCTCCATGCTAACTAAAAATGCCGACAGTCCGAGCCCCTAAAAAGGTGCCCAGACGGTCGGCATTTTCCCGAACTGCACGGCCCGTGGTCAATTCCACTGAACCGTCAGCCATGCAGTTTCGTTGCTATCAGATTATACGCTAATTATAAGTATTTATCCCCGCTGCGTCAAGAAAAATGTCCGCGATTTACGGATTTCTTTGCGAAGAATGCGTCTAAAAAAGACGCGTGAGCTATGCCCACGCGCCTCTCTTACCATAAAGATGGTCTTATTTTGCCTCCAGTGCATTCCATGCATCGTTTGCACGGGCAACATAAAGGTCACGGATGTTCTTGTTCTCGCCAATACCATGGATGTAGGTATCGACCTTGAAGCCCTCTTTGACCAGCATGGACTTATGCGAATCTTCCTCATCGCCAGCCATATCGTTGTTGGCATGGTCACCAGCAACCATCATCAGCGGCATCAGCGTAACGTGTTTGATGCCGTTCTTCTTGAGCTTCGGCATAACAGTCTCGAGGGACGGCCAGCCTTCAACCGTGTAGACATAGACGTTCTTATAGCCCATCTCATCGAGTTTTGCCTGGATGACCGAGTAATACGCATTCGAAATGTTCGGCGTACCATGAGCCATGATCAGGATAGCATCGTCTTTGCCCTGTTTCGGGAACTGGGAGGACAGCGCCTTGATGGTTTCCGTGACATCATCGGCCTGCTCTTCCTGGCCCTGCCAGTACATCAGCGACGTACCCAGCGTCATCTTCTTGAACTGGTTCTTGTAGTTCTGATAAACGCCCATATCGTAGTTGTACTCCATGCCCGGGATGACATCGAGGGAAACCAGTGCTACACGGCTGTAACCATCAGCCTTGAGCTGCTCGAGTGCCTCTTCCGGCGTCGGGAACTTGATGCCTTCCTTCTCCTGTACGCGCTTGATGATGATATGCGACGTATAAGCCGTGACAACCTTCACGTTCGGATGAGCAGCCTTGATGGCATCGACCGTTGCATCGATGGTCTTAGCGCGCGTATCCTTGAACGTCGTGCCGAACGTCATAACCACGATAGCGTCCTTATCCGCAAGGTTCTTAAGCTCCGGGTTCTCATTCTTGAGCACACCGATTTCCGAGGCCGTCTTGAGTGCCATCGTCGGTTTCTTTACTTCCGGGTTCAGCTGATAAGCAGCCTCCGTCTGCGGAGCAGCAAAGCCCCAGGCAGCCGTGCAGGCAAGAGATACAGCCAATGCTTTTTTCCAGTTTTTCATAATGTGAATCCCCCTATTTCTTGGATAAATAGAAAGGGGCCTTTTGGCGCACCAAAAGACCCCTGCTATCCTGTGGTTGGATAGTCAGCAGTCCCCTTCCCATCGCTCGCAGGTGGCTTGACCGGTCAAATGACAAGTCAAAACGGTGACTTTCGGACAGGCAGTTCTTCTGGCTCGGTTCATCGCTCCCCTGCGCCTTCCCAGATTCATATCCAGTGGCAATCTTGCAGGATCGCTCCCCTCACAGCGGCGGGACCGCGCCGGTTTTGACCGGCTTTTCTCTTCGGCTGTCATAGACAGCACCTGTTCCCTGACTATGAAATTATATGCGTGATTTATATCACGGCTTTCATTATAGTGCATCAGAGAAGCGCTGTCAACGGCGGACACACAAAACACCCATCCGCCTCAATCCTCATCGAAGCCAAACAGATGCTTGAGGAAACTCTTCTTGTTGGCCGCATAGAGTTCCCGCGAATAGTTGATATTCTGCGAACTGTAGAGCGGGTTGATGATATTCTTGCGCGGCAGCCATTCCTCGGAAAAAAGCGGCTTGGTGAATACGATTTCCGCCAGGGACTGGCGGATCTTGGCGATCTGCTTGGAGTCGAGATCCGGCACGATGGCCTTGGACAGCAGCCGCCCGACCTCGACCATCTCCTCTTCCTTTATGCCGCGGGTCGTCGGGATCAGGCTCGACAACCGCAGCGCAGGGATCGTCTTATCATCATCGAAGGTCATGATATTGTCGCATTTGACGATGAAGCCCGCCTGCTTGACCTGCGACAGGAAGGGGCCGCGGTCTTCACAATGCACCTCGGGGGCTACGTATTGGCTGTTCGTCCCATGATAGACGATATTGAGGCCATTGTCCTTGAGGGATTCCATCAGCGCATTGGCATTCTTCAGGCACTGCTGGCAATACTTGCCAAACTCCGGCGTCTCCGCCTCGCGGAATGCGATGCAGAGTGCCGCCAGGACATTCTCCTGCAGATATACATGCCCCGTATTGATGGCAATCTGGTTGAGGCTGTCCACATTCTCGCTGTTCGTAAGGATCACCGCGCTCTGGGGTCCGCGCAGCGTATCATGGGTGTAGAACGTCACCACGTCGGCATGGGGTACCGGCGAATGCATCAATTTCGCGGCTACCAGTCCCACGACCGCACTCATGTCCACCCATAGCACGGCCCCCACGCCATGCGCGATCTGCGCCAGCTTGCGGTAGTTGACATCCTTCGGATAATTCGTCGGCGAGAATATGATCATCTTGGGCCGGCACTCCTGCGCCAGCGCCTCGATATGGCGGTAATCCAGATGCTGCGTCTCCGGCTCGATGCTGTATTTCACGAAATTGTACTTCATATCCTCGGTATAGCAGTATTCCCGCTTGCGCAGGTTGAAGGACATGATGGTATCGCCAGTGTTGACGAAATTGTGGAAGACGATCTGCGACGCTGCGACCAGATTGTTGATGCGCACGATGGCCGCCTCGCTGCCAAACAACCGCTTCGCGCGCTCGATGGCCAGGGACTCCAGCCGGCTGCACGTCACCACATCGTGATAGTCCATATAGGTATTGCTGAGCAGGCTGCCCTTCAGATATGAGCAGAAGGGCGAGGCATAGTTCTCGTTCGGCAGCAGGGACAGCGTATAGCGCTGCGTCTTCAGTTCCATCTGGATAAAATCGAAGAGCTCGGGGTCAAACGCCTCAATGCCCCGGATTATCTTTTCGCGTTCCATGTATATTCCTCCTCGCTTACAAGGCTAGTGCACCCGCATACTCATCCTGGGAAGAAGGGCCAGAAAATCGGGATGACAAAGATGCACACGAGCAAAGCCACCAGCACCATCGGGATACCGACCTTGACATAATCGATGAACCTGAACTTGCCAGGCCCCAGCACCAGCGTATTCGGCGGCGTCGCCACCGGCGTCGTAAAGGCACAGGATGCCGCAATACCGATGGTCATAAGCACAGGATACGGCGAGGCCCCCATGGACTCGGCGATGGAAATCCCGATAGGCGCCAGCAGCGCGGCCGATGCCGTATTGCTCATGAACTGCGTCAGCCCGCAGGACAGGATGAACATGGCCACGACAATGACCATCGGCGAAGGCTCCGTGCCGATGAGGCCGATCACGAAATCGGCGATCATCTTGCCCGCCCCGCTCTTATCCATCGCACTGGCCAGCGGCAGCATGCCGGCGAACAGAAAAATCGTGACCCAGTCAATCCCCTGATAGGCCTGCTTTTCTGTCACGCAGCCTGTAAGCACACAGGCCAGGGCGCCAATGATGGCAGACGTCTGCATCGGCACACCGATATCCTTCTCCAAGACCATCGCCACGACCACACAGACCAGGATTGCGGCACAGATGAACATCTTGCGCGGATTCTCCGGCTCCGCCGACTCCTGGTCAAACAGGTTGTTGTCCGCGTAATTATGCGGGCACAGGCGCCGTCCGACCGTCATCATGTAGATGACACCTGCCAGGGACAGCGGCACACCGATAAGACCGAACTCGAAGAAACCAAACGGGCTGTAACCGGAGGTCTCCAGCGTCGCACTCATGAGGATGTTCGGCGGCGTACCGATAAGCGTGAGCGTACCGCCGACATTGGCCGCGATCGCCATGCCCATGAGCTGCGACGATACGGGAATGTGTGCGGCAATGCAGATCTGCACGACCACCGGCATCAGGCAGGCCACCGTCGCCGTATTCGACGAAACACCCGAAAGGATAATCGTGATGACCATCAAGGCCAGCATCAGCTTCTTCTCATCGGTACCCGCCTTCTTCACGACCGTGACGCCGATCTTCTGCGCCAGCCCCGTCTGGAACATGGCTGCGCCAATGACGAACATGCCCGCAAACAAAACCACCGTTGAATTGGAAAGCCCCGAATACACCTGGGCAGGCGTAAGCACCCCAAACAAGCCCAGCACAATAGCCGATCCCATGGCCGTGACCGCCAGGGGAATAAGTTCCGTAGCAAAGAAGAACCCCGCTACGCAAAGCACACATAAGGTAATTACAGCAGAATCCATACATTTCACTCCTCGCCTATTCACTTGTCGCTATGTCGTCTTGGAGTCAGTACCCATAGCATATATGTTATCGTACTTACCTCATTCTATATCAGCGGGCAGCTTCCCTTTTATTTTTTAGTTATCGAAAGGCCGCGTTTATGGAATCGTTTCAGCCAAAACCAGCGATCCTCCGCATAGCAAAAGGGCCGTCGTCTTCACCAAGGAGGTGAGGCCGACGGCCCTTTCCTGTCTATACCGATTTCCTTACAACATGAGGAGCAGCTTACAGCAGCTTCTCAATCTCTCCCGCCATCTTGGCCGGATCATAGGTCGGCTCGAAGCGAGCCACCACCTTGCCTTCCCTGTCGACCAGGAATTTGGTGAAATTCCATTTGATGGAATCCCCTTCCAGGTACTCAGGGAAATTCTGCTGGAGCGCCTCCGTCAGCTTTGCTGCGATGGGATGCGACTCGTCAAAGCCCTTGAAGCCCTGCTGTTCAATCAGATACTTGAACAGGGGCTGCGCCGTGTCGCCACGCACATCGCCCTTCTCGAAGATCTGGAAGGTCACGCCATAGTTCAAGCGGCAGAATTCCTGCACTTCGTTGTTGCTGCCCGGCTCCTGGCCGGCAAACTGGTTGCAGGGGAAGCCCAGGATCTCCAAGCCCTGCCCCTTATACTTCATATAGAGATCCTGCAGCTCCTTGAACTGCGGCGTGAAGCCGCACTTGGAAGCCGTATTGACGATGACCAGTACCTTCCCCTTGTAATCCGCCAGGGATTTTTCCACACCTTTGTTGGTCTTTACCACAAAATCATAAATACCCATATCGTTCTCCTCACTTACATCTGACACGCGATCTATCAAAGGCCCAGCATGGCATCCAGCTTAGCCTTGTCGAAGCTCAGCACATAATCCTTATCATTGGCCGTCGTGATGGGAACCATGGTGTCCCCAGTCAACGCATAGCAGGCATCGCGGTCTGCATCGTTTTCCTCGATATTGTGCTCCTCGAACTCCACATTCTTGCTCTTCAGATACTTCTTCACCTTGTCACACCAAGGACAATCATTGATCGAATATACTTTTACCATACTGCATTACCCTCCTTCAATTTCACTAGATATTTTTCAGCCAGCAAAGCGGCTACCGTGCCGTCAGCGGCAGCGGTAGTCAGCTGGCGGATTTCTTTTTCCCGCACATCCCCGGCGGCAAATACCCCTGGAATGGCTGTCCGGCAGTCCTCACCGGCTTCGATACGGCCACTGGCCGAAAGCGGCAGCTCTTCCTGGAAAAGCTCCGTATTGGGCACTACGCCGATATTGACAAAGATGCCATCCACGGGCAGGCTGCGCGTCTCCCCCGAGGCCTTGTCCAGCACCTCGATGCGCTCCAAGCGTCCCTCTCCCTGCAGGCTCTTGATCTCCGTCTGCAGGAAGATCTCCACCTTGGGATTCTCCTTCAACCGCTTTTGGGAGACTTCATCCGCCCGCAGCTCCGAACGGTGTATCAGATAGAGCTTGCTGGCATGCTTGGTGAGGAAATTGGCAGCATCTACGGCCGCATTGCCTCCGCCCATGACGGCGATGACTTTGTCCTGATACATATGACCGTCGCAGAGTTCGCAGTAGTGCACGCCCTTGCCTGCATACTTTGCTTCCTCCGGCAGCGGCAGTTTGCGGCGGTTCATGCCCGAAGCGATGATGACCACATCTGCCTCGTAGATATATGCCTCTGTTTCCACCAGCTTCGGCTGCCCTTTGAGGCTTACCTTCACGATGGAGTCAAACTCATCGATGACTGCACCAAAGCTTTCTGCCTGCTGCTGAAGAGTGCCGATGAGCTCCTTGCCGGAAACCTTGGCAAAACCGGGATAGTTCTCAATACCAGTGGCATTGGCTATCTGTCCGCCGACAATGCCGTTCTCCAGCACCAGCACGTCCAGATTCATGCGCCCTGCATACAGGGCTGCCGTCAGCCCTGCCATACCTGCACCAACAATAACGATATCCTTGTGGATCCGCTTTTTCTCCATGCCATCAGCTCCTTCTCTCTGAATAAAAATGAGGAAACAGACTTACGCGACCTTCATCACATGGGATATTCGAACGTAGAACCTACGCCGAAGTGGATGATATATTCCTCAGCCCCAGCCACAGGAATCCAAAAACCATAAGCCCGGCCAAACTGCCCTTCGTAGGCTTTGTAGACAGCCTGCTTCGTATCTGCCGCCTGATTGCAGAGACAGCCCTTATGCTGCTCCGGCTTGCCGATACTCGAGCATTTCATCTGATCATTGAGCCCCAGCGAAGCTGCTTTCTTATTCACCGCGTGGATCTGGCGATCTTTGGTGATCAGCATGATGGGCTCCGGGAAGTTGTCCCACATCATATGAAAGGCATTGATCATTTCCTGCTTGTCCATGTTTTCAGCTCTCCTTTGCTTAGAGACTCTTCTACACATCCGTCTCTAAACCCTTCATTTCTTTTTTACACTCCCTATTATACAGTAAAATTATATTTTGTCAAATATAATTTTGACATTCCTTTATTTCCCGCCGGAACAGCCAATGCAGCAGCGCATACGACAAACCGCAGGTAATGGCACTCACAAATTAACCCAAGATCAAGACCTCCCTTAGCCGCAAAGACAGGCCGGCCACACAAAAAAACTGCTGCACGTGAATATTACGTGCAGCAGCCTCTTTTTTGTGTGGCCATGCGGATAGCATCAGTTATCGGCGATAAGCTGCTTGCCTGGCTTGATGACCAGCCAGCAGGCGACTACGATAAGACCGAATAGCGCTGTGATAGAAAATGCGTTGTTCCAGCCGTATGTCTCGACGAGGAAGGCCGTGACAATCGGGGCGAGGACGCCGCCGATATTGCCCCAGAGATTGATCCAGCCGGAAACAGAGCCGCTGAAGCGGCCGCCCAGCGACATGACCGATGACCAAGTGGCACTCATACAAAAACCAAGAGAGCCGAGAGCCAGCGTCATCCAGAAGATAGCAGCTTCAACGGAAGCCATGCGGGATGCTGCGTAAAGACCTACGGAAGTGACTGCGATGCCAAAGATAGCGGTGACCGTGCGCATGGTGTACTGGCGTTCACTGTTCTTGCCCGCAGCCAAGCGGTCAGAAAACCAGCCGGCGAAGAAGACCATGAAGGTCAAGGCAATCCAGGGGACGGAGGTCCAGAAGCCCATGGTTTTGAGGCTCAGCCCATATACTTCGGTGAGGAACATGGGCAGCCAGGAAAGAAAAACATACATGATGTAATCGACGACGAGGAACTGAAGACCGACAGCCCAGAACCGATGGTTCATCAGAAGCTCCTTCCACGGAGCTACGGCTTTTTCCGTTTGATCGCTGCGCGCTTCGTTGATGTAGTTGATTTCTTCTTCGCTTACATAAGGGCAATCTTCCGGGGTATCCCGGGTGTAGTGGTGCCAGGCATAGGCAACGACGATGCCGAGGATACCAAAGATGATAAAGACGCCCTGCCAGCCGAGCCACCCCATCAGAGCGACAGTCAGCAGTGGGCCGACGACCGGACCGAAAAAGGTGCCGCCAAGGATAGAGGAACTGGCCTTGCCCTTTTCGGCGTGGTTGAACCACTTATAGCAGGCTGCACCGAGCGAAGGGAAGACTGGGCCCTCGCCGAGGCCGAAGGCCAGGCGAACGGCAGCAAAGCTGAATTTTCCATGCGCCAGAGCAGTCAGCGCGGTAAAGATCGACCACCAGAGGATGGCAAATGTACCGGTTTTGCGAAGGCCGAAGCGATCTGCCAAAATGCCTCCGGGAACCTGCATCAGCGCATACCCGCCGAAGAAACAGGTTTGGATAAGCCCCATATCAATCTTGGTGAAACCGAATTCCTGCATGATGACCGGCGTAGCGACAGAAAGGTTTACGCGATCCATGTAGGCGACAAAACTGACCAGAAAGATCAGGCTGGCAACTTTCCAGCGATAGTTTGTACCGGCGGGTGCCTTGGCACTGCTTATGGTGTTTTCCAGATTCATAAAGATTCCTCACTTCCTATGCACTATTGTCTTTTTAAAAAAGACAATAGATTAACCATTGGCAAAATATATTGTAAATATGTAAATGCCATGTGACTTATTATACTGTATACAAAAAATCTGTCAAGGGGAAATTCCTTACCCCCCGGCGATAGCCGGGCCTTCCGGTCAGCTGCCTGCCGGATTGTCATGTTGTACGGATAGGCAGATGCTTGCTTTTTTCCAGAACAACAACAGAGGCTGCTGCACGTAAATATTACGTACAGCAGCCTCTGTTGTATCTATCACTCAGCGTTTATAGCCTTGATATTCACTTGTGCGCAGGATTGCTTCTGCCTTGGCCACGGCTTCTTTCGTTGGCTCTGGCACATCGGGAAGCGGGTAGTCGATTCCCAGCTCTTCGTATTTATGGATAGCCAGGCGATGATAAGGCAGCACCTCAAAGCGCTGGACATTGCCAAGTCCCGCCACAAAGCTGGACAATTTGGCAAGGCTTTCCGCATCATCGTTGATGCCCGGCACAAGGACATGGCGGATCCAGACCGGTTTCCCGATTTCAGCCAAATATCTGGCAAAAGCAAGAATCTGTCCATTGCCTTGACCGGTCAAATCCCGATGTTTTGACATGTCAATATGCTTGATGTCCAGGAGCACCGTATCCGTTACGGCCAGCAGTGACGCAAGCTTTGAAAACACCGGCTCTTCCCGCGAGAAGACAGCGCCTGAGGTATCGATGCAGGTCGAAACGTCCTGCTCCTTGGCCAGTGTAAACAACTCTGTGACAAAGCCTGCCTGCAGCAGCGGCTCGCCCCCCGACACGGTGATGCCACCGCCATTTTTCCAATAGGACTTGTAGCGCAGGGCCTTAGCCAGTGCCTCTGGGGCCGTCATCTCCGTGCCGCCTGTGCCCTGCCAGGTTTCGGGATTATGGCAGTACTTGCAGCGCAGCGGGCAGCCCTGCAGGAAGAAGATGTAGCGAAGCCCCGGCCCGTCCACCGAGCCGAAGCTCTCTACCGCATTGATATACCCCTTACATGTGTGCATGGAAGGTTCTCGCAATGACATCGAGCTGCTGCTCGCGGGTCAGGTTGATGAACTTGACCGCATAGCCCGAGACGCGGATCGTGAAGTTTGCATACTCTTCCTTCTCGGGATGCTCCATGGCATCGAGGAGCTTCTCGCGGCCAAAGACGTTGACATTCAGATGATGGGCGCCCTGGTCGAAGTAGCCGTCAAGCACATTCACGAGCTGCGCGGAACGCTCCTCGTCGTTATGGCCAAGGGCCTCCGGCGTCATGCTCTGGGTGTTGGAGATGCCGTCAAGGGCCCACTCATAGGGCAGTTTCGCCACGGAGTTCAGCGATGCCAGCAGGCCGTTCTGCTCGGCACCATAGCTCGGGTTGGCACCTGGCGAAAGCGGAACGCCAGCCTTGCGGCCATCCGGCATTGCCCCCGTGTATTTGCCATAGACCACATTCGACGTGATCGTAAGGATCGACGTCGTCGGCTCCGAGTTGCGATAGGTATGACGGGACTTGATCTTGTCGAGGAACGACTTCAAGAGCCACTTGGCAATCTCGTCGGCACGCTCATCGTCGTTGCCGTAACGCGGGAAATCCCCCGTCGTCTCGTAATCGGTCACGATGCCCGCGTCGTTGCGGATGGCCTTGACCTTGGCGTATTTGATGGCCGACAGGGAGTCAACCACATGGGAGAAGCCAGCAATGCCCGTAGCAAACGTGCGGCGCACATCCGTATCGATAAGGGCCATCTCAGCGGCCTCGTAATAATACTTATCATGCATATACTGGATGAGGTTCAGCGTATTGACGTAAAGGCCTGCCAGCCAATCCATCATGCGGTCGAATTTCTTCACGACATCCTCGTAGTCCAGGATATCCCCGGTGACACCGCGGTACTCCGGCCCGATCTGCTCGCCGGACTTCTCGTCCACACCGCCATTGATGGCATAGAGCAGGCACTTGGCCAGGTTCGCACGCGCCCCGAAGAACTGCATCTCCTTGCCCGTCTGGGTTGCCGATACGCAGCAGCAGATGGAGTAGTCATCGCCCCACTCCACCTTCATGACATCGTCGTTCTCATACTGGATGGAGCTCGTCGTCACCGAAATCTTGGCCGCATAGCGCTTGAAGTTCTCCGGCAGGGCCGAGGAATAGAGCACCGTGAGGTTCGGCTCCGGAGCCGGGCCCATATTCTCAAGGGTATGCAGGAAGCGGTAGTCGTTCTTCGTGACCAGGCTGCGGCCATCCATGCCGATGCCGGCAACTTCCAGCGTCGCCCAGACCGGGTCCCCCGAGAACAGCTCATTATAGGACGTGATGCGCGCAAATTTCACCATGCGGAACTTCATGACGAGATGGTCGATGAGCTCCTGGGCCTCCGCTTCCGTCAGCTTGCCGTTCTGGATGTCGCGCTCGATGTAGATATCGAGGAAGGTCGAAATGCGGCCGACACTCATGGCGGCGCCGTTCTGGGTCTTGATGGCAGCCAGATAGCCGAAATAGAGCCACTGTACGGCCTCGCGGGCATCCTTGGCCGGGGCCGAGATGTCAAAGCCATAGATGGCAGCCATTTCCTTCATGCCCTGCAGCGCACGGATCTGCTCCGTGAGCTCCTCACGCTGGCGGATGACCTCATCGGTCATAACCCCATCAATACCGGTATTGGCTTTATCGGCTTCCTTGAAGGCAATCAGCTGGTCGATACCATAAAGCGCTACGCGGCGGTAGTCGCCCACGATGCGGCCGCGGCCATAGGTATCCGGCAGACCCGTGATGATGTGGCTGTGACGGGCGCGGCGGATTTCCGGCGTATAGGCATCAAACACGGCCTGGTTGTGGGTCTTATGATATTTCGTGAAGATCTCATGAAGTTTCGCACTCGGCTCATAGCCATAGTTCTGGCAGGCCTGCTCTGCCATCTTGATGCCGCCATAGGGCATGAAGGCACGCTTCAGCGGTTTATCCGTCTGGAGGCCGACCACACGTTCCAAATCCTTCATGGATTCATCGATGTAGCCTGCCCCATGGGAAGTCAGGCTAGATACGATATCCACATCCATATCGAGGACGCCACCGTTCTCGCGCTCGGCCTTCTGCAGCGCCTGCAGTCTGTCCCAAAGTTTATTCGTCGCCTCAGTCGGGCCTGCCAGGAACGATTCGTCCCCATCATAGGGCTGATAGTTCTTCTGGATGAAATCACGCACATTGATTTCTTCCCGCCAAAGGCTTCCCGAAAAACCATCCCACTGTTTATTTTCAAGCATGGATAATGCCTCCTCATCGCAAACTTTTTCGCGCTGTGTTTTTATTACCTAATCATAATACCTCATATTGAGGATAAATACAAATAACAAATGCTTAAGACGATATAACCGCAAGCTATCATACCCGTTATTTTTCTCTCTTTTGCCCGCAGCGACAGGGATTTATGCTATAATGATAGCAACAGGGATATGGTTGGCTCGCGATCCTGTCCCGCCTATCTTTGCGCCGGCTCGCGTCATCCAGCTTCCGATCGCCAACCACGGAACGGACGACCTTACAGCCGGCTTCCCTACACGCGCTGCGCAGACAAAAGGGGCGCCATGCATCACCGATTGCATGGCGCCCTTTCTTTATCCTGTCAGTTCTTCTTTTCCCAATAATTGATGCGCAGCGTATCACCCTCCGCAACGTCACGCTTCAGCAGCCAATCATTGAGCTCCTTGATTCCTGCGATGAACTCCCGCAGCTCGCGCGGGCCATAGGTATTCTTCTTCATGTACTTCTCTGCAATTCCCTCCAGCGTATCCCCATGCTGCACCGTATACGACTCCTCTACAAAATTCCAGTTCTTGCCAGCTGCTTCTGCATTCGTTCCCACAAAGCAAAGGCAAAAGACAGCCATCATTGCGATAATTGCCTTTTTCATACTGTATTCCTCCATATAAGCCATTCCCTACACTTAGTATAAAGGCTCGCAACGGCAAAAGCAATACTTTTCAGAATAATTTGCTTATTTTTACAGGAAATTTTAATCCCCTTGCCAAAAAAAGACGAGAACCCGTTAAGATTCTCGCCATTCTCTCATCAAAGCCAGGTTTCGTATTGCTCCCAAGCAGCATGGTCGGGGGCAATCGCCACCGAACGCATCGGCAGGTCCAGCGGACGCAGGTCCGCCGCCCGCGGTTTCCAGCGGCAGCGGCGCTCCGGCTCATCCTCCAGTTTGTCGGCAGCACTGATGCAGGAAAGCTGACAGCTGCCCAGATCGCGGATCCACCCGTCAATCCGGTCAGCAATGATCGCCATCTGCTTTTCCGAAAATGCCGCATGTTTGCGGCGTATCACACCATTGCCCAAGGCGTCAAGCTCCACCCGGCCGGTGACATCCTGCCAGGACGGGCCAAACGCGTAAAGTTCATTCTCGCCGAGCGGGCCAATCCGTTCGATCCAAACCTGCATAGTATCGCCCCTTTCATTGCCTACCATTGACAGTACATCGATTTATACTGTTATATTAGACATTTCAGGGCAATATCCTGCTTACACGGACAAAAACTTTCGCACCGCCGGGCCGTTGAGGTAACGGCACAGGCGTCCCTGGTACTGGCCATTCGCCGCCATCGTATGCGTGATGTTGTCGCGGATTTTCCACCAGCCCGTGTGCCAATTGGAAAAGAGCGTATTCGTCTCTGGGGCGCGGCCGATGATGCGCTGGAGCACGATGTCTGGCGACAGATGCTCCAGGAAGGTGATGACGCGGGCCTCATACTCCTCCCGCGAAACCAGCGTAAGCTCGCCGGCCTCATATTGGCGTGCCATCTCGGTGCCCTTGACGATGTAGAGAGCATGGAGCTTGACCTGGTCGACACCGAGGGCCGACAGGATCTTGGCATCTTCCACCACATCGGTCATGTCGTCCCAGGGCAGATTCAAGATAAGATGCGTGCAGGTCTGCAGGCCATGGGCCTTGATGCGGAGGGTCGCATCGATGAACTCCCCCAGCGTATGGCCGCGGTTGATTTTCTGCAGCGACCGGTAGTTGACGCTCTGCAGGCCAAGCTCCACGCAGATATCAATGCCGAGCTTATCTGCTTCCGCCCGCAGCATCGCCAAATATTCCTCGCTGACGCAGTCCGGACGCGTCGCGATATAGATTGCCACGATGTCCTCGCCAGCCCCCGCCTCCTGCACCCAGCCCCGCAATTTCTCCAGCGGTGCATAGGTATTGCTGAAATTCTGGAAATACGGGATGAATTTCTTGGCCTTGTACTTGGGGATGATATGCGCCTTATTGGCCGCAATCTGCGCCGTAATCGTCATATCCGCCGGCAGATTCTCATACCCCGCACCAATCGAGCCGCAAAACGTGCAGCCCGCCCCGCCGTTTCCGCATGCGCCGATGCGATTCGGGCAAGTAACGGGCAGAGCTACGGGCAGCTTATAGACTTTCTCCCCATAACGTTCCTTCAAATAATCCGAAAAAGTTTTATAGATTTCGTGTTCCATCTAATATTAGTTACTCCATTGCGTGTTTTCTAGTGCACCATATGCATCCTGTAAAAGATAAATTATCATGAAGGAACAGAAACGTCAAGCAGATGACTGCCTGTGTCAGCCGTCCGCTTGACGCTACTGCTATTTATCTTCCCATGCATATAATCGTCATGCAAATCCTTCTAGAAGAAGCGATACACTTTCTTTACATCGATGCCGCCCATCTCAAAGCGCAGGCTCATGGGCTGATTGCGGCCTGTCTTCTCTGAGCCCTTCTCTGCGGGAATCCCGGCAAACCTCGCCAGCAAAGCATCGCCGGTACCATCAATGCCGCATTAATTTCATCTCCTTTACGCAAAACACATATTATAAAAGCCCTTATTCGCTTTGAATAAGAGCTTTTCCTGCATTATGCGCTATAGATTTGTCCGCCGGTCAGTGCCTTCAAATACAGCAAAACATCGCCGCCTTTTTGGTTCTTATAGATATAACCGTCCGTTTCAAACTGCAATTTTTCATGCAGCCGAATACTTGCAACATTGTCTGCCCGCACCTGATCTTGAACGATGGCAAAGCCGTTTTCCCGCACGCATTCCTGCAGCTGCGTCAGAGCCATAAACGCATAACCCTTCTTCCGTTCGCCTTCCCATACTTCAACACCAAAGGAAGCAACGCTTTTGCTGTGTTCAAACCATGAGCAGGAGCCCACGATTTCATCGCCATGCGCAATAGCAAGCATCGCAAACCGTCTGCCAGAATATGTCGTCTTATTCCATTCATGAATCAGTTGTGCAATTTCCGCCTGCGTTTTCGCAGGATATCGTTTGGACTGAATAGTTACCGCATCCGACAACGCAAAGCGTCTTAAAGCTATCATAATACCTATCCCAATGAAACTATAACGTCAAGTTGTTTTTTCAATACAGGAAAATCTTCTACCACTACCTGATATACATCTTCCATACGTAAAGTCTGATACTTATGCGCCGTTATATCGCGAAAACCTGCCACTTGTTTCCAGGGAACCTCCGGATGTGCGTTTCGCATTTCATCGGTTACGTTTTTTATCAATTCGCCAATATTGATTACAGTCATGCCGATAGCCCGCTTCATCATCTCATTCTGCAAGAAGGCCTCTAAACTATTGTTTCCTAACAGTTGTGTCCCCACATCAATTTCGGAAATGATTTTCTGCAAGACAATCTTATCTCTATGCTGCATACAGGACGACCTCCTGCCCAATCTCAATCATATCCGAATCTCTGATTGGCCCATGAATCAAATCCACTTTGCACTTAAGTAATTCCTCTAAGTCGCATTTCATGCCAGCCAATGTCAGTAACGACACTGGCTGGGAAAACTCAACGATCAAATCCACATCGCTATCTTCTCTGGACAGTCCTGCGGCCTGTGAGCCAAAAAGCGTAACCCGACTGACCGGATAACGCAGCACCACTTGCAAGACAGCTTCTCTTATTCGTGCAATTTTCATAGCTCTCACCCCCAAAAGGAGTCACTATCTTTCCTTGCTTTCATTGTAACATAACGGCATATCTTTTTCTATATCATTTACTCGCATTCCATTGCTAATTCCCGGAAATACAAGTTACAACTCCCGCAAAATCTCGCCAATAAATTTATCCATAGTATACGCTCCATCCGCCTGAATTGCTTTTTTATCAAAGACCATGAAGTATTTATACATATTCCCGGCTTTTGCCTGCCAATGACGGCCCAGCTTCAACTTCGTCTTACTGTTATCGCCATCCAGATAATCGCCCTTGGCTTCAATCAAGAGAATCTTACCGGACTCTGTCTTGACGATAAAATCCGGGTAATGATTGATAAAGGCATTGAGCCGCATTCCCTTACGTTCGTTAATCCGATGCCACCAGCGTACATTATCCAACTCCACCATAGCATCCAGCAATTGACTTTCAAAATGATTCATATCATCTTTTTCAGCTTCATAGAGGGACTTCGGAACGGACGAACTGCTCTCTGCCGGAGTTATTACCTTTGGCAATTGAAAACTTGGCTGACAGGTAATTTTATCCAAATCCAGCCATTCATAAAACTTCTTCTCCTGATACTTGCGGGTAAGCAGCTCTATTTTTTCTCTAATCTTCTCCGTATAAAACGGCAGGGAATTTTCCAAAGCAGAAATCTCATCCGTGGTCATGCCGTCCACAACCCGTTTGACATAATCCATGATTTCCGGGTCCGCTGTACCGTTATTGTTCTTCGACAACATCAGGGCAATATGTGCCACACATTCTTCCTGCCGTTTTGCTGGAGCAAGCTCCGCCAAATATGCTCGAAAAAGTTGGCTGTCCTTCTGTGCCAGACGCTTATATTTTGGAATAGCTTCTCCCTGCTCAGCAAGATTTACCTCATATACCTCGCCTGTGGACAACTGGAAATTTATCTCTGTATCCTCTTTTCGCAAGCTGAATCCCTTGGTCAGATTCTCTGGCTCTAAGAGTTCCTTGCCCTCACCAAACAGATTATTATTGCCCGTTTCCAAAAAGAACTGTGGCAAGCGGAGCGCTAAAGCCTCTTCGGCAAATTCAGCCTGCAAGCGATACTGTTTCTGCATGTTCCCCAGCTCCCCTGTCATCAGGCCACTGCGTTCGCTCTGCTCAGCCATTTGCACATAAGCCGCAGCTTCCTGCGCAGCTTCTTCCAGCATAGCGGTAGTTTTATCCCCTGCCTTGTATTCTCCCGCAGACTCTCGCCACATTTCTGGGCCCTGCATATCGGCAAAGTCATCATCTTCGTCCCGAACTTCCGCCGAAACGCTAGCACCGGTCTGCACAGGTTCGCTCTTTTCTTCCCAAGAGAACGCCAACGCCCCCTGCTCCGGCTTTTCTGTCTGGGCTTGTTCTTCTGCCGTCAAATCCACGGCCCGGAAATCCTTTGCGGAAAAACCGGCATGATTAAGGCCAGCCACCACATTTTTCAAGGTAGCATGAAAATCATGGGAACAGGTCAGCACATAAGACATATTCAACGCATTATTCGCAAACAGCCGCGTATAGGGCTGGCGCAGAACGCGCCCCAAAATCTGCTCCACATCCACCTGCGAAGTCTTATTGGCCAAAGTTGCCAGTATATAGGCAAACGGACAGTCCCAGCCTTCTTTGAGCGCATTGACGGTAATAATGTAGCGAATGGGGCACTCCCTAGAGAGCAAATCCACGCCAGTCAAATCATCCGCCTCGCTGGTCTTGATGGCGATTTCTGCTTCAGGAATGCCTCTTTCCATCAGCCGTTTCTTTACCTTCTCAAAGGTTGCCTTGTCCTTGGTAATCTTCGGCTCTGCCTGAAAAAGGATAATAGGCCGTACATAGGGACTCCCCTTCGCCTCTTCCTCCTTGGCCGTCTGTTCCAAACGCGCCCGCAATAGCAGGGCATCGTTTACCACATCTTTCCGCTCCCGCCGATTGTAGACGATAACCGGCAGTTTTACCATGGACTCTTTCTGTAGTTCTCTGGCATCCACATAGGAAATGATGTTACTGCCCTTCCGTGGTGTAGCTGTCAGATTCAGCACAAAGGAAGGGTTCAGGTTGCTCAGCATTTCCACGCTGAGGTCAGACTTGGCATTATGGCTTTCATCCACAATAACCACAGGATGCAAAGCCCGCAAAGTCTGAATCAAGGAACTTTCCGGCGTATCCGGCAGCAAATCTTCTTCGCTGATGATACTTTGGAACGACATGAGCTGCCCATTTTCCTGATAAACCTTCCGCACATCCTTCTTGCGGCTATTGATACGCAGGGAGGCAAAGCTCATCACACACAAGGAAAGCTGTGCCCGCACGCTGTCCAGTGAAAACCCTTGCCCGGATAAAAGCTGTTCCTTATTGAAGATTTCCACCTGTCCCCGATTGTCCTGTTCCAGCCGTTGATGGTAAGGGTGCATGGGATTACCGAGATTAGCCAGCGTCTGTGTCAGGATGGAATCCGACGGCACCAGCCACACCACCATACGGGGCTGACCGGGCTTATAACCCAGCCCATGAAAAATATCCGCCACAGCACTGCAAGCGATAATAGTCTTGCCGCCGCCAGTTGGCACCTTCATGCATACATTGGGACTCTCCGGCAAATCATGACGATAGTCAGGAATGCCGCCATTTCCTACGTGGAAATCCCTGCTCTCCCAATACGTTTTCCACGCCTGATTCAGGTCAGGAGTCTCCACCAAGCACTTTAAGTATGCGCGCAAGTCACTGAGCACATCTTTTTGATATTTCTTTAGTTCCATGCGGCCCTCCTTAAATTCTGGTAATATCCCGAGGAATCTTCTTAAAAGTGATGTTGTACTTCATGAGCTGGCTTTCCGACAGAGCACAGATATCCGCATAAATCACGTACCCCTCGGCTCTAGTCTTCACTGCCGCCCCCAAGAGTTCATAATCAAGGACAATACGGCTGTCTTTCTCGTAACAGAAATAATACGCCGTAGAAAGATACGTCCCCAAATAGTATGGTTCTTCCTCCCGCGATGCTTCCAAGGGCTGATGCGTCTCCGTGAAGTAAATATACTCCCGCAGCTTATCCGTGCTCACGTTATCATTGATATTGCCGTTCCGCAAAAGCGGCTCACCCAGCTCATAGAAAGAAAACGCCCCGCCTGTGCCGGCCACAGCCTTCTTGCCTTCCCCATAGCCATTGATTACCCGGCGCACCCGCTCCGCCGTAATGCTTTCGGCATAGTCCATCATTTCAATCAGGATAAACTGACGGTTGCCGCCATCAGCCTTATTAAGATTCAGCACCGCGTGAGCCGTGGTACCACTGCCAGCAAAGCTGTCGAGAACAATAGAATCCTTGTCAGTCCCCTGTTCCAACAACTCCATTATCAGACCAACATTTTTTGGAAAATCAAACTTCACTTCTCCCCAAATTTGAAGTTGCTCATTTGCCCCATCTCGCGTGTAGAAATTCTCTCCTACTATGGACGAATATCCTGTATATTCAGCAGATAGTTCTGACAAAAACTGCTTTTTCCGAGGTCGACCATCTGGTGTTGATGGCCATAAAATCCTATTCTCTTCAATCAATTTAGACATTGTATTTCGGTCATAACGCCAACCTTTCGCAGGACGGCCATAATTAATTCCCGTAACAGGGTCAATCAAATCATAATGCAAATTAGGCCGAGCCTCTGCGGTAGCAAGGCCAACCATGTTAGCACTCGTCCACAAACCTCTAGGATCATTATCAGGATTTTTATACTGGTCAGTCTTTCGCTCACATCCACGCAATTTCTTTCCATAACATAATATATATTCATGGTCAATAGACACGTTAGTGATATTACGATTATCCTTATTCTGTCGACTTTTCCATATTAATTGCGCAACAAACCTATCTTTTCCAAAAATCTCATCCATAATAAACCGTAGGTTTGCTACCTCAATATCATCAATACTTACAAAAATCACACCATCATCAGAAAGCAATCTCTTCATTAGCTTCAGCCGGGGATACATCATGCACAGCCACTTATCATGGCGGGAAAGGTCTTCCCCTTCCTTGCCCACAACTTCTCCCAGCCATTTTTTAATGCGCGGGTCATTAACATTATCGTTATAGACCCAGCCCTCATTGCCGGTATTGTACGGCGGGTTAAAGTCTTTCTCTAGTTTGAATGCCAAATTACCATCTATCATAAAGGATACACCTTCTTTACATGTAATTTACGTCTTTTGTTGCTGGAATGAACAGCCTATCAGAAAGGCTTGCTGATATCAATACCCGCTTTGCTTGTTGTATGGACATCAGCAAGCCTTTCTGATCTGGAACCAAGAGCAGCAACAACCTGGAGTCTGATGACTCCGATTACAAGCCTCATCACTACTAGAGTTAGCGATATAAATACACTTCACGCGTCCCTCATACTCCGGCAGAAGCGATTTCAGCGCCAGCAGATTATCCCCATGAATAATCTTGTTGCGACGCGAAGCTATTCCTTCAGGGCGGCTGCTATCCTCCTCGCCAAAGCTATACTTTTGATTAAGCACATGAAAAGGCACATCCAAATGATGATTGATAACCTTGTCTTTCCCTATCCACTGTAAAACTGGCATAATGCCCTCCATCACTATTTCAACGTCATTTTTCACTAAAATTCTCTTTTAATAGCCGCATAAGCTCCTCCTTGTTCGGCAGGACGAGTTCATACTTACTGGCAAAAATCTGGGAATTGTCCTTTGGCAAAGTCATTTTCACCAAAGCATTTTTTCTTCTTACAAAGCAAAATACCAACAGTAGGATTTCCGGTTGATAATTTGACTTTACGGTCATAATAATTCACATACATCTGCATTTGACCTATGTCTTGATGAGTAATATCACCTATTTTCAAATCTATCAACACAAAACATTGCAATAGGCGATTAAAAAACACCAAATCGACATATAAATGCTGTTCATCAAAAGTCAAATGTACCTGCCTGCCCACGAAAGTATACCCTTTTCCCAGCTCCATCAAGAAATTCTGCAATTCATCAATAATACATTCTTCCAGCTTAGACTCCGAATAGCTGCTATTCTCTGGCAACCCCAAAAATCCCAATACACACGGATCTTTGACAATATCTGCCGGACTTTCCACAATCAGTCCCTGTCTGGATAATTCACTTACCGCCTTCTTATCTCTAGACAGTGCCAGCCGTTCATATAATGCAGAATTTCAATTCTCTTAGGCTCCAACGCTCGTTAGAAGCTTCCCTTTCATAAAATAAACGTTCTTGGGAATTAAATATCCCCATCAAAAGAATTTTCCAGACAGTGTCTGTGAAATTGGCGAAACACCTTCTGATTTTCCAGACACTGTCTGGAAAATTGATAAGTCTCCATCATTCAAGTCAATAAACTGTTTAGAATAGACAATGTAGAACTGGCGCATATTGGCCAAATTTCTCTTAGAAAATCCCTTTCCTAGTCGTGCTGTCAGTCGTTTAGCCAATTCTGGTATGATTTTCGCTCCATACCTAGCCCGCGTCTTACCCTGCTGTTCATACTCCACAATCATACGGCCAATCTCATAATAGGTACATACCATAGCCGAATTGACTTAAGCTGCAATATGCCGCTTGGCATTTTTAATCAATTCAGCTATCTACTCAGCCAATTGACTGGCACTCTCTCCATCTGTTTGCAATTTTGTAATGAAAACACTCTCCACAATATTTAAAATGCATGATACACATCATTATTCGTATTTACAAATATCCTCAGGCTTTATAAAGCATGAAACAGACGGAACTCTATTCCATGCCCTTGGATATCCATAAGTTTCCTTTGAACCCACTTTCATAAGCCAATCTTTCATTTCATCTTTATCATTCACACCATATAAATCTTTAAGGCTATTAAATTCTCTCTTAGACTTCAATCCAGAAAATATTCTAGGAATATATCCACTAGAATAATAGACATATGTCCTTGGAAACCACCATTCCTCTTTAAAGGACTGCATATAATAAGTTAACAAATCAGCTGTAATCAAATCATTTTTAAAATCATCATTAGCAAGTTTACTTCTCTCGGCAATCAAAAAAGCAGATAAACAAAATTTATTTAACCCCAATCTAGCATTTCGCATTTCATCTATCGACTTTATTTCATTTTCAGCAAATACTGATACATCCCCTTCCCTATTATCACCTCTATAAGAGTAAAAATAAATTGTTCCTAGTAAATATCTTACTTCACTATAAGCTTCATTTCTAAGCAATATGGCTATAGTGTATAAAAAAATCTCATATGCAAACAATCTATAATGATCGCATTGTATTTGATAACCGCTTTCATCAATACGCAAATTATTAAAATCCAATGTTTTTTCCAATATATTCTTTATTAAGCCAATATTTTCTTTAGTAATATTCTTATTTATACATATACTTTTGATAAAAGAAATATATTCATTTCGCAATTTCAACATATCAATAATATGCTTATATATTATTTCGTCATATGGTTCATAAAAATCCTCTACTCTTAGTCTATATTTTTCCAATTCTGCTAGAAATCCATTTTTAAACTTATCCACATTATAATCCAAACTAAGGTATTTATCTTCAATGACTGCTGTTTTCAATGCTCTTACAGCTGATGTTGTCAATAAAGCATGGCTTTTTTCATTAAAATTAGGTATACTTCCAGAAAGCTTAGGCTTTACATATTCAGGCTGATTGCTTATATGTCGCAATAATTTTTCATACCCTTGCTCATATGCTTCAATCGAAGACATATCTATACCTATTCTTGTTTTTATGTAAGTCGTAATGTAACTATCAAAAGCCTCTCCGACCTCCACTACTATTGGAACAAATTTTGTCTGATCAACCTTATTGTAAACCTCAGCTGTAATAATTTGTGTTTCAATCCCCACTCCACCACTTCTGCTATTAGCTTTACATAGATACTCTTTATCACATATTATTAAAACATTATCCACCGCATCACTTAAAATTTGTTCCATAAAATAGTCTTTGTCGTTCCCTATTTTTAAATCAAACAAGTCCACTATAACCTCTATCCCATTTTCCGTCATTAGTCTAGTGGCTAAAGCATTCACCCATTCTTTCCTACTACCATCTTTACCCCAAGCATATGAAATAAAAACACAATAACGTCCATCTTTAGTCATTTTTATCCCCTCTTTTTGCAAAGCAATTGACATTATAAGCACATAACAAAGCTTACCCCTCTAAGCCTTCTGCATCCCTATCCACTATAAATTTGACATAATCACTTTTTCCGTACTCACAATTTGTATGCATCACACGTCTAATACAACCAGCGCAAATCGATACGCACTGCGTAGCGATTTGCGCTACTCTTTAAATGCTCTCCAATATTGATTACTTAATCCTATAATACCTCTGATTGCGGCTGGTAGGCTTATCCGGTATGGTCATGGCAATCAATCCCTGCCTCATAGCTGGCTCAATGTAGTTGCGCTTCAAGCCTGCCGTGGCTTTCAACCCCAACAATTCCTGCAGTTCCTTCGCCTTATAGGAAATATCATATTCCATGACTGCCAACAGTTTTTTGACACATTCATTGTCTTCGTCCAAAACATCTTTTTCCAATAGCTCATCCAACACCGCGTCTATCATGTGCAACATAAAGATGATAAAAGGCGTGGACTCCCCAGCCCGATAGGATGAGCTTATAGCTGCATAATACTCGCTCTGATATTTGTATATCTGATTCTCGATAGGCAAATAAGCAAAGATTGGCTGCCACTGAGCAAGCAAAGCCGTCTGCCACAATCTTGCCATGCGACCATTGCCATCAGCAAAGGGATTGATGAAGACAAACTCATAATGAAATATTGAGGATAGCAGTAGAGGTTGGATGCGATCGCGCTCTTCCCGCAGCCAGGCAAATAAATCTTCCATTTGTCCCGGCACTAATCTTGCCAGCGGTGCCATAAAAATGCATTTGCCGTTTGAAAACACACCTTCCTCACCACTGCGCAATTTACCGGACTCCCGCACCAATCCTGCTGTCATAATGCCATGCAAGCGCAGCAACTCTTCTAAGCGGTAAGGATTTAGACCAGCTAATTCAGCATAAGCAGCATAGGCATTCTTGACTTCGCGTATCTCACGCTCCGGCCCTGCCACAGCTTTCCCTGCAATGACATCCCGCACATTGCCCAGCGTCAGGGAATTTGCCTCTATAGCCAACGATGAATGTATGGATTCAATGCGATTATTCCTGCGCAAGCGAGGATAAGCAGACATATCCTGATAGTGCAGGATGCGCCCCAGCTTGGTCGATATCGTTGCCACCAAACCGAGCATCTCATTATTTATCGTATATGGAGGACGATTTTCCACGCCAACGCCCCTCCCTTATCTTATATATTATCTTATATACTTTCTTGTATACTATCTTACACCCAAATGGTTTTTTTGACAATCAGAAACACTAGACCTTACTTGTCAACGCCCAGCTCAATCACCTGGCGAACCGGCTCGTCGGCGGTATAGTCAAACAGCAGGGCCGTCTGCTGACGGGTCAAATTTTGACCGGTCAATATCATATTGTAGTCAAAAACCTCGATATGGTATTTCTTATTCACATCCCGCCAATTGGTAAATTCATAATCCGGCAGATACTCGCGCACGCGGCTCGGTGCGCCTTTCCAGAAGTCGGCGGTGATGTCCTGATACGCCTGGCGGTTCCAGTTTAGGTTCTCAGGGCGGATTTTGCCGCCGTCGGCGAGCAGTGCATCATAGCGCAGAAGATTATCCAACAGCTCTGCCGGCAGGTCATAGGCCGCTAACGCAAAGTCCCGCAGGTAGCCATAGAGATTTTTCGTGCTGTGGCCAATCTTATGGAACCCCTTTTCCTCCCACCAATCGGTGAATCTCTGCCAGAAGGCAAAGGCATCGCCCTGCTCGGCCTCACGGATCAGGTAACCAGCCGTCTTACGGCACCGGCCGGCATTGTAGTATAGTTCAAAGACCATCTCAAAACTATGGAACCAGCGAATTTCCCCGTAGCTTAGCGCATCGGTCACCAGCACTTCATAGGGCGCCATCGGCATGTACTGATAACCATAGGGCGTCACGAGATTCATCATCGCCGCCCCCTTGAGGAATTTCAGAAAGCCCAGCTGCAGCATATCGGTCTGCAAGGCATAGACATCGTTGAACGAGCGATGGAACGACGCCATTCCCTCTCCGGGCAGGCCGATGATGAGATCGACATGCAGATGCATATTATGGAAGCGCATGATGCGCTCGATATGCGCCTGGATATCTTCCCAGTGATTGACCCGCGAAACGGCTTTCAGCGTCTGCTCATTCGTCGACTGGATGCCGATTTCGAGCTGCACGCGCCCTTTCGGCAGCTGGCTAAGCACCGTCAGTACCTCTTCGTCGAGATAATCGATGGCCACCTCGAAATGGAAATTCGTACGGCACGAATCCGGCAGAGCCAAAAGGTATTTCAAGATTGGCAGAAAGTGCTTTTTCTTGGCGTTGAACGTGCGGTCGACAAATTTGACCTGCCGTACATCATGACGCACGAAAAAGTCCAGCTCCGAAAAGACCCGCGTGAGCGGCAGATACCGCACGCCTGCCGTCGCACACGACAGGCAGTAGGCGCACGAAAACGGACAGCCCCGCGACGTCTCGTAGTAAAGGATGCGCTCCCGGATGTCTGCCATCTCCTCCTCACGATAGGCAAACGGCACATCCGCAAGATCCGCCACCGTCACATCATGCCCTTCCTGAATCGTACCATCCTGGCTGCGCCAGGCAATGCCGCGGATTTCTGACTGGTCAAGCGCCGCATTGACTTTTGACCGGTCAAATTGACATGTCAAAAGCTGACTTGTCAAAGCGCGGATTGCTGCTTCGCCTTCTCCGCGCAGGACATAGTCAACCATCGGAAATTCCCGCATGAATTCTTTCGTACCATAGGAAACTTCCGGGCCGCCGCAGATGATGACCGTATCGGGAAGGGCCGCGGGCAAAAGACGCAGCAGCCGCTTTACGACCTCGATATTCCAGATATAGCACGAAATGCCAAGGACTTTGGGCTGCTGCTCATAGATTTCCCCGAGCATCGCCAACAGCTGATGATTAATCGTAAGCTCCAAGATTCGCGAGCCTGGCACTGCCTCGCGCAGATAACGGATGGCCAGCGACGTGTGCGAATACTTCGCATTGATGCCCAGCCACAAAATATCTTCTGTCAAAATCTTTCTCCTTCTATCTATATGAATAAGCCGTATACATGATATCTACTTATTCTATCACATTACAGTTGCGCTTGGTATGTGTTATAATAATTGAGAACAACTTTCTAATAGAGAGGACGATACTATGACAAGTCAAAATAAACTGGCCCGCCGCGAGGACATCCCTGCCGCAGACAAATGGCACCTTGACGATATCTTCGCCACCCGCGCCGACTGGCAGAAGGCCCGCGACGCCATCGAAAGCCAGCTGGCAAAAATCCAGCAGTTCGCCGGAAAGCTTGCTGACCCGCAGCAGCTCTTAGACTGCCTGACCGCAGTCGATACGATGGAGATCAGCCTCAGCGCTGTCTTTGCCTACGCCCGCATGCTGGCCGATACCGACACGGCCAATCAGGAATACCAGGCCGATACTGCAAGCTGCCTGCCGCTCCTCGACAAGGCCTCAGCAGCCTGCGCCTTCATCGAGCCCGAGCTCTTGGCCCTGCCCGAAGAGACGCTCCGCACTATGGCAGATACGCTGCCGGGGCTTGCCAAATACAGCTTCCGGTTCCAGGACCTGCTGCGGGGCAAAGAACATGTGCTGACCACCGAGCAGGAAGCCTTCCTCGCCCGCACCGGCGAGATCCGTGCCACGACCCGCAACACCTACACGGTCATGACCAATGCCGATATGAAGTTCCCCGACACCCTGGGCGAAGACGGCAAGCTCACGACGCTCTCCGAGAGCCGCTATATGCAGTTCATCCGCTCCAAAGACGGCAAAGTCCGCGCCGATGCCTTCCACAAGCTCTTTACCACCTATCTTTCCTACCGCAATACCTTTGCAAGCCTTTACAGCTCCTCGGTCAAGAGCAGCCAGTTCATTAGCACCACGCGCAAATACCCTTCGATGCTCGAAGCCGCCCTCGATGCCGGCAATATTCCCGTAAGCGTCTACGAGCAGACGATAAACGTCACCCATGAGTTTTTGCCCGAGCTCCATCGCTATATGGAACTCAAAAAGAAACTGCTCGGCGCCAGCGAGCTCCATATGTATGACCTCTACGTTCCGGTTGTCGACAAGCCGCAGACTCCCTATACCTACGAGGAAGCCCGCAATATCTTAAAAGCGGCACTCGCACCGCTTGGCCAGCAGTATCTCACGGATCTCTTTGCCGGCCTCGACGGCGGCTGGGTAGACCGTCTCGAAAACGAAGGCAAGCGCAGCGGCGCCTATTCCTGGGGCGTCTACGGCGTCCATCCTTTCGTACTCATGAGCTGGCACGATACCTACGATGCGATTTCCACGCTGGCACACGAAATGGGCCATAGCATGCATAGCTTCTACAGTGCCAAGAACCAGGACTATACCAATTCCGAATACACGATTTTCTGCGCCGAGGTAGCCTCGACCACCAACGAAAACCTGCTGCTTGAATACATGCTGAAACATGCCGATGAAAAAGAACGCCTCTATTATCTGAACCTCTATCTCGAGCAGATCCGCACGACGGTATTCCGCCAGGTGCTCTTTGCGGAGTTTGAAAAACTCACGCACGAAGCCGTTGAAAACGGCGAAGCCCTGACTGCCGACAAGCTCGAGGGCATCTGGATGGATCTCAACCGGAAATACTACGGCGATGGCGTCGTGCTTGACGACGAGCTGCGCGCCGAGTGGTCACGCATCCCGCACTTCTACCGCCCGTTCTACGTCTACCAGTACGCGACAGGCTACGCGGCCGCCATGACGCTTTCGGAGAAAGTCCGCACGCAGGGAGAAGCCGCCCAGCAGGCATATCTTGGCTTCCTCGCCAGCGGCGGCAGCGACTACTCCATCAAGCTGCTGCAGGATGCCGGCGTCGATATGACGAGCCGCGAGCCCTTCGCCATCACCTTCAGGAAATTCTCCCAGTGTCTCGATCAGCTTGAAAAAATTATCAAATAATTTCTGCCTGTCAAGGTTTTCTACTTGCACCCCTGTGAAATTTATGCTAAAATACTTGTATTGTGTGTTAGGGGCTACTATGCTCCGACAGTTAAGGAGGTGTAACACATGGCAAGTGTTTGCGAAGTTTGTGCAAAGGGTGAGCTGTCCGGTAACAACGTCAGCCATTCCCACCTGAAGACGAAACGTGCTTGGAAACCGAACATCCAGCGTGTCCGCGCTGTTGTTGACGGTGAAGTCAAACGCGTCAATGTCTGCACGCGCTGCCTGCGTTCCGGTAAGGTTCAGCGTGCCCTCTAATTTGCGCATAATATCAAAAGCTGATATATCATAAAGAAAGCGAAAGAGCTCGTCTCTTTCGCTTTCTTTATTTGTATAAGATTTTTCAAATACCCAGCGGCAGCCAATAAGCCTCGGTGGCCGCAATCTCATAAGGCGAGAACCGGGAATACAAGGCACTGGCACTATTCCCCAGCATAAAGCACGATATGGTCTGATAACCCTCCAAATGACCTTCGTCTGTATGGACTTTGATGCTTGCCTGGTCAACATACTTCTGCCACATAACCGTCCTGCTGTCGCGGCGAACAATCTCATCAATGTCAATATCATCACGGGAAATCTGCACAGTATCGTTCTTATCAACCACTGTGATACCGAGGCCTTCCCTCCCCCATAACGGTTTCTTTATCCATAAGCAATCGGGATTTTCCGCAATGCCCTTCTCGGCATCTTCCTCAAAATACGACGGCAGCATATACGCCTTTATGGTCCTTAATTCCTTAGCCGTGAAGATATCCGCCTCCTTTTGAGCCAAAGCCCAGATAAGGGCCTGGAATCCCTTCGACTGCATGATGATGGCTTCCGGCGGGTTGAACATGGTAAACTTACTGTTCTTGTAGCCGTCCATCAAATCTGTCCCAAGGCTCTCCCCGTCTGCCGTCGTCTCATCAATGAGTATTTCCATAGGATGCAAACGATAGATAGCACTGGCCGCCCGCCCGTCGGGAAGAATAATCTGATTGGTCTCATCAATTCGCAAGGTATAAAACGATTCAAAACGAATCGCATCCTTGGGAGCAAGTCTTCCGACACCTTCTTTCATCGCCTTCATCAGGAATCTTGTCGTCCCATAATCTTCCGTATAATCTTCAAAGCAAGCGAAGATAAACGGCCTCTTGTCAGAAACTCTGCCACTATGCAGGTCAACGGCCGGAGCAGAACGCCAATAAATATTGGCCAGCCAGTTCGTCAAAGCCGTATATTCCGCCGCATTGGGATTCCGGCAGCCGAAATTGTCACAGGCTAACCGATTGGCATAGTAAGCTTCGACCACGGCGCAGGGTGTATCCGCATTTATCTCCACCATCTTGAACTGGCCCCAACGGTCAACCACATAATCAAAACGGGAAAACCAGGTAGGAAGGTTCAGGACATTTTTTTGATGCAAATACGGGATAATCGCCTCAGGTATCTCCATATTCTTCAGGAACTCATTATCGCAGTGCTGGCAGACCTTCACAGCCTTCTGGAAAACATTAAACAATATTTGACTTACCCGCCGGAGCTCCTCGGCTTTATGGCAAGGGAGAATCTGGATATCATCGGCCGGATAGCGGTAATCATACCCTTCATAGTCCACAAAGGGCATGATATTCCGGTCAATCGCGTCAATCCAATCCCGCATCTTATTTGCAATAGCCATTCATACTCTCCTTTACGACGACGCACTTCTAGCCCCGGCACTGCCAAAGCCACTTTTCGTACTGCCCACGGAGCTATTGCCCTTAGAGCTGTCGCTACTTTTTCTGGTGCGGGAGCCGCCTCCGCTGTAGCTGCTGCCACCTGACTGATTTTCCCTATCCTGATATACGCCTACAGGCGTTTTGATGTCTTGTATCTTTCCCCCTGCAGGCGTGTATTTGCGCATGGCCTCCGCCCGATAGCTCGCCGAAATGGTTCGTAGCGGCGCATTTGCTGTAAAGCCAGCAGCGCTCACAGAACCAGACGGATACACGAACCCATGAAACAGGAAATAACTGGCCAGTACTGCCGCCAACGGTGCTGTCCCCGAACAGTAATTGACATTTCCATGTTCATCCCGGCGAAAAGTTACCTCTTCGCCATTATCATAGCGGGCGGTTTCTGTGCCATCCTCATTTTGATGCAATGTATACTTCCGGCCATGGCTATCCAAAAGCTCCTGATCTGCATAGGGCTCGTCATCCACGGGATAGACCACACCCTGCCCAGAATCATTACTTACTTCCATATCGTTTTGGGCCGCAGGCTCTGTATCCTCATTACTTCCCTCGGACATCTCTGCCACCACACCTACGCCCACCAGCGACAGCGCCCAAGCGGTGCAAATGAATTTCTTCGTTAGCTTTGCTGTTCGTTCTGACATGTAACTACCTTCTTCATTTTTATAACTATAGTAAGTAGTTTACACTTTCAGTATAAAAAAACTATTAGAATACAAAAAGGCCGGCAGACAAATCTGCCGACCAAAGAAATTTTAATTTTTTAGGAAAAATCTGCATTCTCATTGAGTTCCTTGCGGATTCGGCGCCAGTCGGGACAGTATTTGTCCATTCGCGCCTTGAAGGCGGGGCCGTGGTTAGGTACCCAAAGGTGCGTGAGTTCATGAAGCATGACATACTCAAGGGCCTCAGGCTTGTATTTGGCCAGCTGCAGATTGAGCCAGACGCGGGCCTTTATGACATTGCAGGTGCCCCAGCGCGTTTTCATATTGCGAATGCGGCATTCGGCGGCCTTTTTGCCGACGATGTTTTCACAACGAGACAGCAGCTTGGGGATAACCACCCCCAGCTGCTGCCGGTACCAGCCGTTTACGATGTCGCGCCTTTGTTCTGCCGTCGCATAATCCGGCACAGTCAGGAGGATGTGTTCCCCCTTGCGACAGACTGAGGCCTCACGCCCCTTTGTCCTGCGCACTACAAGCTCGCAGGGAGTTCCCCAGACCATTATCTTTTGACCGGTCAAATACTGACAAGTCAACTTCTGCTGCACGATACGCTCGCGCAATACCTGCTGTTTCTTCTGCACCCAGGCAGAATTTTTCTGCAGGAACGACTCGATTTGCGCCCGATCCATGGACAATGGCGCCGAAATCTCGATATGACCGTCAGGCCTTTGCACCCGCAGGTACATGTTCTTGATGCGCTTGTGCCGAAGATGCACTACCTGCCCTGCGAACGAAAAGATTTCCTCCGGCATATCACTTACGGCGCTTTTCGGACTCGTCAAAGATTGCCTGCAGTTCCTCGCCCGAAAACTCATATTTCTCATTGCAGAAATGGCAGCAGACTTCGGCATGACCATCGTTGACGAGCGTCTGCAAATCGTTTTTGCCCAGGCTCAAGAGCACCTCACTGATGCGCTCCTTCGAGCACTGGCATTTAAAGGCCAGGTCTGTCGTCGTCATGTAGTTGACATCAAAGCCCTGCAAGAGCTCCGCGATGATTCCTTTGGCATCGAGGCCGCGCTCGACCATATGCGAAACAGAGTTCACCGTGCGCAGATTGGCCTCGAGCTTATCGATGCATTCGTCGGTGGCATCGGGCAGCGGCTGGATGATAAAGCCGCCCGCACCGATGCACTTGAAGTCAGGATTCACCAGCACACCCAGGCCGACGCTGGACGGCGTCTGCTCGGAGACGTAGAGGTACTTCGTGAGGTCGTCGGCGATCTCGCCATCGGTAATTTCGGTGCTGCCTGTGATCGGATTCTTGAGTCCCGTGAAGCGCGTGACCGACACCATGCCCTTGCCGACACCGCCGCCGACATCGATTTTGCCGAGGCTGTTGAGCGGCAGATTGACATGCGGTTCATCGATATAGCCACGCACAAAGCCCTCCGGCGTTGCATCAGCCGTGACTTTCCCGAGCGGGCCGTCGCCATCGAATTTTATCGTCAATGCTTCTTTGTTCTTGAGGTTGGCTGCCATCAGGAGCGCCGCCGTCATCGTGCGTCCAAGCGCTGCAGCCGCCACCGGATAGCAGTCATGACGGCGGATAGCCTCGTTGACGAGATCCGTCGTGACTGCCGCATAGATGCGCACGCCTTCCGCCGTTGCTTTTACTAAATGGTCTTTCATGATTATTTCCTTCCTAAAAAAGCCTTCCCCGCTGGGGAAGGTGGCAGACAAAGTCTGACAGATGAGGTCTTTCCTCTAACCTCATCCGCCCCTTACGGGGCACCTTCCCCAAAGGGGAAGGCTAATACTTAAATCGTATGCTGCATCAATACTTCATCGGTATCGATATCGAAAATCCGAATCGTGCGATCTTCGAGCACCGCATAGGTATTGCGGCCATCTTCACGCTTTGAGAGCGCCGCTGACCCAGGATTTAAAAATACCGTATTCCCGCGCTTTTCAAGCACGGTCGTATGGATATGACCGCTTACAAAGAGGTCAGCCTTCAGATGGGCCGCTATCTTGTCCTTTTCCTCATCGGTCATGACGCTGTCGCCATGGGTGACGATGATGCGCAGGCCCTCGTAAACCACATAGGCATAGGGTGCCTGCACGGGCAGCTCCAGGCAGCTGGCATCGACGGACGAATCGCAGTTGCCCTTAGCGATGATGACCGGAACCGGACAATTGTTGATTTTGCCTACGAGCCCCGCTGGATTGTAGTCGGCCTTCATGGGGTTGCGCGGGCCATGATAGAGCACATCGCCCGCATGCAGGATCATATCCGCATCGTGGAACGCCTTGTCAAAGGCCGTCTGCCAAGCACCCTCATGACCATGGGTGTCACTGATAATACCAATTTTCATCGTAAACAGCTTCTTTCCTAAACGCGATTAACCGATTTTCTTGAGCAGGTTCGCCATTTCCATAGCTGCCATAGCACTGTCGACGCCCTTGTTGCCAGCTTTCGTACCAGCGCGCTCCACAGCCTGCTCGATATTCTCCGTCGTCACGACACCGAAAATCGTCGGCACACCCGTCTGCATGCCAACCTGCGCCGTGCCCTTGGACACCTCATTGCAGACATAGTCGTAATGTGTCGTCGACCCACGGATAACCGCACCAAGGCAGATGACCGCATCGTATTTGCCGCTTTCAGCCATCTTCTTGGCCACGACAGGAATCTCAAACGCCCCCGGAACCCAGGCAACATCGATGTCGTCATCATTGCCTTCATGGCGATGGAGCGTGTCGAGTGCCCCGCTTAACAGCTTGCTCGTGATGAACTCATTGAAACGGGCTACGACAATACCGAATTTCAATCCCTTTGCCGTTACAAAGCCTTCGAAAACATTTGCCATTTTTTCTTCCTCCTATTATTTCAGAACGTCATCGTTAAGCAGATGACCCATCTTGACCTTTTTGACCGTCAGATATTTCTTATCGAATTTATTGGCATGAATCATGACCGGCACGCGCTCCGTAATGGTCAGGCCATAGCCTTCAAGGCCGGCACGCTTAGCCGGGTTGTTCGTCATCAGCCGAATGCTGGTAAGCCCCAGGTCCGCCAAAATCTGTGCACCAATGCCGTAATCGCGAAGATCCGGCGCAAAACCGAGCTCGACATTGGCCTCGACCGTATCGCGGCCCTTATCCTGCAGCGCATAAGCCCGCATCTTGTTCGCGAGGCCAATGCCGCGGCCTTCCTGGCGCATGTAGAGCACGACGCCCTCGCCAGCCTTTTCGATCTTCTCCAGCGCCGCATGGAGCTGGTCGCCGCAGTCACAGCGCAGCGACCCTAACGCATCGCCAGTCAGGCACTCGGAATGAACGCGCACAAGCACATCTTTCTTGCCGGCCACATCGCCTTTGACAATCGCCAGATGGCATTTGCCATCGAGCTTGCTCTCGTAGGACTTGATGCGGAAATGACCGAACTTGCTCGGGAAATCAACATCAGCGACCTGCTCGACAAAGGACTCCGTGCGTTTGCGGTACTCGATGAGCGCCTGCACCGTAATCATATGCAAGCCATGCTCCTTGGCAAACTCGATGAGTTTCGGCGTGCGCATCATATGCCCATCGTCGTCCATGATTTCGCAGCAAAGGCCTGCCGGATAAAAGCCAGCCAAGCGTGCCAGATCCGTCGTCGTCTCCGTATGGCCGGCACGGCGCAGGACGCCGCCCTCGACCGCCCGCAGCGGGAACACATGGCCCGGGCGGCGGAAATCCGACGGACGCGCCTTCGGATCGAGGAGCTTGCGAATCGTCAGGCAACGCTCATAGGCCGAGATGCCCGTATCCGTCTCATGGGCGTCAATCGAAACCGTAAACGCCGTCTCATGGTTGTCGGTGTTGTTGACGACCATCTGGCCGATGTTGAGCTCATCGAGGCGCTTGCCGTCAATCGGCGTGCAGATAAGGCCCTTGGCGTATTTGGCCATAAAGTTGACATCTTCGGGCGTGACCGTCGCTGCCGCGACGATAAGATCGCCCTCGTTCTCGCGGTCTTCATCATCGACGACCACTACCATCTTGCCATTCTTGATATCTTCAATGGCTTGCTCTACTGTTGCAAAATCTGCCATAATCTTTCTCCTTCATTCAAAAACCGTTCTCGAGCAGGAACGCCCGCGAAAGTCCGCCAGCGCTGGGCTGTGCTTGGCTGCCGCCCAGCATCTTTTCCACGTATTTGCCGAGCACATCGGTTTCAATATTAATCGTACTGCCCGCCTTCTTACTGCCAAGATTCGTGACCTCGCGGGTATGCGGGATAAGGCTGACCGTAAAATCCTTATTCGTCACGGCTGCCACCGTCAAGCTGATGCCATCGAGCGCCACCGAACCCTTTTCGACGATATAACGCAAAAGTTCCGGCCCCGCCGCAATCTTCATCAAGATTGCATTGCCTTCCTCCTTAAAGGAAAGGATCTCGCCCGTGCCATCGATATGGCCGCTGACGATATGACCGCCCAGACGGCTCGAAAGCGTCAGTGCCCGCTCGAGGTTTACAGGACTGCCCTTTTTAAGCTCCGCCAGCGACGTGCGCCGGATGGTCTCAGGCATCACATCTGCCGTGAAATGATTCTTATCAAACGAAGTCACGGTAAGGCAGACGCCATTTACGGCAATGCTGTCGCCCAAAGCGGCATCCCCAACTACCTTCTGGCAGTCGATAGCGAGCTGCCCGCCGCCAATGCGCCGGATATGCCCGACCTCTTCAATGATTCCAGTAAACAACGTCTCACCGTTACTGAAAACTTACAAAAAGCTATAAATTTCATAAGAAAAGCTAACTTTTACGTTTCATTCCTCGTTCTTTCCTCGAAAGAGGTATTTCACGTCCGCTTTTGCCGTCCCGAAGAACAGACTACTCACGTTTGATGTAACGCTCCAGAGGCTTAAATTCCCGACTAACGAATCGGTACATATCTGCATTGACTTGTTGGTGTCAGCTTGCAGATTTGAATAGCTCCTCTTCTCCATAGCGTTTGAGATTCAACGCCGCCTGAAAATCACGGTCTATCACATTGCCACAGACGGGACAGACATATGTCCTGTCTGACAGCTTCAGGTCTTTATTTACATATCCGCACTCGACGCAAGTCTTGGAGCTTGGAAACCAGCGGTCAGCAATAACCACGGGAATTCTTGCCCAATGTGCCTTATATTCAATCTGCCTGCGGAATTCATAAAGATTCTGTTCCTGAACTTTTTCAGACAGGTGCTTATTCTTCATCAGCCCCTGCACATTCAGGTCTTCAAGGCATATAAACCTTGGCTTTCGGTTTATAATTATTCTCGTCGCCTGATGTACATGATTGGCTCTGATGTCAGCCAGCCTGTGGTTGATTCGTAAAAGTCGTTTTTCGCTTTTTATAAGGTTGCTTGTTTTGCAGTAACGCTCTCCTTTCTTGTTCATCTGGTATTTTCGCGATACCTGACGCTGCAACCTGCGTCTTTTCTTTTTGAGTTTCCTTATTGTATGAGACTTATTGATATTTTTGACTACTGTAGAGTCCGAGATTATCGCTAAGTCTTTGATACCTAAATCAATGCCGACACCTTCTGTGCAGGAACGTCCCAGCTGTTTACGAATGAAGTTTAATCCTCGCATTGGCTTTAGCGTATAAGAAGTTCTGATTCCTACGGAAAGCCACCAGTTTTCACCGTCAAAGGTTATCCGTGGTTGGGTGTATCTTCCCTTTACAGGAATTTTTCCCTTTTCAGCAAGCCTTATCCAGTTGAGCCGTTGACGGTTCTTTTTTCTGCTGCCAGCTATATTTTCCAGCTTAACATGCGCAGCTGTGAACTGGATTTTTACATTGTCCTGATAGAAACGAAAGTCACCATTCTTTTTGCTGCGAAACTTAGGGTGCCCGTTCATGTCATAGACGGTCGGTTTCCTGTCGATGCGAGCAAAATGTGCCAGCTTCTTGGGTGAATATTTGACATACCCTTCCTGCCTCTGCTTGTGGAAGAAGTTCTTGTACGCTATGCACAAATCCTTGATAGCCTGCTTGGTTACATTATTGGATATGCCTAGAAGCCACACGTTTTCTTCAGAATTACGAAGAACGGTGAACTCCTTGCGAAGGTCATAATCACTTTGAAGGTTTCTGCCTTCTCTGAAATTATCCATCTGCTTATCTAAAGCCCAGTTATAGGCAAACCTCGAAGCTCCCGCAAACTGAAACAGTTTAGTTTTCTGTTTGTTGTTCGGCAACAGCCGTATCCTGACCGACTTTATCATCTGAATCACCACCCACTAATTCCTGAATCATCTTCTTCGCCTTGGGGCTTCTAACCCCTTCTTCTTGTAATTGATTCCAGAACCAACGTCAATGATTATTTCAAAGGGCTGCCCCTGTGCGTATAGATATGTTCTCAGATTTTCTACCTGTCGCTCAAGGTCATCTTTTTGCTTGGGACTTGATACTCTGCAATAGCCGATAACTTTTTAGGAGCCGTTTGAATGCCCGTCACAGCATTTAATTGGTCTTCTGAGTAATATCTGTAGCCGTTTGACGAAGTGCGATGAGGATGGAGTTTTCCGCTCCTGTCCCAATTTCTCAGAGTTTGCGGAGTGACTCCGATGATTTTAGCAAACTTGTTGATAGTATAGTATTCCAAGTTCATCACCTCAATACTATTATATTAATAAGTTGTAATATAATCAGGAATATTTTATAGCTATTTATAACTTTATTTTATCTGTTAAAAGCCTCCGTGCCACATAACCTGTGAGCAAAATATCCCCATCCAGCGGCTCCGTCGTCACGCGCGTAAGCTCCACGGCATCCGAAAGCTTGGCAAAGCCCTCGCCCTCCACCGGCGTGAGCGCCTCGCGCCCGCCGATAAGTTTGGGCGCAATAAACGCCTGGACTTTGTCTACCAGACCTGCCTCAAGCAGGGAGAAATTCACGCGGCCACCGCCCTCGACAAATACCGAGCAGATTTCCCGCTCGCCAAGTTTTGCCAAAAGCAGTTGCAAATCAACGTGTTCGCCACTGCCTGCCACCAGGATTTCGACGCCAGCTTCCTTCAGCGCCTGCACGCGCTCTTTGGGTGCCTGCTCCGTCACCGCCACAATCGTCGGCGCCGCACCATCGGTCACGACCTTAGCCGTAAGCGGCGTGCGCGCCTTACTGTCGACGATGATGCGGATGGCATTTTTGCCCGTCCGCCCCGGAATCCGCGTCGTAAGGCTCGGGTTGTCTTTAAGCACCGTGCCGATTCCCGCGAGAATGCCATCGTAGATATCGCGCAGCTCATGGACGCGCCGCCGGGAAGTCTCATTGGTAATCCACTGCGACTCACCGGCAGATGTCGCGATCTTGCCGTCAAGCGTCATCGCGGTCTTGAGCACGACAAAGGGCATCTTCGTCGTAATCCACTTGAGGAACACCTCGTTTAGCGCCACAGCCTCTTCTTCGAGCACGCCGCAGACCACCTCGACACCAGCATCTTCCAAAATCCTGATGCCCTTGCCAGCAACCAGTGGATTCGGGTCGCGCATCGCGATGACCACTTTGGCAACGCCAGCTTCCGCTACCGCCTTGGCGCAAGGCCCCGTGCGCCCATAATGGGCACAGGGCTCCAACGTCACATAGAGCGTTGCCCCGCGGGCTAGGTCGCCGGCCATGCGCAACGCATGAACCTCGGCGTGGGGCGTGCCGGCCTTGCGATGCCAGCCAGCCGCCACGATGCGGCCATCGCGGACAATCACGGCACCGACCAGCGGATTCGGCGAGGTACGCCCCTCCGCATTGCGGGCCATCTGCAACGCCACACGCATAAAATCTTCATCCTGCAATCGTATCACCTCAGATTCTTTCATCTTAGGTTTGTGATTGAGACCCAGAAAAAAAAGCCAGCGAAAGATTTCTCTTCCCGCTGGCTTAAATTGCATGCAAAACAACATGCCTTTTCTCGTCCCGACTATACGGTCGGCTCCGGAATCTCACCGGATCATGCTCCCAAGGGCTCGCGGGCTATACCGCCGGTGGGGAAATCCTCCCCGCCTCAAAGACAAATCTCAAGTCCTATTATAGCACGCTTTTATCCATCCTATCAATATATCTTGTGATCAGAACTTGAATTTTGCCGTCGCATCCTGCAACTCCGTCGCCATGTTGGCCAAAGACTGGGACGCCGAAGCGATTTCCTCCGTCGATGCCGACTGCTCCTCGGTTGCGGCCGAAATCGTCTGCGTATGCGCAGCTGTCTTACGGCTGACGTCGTCGATTTCTTCCATGGTTCCGACAATCGAGCTGGCACCGCTCGAAACCTTATGCACCCGCATGTTCATTTTCTCTACTTCTTCCTTGATGTCATGAACCTTCGCGATGATACGGCCGAACTGATCGCCGACCTCGCGGATAGCATCGGTACCGAGCTTGATCTGCTCCGTACTCGACTCCATGGAACCCACCGCCTGATTCGTATCGCTCTGGATCGACGTGATATGGCGCTTGATATCCTCCGCTGCTTCCTGCGATTCTGCGGCCAGCTTACGGACTTCTTCAGCCACGACCGTAAAGCCACGGCCCTGCTCGCCGGCACGGGCTGCCTCGATGGCTGCATTGAGCGCCAGAAGATTCGTCTGCTCTGCGATAGCTGAAATCGTCTCGACAATCTTGCCGATCTGCTCGCTGTTCTTGCCCAGCTGGGAAACAATGGCGGCAGATTCCTGCGAAGCCCTTTCAATCAAAGCCATCTTATCCATGGCATCCTGCATGAGCTGGCTGCCCGCCGCAGCCGTCTCATTGGTCTCATTGGTACGCGCATTGACATGTTCCATGCCCTTGGCGACATCATCGATATGATTGACCACTTCTTCCACGACATTCTTGGCATTGTCAACACTGCCCGCCTGGTCGCTTACGCCCTGCGCCACATCGCCGACCGATACCGCTACACTGTTGGCTGCCTCAGCCGACTGCTGAGCGCTGGCCGTAAGCTCCTCAGACGATGCTGCTACCTGCTCCGCAGCTGCGCTCATCTTCTGGATCAGCTGGCGGATGTTCTTGTTCATCGTATTGAAAGCCTGCGTAAGCCGGCCGATCTCGTCAGCACTTTCAACAGGCAGTTCCGACATGCGTAGATTGCCGTCAGCCAGCTGGACAGCATGTTCGGTAAGGCCCAGAATCGGGCGCGTGATTTTCTGCGCAAAATACAGGCAGACAAACATCATGAGCGCAAAACCAACGAACGTCAAGAGACCAAAGACCCAACGCATATGCTTGAGCGATGCGAACACAAAATCCTCTGGTACCGCGATACCGATAAGCCACTCTGTCGAAGGCACTTTCGCATAGGCAAACACGACCTCCTTGCCATCGCTATTCGTCGTGAAATACCCCGATTCCTTGCCCTGCATCTCCTTGAAATGCTCGCCAAAGCCATCTACTTCCGCAAAATTCTGCATGGGTTTGCCAAGGCCGGCAGTCGCGAGGATATTGCCGTTCTTCTCCATGATGATACCCTGGCCTTCGCCATGATACTCGATATTCTTTGCCTGCTCCTCAAGCGCATCGAGCGAAATATCGTTGCAGACTGCCCCGGCAAACTGTCCGTTGGCCTTTACGGGCGCAATAGCCGAGATGATGAGCTTATTCGTGATCGAATCGACATAAGCCTCGGTGAATTCCACCTTATCATCTTTCTTAGCCTGCTGATACCACGGACGCTGCGTCGGGTCTTTCTGACCGGTCAGATTGCCACCCGTAGACGAGGCGAAATACTTATCCTCCATGCCGAGCGTGACGCCCATGACATCAGCCTCAGTCGCTGCCGACTGCAGCGCTGCATTGGTCTGCATGCTGGCCTTATCCCCATTGTAAGCGGTCATGACATTGGCCGTATGTGCCACCGACAACTGCTTGGCCACCAGCCAGCCATCCATATCGGACACTTCTTTAGCCACCACCGTGCGCAGCTCATTATCAACGCTCTGCTGCAGATCCGAGCTGGCCATGAAGTAGCCCACAAGGGACACTACTGCCATCAATACACCCATAATCCCCGATAACACTAGAAACTTCTGCTTTACTCCCATTCTCACTTCTCCTTTTGCCTATGGTAGTTGATCTATAAAACAGCTTGAAGACTGTCTTTACCTATAGAAACGATCCCAGCAATTAGTTGCTTGATAAAAGTAAACTATCTCCCATTTACAAAAGAATCCGAGCTGCCATTTCGCAGCCCGGATTTTTCTTTGCTTTTTCTGCGTTCCCTAAGCAGCATACCGATGATACACTGTCACAAAAATAATTCCTGCTTTATTAAGCATAGATTATAGCACAAGAACAATCTGTATGCAAGCAATCCACTCTATGTATACATTATCGATCGATATATGTATGCATCGCACATATATGCATATTTATTAATTTTCGTCCGTCAAGAATACACGCGCTTCATATGGCTGCAAGCAGCCATTTTTATGCGCCGCATAATTCGAAATAAGCTCTTTCCCCGTCAGCTGCCCCAGCAAAGCACAGGGAACCTCCCGCTCAGTCCAGTTTGCCACCATCGTCAGCACCTGACCGTCAAGTTCGCGCGCATACGCATAGATTTCTTCACTACCCTCGAGCAATGGCCGGAAACGTCCATAAACGATGATGGGATACGTATGACGCAGCTTGATAAGCTGCTGATAATAATAGAATACCGACTCCTTATCCGCAAGCGCCGCCTTGACATTGATGGCCTTGTAATTCGGATTGACCGCGAGCCACGGCGTGCCCGCCGTGAAGCCGGCATGTTCCGTATCGTCCCACTGCATCGGCGTGCGCGCATTGTCGCGGGCCACCGTATCAAAGCAGGCGAGCAGCGTCTTTCCATCCACGAGCTTTTTTTGCACCACGAGCTCCTGCCAGGCATTTTTCTCCTCGATATCCGCACAGTCCGCTACCGAATGGAAATGCGTATTCGTCATGCCGATTTCCTCGCCCTGATAGATATACGGCGTCCCTTTCTGCATATGCAGCACGGTCGCAAGCATCTTGGCTGACTTTTCGCGCCACTTTGGCGCATCGTTGCCAAAGCGCGAGACCGCCCGCGGCTGATCGTGATTATCCCAATAGAGACTGCCCCAGGCCTTGCCCTCAAGCTCCATCTGCCACTTGTTGAGGATCTTGCGCACATACGGCATCTTCGGCGGCGTCTTTGTCCACTTGCCGATAACCGCCTCCGAGTTGGCCGCCCCATCCGTATGCTCGAAATGAAAGACCATACCAAGCTCCGTCCCTTCGCTATTGGCGTATTTCTTGGCCTCCTCGACCGTAACGCCAGCTGCCTCACCGACCGTCAGCAAATCATACCGCGAGAGCACCCGGCGATTCATTTCCTGCAGATACTCATGCACATGAGGCCCGTTGCAGACATAGGCAAACATATCGCTATAGCCGTCTTCATGGACAGGCCCATCGGGAAAATCCGGATGCTTGCTGATCATCGAAATGACGTCCATGCGGAACCCGTCAATCCCCTTCTGGCACCACCAGTCCATCAGGTCAAACACCTCATCGCGCACTTTGGGATTATCCCAGTTGAGATCCGGCTGCTTGCGGCTGAAACAATGCAGGTAATACTGGCCGGTTTGCTCATCATACTGCCAGGCCGGGCCGCTGAAACAAGACGTCCAGTGATTCGGGGCCCCGCCATCCTTCCCATCTTTCCAGATATAGTAGTCACGGTAAGGATTGTCCTTGGACTTGCGGCTTTCGATGAACCACGGATGTTCATCCGAGGTATGGTTGGCTACCAGATCCATGACGATGCGGATATGGCGCGCGTGCGCCTCCGTAAGCAGCCGGTCAAAATCGGCCATCGTGCCAAAGTCATCCATGATGGCACGATAATCCGAAATGTCATAGCCATTGTCATCATTCGGCGACGCATAGATCGGCGAAAGCCAGATCACATCGATGCCCAGCTCTGCCAGATAATCCAAGTGCTCCGTGATGCCATTCAGATCCCCGATGCCATCGCCATTGCTGTCAGCAAAGGACCGCGGATAGATCTGATAGATCACAGCTTCCTTCCACCATGCTCGTTTCTCTTGTTCCATACCATATGCCTCCATTTTTTTCTTGACTTACGCTTCTAGACTTCCCTTTTCCTTCGCAAGAAACCTGCTGAAGCGGAAACAAAAAATGGATATCGGTACAATCTCTGTACCGATATCCAAGCAATCATGCCATATGTTTTTCGAGCGCCGCCACGGCATGGCGTACGCAGTCATCGCAGGAGCAGAGCACCTGCTTCGTCTTGATGCCCTTGAGGTCTCCGCAGATGGTCGCCCCGGCAGCCGCCTTGAAGTCAGCATTCATCTCCCGTGCGATTTTCTTGCTGGCCACATTGTCATTCTGCATCAACCCGACCACCATAACCGCACCACAGAACGCACCACAGGTACCCTCCATGCTGCCCATACCGGAGCCAAAGCCTGCTGCCCAAGCCTTTATCTCCTCTTCAGATTTTCCGTGCATATCACGGAACGCACACAGCACAGCCTGCGCGCAATTGCACCCGCCATGCAGATATTCCACAGCCTTTTCAGCCCGAACGCTATTTACTGCCATCATGATTCCTCCTAAAATATAACCTGCCTTTATCTTACACGATTAACCCCCAAAGTGCAAAAAAAGAATCCTGCCGTCAGACAGGATTCTTTTGCGTTAGGCCTGAATGTCAACCAGAGCGCCGAGATTGGGGTCAAGGCTTGCTTCCATCTGCTCGAGAAGTTCTTCCGGGCCTGCCTCGGCCGTCTCCATCGCCATCTTGAGGACAGCGACGCCCATATCCTGACCGGCCTGTGCCTGATGCATGCCTACCGACATAGCGGCAATGCTCATATCCATATCGTGCACCTCCTATCACACATCCTTGTGCCATATATATTATCGGCTGAAACAGCCAAATACTTAAATAGCAAAATGCCTGCCAGGGGCACCGCCCCCTGCAGGCACTATCTTGTCATTCACAGAAATATTTCATCGAAGTCTTCTTCCACTCTTTCTTGGAATAGAGCTTCGTATGCTCGCTGATGCCGCAGGCCTTGCCGAGTTCCTCGACAATCTGCTCGCATTCCTCACGGCTATGGCCATGCACCATCGTATAGAGGTTGTACGGCCAGTCCGGTGCCGTATTGCGGTCATAGCAGTGCGAGACCGACGGGCTCGCCGCCATCTTCTGGGCCACCTCATCCAGCCGTGCCTCAGGCACCACCCAGGCGACCAGGACGTTGGCGCTGAAACCGACCTCACGGTGGCGCAGCACCGCCCCCATCTTGCGGATGACCTTCTGCTCTTCGAGCACCTTGACACGAGCCAGGAACTCCTCCTTCGAGACCCCCGCCTGATCAGCAAGCACCTGATACGGCTCGGCGACCAAGGGGAAATCTCCCTGCAAGGCGCGGATTATCTTCTTATCAAGTTCTGTCATTGCTGTTTCTTGTGCCATCATCTCTACCCCGGTCTTCCTCATCAATGCAGCTTGAACTGTACATTGATCTTGTATTTCTTGTTCGCCTTGAGATTCAGCAGATCCTCAACGCCAGGCAGTGCCTCGACCTCATCGAGGATCTTCTTCTCCGTCTCCAGGCACGGCGTCAGCAAAGTGAACCAAAGGTTATAGCGGCCCTCGCGCTCATAGTTGTGCGTGGCCCCCGGGTAGCGGTTGATGGCCTCAGCCACCGTCTCGATCTTGTCCGGCTCGACACGCAGTGCTACCAGCGTGCCCTTATAGCCCAGCTTGTTCGAATTGAAGAACGTGCCGATACGGCGCAGGTATCCCTCCTGCTTCAGCATCTGCAAGCGCGTCAGCACCGTCTGCTCATCGGTGCCCAGCTCGTCAGCCAATGCGGCGAATGGATGGCTGCAAACCGGCAGATTGCCTTGCAGCAGATTGAGTAAAGACTTGTCAAATGACGTAAGCTCTTTCATGGTATATCCCTCTCCCTAATAAATACACCGTTCCGATTCTTATCTATGCTGCTCATTTCCCCCAGATGTGAATCGGATTCATATTTCTTTACTCTTATTCTACCAAACTATCCCCAATGACGTCAAGTAAATCTGAACGGCCTTCATTTTTCAGTGACGAATACGGCAGCACCGACAGCTCCGCGACGCCGAGCTTGCGCTTGATGGCCGCAATGCTTCTCTGCCGCACCGTCTTGCCAATCTTGTCGCACTTCGTGGCCACGATCAGCACCGGAATGTTGTTCTTGACGAGCCATTCAAACATCTCGACATCCGAAGCCATCGGTTCATGACGGATGTCGATGAGCTGGCAGACGAACTGCAGCCGCTGGGAAGTCAGCAGATATTCCTCGATGAATTTTGACCAGATCTTGCGCTTCTCCTTGCCGGTCTTGGCATAGCCATAGCCTGGCAGGTCGACAAGATAGAAGGCCTTGCGCCCCTCCACATCGGCAATCTTGAGGCCGACTTCAAAGAAATTGATGGTCTGCGTCTTGCCTGGCTGCGAGGAAACGCGCGCCAGATTGTTGACCCGTGTCAGCGAATTGATCAGCGACGACTTGCCGACATTCGAGCGGCCGATGAAGACAATCTCCGGCAGATCGTTTTCCGGATACTGATCCTTCTTGACCGCCGAAGCCACATACTGGCCCTGGGTGATGATGACTCTGTCCTTCTTTGTGCTCATGCTTTCATCTCCTTCATGAAGAAACCTTCCCAAAAGGGAAGGCTCTTCTTACATCAATGCGGTTTTCAATACCTGATCCATCGATTCCACTGGCACAAACTCCAGCTTCTCGCGGACCGATTCGGGTATATCTTCGATGTCGCGTTCGTTATCCTTCGGCAGGATGATTGTCTTCATGCCCTCACGATAAGCAGCCAGCACCTTCTCCTTGAGCCCGCCGATTGGCAGCACCGTGCCGCGCAGCGTAATCTCACCCGTCATGGCCACGTCGCTGCGCACCTTGCGGTTTGTCAGCGCCGAAATCATGGCCGTCGCCATCGTGATGCCGGCCGAGGGGCCGTCCTTCGGGATAGCTCCCTCAGGCAGATGGATGTGGATGTCTTCCTTCTCATAGAAGTCCTCCGGCAGCTTCAGCTTGTCCGAGCGGCTGCGGATATAGGTAAGGCCTGCCTGCGCCGACTCCTGCATGACATCGCCGAGCTGACCGGTCAATATCAGCTTGCCCTTGCCCTTGAGCACCGAGACCTCCGTCGGCAGCAGCGTGCCGCCGACCTCTGTCCAGGCCATGCCGGATACGACACCGACCTGCGGTTTCTTCCTTCCCTTGGGATCGAGATACTTGACCTTGCCGAGGAAATCAGTCAGATTCTTTTTCGTCACCTTGATGGGTGCCTCTTCGCCCTCGACCAGACGGCGCGCCGCCTTGCGGCATACCTGCCCGATGACGCGCTCAAGCTCGCGGACGCCAGCCTCGCGCGTGTAATTCTCGATGATCTTGTCGATCACCCCTGCCCCGAAGTGGATATCCTTGGCCTTGAGCCCGTTCTGCTCACGCTGGCGCGCGACGAGATAGCGCTTGGCAATCTCGCGTTTCTCGATTTCGGTATAGCTTGACAGCTGGATGATCTCCATGCGGTCGCGCAGAGCCCGCGGGATATTGCCCAGGTTATTCGCCGTGACGATCCACATGACTTTTGACAAGTCAAAGGGCAGCTCGATGAAATGGTCGCTGAACGTGGAGTTCTGCGCAGGGTCCAATACCTCGAGCAGTGCCGCCGACGGGTCGCCGCGGTAGTCCATGCTGAGCTTGTCGACCTCGTCGAGCAGGAAGACCGGATTGCAGGTACCTACATTGCGGATGCCTTCGATGATGCGGCCCGGCATCGCTCCGATATAGGTGCGGCGATGGCCGCGGATCTCGGCCTCATCGCGCACACCGCCCAAGGAGGCCCGCACGAACTCACGGCCCGTCGCCCGCGCCACCGACGAGGCCAACGACGTCTTGCCGACGCCTGGCGGCCCCACGAGGCACAAGATCGGCGCACTCTTGTCCTTGGCCAGCTGATGCACAGCCAGGTAGTCGAGGATGCGGTCCTTGACCTTCTTGAGGCCATAGTGGTCATGGTCGAGGACCTTCTGCGCCTCGCCGATATCGACGGTATCCTCCGACTGCTTGCGCCAGGGCAGATCCAGCAGCCAGTCGATATAATTGCGGATCACATTGTTTTCCGCATTCATGCTGCTCATGCCATCGAGGCGGTTGATTTCCTTCTCCACGGTCTTCTGAACCTGCTCGGGATAATCGCCCTCCGCCAGCTTGCGGCGTGCCTCCTCGATATCGGCAGTCTTGCCGTCCTTATCGCCGAGCTCCTCGCGGATGGCCTTGATCTGCTCACGCAGATAGTAATCCTTCTGGATCTTGTCCATCTGCTTGCGGACCTTGCGGCCGATTTTCTGCTCCAGCTGCAGGATCTCGAGCTCCCGTGCCAGCACCTCGTAAAGCTTCTCCAGGCGCGCCTTGATGTCGATGGCGGCCAGCAGTTCCTGCCGCGTCTCCAGCTTCAGGTTCAGATGGCTCGCGATGAGGTCAGCCAGCCGGCCGGCATCGTCGATGATGGCGACAGATACCAGCGTCTCAGGCGGGATCTTCTTCGAGAGCTTGACCCACTCCTCAAACTCATGCACTACGGCACGATTCAGCGCTTCCATGCCCATCGACGTATCGATTTTATCTTTGAACTCTTCGATATCGACCTCGGCATAGTTCTCAGTCTCACGATACGCTTTTATGACAGCGCGATGCTGACCTTCTACCAGCACGCGTACACTCTCGCCCGGCATCTTGACAATCTGGCGGATTTCAGCCACCGTACCGACCGTATAGAGATTTTCCATCTTGGGTTCATCGATTTCTGCATCCAGCTGCGCCGTCAGCATGATTTCCCGATCATCCACCATAGCCTGCTCCAGCGCCGCCATCGAGCGGGTGCGTCCCACATCGAGATGAATCATCATATACGGGAAAACCATCATGCCGCGCAGCGGCAATAGTGGCAAAGTACGTATCTCGGCCATACTATCCCCTCCTTTTCTTTTTAGATAAGAACAAGGCGCTGCCGCGGCAGCGCCTCATTTTATTCCGGCTGCCGTCAGGCAGTCTCTTCTTCACTGTCCTTTGCCTTCTTATCGATGGTCAGGACAGGATCTTTTTTGGTATTGACGGTGTCCTTGGTCACCCGGCAGGCCGTTACGCCCGGGATCGACGGCACATCATACATGACATTGCGCATGATCGCCTCGATGATGGAACGCAGACCGCGCGCGCCAGTCTTGCGCTTAAGCGCTTCCTTGGCAATCTGACGCAGGGCATCATCATCAAACTCCAGCTTGACGCCATCCATATCCAACAGCTTCTGGTACTGTTTGACCAGTGCATTCTTCGGCTGTGTCAGGATGCTGATCATCGCCTCTTCATCGAGCGAATCCAGCGTCACCACGACCGGCAGACGGCCGATGAACTCCGGGATCAGGCCGTGCTTCAAGAGATCCTCCGGCAGCAGCTTGCGCAGGGTATCGCCCACGGAGCGCTTGCGTTTGGACTTGATATCGGCACCGAATCCCATCTGCTTCTGGCCCAGACGGCCCTCGATGACCTTCTCGATGCCATCAAAAGCACCACCGCAGATGAACAGGATATTCGTCGTATCGATCTGGATGAGTTCCTGATGCGGATGCTTGCGGCCGCCCTGGGGCGGTACCGAAGCCGTCGTGCCCTCGAGAATCTTCAGCAGTGCCTGCTGGACACCCTCGCCCGACACATCACGCGTAATCGACGGATTCTCCGACTTGCGGGCAATCTTATCGATCTCATCGATGTAGATGATACCGCGCTCAGCCTTCTCCACATCATAGTCCGCAGCCTGAATGAGCTTCAAGAGGATATTCTCGACATCCTCGCCGACATAGCCGGCCTCCGTCAGTGACGTGGCATCAGCGATGGCAAACGGCACATTCAGGATACGGGCCAGGGTCTGGGCCAGCAGCGTCTTGCCGCTGCCCGTCGGCCCCAGCATGAGGATGTTCGACTTCTGCAGCTCCACATCCTCACCTTTCACGGTCCCCATGTTGACGCGTTTGTAATGGTTATAGACAGCAACCGCCAAGCTCTTCTTGGCTTCGTCCTGACCGATTACATACTGATCCAGGGTAGCACGGATGTCCTTCGGTTTTGGGACGTCCTTGAGTTCTACCTCTACATCTTCGCTGAACTCTTCCTCGATAATCTCATTGCAGAGCTCGATGCATTCATCGCAGATATAGACACCAGGACCAGCAACCAGCTTGCGCACCTGCTCCTGCGTCTTGCCGCAGAACGAGCACTTGAGCTGTCCTTTTTCATCCCCAAACTTCAACATTCCATCACCCCTTAGTCCTTAGATTCCGTTTTCTTGCTTTTTTTCGGACGGGTAATCACTTCATCAACAAGGCCGTAGGCCTTAGCCTCCTCAGCCGTCATAAAGTTATCGCGCTCCGTATCGTTGTTGACCTCTTCCAGCGTCTTGCCCGTGGCATTGACGATGATATCGTTGATGACATCACGGATACGCTGGATCTCACGGGCCTGGATCTGGATGTCCGTAGACTGACCCTGAGCACCGCCCAGCGGCTGGTGGATCATGATGCGCGAATTCGGCAGGGCAAAACGCTTGCCCTTGGCACCTGCCGTCAGCAGCAGCGAGCCCATGCTGGCTGCCTGACCAATGCAGATGGTCGACACGTCCGGTTTGATATACTGCATGGTATCGTAGATAGCCAGACCGGCAGTAACAACACCGCCCGGGCTATTGATGTAGAGGTAGATATCCTTGTCCGGATCCTCAGACTCGAGGAACAGGAGCTGTGCCACGACTACATTGGCTACATTGTCGTCAATCGGACCGCCCAGGAAAATGATGCGGTCTTTGAGCAGGCGCGAATAAATATCATACGCGCGCTCGCCCCGATTCGACTGCTCTACTACCATTGGTACATAACTCATAGATATACCCCCATTATCAGGGTCTGCTTACTCAGCAATGCTATCGATGATGAACTGTGCCGTCTTCTTGCGGAGTACGGATGCAGCCAGATCGCCGATACGACCCTGCTCCTTGATGATTTTCTGAACCTGCTGCGGCGTAGCGCCATAAGCAGCTGCCATAGCAGCAACTTCTGCATCCAGATCCTTAGCTTCAACCTTGATATCCTCAGCTTTGGCAACTTCTTCCAGCATGAGATCCGTCTTGACGTTCTTCTCAGCCGTCTCACGGTAATCCTCACGGATCTTGGCGATGTCCGTGCCAGCATACTGCAGGTACTGCTCGAGCTTCATGCCCTGCTGCTCGAGGCGCATAGCCATTTCCTGGATCATGGACGTTACGCGGTTGTCGATCATGACAGCCGGGATGTCAACCGTCGTGTTGTTCGTAGCCTGCTCGATTGCAGCGCTCTTCTGGTCATTCTCAGCCTTGCGCTCAGCGTTCTCCTGCAGGTTCTTGCGGATGTCAGCCTTGAGCTCATCGAGGGTCTCGAAGGTGCTGACTTTCTTAGCGAGCTCGTCATCGATAGCCGGCAGCTCTTTCTGCTTGATGCTGCGGACCGTGCATTTGAACGTAGCGTCTTTGCCAGCCAGCTCTTTTGCATGGTACTCTTCCGGGAACTTGACGTTTACTTCCTTCTCCTCGCCGATCTTAGCGCCGATCAGCTGCTCCTCGAAGCCCGGGATGAAGCTGCCAGAACCGATCTGCAGCGGATAGTCCGTGCCCTTGCCGCCCTCGAAAGCCTCACCATCGACAAAGCCCTCGAAATCCAGCGTCGTGAAGTCGCCATCAGCAACAGCAGCGCCCTCCGGAGCATCAACCATCTTGCCCTGACGATCCTGGAAGTTCTTGAGCTGTTTCTCAACGTCTTCGTCTTTGATCTCAACAGCAGCCTTCTCTACTTTGAGGCCTTTGTATTCGCCGAGCTTGACTTCCGGACGCGGCGTAACCGTAGCCTTGAATACGAGATCCTTGCCGTCCTCAAGCGTAACGATATCGATGTTCGGGCGCGTTACCGGCTCGATCTTCTGCTCAGTCAGAGCCTCATCGAAAGCTTTCGGAGCTACGAGATCGAAAGCTTCCTGCATCAGAGCATCCATGCCAACGTGACGCTCGACAATCTTGCGCGGAGCTTTGCCCTTACGGAAGCCCGGGATATTTACACGGTTAGCCAGACGTTTAGCTGCACGCTCAACCGCCTTGGAAACCTCTGCTGCTTCAACTTCAATCGTCAGAGTAACCTGCTGGTTTTCACCATTCTCAACCGTAACCTTCATTGTCTGAAATGACCTCCTGTAATATCTGTTTCTAGGTAACGACACAATAAAACTATTTTACCATCTACTATGTCATACTCCTGTCATAATAACATAAAGTGCGCAGAAACACAAGATGTTCTGCGCACAGTCATAAATATTTGTCAAAAAGTCAAAACTTACTTCACCAGGCTGCTCATGCGTTCAAGCGGAACCGTAAGATCCACATGACCGCCGAGCGTCTCCACCTTGTTCCCCTCAATCAGGATCTGCACCTTTTTGATCTCCGGGAATTCCGTCAGCGTGTTGACCACAGAGCCGACCAGCATCTCTTCTCCCGTCGAGCCGCCCGTGAAGTGCTTGACAAGATCCTGGTTGAAGTCAACATAGGCCGTATCACCCTTGACCTTGACGCTCTTGACCTTCGCCTGCTTCGGGATGATCGTGGTCTGTCCCTTCTGCTTCGTACCGGTCAGCAGGGATTTCATCGCCGCTGCATATTTGCCCGCAGCATCGGTTTTGATGGTGCGCTTAACGGCAACGAGCTTCAGTCCCTGGTCATCCGGATAGTAGACCTTGATGTCCAGTTCCTTCGCCGCCTCTTTCTTATCGGCCGAGGAGACAGCCGCACTGCCAGCCGATACTGCCCCATTGCCAGAAACAGACGCCGAAGAGCCGTTCACCGTCCCCTTCTCGTTGTTCGGATCGCAGCCAGCCGTCACCAGCAAAGCCAGCGTCATCATCGCCAGCAGGATGTATTTCATTCTTTTCATCATCTATCACCTCTTCATATATCAAGCGCTGCGGAAATAGCGGGATATCGCCCGGGCAACAGCCATGGCCATTTTCTGCTGCTGGCTGTCCGAATCCAATAACCGTTCTTCCCGATAATTGGAAATAAAGGCCAGCTCGATAAGCGAGGACGGCATATTCGTATGCTTGATGACATAGAAGTTCGCCGTCTTCACGCCGCGGTTGAACAGCCCCATCTCCTTGTCGAGTTCCTCATTGAGCAGTGCTGCCAGCCGCTTGCCCTGCCGCGAACCAGCGTAATGATACGTCTCCATGCCATTAGCCGAAGGATTCGAGAAGGAATTGCAGTGGATCGACACAAAGATCTCTGCCGAAGGATCGAAATTGGCTACATTGCAGCGCGCTTGGAGTTCCTGGGCCGCTGTACTGTTAGGCCCATAGACATCCACATCCTTCGTGCGGGTCATGACCACGCGGGCACCGGAGTTCTGCAGGATCGCCTGCACCTTCTTAGCTACCGCCAGCGTGACTGTCTTCTCAGCCACCCCCGTCGGGCCCACGGCACCGCTGTCACTGCCGCCGTGCCCTGCATCGATGACCACCGTATGTCCCTTCACGCCACCGACACTGCCTGCGGCAGGTTCCCCTTCGGGCTCCAGGATATCGATGACCAGCCGGTACGGCTTCTTGGCCTTGCGGTCGCGATCCAGCGTATAAACCTTATAATTTTCCGCCTGTACATCACTTGTGAAATCGATGCGTACCTGCGTATGATTGCGCTGCAATTCCGCAATGCGGACACGGCTGGCCAGACTGCTTTTCATTTTGATTGTCTTGCGCAGCTCACCCGGCATCGTATTTTCCATATCAATGACCAGCTGCTTTGTCAGATACGGTCTTGTCGAGACCTTGTACTCGAGCTTGTCACGATCCATGCCAATCTCAATGCGCAGGGCCTTGCGGCCATCAACGGTCGTCTCCGAAGTCTGGAAATAGTTCAGCTCATGATCCTGCACCGGACGTGCAGCTTCCGCCGCCCCCGGCAGCAGCATCATGACAGCCAGCAGGACGATTCCCGCCCAACTTGCCCAGCGGAATAGCGTATTCATCAAGGTTCCTCCTTAGTTTCCCCAGCCTCTTACTCTTTGAGCAGATCCAATGCTTCCTGTTCAGCCTGTTCTGTCGCTTCCTTATCATAGGAAAGCTCCAGCTTCAGATAGTCGCCTTCCCCTACCTGTTCGGGCAGGCAGCTCACAGGAAAGTTTACCTTCTTCATGTCATCACCGAGCAGCAGGACAGCCAGATCGCCCTCTATCCGGTCGATATATGCGCTTATCATTGTGCCGCCCCCTGTTCTGCCGTCACCTCATAGCTATTGCCATCGGTCGTCACCGTTATCGTGCCATTCTTATCGGTCTCATAGACCTTGGCCTTGAAGACCTCGCCTTTGTCATTCTTGACAATCTTCGTCTTCTTCGTCTTGCCATCGCGGCGGTCCGTAAACTTCGGCTCAGCCAGATAGCGTGCCAGGATGTCCGGATGCGGATGTCCATAGTCGTTGCCCTGACCGCAGGAAATCAGCACCGTCTCCGGCCATACGGCCTTGAGGAAATGCACCGACGATGCCGTAGCACTGCCATGATGGCCAGACTTCAGGATGGTGCTGCGCAGATCTGCCGAATGTGCTGCCAGCAGCTTCTCCTCCGCATCTTTTTCCGCATCCCCCGTCAGCAGCATGGAAAATCCACCACATACGAGCTTCCCGACCACCGACTCATTGTTCGGATCGTGCTTATACCCCGGGGCAGCTCCCTCTTCCGACAGCTTGATCGACGGATACATTGCCTGGAACGACACACCGCTGCCCAGATCCAACACATCGCCATCCTTGAGCGCATGGCGCTTGATGCCCTTGGCCTTGAGTTCCTTCATATAGCCGATGTAGATCTTGGACGTCGACGGCATGCCGTTGTCGTAGACCTCACCGACTTCATATTCCTTGAGCAATAACGCCATGCCACCGATATGGTCAGCATGCGGATGCGTCAGGATCACCTTGTCGATCCTCTTGACGCCAGCCTTGTCAAGCTCGCGCTTCAGCTTGTCGCGCTCATCGACATCACTCGTATCGACAAGCACCGTCTGCTCGGCCGTCTGCACGAGGATAGCATCCCCCTGCCCGACATTGAGCATCTTTACGGTCAGCTTGGCCGCCTGGGAACTCTCCACGGCAGCCGCCGTGCTGCTGGCTGCGGAGCTGCCGCCCGGCGCAGCGCCACAGCCAGCCAGCACCGCGGCTGTCAGCATGACCAGCCCCAGTATTATCCCTATTTTCTTTCGCATGTCTGTCACCTCAAATCACCTGCAAGATATGACGATAAATCCCCTCGGCCACGCCATCCTCATCTACGGATGGCAGGACAAAGTCAGCCTTGGCCTTGAGCTCATTGCCGGCATTGCCCATGACCAGGCTGGTACCGACCGCATCCATCATCTCCAGATCGTTGAGCCCATCGCCGAACGCACAGCTGTCAGCTGCAGGAATCCCCAGATGCTCCAGCGCTCGTTCGATGCCCGTCGCCTTCGAGACATCCGCCGAGTATATCTCCATATATTTGAGCAGCGTCGGATCGATGAGACCTGTAAGCCCCGGCCAGGCCAGCAGCTCATGGAACAAGCCTCCCGCGTGCGGCGTCTCCGACAGGAACTCGATCTTGCCAATCTGCATTCCCGCCAGTGACGGGTCATACTCACGCACAAAATGATCCAAGCGGATATCGATAGAAGTGTATACCTTCTCCAGCGCCTTGTACTCCTCCTTCAGATAGACCGCAGGATGACTCTCAAGGATGTATTCCACCTGATTCTGCTCGGCTGCTGCAATCATCTTCTGCACCGTCGCCAGCGGCAAGTCCTGCCGGAAGATGACCTGGCCTTCGACCAGCACGACAGCGCCATTCATCAACACATGCCCATCAAACAGATCCGGGTCGCGCATCTCTTCGCTCAGATAGGCATAGGGCCGTCCCGAAGCGATGAACGTATGATGGCCAGCCTTGCGCAGCGCGCGGATGGCATCCTTCACCGGCGCGCTGATATGCGTCTGCTGGCGATGGATGTTGATGAGCGTACCATCGATGTCAAAGAAAATTGCCTTTCTCTTATCCGTCATGAAAAAAAAGACTCCAATCTCTAGTAAACATAGAAGTATATCCACCTCTATACTACTAAAAATCAGAGTCTCATTCAAGCACTTTCAGGCTTCCAGACGCCTGTTGCCTGTTTTTTAATCTACATGCACCTGCTTGGCCTCAGCAGACTGGCAGAGTTTCTGCTCCGCTGCCAAGAGCTCCTTGGCAGCTTTGAGCTGGAGCTCAACCTGTCCATAGGAAGTGCCTCCCAGCGAGTTGCGGTTCTTGACACAGGTCTCAGGGCTGATAGCCTCCTTGATATCATCGCCGAAAAGCGGCGAGAGCGCCTTGAACTCCTCGATGGTCATATCCTCGAGATACTTGCCCTTAGCGATGCAGTCATGCACCGCCGTGCCCGACACGGCATGTGCCTTGCGGAATGGCATGCCCTTCTTGACGAGATAGTCAGCCAGGTCGGTCGCGTTGGAGAAGTCCTCCGTCACCGCCTTCATCATGACATCCTTGCGCACCTTCATGCCGCGGATCAGCTGCGCGTAGACAGCCAGGCTGAACTTGACCGTATCAATGGCATCGAAGATGCCTTCCTTGTCTTCCTGCAAATCCTTGTTATAGGCCAGCGGCAGGCCCTTGACCGTCGTCAGCATCGCCATCAGATGGCCGATGACACGGCCGCTCTTGCCGCGGACAAGCTCGGACACATCGGGGTTCTTCTTCTGCGGCATCATCGACGAGCCCGTGCAGTGCGCATCGTCCAGCTCCACAAAGGAGAACTCGCGGCTGCACCAGAGGATCGTCTCCTCTGAAAGTCGCGACAGATGCACCATCAGGATCGAAGCCGCGCTGAGGAATTCGAGGATATAGTCGCGATCGCTCACGGCGTCGAGACTGTTCGTATAGATATTCTCGAAGTTCAGCTGCTTGGCGACAAACTCGCGGTCAATCGGGAACGTCGTGCCCGCCAGGGCTCCCGCCCCCAGCGGCATGATGTCAGCCCGCTTGTAGACACCCTCGAACCGTGCGAAATCGCGCGAGAGCATCCCGAAATATGCCAGCAGATGATGGGCAAACAGGATGGGCTGCGCACGCTGCAGGTGCGTGTAGCCCGGCATGATGGCATCGCCATACTTCTCAGCCGTCTCCACCAGCGCCTGCTGGAGGTTCTGGATTTCCTTCTGCACCTCCACGACCTGACGGCGCACATACATGTGCGTATCGAGCGCCACCTGGTCGTTGCGGCTGCGCGCCGTATGCAGGCGTCCGCCAGCTTCGCCGATGGCATCGGTCAGACGCTTCTCGATATTCATATGGATATCTTCGAGGTCCACCGAAAAGTCGAACTTGCCATCTTCAATCTGCTTGAGGACATCCTTGAGCCCGGCGATGATCTTATCCTTATCCTCTGCCGAGATGATACCGCATTTAGCCAGCATCGTCGCATGGGCGATGGAGCCTGCGATATCCTCGTGGTACATCCTCTTGTCAAAGCTTATGGAGGCCTGGAACTCATTGATCATCTCATCGGTGGTCTTTGTGAACCGGCCGCCCCACATTGCCTCACTCATTTATTCGTCTTCTCCTGCATCAGGGCGCGAACCTTGAGCGGCAGGCCGAACAGGTTGATGAAGCCCGTGCCATCTGCCTGGTTGTAGACATCATCATGTTCAAACGTCACGAATTCCTGGCTGTAAAGCGAATACGGGCTCGTGCTGCCTGCAGAGATGATGTTGCCCTTGTAGAGTTTGAGTTTGACAGAGCCCGTGACCGTCTGCTGCGTGCTGTTGACGAAAGCATCGAGAGCCTCGCGCAGCTGGCAGAACCACATGCCATCATAGACAAGCTCTGCATAGCGTACGCCGACCGTCTGCTTGTAATGATACGTTGCGCGGTCAAGGCAGAGATACTCGAGCTCACGATGTGCATAGTAGAGCAGCGATCCGCCCGGATTCTCGTAAACGCCACGGGACTTCATGCCGACCAGGCGGTTCTCGCAGATATCGACGATACCGACACCATTGCGCGCACCGATCTCGTTGAGCTCCGTCAGAAGCTCCACAGCGCCCATCTTCTTGCCATTCACTGCCACCGGCTCGCCCTTCTCGAAATCGATCGTCACGTATTCCGGCTTATCCGGTGCATCTTCCGGCGCCTTGGAGATCAGGAACATGCTGTTCTTCGGCTCGTTAGCCGGATCCTCGAGGTCAGAGCCTTCATGGGAAAGATGCCAGATGTTGCGGTCCATGGAGTAGGTCTTGTTCTCCGTTGCGATGGGGATGCCATGTTTCTTGGCATACTCGATCTCAGCGCTGCGGGAATCCAGATCCCACTCACGCCACGGAGCGATCAGCGTGATGTTCGGAGCCAGTGCCTTCACCGTCAGCTCGAAGCGGACCTGGTCATTGCCCTTGCCCGTAGCACCATGAGCGATAGCATCCGCGCCTTCCTGCTTAGCGATCTCGACGAGTTTCTTCGCGATGATCGGACGTGCAAAGGACGTACCGAGCAGGTATTTATCCTCATAGACAGCACCGGCCTTGAGCGTCGGCCATACATATTCTTTCAGGAACTCTTCCTTGAGGTCTGCGATGTAGACCTTGGAAGCACCAGACTTCAGGGCTTTATCGTGGACGACATCGAGCTCATCGCCCTGGCCGACATCGGCGCAGGCAGCGATGACTTCGCAGCCATCATAGTTTTCTTTGAGCCAGGGAATGATGACGGAGGTATCAAGACCACCGGAATAAGCGAGTACGACTTTCTTGATCTGTTTCTTTGCCATAGAAAATTACCTCTTTTCCTCAACCTTCAAATATCAATCAGCACATGGTGAGTGCCATAATAGCTTTCTGGGTATGCAGGCGGTTCTCCGCCTCATCGAAGATGACATCGGCATTAGCCTCAAGCACCTCTTCGGTGATTTCCTCACCGCGGTAGGCCGGCAGGCAATGCATGACGATGACACGTTTGTCGGCGCCAGCCAGCAGCTCCTTGTTGACCTGATACGGTGCAAAGATCTTCTTGCGGGCATCGTGCTCATCCTCCTGGCCCATGCTGGCCCAGGTATCGGTGACGACGATATCTGCATCCTTCACGGCCTCTTTCGGGTCCGTGACAAGCGTGATCGACGCCCCCGTCAGTTTGGCATCCTCGATGGCCTGCTTCGTCACCGTCTCATCAGGACGGTAATCCGCCGGCGTCGCAGCGACGAACGTCATGCCGGTCTTGGCACAGCCATACATGTAGGAGTTCGTCATATTGTTGCCATCGCCGACATAGGCCATCTTGAGCCCCTTGAGGTTCTTGCCCTTATGCTCCTGGATCGTCAGCAGATCCGTGAGCACCTGGCAGGGATGCAAAAGGTCAGTCAGAGCGTTGATGACCGGGACATCCGCCCACTTGGCCAGCTCTTCGACACGGTCATGACCAAAGGTCCGGATCATGATGCCATCGAGATAGCGGGACAGCACGCGCGCCGTATCCTTGATCGGTTCGCCGCGGCCGAGCTGCAGGTCACGGTTCGAAAGGAACAATGCCTGTCCGCCGAGCTGATACATGCCCGTCTCAAAGGACACGCGGGTCCGCGTCGACGACTTCTCGAAAATCATCCCGAGCGTCTTGCCCTTGAGCAGGTGATGCTCGATGCCAGCTTTCTGCTTGGCTTTGAGTTCCTTGGCCAGTGCCAGGATCTCCTGCACTTCATCCACCGACAAGTCGTGGATAGATAACATATCTTTCCCCTTCAGCATCAAACAACCTCCATTACTGTAAATCATGTCCGTCACTATTGCATATTATAGCACTTTAGTTTTCACTTGTGAAGAGAATTTCGGAATTATTTTGTATACATATGCAAGAATCATGCATATTTTCTTAACACATCATCGAGGACAGCCACGACCTCATCCACCTGCTCCTGCGTGATGATGAGCGGCGGGATGAAGCGCAGCACCTTGCCGACCGTGCAATTGATGATGGCGCCCTTTTCCAAGCAGTCATTGACAATATCGCGTCCATGCTCAGCGCTCGTGAGCTCTGCCCCCAGGATGAGGCCCGTGCCGCGGACCTCCTTGATGAGCGTTGGATATTTATCCTTCAATGCTGCAAGTTTATCCTTGAAATACGAGCCCACCGTTTCAACATTATGCAGGAACTCCGCCTGCGGGACTGTATCGAGCACGACATTGGCAGCTGCGCAAGCCAGCGGGTTGCCGCCAAACGTCGTGCCATGATCTCCCGGCTTGAAGGCGGCCGCAACCTCATCGGTCACAATAAAGGCGCCGATCGGCACGCCACCAGCCAGCCCCTTGGCCAGGGTCACGATATCCGGCTTGACGCCATACTTCTCATAAGCAAAGAACTTGCCCGAGCGGCCGATGCCCGCCTGGATCTCATCGAAGATCAACAGAGCATGATGCTTGTCGCAGAGCGCCCGCACCTTCTTGAGATAGTCATTCTCCGGCGTATAGACACCGCCCTCGCCCTGGATCGTCTCCAGCATGACGGCAGCCGTCTTGTCACTCATCAGCGACTCGAGTTCCTCGATGTCGTTGTAGTGCACATAATCGAAGCCAGCCGGCAGCGGGCCGACGCCTTCCTGATAATGCGGCTGGCCCGTAGCCGTGAGCGTCGCCAGCGTACGGCCATGGAAGCTGTTCCAAGCCGTGATGATCTGCGACTTCTCGGGATCGATCGCATGGGCATATTTGCGCGCGATCTTGATGGCACCCTCGTTGGCCTCAGCCCCCGAGTTGCCGAAGAATGCCTTGCCCAGCCCGCTGAGCTTCACAAGCTTGGCCGCAGCATCAGCCTGGGCCTGTGTATAATAAAGATTCGAGCAGTGGATCAGCTTGCCCGCCTGCTCCGCCACTGCGTCAACGAGCGGCTTATACGCATGCCCCAGCACATTGACCGCAATGCCGCCGAGAAAATCGATGTACTTCTTGCCATTGTTGTCCCAGACATAGACGCCTTCGCCATGGTCGAGAACGATCTTATAGCGATTGAATACCGGCACATAGCTGGCCTTGTCCGTCGCAAATATTTCCTGATCCGTCTGTTTCATAAACTACTCCTTATATCCAAACACGCTTACCGGACCACCTGCGTACCAATACCCTGTGAGGTGAAGATCTCCAGGATGATGGAATGGTCGAGACGCCCATCGATGATATGCGTCTTGCCCGCCCCCTGCTCGAGTGCCTTGAGGCAAGCCTCGACCTTCGGGATCATGCCGCCAGCGATGATGCCCTCACGGATATATTGCCGGGCTTCCGGCAGATGCAGCGTCGAGATGAACGTGCTCTTATCGTTGAAATCCTTATAAATGCCCTCGATATCGGTGAGCAGCAGCAGTTTTTCTGCTTCGAGAGCCCCCGCCAGCTCTGCTGCCACATAATCGGCATTGATATTGTAGCTCTCGCCATCACTGCCGACGCCGATCGGTGCAATGACCGGCACATAGCCCTGGTCCAGCAGGTCTTCGACGATGGCCGTGTCGACCTTGTCAACCTCGCCGACATAGCCGATATCCACCTGCTTCGATTCATCCCCCTCATAAACCGTTGCGAGCTTCTTGCGTGCCGCGATGAGGCCCGCATCCTTGCCGCTGAGACCTACAGCCCGCACGCCGCGGCGATTCAGGAGATTGACGATTTCCGAGTTGACCTTGCCATCGAGCACCATCTCGGCAATCTCGACGGTCTCCTCATCGGTCACGCGCAGCCCGGCCACAAAGGAGGACTGCTTGCCGACTTTCTTGAGGAAACCTGTGATTTCGGGACCGCCGCCATGGACGATGACCGGACGGATGCCGACATATTTCATCAGCGCAATATCCTGCATGACCTTTTCCTTGAGGTCATCATTGATCATCGCGTTGCCGCCATATTTTATGACAATGGTCTTGCCATAGAATTCCTGGATATAGGGCAGCGCCTCAACGAGAATGGCCGCTTTGTTTTCTGGTGTAAACATACTCTCTCCCCCTGCATCATCAGGTGTGATATTCGCCGTTGATTTTCACATACTCATAGGAGAAATCACAAGTCCAGACCGTAGCCTCTTCCTCGCCAGCGCCCATATCGATATCGATGACAATATCGTGCTCCGCCATGACCTTGCGCAATGCCTCTTCATCGAATTCTGCACCGACGCCATTGGCATAAACCGGAATATCACCGAATTTCACGACGGTCTTCTGGGGGTCCATCGACACGCCGGCATAGCCGACAGCGCAGATGACGCGGCCCCAGTTCGGGTCCTCGCCAAAGAACGCCGTCTTCACCAGCGGGCTCTTGGCAACGCTCATGGCGATCGTCTTGGCATTAGCGAACGACGCTGTGCCCTTGACATTGACCGTCAGGAACTTCGTCGCACCCTCACCGTCAGCAGCAATGCGTTTGGCCAGTCCCTGGCACATCTCCTGCAGCGCTGCCTTGAAGGCCTCATAGTCCTCGCCTTCCGTGGTGATCGTTTCATTGCCAGCCGCACCATTAGCCAGAACGATAGCCATGTCGTTCGTGCTCATGTCACCGTCAATCGAAATCATGTTGAACGATACCTCGACAACCTCCGAGAGCGCCTTCTGCAGCAGCGAGCTCTCGATGGCAGCATCCGTCGTGATGAAGCAGAGCATCGTCGCCATATTCGGCTGGATCATGCCCGAGCCTTTGGCAATAGCCCCCAGGCGGACCTGCTTGCCGCCCAGCGTGACCTCTGCCGTGCAGGTCTTCGAATACGTATCCGTCGTGATGATGGCGTTGCCAGCCTTCTCGCTGCCATTTTCATCAAGCTCTGCCACTGCCTGCTTGATGCCGCTTTCCATCTTGTCCATCGGCAGGTTGACGCCGATGACGCCTGTCGAAGCGACAATGACATCACTGGGCTTGCAGCCCAGCGCCTCAGCCGTGATCTGCTGCATAGCCTGTGCATCCTTTTCGCCCTGCTCCCCCGTGCAGGCATTAGCACAGCCAGCGTTAGCCGTGATGGCGTGCGCCGTGCCAGTCTTGACCACCGCCTTCGAAGCAAATACCGGCGCTGCCGCTACGGCGTTCTGGGTGAACGTACCAGCAACAGCTGCTTCCTTCTCTGTATAGATGACAGCCACATCGAGGTTGCCGCTCTTCTTGATGCCAGCCTTGACGCCAGCTGCTTTGAATCCCTGCGGGAACGTTACGCCCGCTTTCGCATTCTGTTCGTTGATCATAGCCAAAATCCTTTCTATACCATCAGGGATACATCGGCACGTAGTCGAGTCCCGTTTTTTCATCAAATCCACAAGCGATGTTGAAATTCTGCACTGCCTGCCCCGCTGCACCTTTGACGAGGTTATCGATGACCGAAAGCACGATCACGCGCTTCGTGCGCGCATCAATATGCCAGGCAATGTCACAGAAATTCGAGCCGCGCACATCCTTCGTCGATGGATAAGCACTACGGCCGAGCAGGCGGATGAAATGCTCCTTGCCATAGAGCTTCTCAAAGGCCGCATCGACCAGCTCCGGCTGCACGCCCTCTTTGAGAGTCGCATAACACGTCGAGAGGATACCTCGCGACATCGGCACGAGGTGCGGCGTGAAGTTCAGCACCGTCGGCTCCCCGGACAGGTCCGTGATGGCCTGCTCGATCTCCGGCGTATGTCGATGCTTGGCTACGTTATAGGCCCGGAAATTATCGTAGAGCTCCGGGAAGTGGTTCGGCTGCTTGGCCGAGCGCCCCGCGCCCGATACGCCCGACTTGGCATCGATGATGATCGTATTGACATCGATAAGATGCTGCTTGGCCAGCGGCGCCAGCGCCAGGATGCTCGCCGTCGTGAAGCAGCCTGCATTGCCGATGATCTTGGCCTCGCGGATTTTCTCACGGTACAGCTCAGCCAGGCCATAGACCCGCTCTGCCTCCGGATGCGTATGCGGGACATGATACCAAGCCTCATAGACCGAGGTATCCGTAAAGCGGTAGTCCGCACCGAGATCAATGATGCGCACCGGCTTGCCAGCCAGTGCCCTGCCCACTTCCATCGCATGGCCATGCGGCAGACCGATGAACACGAAATCGCTATCCTCACCGATACGCTCGATCTCCTTCATGCTCTCCAGCTTCATATCGTAAAGCCCTCGCAAATGCGGGTAAAGATCGCTGATACATTCTCCCGTATGGCTTTCCGAGGTGATGTGTACGACCTCTGCTTCGGGGTGGTTGTACAAAATGCGTAAAAGCTCGGCGCCAGCATACCCTGTCGCGCCCAGGACACTAACTTTCATACGTTTTCCTCCTCCAACTTGTTCTTCTGGAATGGATAATCCTCTTATAGTTTACTGCTACGAGGTGTACTATGTAAAGCATGTTTATAATTATACATCTTGTATGCATATTTTTGCAAGCGTTTTTCGAAAAATATGCAGCGAAGCGTGAAAAAAGCGAAAATCATGCTATAATATAGAGCATCTACAACAAAGGAGCATTACATGAAAAAATCAACAAAACGGAAGATACGTTTCCGCATCTTCCGTTTCATCTTTTTGCTGTGCCTTATTTTTTTCCTGGCATTCTTCCTTGCCGGCGGCACCTCCGTGTTCTCGCCGCGCACCTGGCAGCATTTCGGGGACTTCCTGCCGAAGCTCGAAAGCCAGCTGCCAGCTATCCAACAGACCACCGAGCCGGTGCCGATTGGCACGGTCGACCGCCTGAGCCGCATCATCTTCATCCGGCGTGCCGTAGCCAGCCGCATCAATCCGGATACCTATGTGAAGCTGCGCGATATCCCTGTATCGCTCCAGCACGCAGTCGTCGCCGTGGAGGACAACCGGTTCTACAGCCATCACGGCTTTGATCCCCAGGGCATCATGCGCGCCACCCTCGTCAACCTCCAATACGGCCAGATTGAGGAGGGCGCGAGCACCATCACCCAGCAGCTTGTCAAGAACCTCTTCCTCTCCCATGAGCAGTCCTTCGGACGCAAAGCCGAAGAACTGCTGCTGGCCCTCGACATCGAAGCCAACTACAGCAAGGATGAGATTCTCGAGCTTTACCTCAACACCATCTATTACGGCTCCAACTTCTACGGCATCGGGCCGGCAGCCGACGGCTACTTCGGCAAGCGTCCTGCAGAGCTGCAGCTGCCCGAGTCCGCCATGCTGGCAGGACTGCCCAATGCTCCCTCACTCTACTCGCCCTACGTCGACTTCATGATGGCCAAGAAGCGCCAGTTCATCGTCATCGATGCCATGGTGCGCAGCGGCTACCTCGATGAACACGAAGCCGAGTCCGCCAAGATCAAACCAATCTATCTCGCCCACTAAAAAAGAGAACCCTCTCACTTGAGAAGGTTCTCTTTTTCGGTTATCCCGCTTATTTTTTCTTGTTGTTATTTTTGAGCTGTTCCGTTGCTGCACGGTCAAAGTGCTTATAGAACTGCTGGCAAAGGTTCGTGAACGTCTCCACATTGTCTTTCTCGCTGCGGTTAGCGCGAATCTCATAGGTATAGAGCAGTTCATTCGTACCGGCTTTGTACACATCGAAGAAGAACGTCGTACGGCTGTTATTGGCAACCGTCAAAACGACATAAGCATCGGCGTATTTACTAGCATTCTCTTTATACGTCTTAGCGGCCTGACGGCGGTCGAGCGATTTGAGATCCGTATTGGCTGCCGACTTGATATTCTGGGCAATCTCATCATAAGACAAGACATACATACGGGATACCTTGCTGGAATCGTATTCAATCTGAAGCAGCGCAGCCTTATCCGGAGCGTCCTTCTCAACCGGCTGATACAGCGGAGCTGCAATAGCGAGGCGTTTTACGGCCGTAATATCTGCACCTTCCTGGATAGTTTCCTGGTCTGCATTGGCAAAGGCTACCTGCGTGCTAAGTACAACCATGCAGGCAATAACCAGCATCTGAATGATTTTTCTCATGGATCAATTCCCTCCATACTGAATAAATTTCGCGAATCCCTATCGCATTCTTCTCTATTCTACACTATTTGCGCCGATTCTGCCAGTCATTTTCTGAAACTTTAATGAATGCTGAATGTTAGCCCTGGGGATAAATCCGCTTTTCCACAGCCTTGGCCGTAGCTGTCACAGCCAGCCCGCCCTCACTCGTCTCGCGCAAGGATTTCGGCAAGGCCTTGCCAATGCGGTTCATCGCTTCGATGACCTCATCGACGGGGATGAATGACTGCACACCAGCCAGCGTCATATCCGCTGCCAGCATCGCCTCCACCACGGCAAAACCATTGCGCTTGACACAAGGCACCTCGACAAGCCCAGCTACAGGATCGCAGACCAGCCCCAAAAGGTTCTTGATGGACAGCGCACAGGCATTGCCGACCATCGCCGGCGTCCCGCCGGCAAGTTCTACCAGAGCGCCAGCCGCCATGCCAGCCGCGGTGCCGCACTCAGCCTGGCAGCCGCCCTCTGCCCCCGCAATCGACGCATTCTGGTCAACCACCATGCCGATACCAGCCGCCGTGAACAGAGCGCGCACGATTGCTTCATCTGTCAGACCGCGCTCCTCGCGTGCTGCATAGAGTGCCGCCGGCACAATGCCGCACGAGCCTGCCGTCGGGCAGGCGACGATGCGCCCCATGACTGCATTGACCTCACTGATGCCGACTGCATAGGCGGCTGCCGCCAGCGTCTGCTTTCCCATGTAGCCCTTCGCACGATACGCATAGAGCCGCTTGGAGTCACCGCCCGTCAGGCCGCTGACCGAATGCTCCGTATTGACGATCCCGCGCTCGATCGAGGCCTGCATGATCTCCCAGTTGTGCTGCATCCCCGCAAGGATTACCTCACGGCTGCGCTGGCTATCGTGCATCTCCCGGGCAATCACGATCTCATGGATTGGCAGCTCCTTTTCCTCTGCCAGCGCGATAAGCTCTCCCATCGTATTGAAATTTATCATCGTTCTATTCCATCCTTACTTATCCACAGACTGCTCAAATAGCCGGAATCGAAAAGGCATTCTCGACCTCGTAGACCTCACGGCACTCGTCGACCACCTCTTCAGCGGGCTGATCGTCAAGCTCCATGATCATCATGGCCGTCTCCCCACGATTCTGCCGCGATACGCGCATAAACGCGATGTTTACCTCATAGCGCGAGAGAATCTGCGTGACCTGCGTGATGACACCTGGACGGTCGCGATGAATCGTGATGAGTGCTGGATATTGACCGGTCAATTCCACCGCATAACCGTCAATATTCGTAATCATGATATTACCACCGCCAACTGAAGCCCCGCGCACACGCGCCACACGGCCGGTAATCCCCACGAGATAAATGACCGCCGTATTGGGATGGGCCTCCTCGAGATTGACCGGCTGGAAACTGTACGCCAGCCCCTGTTTATCGGCCAGGGACAGTGCATCGCGGATGCGTTCATCATCCGGGGCAAAGCCCAGGATGCCCGCAATCAGCGCCTTATCCGTGCCATGGCCGCGATACGTGCGCGCAAAGGAGCCATGCAGATTGATTTCCGCCCGCACCGCCGGCTCGCCCAAAATCTTACGCGCCATAAGTCCCAGCCGCACCGCTCCTGCTGTATGCGAACTCGAGGGGCCGATCATCACCGGCCCGACAATATCAAAAACTCCGTGCATATTACCACCTCAACAGATAAAGCCTTCCCCCGCAGGGGAAGGCTTCATTGACTAGTCATTCTTACTTCAGCAGGCCATGATTGCGCAGCGCAGCTTCGAGCTGGCGCTCATGCTCCGGCTCCATCTCACAGAGCGGCATGCGCAGCGGACCGGCATTGTAACCGAGCTTGCGCATAGCAACCTTGACTGGAATCGGATTGACTTCGCAGAACAAGGCATCGATAAGATCTGCATAAGCAATCTGCAGATCCGCCGCCTTCTTGACATCACCGTCAAAATAAGCCTGGCACATATCATGCGTATCTTTCGGTGCCACATTCGAAAGCACCGAGATGACACCCTGGCCGCCAAGCGACAGGATGGGCACGATCTGATCGTCGTTGCCCGAATAGATGACAAGATCATCGCCAACAGCAGCCTTAAGGCGCAGGATCTTCGACAGATCGCCATTAGCCTCCTTGACCGCTACGATATTCGGCACTTTCGCAAGCTCGACATACGTAGCTGTCGTGATACCAACGCCCGTGCGTGACGGTACATCATACAGGATAATAGGGATATTGACAGCCTCGGCAATCGCCTTGTAATGGGCGATGAGACCTTTCTGCGTGCATTTGTTGTAGTACGGCGTCACAACCAGCAGTGCATCAGCACCAACTTCCTCGGCGTACTTGGACAAGGATACCGCATACGACGTCTCATTCGAGCCCGTACCGGCAATGACCGGGATACGGCCCTTGACCTGCTCGACCGCGAACTTGATGGCCGCGCGATGCTCAGCATCGGTCATCGTAGCTGACTCGCCCGTCGTGCCCGTGATGACGATGGCATCCGTACCACCAGCAATCTGATCCTCGATGATACGCCCCAGCTCCGGGAAATTGATACCTTCCTCTGTATACGGCGTGATGATAGCGACGCCTGCACCTCTGAAAATCGGTTTTTTCATCAAAAAGCCCCCTACAACATTATCCTGTATAGCCTATCTTTTCCTAACATTATCACATGATACGCGGCGAAAGTCAACGCAAAGCCCACGCTAAAAGTGCCTTTAAAGGGCAGGTCTTACCTCACCGAATACCGCTTGATTCTCCTCGATTTTCTGCTGGCCGCCGAATACGCAGAGCACCTTCTGTGCCATGCAGTCCTCGACCAGGCCGGCAAGATTGCGGATATCCTGCTGCCGCGCATCAAGGATCTGCTCGCGGCTCTTCTGACGATCAGCCTTTGTGATGCCGCGCAGCCAGCATGTAGCCGCCGCACTGCCCTTCATCTGCGGCGTCAGCGGCGTATCGATACCACTCATCGTCCCGATGATGAACTTATCCATCTCCCGCTCCGAAGCCTCGAAATTACGGATATAGTCAGCCGTGCCCGCAAAGACATCCAAGGTCTCCGCGAGATTCGGGTCGCGGTACGAACCGAAATACATCATGCCATTGCGGTTGAAGCTCGTGAAGGCACCATAGGCACCGCCCTGCACACGGATCTTCGTCCAGAAGTAATCATAACGCAACAGCGTCTCCAGCACATGCATGACACCCGTGAAGGAGTAACCAAGCTTCAGGAAATTCGCCCCCTGGCCGACATACTGGACGCGGCTCGACGAGGTCAGGCCCTCATTGCGGGCAGCCAGCTCCCAACGATACGCCTGGGCCGGGAAGTCTGTATGGCAGAGCTCTTGCTGGAATGCCGCAAACACATCAGCAAAGGCCTTGTAGTCGCTCTCCCGCTCGGTAAGCGACAGGATCAAACGATTGCTGTTGAAGAGTTTCGGCAGGAGCTCTGCAAAGACAACCTGCATCTTCTCCATGCCAGCATCGAAGTCAGCCAGGAACTCCTTCACGAACTGATAGAAGGGCAGCCCGCCCTCATCCGCATAGCGGCCAGCTGGCGAAAGATAGCCTGCCAGACGCGATGCCACGACCTGATGCGCCGAGCGCTGCAGGTTGAGCTCCATCGCTGCCTGCTCCTGCTCCAGCAGCTCACGCACGCGCTTCTTGTCCGTGAACCGGCTCTGCGTCAGGATTTCCTGCAGCAGCTGCAGCAGCTCCGGGAGTTTTTCCTTGAGCACCTTCGCCTTGATCTTGAACTTCGGCGCACAGGAATCCGGCTCACCATTCTTCGTATACGTCACGATATCATAGGTGATGCCACCAGTATGCAGGTTCTTGAGATTTGCAAGCTCTGCATAGCTATGATCCTTCGTGTCGACACTGCCGATGATCTCACTGAGCAGGAACGCATAGGGCAGCTGCTCCTGCGGCACCGTCTGGGCATCGAAGAACAACGTCAGATACACGATGCCATGCGTCTCGACATCACTGAACAGCACCTTCGTGCCTGCAAGGTCAAGCTCCTTGAGCGGCAGCTCATACGCCTCGCGGCGGATATCCGAGAGCTTCAGCACCGGGATCGTCGCCAGCGCTTCCTCAGTCTCCGGGCTCTGCTGGCGCTCCTTGAGGGCCTTCGTCGCTGCGATGATGTCCGCGATCTCCTGCTCGCTCAGCGCCGCCTTCTTGGCCGCCAATTCCTGCTCCTGCTCAGCCTCACGCTCAGCAGCCATGGTCTGGCTCGGTGCGAGCGTCAGCAGCGTCGCATGGGTATTCTGCAGGAAATACTTGCGGATAAGCCCCTCGAAATAGCCGTTGTCCAAGCCTTCCTTCATCGCCTGCAGGATCTTCTCATAACGCAGGACTTCCTCCGGCTCGCCATCGTAGAGCCAGGTCTTCATCGCACGGATGCCATAGATGAGCCCCTTCGGCGCCGAACCGAAATCCGACTCACGCAGACGGAACTCCAAGAGGTTCAGCGACGCCTCCATCAGCGTGCGGTCCAGACCCTCATCGGCGAGCTTCTTGAGCGTCGCCATGACCAGCTCATAGAAGGTATCGGCGCGGTCAATCTCTGAATTGCTCACAATGATGCTGAAGAACGGCTGCAGCATATCCTCCTCGAAATTCGAGTCGACATCCTTGCCGATCCGGGCATCGATCAGCGCCTTGCGCAGCGGAGCTGCCGGCGTGCGCAAGAGCGCATGCTCCAGGATCTCGAGCCCCATCATATCCACGACATCAAGGCTCTCGCCAACCACCCAGTTGAGCGACAGGAACGTCTTCTCCGCCGTCTCCTCATCCTTGCTGACCGGATACTCCTTAGCCACACGCTTGAGCGCCGCAAAGGAGGGCTGACGGTCAATCTGCGATGCCACCTCGATGCGGTCAAAATGGCTCAGATACTCCGCATCAAGATACGCGAGCTTTTCCTCGATATCCAAATCGCCATAGAGATAAATGTAGCTGTTCGACGGATGATAATACTTGCTATGGAAATCCACGAACATTTCCTGCGTAAGCTGCGGGATTGCCTCAGGATCGCCGCCCGACTCATAGCCATATGTCGTATCGGGATAAAGCGACGTCATGATACGGCTCTCGAGCAGATCATCGGGAGCCGAAAGCGCGCCCTTCATTTCATTATAGACGACACCACTGTATGTGAGCGGCTCATCCGGCGTCTCGATCTCGTAATGCCAGCCCTCCTGCATGAGGATCTGCGGATTCTCGCGCATATTCGGATAGAATACCGCATCGAGATAGACATCCATAAGATTCTGGAAATCCTTGTCATTGCGGCTCGCCACTGGATACATCGTCTTATCCGGATACGTCATCGCATTGAGGAACGTATTGAGTGAGCCCTTGACGAGCTCGACAAACGGTTCCTTGAGCGGATACTTGCGGCTGCCGCAAAGCGTCGAATGCTCAACGATATGCGCAACACCCGTATCATCTACCGGCGGCGTGCGGAACGAAATCGAAAAAACCTTATTATCATCGTCATTCTGCAGGAAAAAGACCCGCGCCCCCGTCTTTTCATGCTCGAAAATCCAGGCCGTGGAATCAGTCTCCGGCAAATCACTTTTGCGTATTACCTTGAAACCATGAATCATATCGCTAATGGTCAACAAATCTCCCCCTTATCTATCGGTCAATCTCTACTATTATATCACATCGCACCCGCACGTAGTAACCCCTGCAATTCCTCACGCGTAACCGCATAGGTACCGACGCGCGCCACGACCCTGCTGGCTGCCAGATTCGCCAGATACGCGCCCTCGCGGGGATTCAGCCCGCCAGCCAGGGCCAGCGCGAACACCGCCGCAATCGTATCGGTAGCACCGAGCACATCGAAAAGCTCCTGGGCCTTTGTCGGGATATGCTTGACCACATCATTTCCCACCAGCGACAAGCCCTTCTCCGACCGCGTCACGATGACATTGCGCACGCGGTACTTGCGCATCAGATAATGGGCCGCCTTCTCAATCGCCGCATCTTCATTTTCCACGGGCTGCAGCAGCACCTGATTCACGCGTTTCATATTCGCCACCACATAGTCCGCATGCGCATAGTTTACCCAGTTATGCCCGCTCATATCGACCACGACCGGCACGCCATGGTTATGGCAAAGCTCAATGATTTTCGCGCACGACTTCTCCGTGCAGGCACCATTATCATGATCGGAAATGACCACGCAGTCAAGGCTCTCATTGAGCCTGCCGCCGATGTACTGCTGGAACGCCTCCGCATACACCTCAGCCACCGCGCCGACCTGCTCAAAATCCAGGCGGAACATCTGCTGGTTGCCGCTCATGATACGCACCTTCGTCGTCGTCGGACGATCTGTGCGGATAAGCCCCGCGCTGTCGATGCCATGATCCGCCAGCTTCTCGACCATGCTCACACAATGCGCATCATCGCCGACGAACCCCGACAGCCCCGTCTGGCAGCCCAGCACCGACAAGTTGTAGGCGATATTAGCCCCGCCGCCAAGCTTCTCATCCGACGAATGTACCCGCGTAATCGGCACCGGCGCCTCCCCCGAGATACGCGTCACTTCTCCATAATAATACTTATCCAGCATAATATCGCCAACCACCAGTACCTTGCAGGACGAAGTCTTCTCCTCCAAAAATTGGCAAAGTCTCTGATTATCCATAACCATTCCCCTCCACACCAGCATAATTTATGCTTATGTATTCGTCCTTATATCATCAAAATCCTGCCGAAATTCTGCCAATGAACCGCCTGTATTGCTGAATCTGCCTGCAAAAAAATACGGAGCTAAAAAAGCTCCGTATTCCATAAATCTAATGATTCAATTATTTTCTCGTCAGTTTGCCATTCGCAGCCAGATTGTATTTGACACCATTAGCGAGCTGGACCGTCGACAAGCTGCTACCTGCCTTCCAACCGGAAATGCTAAGCGTATCGCTGCAACCCTTGATGCCCAGCGTCATAACACCCTTCACGCACTTCGCCGTGACCTGCTTGATGTCTCTAACCCCATAAAGATACGCTACATCCGTCTTGCCCGACTTGAGCACCGTATCCCTGCCATCGCCTTTCGCGAACCAAATGCGATCTGCGCCTGCACCGCAGGTAATTCTATCATTTCCTTTGCCAGCGCGGATTTCACTGCCAGCCTGGCCAGCGATAATCGTATTGTTCTGCGCATTGCCCACAAGCGTTGCCTTGACTCTAAGCTTGTTCGCATTGAGCGTTACTGCGTTAGCAGCATAAGAAGCAAGATTATAATTACCACCTACGTTAGTCGTCAGCGCCGTCAACGTACGGTTGCCCGTATTATACGAAACCGTCTGTGCCAACGTTCTCTTCTGCGGGGATCTCTCGCCCTGGATACGGATACCGCCCATCGTTGCACCATTCTTGAAACGAAGCGAACCGTTGCCGTGATTTGCATGCCACTTATTCTGGCCAATGGTAACCACTACATCTTTACCATCAAGCGTCACACTCTTGATATCACCAGCATCCTTGCCTACACCAACTATATCTTTCTTGGCATTGAAATTAACCAGCGTATCGTTGTTATCATCATTGTCGTAATAGATATAGTCAGCACCATTACCACAATAAATCGTGTCGTTGCCGTCGCCGCCCTTGATATTGCTGCCATAATTGCCTGCATAAATAACATTATTTCCGCGGTTTCCTGCAATATACACATGCGTTCTCACAGCACGAGCATCAAACGTTCTGAGGTTCTCGTTATACTCACTCATATCAAACTTATTCGAGAAGCTGCTGTTGGCTACTACTCTGGTCCAATCCATCACCTTGCCATTTCTAGCATAGCTGGTATTTTTCGGCAGTTCCTTATAGAAATTAGCCGTCTCCACTTTACTGGATCCCTGAATGCGGAAACGAACCGATTTGTTCACCATATTCTTTAAAGTCAGCTTCGTATTTCCCAGACGAGCAACCAAATCATTGCCTACCAGAGAATAACCTCGCCAGTTCTTAGCCTTGGTATTGACTTTCTTATCGATTTCAAGGATGTCTCTGTTGCTGTCATAATTATAAACAACGTTACTGCCATCGTTCGCATCCACGCGGATGACATCCGTGCCTTTGCCCAGATAAATCGTATCGTTGCCACGGCTCGGCTCAATCAGGCTGCCATAATTGCCCGTGTAAATGACATTATTGCCATGATTACCTGCAATAGTAATATAACGTCTCACATTGCGCGCATCAAACGTCTTAAGATTTTCGTTGTACTCACTCATGTCAAACTTGCTAGCGGAAAAACTAGCATTGGCCACTACTCTTGTCCAATCCATTACCTTGCCATTCTTAGCATAGCTGGTATTCTTTGGCAGCTCACGGTAAAAATTAGCCGTTTCCACTTTATTGCTGCCCTGCACACGGAATCGTACGCTCTTATTGACCATATTTACCAAGTTAATCTTCGTATTGCCCAGGCGCATAACCAAGTTATTCCCCACAAAAGAATAGCCTCTTACGCCATCAACAATCTTTACACCCTTTTCAATCTCCAGAATATCACGGCTGCTGTCATAGTTGTAAACGACATTGTTTGTGCCGCTGTTCAGGCCCGTACGGATAACATCCGTCCCCTTGCCCAAACGTACCGTATCATTCCCTTTCGTCAGGATAATTGTGCCACCCTTGGCATTTGCAGTGAAATTACTCATTTCTTTTGCATCCTTTCTCATATTTCTCCCTTGATTTTACCAGAACGAGGACATTCGTCTCCCCAAATTAACATTATAACATACTCATGCCTTTTGTGCCATCCATAACTGGTAATAGGCGCCCTGCGCCTGCATGAGTTCCTCATGGCTGCCAGCCTCTACCAGATGCCCCTGGTCAATCACCACGATTGCATCACAATCACGGACAGTAGATAACCGATGCGCAATCATCAATACCGTACGCCCCGCAGCGATTGCATCGATATTCTGCATGACTTTAGCCTCAGACTCATAATCCAAAGCACTCGTCGCCTCATCAAAAATCAAAATACGCGGATCCGTCATCAACGCCCTCGCAATGGCAATACGCTGCCGCTGCCCGCCTGACAGCAGGCCACCGCGCTCACCGACAAATGTCTCATAGCCATGCGGAAAAGCCTCGATAAACTCTGCCGCACCTGCTAATTGCGCAGCCCGTACCACCTCTTCATGCGTGGCATTTGGCACAGCGATCTTGATATTCTCCTCAATAGTACCTGAAAACAGCATACTATCTTGAAGCACCACCCCTATCTGCCGGCGCAGCCAAGCCGGCTCGACCTGCGCAATATCGACACCATCCACACGGATATGTCCCGTATCGGGAATGTACAGCCGCTGGATAAGCTTTGTCAGCGTGCTCTTGCCCGAACCAGAGCGGCCGACAATACCTACACGCAAGCCGGCTGGTATGCCTAAATCTATGCCATCAAGCACCTTGCGGCTATCCTTGCGATAGGAAAAAGATACTCCTTGAAGCTGGATATCGCCCGTAATATCCGGCAGCGTCGTGCGATTCGGACTCCAAGCCTCTTCTTTTTCCTCATTCATGATATCGCCAAGACGTGCCATCGAGACCCGTGCCTGCTGAAAGTATTGCCACGCATCCACCAGACGCATAACTGGTGCGATAAGCTGCCCTGCAATCATCTGAAAAGCAATCAGCTCACCAACGGTCAAGCTGTGATCCATAACCCGCAAAGCACCAACCCAAAGGATTGCCAGCGAGAAGATATTCTGCAAGAACATGCCAATAGAGCTGGCCGCCAAAGTAAGCTTAACCACGGAAAACACGGACATGACATAGCGTGCCAGCATTTCCTCATAGCGTGTTACAAAAGTCTCTTCCACCGCACAGTTCTTGACTGCATGGATGCCTGTGATCGTCTCGATCATAAACGAGCGGTTCTGTGCCCCTACCAGGAAACGCGTATTGATCAACCTCTTATAAATTGGAGCTGCAAGCACATTGAGCAGCACAAAGCATGGCAGGATAACCAGCACCACAATACTAAGCTGGCGGCTGTATACAAACAAGACCGCTAAATAAATGAGCGCAAAAACAATGTCCAGCACAACGGTCAGTGACGAGCCAGTCAAGAAATTCCGCAGATTTTCAAGCTCACCAGCACGTGATACCACATCACCTACCTGCCAGCGGTCAAAATACTTGGCCGGCAAGCGCATGATGTTCTGATACAACCGGCTGCCTAACGTCGCATCCATCTTGCTCGTGATATTGGTAAACACAAAACTTCGCAGCCCTGACATCCACTGCTGGAAAAGCGTTGATAACAGCATACCCAAAAGAAGGATGTCCAGTGTATCGACGCTACGATGCACCAGCACTTTATCGATGATAACCTGTGTGAACAGCGGCGAAGCCAGCCCCAAAAGCTGCAGCAAAAAAGATATTACAAATACATTGCCCAAAAAGCGGCTGTATTTCGTTACTACCGGTAAAAACCAGCGCCAGCCAAACTGTGCAGCCTCCGCATCATGCTGCTCTGCCTCACTGAGTTCAAACCGCCGCGTAAATAAGATAGCCGTTCCAGCAAAATCTTCGTACAGCTTGCGTGGATCCGCCAGCATTGGCTCCATCGATACTCTCGTATCATAGATAATCAGCTCATCAGAATCTTCCTGTTTCCCTGCCAGGACAACATAATTTCCCTGACTCATCTTGAGCATTACCGGCAACGGCAATTTCTCCAGGCGCTCCACGGAAAGGCCATGCCGGCAGCTGGCGCGCAAATGCAGGTCGTGGGCCGCCTGCAAGATAGTCGTTTCATCTACCGCACCCGGCTCAAGCGAATAGCCTCGCTCAAGCTGGTGCAAATCCACGGGAATCTGGAAATTCTTAGCCAGCACTACCAGTGAGCGTAAGCCTGTATCTATCATTACTTCCATGCTCAACGCTCCCTCAATGCTTCACTCTTATACTGACGGAACGGATCGAGGAAATAATCAATGATGCGTTTTTCCTTGATTTTGACTTCTGCCGTCACGTGCATACCCGGCCCCAGCTTCGACTGCGTACCAAATATATCCCAGCTGTCCGGATTGATTTTAAGCCGCAGCCGGTATTTCTCATAGGTAGTCGGGTCCTTCTCATCATTGGCCGCGTCAGGGCTGATATCCGCTACGGTCGCTTTCACAACACCAAATTTCTGGAAATTATACGTTTGTACCTTAACCTCGGCCTGCTGATCCTGTTTGATGAAACCAATATCTTTGTTATCCGCCCAGACTTCAAACTCAAGCTCGGCATCATCAGGTACAATCATCATCAATGCCTGCGCATCCGTCACGATACCGCCCACCGTATGAATAGCCAGATTGTAGACACGGCCATTGCACGGAGCCTCCACGACTGTGAGCTGTGCATCTTCTTCCGCTTTTTTAATTTCTTCTTCTAATGCGTAATATTGTTTGCGGGCTTCGACCAATGCCGTCATGACATCTTTCTTGTACGTCTCATCGACACTGTTCATCTTGCGCTGCGCTTCATCCATTTCAGCCTGTGACTGCTTTAGGACATCCGCCTGCGCATGCATATTCTGTTCCACCTCAATCCGTTGCGACTGCTGTTCAAGCAGCTGGAATTCCGCAATAGCATTCTGTGACACCAGTGTCTGCAGCCTGTTTTCCTTCTCTGCCGCAATTACATACATGCCACGATATTTCTCATAGCCCTCACGCGCAGCCTGCAAAGCTGCCTGCTTCTGCGCCACCATAGCATTGGCCGCATTATAATCGGCCTTGTACTGCCCCTGCCGGCTTTCATACAGCAGCCGCTCTGCCTGCACATCACGATCATCGAGTGCATCATCTGCTGTAATCTGGAAAGGTTTCCCCTCAAGCTCTGCCTCGAGGCGCTTGATATCCAACGCAAAATAAGCAGCCCGTTTCTTCAAACTGTCATAATCTGCCGTCGAGGACGTCGGGTCCATGATAACCAATGGATCACCTTCCTTGACATAATCGCCCTCGCGAACCTTGATTTCCCGAATGATCCCCTTATTCTTTACCTGAATTGTCTTCACCTGACCAGAAGGTACTATTTTGCCCTCTGCTACGGCAGTCTCGTCAATATGGCCCAATATGGACCATACAATCCCCACCGTCAGCAAAGCCAATATCGACCACATTACCATACGCCCTACCGGCGAAGGCGGCGTTTCTGTTACCTCCAGGATTGCAGGCAAAAACTCCGTTTCTACCTTCTCATCCGGCCCCTTGATAAAAGCCTGCCACCATTTTACTATCTTCATTCCGTTCCCTCCGACTGTTGCAAGTAAAGCTCGCGATAGATTCCATTCTGCTGCAGCAGCTGCTGCGGTGTACCAGATTCGGCAATCCGCCCCTTATCCAGCACAATGATGCGGTCACAATGCGCCACGGTTGACAAGCGATGGGCGATGATAAGCATCGTCCGCCCTTCACCAATGGCCTCGATATTCTGCATGATAATCCGCTCCGACTCATAATCCAAGGCACTGGTTGCTTCATCAAAAATCAAAATCCGTGGATTTGTCAATAAAGCCCTGGCAATTGCAATGCGCTGCCGCTGGCCACCAGACAAGCTTGCCCCTCGTTCGCCAGCCATCGTGTCATAGCCTTCCGGCAACTCCAAAATAAAATCGTGAGCACCTGCCAGCTTCGCTGCCTGTATGATTTCATCCATACCCGCATCGGGGCGTGCCAAAGCGATATTATCGCGGATGTTGCGATCAAACAGGAAATTTTCCTGCATGACAACACCAATCTGGGCTCTAAGATTATGGAAACCAAGCTCCTCCACCGGACGATTGTCGATAAATACACTGCCTTCATCCGGCAAATACAAGCGCTGTACCAGCTTCGACAGCGTGCTCTTACCTGAGCCAGATCTGCCGACAATGCCTATTTTTTCTCCCGCCTTGATTTCCAAATTGATGTCATCTAATACCAGCGGCAAATCCGGACGATACCGGAACGACAAATGCTCCAGACGGATATCCCCACGAACAGGTATTTCCCCCTGCTCAATCAGCACTGGCTCCATACCAGTATTCAGCACATCCCCGATACGTTCCAAAGCCAATCCTGCCTGTTGGACAGACGGCCATATCGTCAGCAGCTTGGTCATCGGCTGCATAGCCTGTCCGGCAATCATCTGAAAGGCGATGAGTTGTCCCAGCGTAAACTCTCCATCCATAACCATATGGCCGCCATACCATAGAATCCCCAGCGAAGCCAACGACTCGATGGTTCCTGAAAAGCCGCCCAGCACGACATTGAATTTCGCATTCTCGAACGTCGTACGCATATAACGCGCCAACAGTTTTTCCCAGCGATGATTAAACTGCGGCTCCAAAGCCAGCGCCTTGATCGTCTCCATATTCGTCACCGACTCTACAAGGAATGACTGATTTTCTGTGCCCGTACGCCAGACTGCATCAATCTTAGCTTTTACAATAGGCACGGACCATATATTCTGTATCAGATAAAGCGGCACAATCAACATAGCAATCAAGGTAAGCGGCACACTATAGTAAAGCATGAACGCCAAAAACACCGCTGAAAAAAACACATCCAGCAGGGTCATAAGGCCTGTTCCCGTCAAGAATTCCCGTATGCTCGTCAGCGCCTCAACGCGCATCAAAGTATCACCTACACGCCGGCTCTCATAATAAGGCAGCGGCAGGCTTATCATATGACGAAAAAGCCGCGTTCCCAGTATGGCATCCAATTTATTTGTCGTATGGGCCAAAAAATATGTCTTGAGTCCCGTAAGCAATGCCTGCACAAAGAAAAAAAGGACCATGGCACAGCCAATGACAGTCAATGTCGATAAGCCATTATTACCAATAACCTTATCGATAATAACCTGCGTGATAAGCGGCATGCCGATGCCCATCAACTGCAAAAAAAAGGCTGCCAGCAATGCCTCGCCCAAATATTTGCGATAATGCCGCAATACCTGGAAAAACCACGGCAGATTATACCGCTTGCAAAAATAATCCCAATTCCATTTTGCCGAAAAGACCAGCACCTCTCCAGTCCATATCTCTGCAAACTGGCTGGCTGGCATAGCCAACGGCTGCGGCAATGCGGGGTCCAGCACAAATACTGCTGCATCACTGTATACAACCAACACTGCGTAATGACCATTCGTCAACCGTATCAGCGCGGGAACCTCAACATCACGCAGCTCAGCAGCCTTCATCTGCAGCAAATGCGAGCGCAGATTATACTTCCGGGCCACTGACTGTAAAATCTCCCAATCAATCTCTGCATCAGTCCCGCATACTGACTTTGCCGACTCAGCATCAGCAGTACCGAAATGCGCAAAAATCTGTAGCAATGCCTGACGTCCTGTGTCAAGCTTATTGGTATTCTCTTCCATGTTACCCCCATCAAATATGTTGAAAATCAACACCTTGTAAATCCATAAGCATCATTATATCTTATTTTAATTATTTTTTAAATATCTATATAGCGAATCCCCCTACCATAGCGTTGACTAGAACAACATCTTAGTTTATAATCTCCTTGTTAATCAAATACTTTTGATATTTTCGTTGTTTTAAACAACCAAGTGGAGGATTATATGAAAAAGCTATCACTCAAATTGCTCACCGATATCGTTACTAACACGCGTAAAAAACAGAACCTGACGCAGCAGGAACTCGCCGAAGCCACAGGCATGAATCGCTCGGTACTGTCAAAGCTCGAAACCGGCGAATATACACCGTCCATCCCCCAGCTTGAAGCTCTGAGTGAAGTCCTGCATTTTGACCCGACCACACTCTTCCAGGAAGTTTCTACCGAAAAGACAGAGACAGTTTCTCCACTCCATATCGCTGTGGCCGGTACCGGCTATGTCGGACTTTCGATTGCCACGCTGCTCGCCCAACACAATCATGTCACGGCGATTGACATCATCGAGGCAAAAGTCAATAAAATCAATAACCGCATCTCTCCAATCCAGGATGACTACATTGAAAAATATCTCGCCGAAAAAGAGCTCGACCTGACCTGCGTCCTCAATGACCAAACAGTCAGCGAAACGAACCCGGCCTGGAAAGTCTATCAGCAGGCAGACTTCGTCGTCATCGCGGCACCGACTAACTACGACTCCAAAAAGAATTATTTTGACACCTCGGCCGTAGAATCCGTCATCGAACTCGTCGAAGCTGCCAACAAAGGCACCGGCCACATGCCTTGGATGGTCATCAAGTCGACGATTCCTGTCGGCTATACCGCTCAAATCCGTAAAAAATACAACAACGACCACATCCTCTTCAGCCCTGAATTCCTCCGCGAATCCAAGGCACTCTACGACAACCTCTATCCGAGCCGTATCATTGTCAGCATGGATGAAGAAAATCCTGCGACCGTAAAAGCGGCTCATACCTTTGCTTCCCTGCTGCAAGAAGGAGCTATCAAGGAAAACATCTCCACGCTTTATATGGGCTTTACCGAAGCCGAAGCCGTCAAGCTCTTCGCCAACACCTATCTGGCGCTGCGCGTCTCCTACTTCAATGAGCTCGACACCTATGCCGAATCCAAAGGACTCAACACGCAGCATATCATCGATGGTGTCTGCCTCGATCCGCGTATCGGCACCCACTACAACAATCCTTCCTTCGGCTACGGCGGCTACTGCCTCCCGAAAGACACCAAGCAGCTTCTCGCCAACTATGCCGATGTCCCGGAAAATCTCATCGAAGCCATCGTCGAAAGCAACCGGACGCGCAAAGACTTTATCGCTGACCGCGTGCTCGACCTCGCCGGTGCCTATGGCAACTCTGACAACTACGATGAATCCGAAGATGCGCACAAGGCAACAGACTGCACAGTCGGCGTATTCCGCCTGACGATGAAGTCCAACTCCGATAACTTCCGCCAGTCCTCCATCCAGGGCGTCATGAAACGCATCAAAGCCAAAGGTGCCACGGTCATCATCTATGAACCGACCCTCAAAGATGGCGATACGTTCTTCGGCTCGAAAGTCGTTAATGACCTCAATAAATTCAAATCACTGAGCAAATCCATCATCGCCAATCGCTACGATAGCTGCCTCGATGATGTAGCCGAAAAAGTCTATACGCGCGACATTTTCAAACGCGACTAATAAATAGGAGATAAAACAGATGGAACGTATCGAAAAACAACAGCTGGATTTAAATGGCAAGAATATCCTCGTGACTGGTGCCGCCGGCTTCATCGGCAGCTATCTTGCCCGCCGCCTGCTCAAAGAAACGACCGCTGCCACCATCATCGGCATCGACTGCCTCACAGACTATAATCCCATCGAACTGAAGGAATGGCGTCTCGAACAGATTGACAAAGCGGCAGAAAACTCCGCCTCTGCTTGGAAATTCGTCAAAGGCGACATCGCAGACAAAGAACTCATCGACAGCTTATTCACAGAATATAAATTTGCCGTCGTCGTCAACCTCGCAGCCCAGGCAGGCGTCCGCTACAGCATCGAGCACCCGGAAACCTATATCCATAGCAACCTCATTGGCTTCTACAACCTGCTTGAAGCAGCCCGTCATGACGAAGCAATCGAGCATTTCGTTTATGCCTCCTCATCTTCTGTATACGGCGGCAACAAGAAAATTCCTTTCAGCACCGATGATAAAGTTGACAATCCAGTCTCGCTCTATGCGGCCACAAAAAAATCCAATGAGCTCATGGCGCACTCCTACTCAAAGCTCTACAATTTCCCTACCACCGGCCTGCGATTCTTCACCGTCTATGGTCCTGCTGGCCGCACTGACATGTTCTACTTCTCGGCCACGAACAACCTCAAGGCTGGCAATACAATCAAGATCTTCAACTACGGCAACTGTAAACGCGACTTTACCTACATCGACGACATCGTTGAGGGTGTCTATCGCGTCATGAAAGGTGCACCAAAGAAAGAAACTGGCGAAGACGGACTCCCCGTCCCACCATATGCTGTCTACAACATCGGTGGCGGCACCCCTGAAAATCTGCTCGACTACATCGACACGCTCCAGCACGCCCTCGTTGATAGCGGCGTCCTCCCACAGGACTACGACTTTGAGGCGCACAAAGAACTCGTTCCGATGCAGCCCGGCGATGTTCCTGTAACCTACGCCGACAGCTCCGCTCTCGAGCGCGATTACGATTTCCGCCCTGCCATCGGCATAAAAGAAGGTCTCTCCAACTTCGCCAAATGGTACAAACAATTTTATCGGTAACGTAACTAAAAAACATACATTGTGTTCCAAGATTAAATTGAGGATAATCGCATCAGCGATTGTCCTCAATTTTTTTGCATAGCGTTTGGAATGCTCCATTCTATTTTCCGCTTACAGTATACTTTCTCTTCAAAATTTATGTATACATCATATCTTGTAGAATTTATGTTCTAAATATGATAGAATATATGTGTGTCCCCCGTCCAATCTATGGACCGCATCGAAAAATGGCTAGCCTTTTTTGCCAACAAACTCGATGAAAGCCAAAAGGAGGAACTCGCAATGAAAAATACAGCCATCAAAGATGCTATGCAAGCATCTGACCGCTACATCATGGACGATGCCGCCTACCGAGAGTATATCGCTCGCGAATCTGCCATCTGGGACTACAATAGTGACCTCAAAGCAAATCTTGCAGAAGGATTCAAACAAGGTCTCGAACAAGGCCGTGAACAAGGCCGCGAGCAAGGCGAACAAAAAGCACGTGAGACTGCAGCCCTCGACATGTTGCGCGACAATATGGACATCAGCCTGATTATGAAATACACTAGCCTCTCCGCCGAACGTATTGCTGAGCTTGCAAAAGAATTGTAAATTGCCCTTGTGATAAAAGGAACCGCCACCCTCACTTTGAGGAGAATGGCGGTTCTTTTTTATCTATATTCGGATTATCCTGTAATTCAAAATCAACCCACCGCGAAAAGAATGCCCGCTTTGCCACTGGCAGGCGGCGGAAACGCTCAAGCAGAGAAATCTCTTCAGGCAGCAGATGGCTCTCATCCGGTCGAAAGCCCAAAAGGTCATCGACATGCACCTGAAAAAGTGCGGCCAGCTTCATCAGCATCACATGATTCGGACTGCGCTGCCCCGCCTCATAATTGGCATAGGTCGCCCTGTTGATTCCCAGTCCATCTGCCACATCCTGCTGCCGCAAGCCACGCGCCGCTCGGATATGCTGGAGATTCTTCGAAAGCTCCGTCATAAGCTCACTTCCTCTGTTTCGTCTCCGTCTTTCCTCCACCTGCCATGTCTCCAAGCGCATACTCACAGCATTGCTGCACCAGGTTATTGACCGACACATCCTGTGATTTAGCCACCTCGGTCAACCTTTCTAGTAAATCGACTGGCAAGCGAAATGTCTTATTCATCATCTCAGATGATTTCTTGACTACAAACATCCCATCACCTCCGAAAAAGCATCGCTATAATCACGCTCTTGAATACTCCAAAACCTCTTTCTTTCCATACATATCCTGGTAATAATTCTGATAATCCCCGCTGATGATATGTTCCCACCACTCGCGGTGTTCCAGATACCACTGCACAGTCTTCTTGATACCATCCTCAAACTTCGTTACCGGCAGCCAACCAAGTTCTTCATGGATTTTTGTCGGGTCGATTGCATAGCGACGGTCATGCCCTTTGCGATCCGTGACATGTTCAATGAGGTCCTCGCTTTTGCCCAGCTCCTGCAGAATGGTCTTTACCACATCGATATTGGCACGCTCATTATGTCCACCAATGTTATAGACTTCCCCGACTTTCCCTTTACGGACAATCAAATCGATTGCCGCACAGTGATCCTCAACATAGAGCCAGTCACGGACGTTCAATCCATCCCCATAAACAGGCAGCTTCTTATCGGCCAAAGCATTGATAATCATCAGCGGAATAAGTTTCTCGGGGAAATGATACGGTCCATAGTTATTCGAGCAGCGCGATATCGTCACCGGCAGCTTATACGTCCGATGATATGCCTGTACTAAGAGATCTGCTCCCGCCTTTGATGAGGAATACGGACTCGACGTATGCAGCGGCGTCGTCTCCGTAAAGAACAAATCCGGCCGATCCAATGGCAAATCACCATAGACTTCATCCGTCGATACCTGGTGGTAGCGCTGAATGCCATATTTACGGCAGGCATCGAGCAATACACTCGTGCCAATGACATTCGTCTGCAGGAAAATCTCAGGGTTCTCGATTGATCGGTCAACATGAGACTCTGCCGCAAAATTTACAACAACATCCGGTTTTTCTGCCTCAAACAACTTATAGACAGCCGTACGGTCAGCAATATCTGCTTTGACGAACTTAAACTGAGGATTTTTCTGCGCTTCAGCCAAAGTCTCCATATTCCCAGCATAAGTCAGCGCATCCAAACAGATGATTTCATCTTCTGGATGATTATTCAGTTCATAGTAAACAAAATTCGATCCAATAAAACCGGCTCCACCCGTTACAATTATTTTCATTTAACAATTCTCTCCATATACAAATTGATTCTTGCTCTCTGCCAAAGTCGGGCCAGTCGTATCCTTCTCGCTGAGAACCGGCTCGATACCTGCTAGCAAACTCCCCCAGTCGACATTTACCTCCGGCGCATCGTAGCGCATACCACCCTCAGCCGCCTTGTTGTATACATTGTCGCATTTATAACGGAACTCCACATCATCTGTCAGTGTCAGGAAACCGTGTGCAAACCCTCGGGGAATGAGGAACTGCCGGTGGTTTTCTGCACTGAGCTCTACCGAAACCCATTTCCCAAAGGTCGGACTTCCCTTACGGATGTCTACCGCAACATCAATCACACGGCCCTTCGAGCAGGACACCAGTTTTGCCTGTGCATACGGTGGATTTTGCCAATGCAGTCCGCGAAGCGTCCCCTTCTGTGCCGAAAAGCTCATATTATCCTGTACAAAATCATTCGTTATGCCTAACGCTTCATACTTTGGCTTGTTGTAAGTTTCCGTAAAAAAGCCGCGATAATCACCAAACACATCTGTCTCGATAATCAAGACACCCTCAATACTCGTCTCAATGACCTTCATTCTTTCCTGCTCCCTTATTCCCGAATCATGCGAATCAAATATTTGCCATACTCATTCTTCAGTAATGGCTGTGCCAAACGCTCAACCTGGGCCGCATCGATATAGCCCATACGGTAGGCAATCTCCTCGACACAGGCGATTTTCAGTCCCTGCCGCGCCTGAATCGTCCGCACAAAAGAGGCTGCATCCAAAAGCGACTCATGCGTCCCGGTGTCGAGCCATGCATAGCCACGACGCATCTTCTCCACCTGCAGCGTGCCACGCTCCAGATAAACCTTGTTGACATCGGTAATCTCCAGCTCCCCACGCGGCGATGGCTTGATGGTCTTGGCAATATCGACAATATCCTTATCATAAAAATACAGCCCTGTAACCGCATAATTCGACCTCGGTGCCGCTGGTTTCTCCTCCAAGCTCAAAGCCTTACCCGCTGCGTCAAACTCGACAACACCATAACGCTCAGGATCAGACACATAATAAGCAAATACTGTCGCTCCCGCCTCACTGGCAGCTGCACGCTGCATTGCCTGCGACAAATCCGAACCATAGAAGATATTATCGCCAAGCACCAAAGCACAGGCATCACCATTGATAAACGACTCGCCAATCAGAAAAGCCTGCGCAAGTCCATCCGGGCTGGGCTGAACCGCATACGAAATATGGATACCAAACTGACTGCCATCCCCCAAAAGCTGAGAAAACGACTCTCTGTCCCCCGGCGTGGTAATAATCAAGATATCATTGATTCCTGCCAGCATCAGCGTACTGAGCGGATAATAAATCATTGGTTTATCATAAATCGGCATTAACTGCTTCGATACAACCTTTGTTAAGGGATAAAGCCGTGTCCCTGAGCCTCCAGCTAAAATAATTCCTTTTTTTATCAATACATTTCACCTTCATATATCTCTATATAGCATTTTCTGCAAATATAATAACTGTTATTAATTAACAAAATTACCATATGATTAACAATTTCCGCTAAAATCAATCATTCACCACGCCAAGCCCCACATCACCTGTTACAAGAATATTACATTATTAACCTTTGACATATTCCCCTTACCATCACTTCATCCTATAAAATTTATTTCTAATAGTACCGGAAATAAACACTTCTACAATTCTATGTAAAGATATTGCATATAGCGTACACAAAAAAAATGATACAACTATTCTTGCCATATTTGTATTAATTCCAAGTTTCGTTACAATATAGGTAGTCGTCCCCCACACAAAAAACTGTGCTAAAAAGAATGCATATGATATCTTTGAAAAAAATCTAATACTTTTCAAATCATATATCAAGGAAGGAACTTTCCATCCTGACATTGAAATAATCTGTAGTATAAACACAGGAAGTGATACCCAGCTATACAACATATAATTCCCCACAGAAACATGAAGTTTTACCCCTACAGTTACCCCAGCCACCAAAATCAAAAACTCTATTAATATCATCTGCCAAGAATAAAGCCATTTACTAACTTTGCTAAGCGATATTTTAGGCATTAACGAGCAAATTATTACCCCCAACAAAAACTCTAACATCCTAAAAAACGGATTGGAATATATACTACTGGTTTTAAAAAAGTAAACTATAAACGGTGCATACAGTAAAACACCCATCACAACTCCTATAATGACCACTTTTAGTCTAACAGTTATTTGCTTGACTATTTCCTGTATAAACGGATAAATAACGTAACACATTAGTATGCATGATATAAACCACGTACCGCCATTATGCGAGAATGTAAACAAGCTATCGAAACTTGATTGAATGCCCAGTATCTCCACCGGTGCCAATAAAATATTTTGACTTATTGTTTCCTTTCCTAAAAAAGAAACGTAAAGAATCGCTACAGTATAATATAAAGGAACAATGCCTATAATCCTTTTTATATAAAATTTTTTTATTACACTGATATCCTGTAAGTCCTTAGCTTTCCATGTCAAAAACAACGCAAACCCTGACAACATAAAAAATGCTGTCATATAGATAGCCCCCATACTCACAAAGGGTGTAAAGATACCATACTCACACTGTATATGGATATGTGAATGAAACAAAAAAATCATCAATACTGACAGGATCCTATATATATCCAGTCCTACAATTCGTGTCTGTCTATGACGAGCATTTTCCATATTTCTCCTCATGTCAACTCATACTGCAAAAGCATTTAATTTTTCAACCACATAGTTTACTTGTTTCTCTGTCATGCCATAGTACATCGGAATACTCAGCACTGTCCGACTGATTTCCTCAGCAATAGGCAATGCTCCTTCTGCAATCTGCAAGTCCTCGTAAGCCCCCTGCATATGCATCGGAATCGGGTAATGCTTTACCGTATGGATGCCATTATCCGCCAAGTATTTTTCCAATTCATCACGTTTCTCACACCGAATGACAAATACATGATAGATATGCTCATACTCATCTGAAGACGGTAACGGTAACTTAATCAGCGGATTTTTTATCTCGGCCAGATAACGGGCAGCAATTATACGGCGTGCATCATTCCACTTATCCAGATATGGCAGTTTCACACGCAGGAAAGCTGCCTGCATCTCATCCAAGCGGCTATTGGTTCCTTTATAAATATGATGGTATTTGTAATCCGAGCCATAGTTGCCAAGCGCACGAACTTTTTCTGCCAGTTCATCATCATTAGTGGTTACACAGCCGCCGTCGCCCAATGCACCGAGATTTTTGCCAGGATAGAAACTGAATCCAGCTGCATCGCCTAAGGCCCCAGCCTTTTTCCCTTTGTATCTAGCCCCATGCGCCTGTGCCGCATCCTCGATGACTTTCAGACCATACTTTTTCGCGATGCGATTGACTTCATCCATATCACAGCAACGTCCCTGCAGCTGAACCGCCATAACCGCCTTGGTTTTCGTTGTAATTGCTGCCTCAATATACGATACATCGATATTGAACGTCTCAATCTCCGGCTCCACGAACACCGGCGTTGCCCCCGCATAGGAAATCGCCAATGCCGTAGCGATAAAAGTATTAGAAGGTACAATGACCTCATCGCCAATCCCAATGCCATAGGCCTTCAAAATCAAATACAATGCATCGAGTCCCGTAGCGACACCAATGCAATGCTTGACACCAACATAAGCGGCAAACTCTTTTTCAAAAGCCTCTAGTTCCTTGCCCTGAATATACCAGCTATTATCCATGACCTTCTTATATGCTGCATCTAACTCACTACGAAGTTCATCATGCATCGGACGTAAATCCGCAAATGGTATTTCCATCTCTCTTCCTCCCATAATCACCGCAAAACATGATACCAAATATACTCTTCGAGTTGCTGTTCACAGTATGACAGCAAACACTCCTGTCTTGTAACCAGCAAATCTGCAATTACGACGCGCTTATACTCATTCTTATCGTAGAACCGCAACGCCCGCAGATTGGCAGGCGATACACACCAATAGACTTCCGCTAAATTCAGATTCCGAAATGCTCGGTCTATTATTGCCTGCATCGCAAAACGGGAACATCCTGTCCCCATAGCTTTCTTCCGGATGGTAATTGCAAATTCAGCAGTCGTACTGGTAATATGTTTCAGACTTACCGTTCCCATATATTCATTGCTTTGGTCTGCAATTGCCAGATGTAAATCCACAGGATTGTCATGTGCGCTCTTTATAAAACTCAAGCAATCATCTATCGTTTTCTCCGCAAAGTTAATCTGCAGATCATGCGTCACAGTATCATCATGCATCCATTCCAGCATCATCGGCGCATCTTTTTCTCTTAATTCTCGTAAACTATATGTAGTCTTCATATATCCTCGCCCCTGCGTTTCAATCTGCATTTGGATGTTCTTTGATAAATTCTATAAATTCATCATAATCACGAATATAATCGTTCTCATCATATAACTCCGAGGCAAACACTAAAAGTACCGCATCCTCCGAGAAATCAAACATCTCCCGCCACATATTATTGGCTACATACAACCCTTCATACGGTTTTTCGAGTGGCACCACCTTTTTCTCCTTACCATTGTCCAGCCGAATCTTGCATCCACCATGAATACACACCAAAATCTGTTCCAGTTTCTTATGCGCATGATGCCCGCGCACCACTCCTTCCGCCGTGTCATACATATAGTAAACACGCTTAATCTTGAATGGAATATCTTTAAATTCCTCCAATGCAATAAGCTGTCCTCGATCATCACCGTGAGGTTGAAAAACATATTTAATTACCCGCAATTTAATCCCCCTCCAACAAAAAATCGAAATAGATATTTTAGTTAAAGCCTTAAATACAGCAATCAATTAACAAATGTTTATTATTATAATTTCAGCGAAATATATGTAATTTTAAAGCATAATATCCCATAAAAAGCAACGTGTATATTTTTGTTTTTATAGAAACTTTTTTATTGTCAATCACTTGTCTTCTGCATGTATTAAAATATCTATTCAATTTAATCTTAGTTTTCCTATCACCAAACGAATTTGTCATATTCGTTTGGTGTCTCCTATACTTAGATCTCGTCTTACCACAAAAAACCGCCCGTCCAGTCAGAGCCATCCTTATCCACAAATGATATTCTCCATAATTAGGAAAATCGTCATTTTCCGGATATCCTCCAACTTTTTCCACTGCAGATTTTTTCATAATCAATCCTACAGACGGTATTGTATTAAATCTACATAAATCTTCAATCATTCTTTCACGATGTGCACAATGATTTGTAGAATCAATAACCTTGCCTACCCCATCAATTAAATCATAATCGCAAAAAACCATATTCACATCATCAGACATACATGACAACATATTCTCACAATGAGTTTCATCTAACAAATCATCTTGCCCCATCACTAAAACAAATTCACTTTTTGCACATTCAATGCCACGATTTGCTGTTTTACAAAACCCTTGATTACTTTCATTCTTTAGAATACTAACTAATGGAATTCCCCCATATAACTTCATTATATAATCATAGGAGCCATCGGAAGAACAATCATCTATTAATATCACTTCACTAAGAATACTTTGTGCTAAAATCGAATCAACTGTTTCTTTAATGTATTCCTTCCCATTATATATAGGAACAACAACACTTACCACTAATATCCTCTCCTATCTAATCATAGGTTTTATTTTTCTTATGACATACTTAAATTCTTCATCTTTATATGAACAAATAATAAGCAATACTGAAGTTATCAAAAGCAGTACCATGAATTTCACTATCAACATAGTTATAGTCGCAACATATATACAATTAGATATATAAAAAGCTACTAAACCTATCACTATTGTTTTAAGCAATAGCCTGAATTGTACCTTTAAATACCCCCTGAGTCCATCCTTAAAATATCCTTGAAAAAATACTACTGTTTCCCAAGGTATATCAATAACACAAAAACACAATATTGTTGAAATTATCACTCCATATAATCCAATATATTGAACTAGTATAATGTTTAAGATCAAGTTTGCAAACCCTGCTATATATGGTTTTATCCAATCCTTTTCCCATATCCCCGCAGCTATCTTATATGTACTCAAAGATCTCCTAAACTGTCTCACATATAAACTAAAGCATATCAAAAAAACAATGCCGATATCAAGAATCATATCTGGCCCCATCCAAATCAACATAAAATCCTGATATAGAGAAAAAAGCAAAACAACACACACAGAACTTATCATACCTATAAAATAGGTAAAATCAATAAAATTTTTATAATTCTTTTCTTTAGGCTCTATAGCTATACTATTACCTATACTCCCTGCAAACGAATTAGATACCATTATCAAAACACTAAGTATTCCGGAAAGAATATAAAAGTAATTATTATATATAGCTATCATGCTTAATCCTAAAAACATTGAAATAACAAGATTATCTGCACTATTAATAATAACCATATCCAATTGATGTCCAAACAGTGCCCCCACGCTCTTGAATAGCTTTTTCTTTTCTTGTGTTTCTATATCACCTTTACAGCATACTTCAGGATACATTTTCTTAGCATAGATATTCATAAAAACATTATTTAACAGCGTCCCCATAAGCAAACTTATTACGAATAAATAATAATTTTCAAATATTATCAACGCCCCGATCTGCAAAAAATAGGTTACCAAACTAGATATAACACTTGCCTTGCTTAACATATCATCTCTTTGATTCGCTGAAAACAATACCGATTTATATCCACAGAACAAATAGCTAATTGAAGTGTTTAGCAGTAACAAAACAAACACGATATATATATTTATATCATCTGGACAATGCCCACTTATAAAGTTCCTAACAAACGGCGTCAATCCTAACCCCATCACCAATATAAACAAGCCACAATATTTGTATATTTTTTTAAAGAATGCTAACAACGAGCATATTCTTTTTATATTTTTTTTAGCTACAGGCTCGTATAATGTATAAACAACAACTGTTGAGAATCCAAGTTCAGATAAGCTCAGTACTTGTAAAATCGATGAAAACAGTGAATTTATACCCGCATATTCTACTCCCAATCTATATATTAGTATAGTTCTTATAACGAACGGGCATAGCAATGTCACTATATATTTAAGCATGCCAAACACTAGATTTCTCGATGAGTTTTTTATCCTGTCAGTTCCTGTCATCATTCTCTATCCACAGCTTCAAAATTGACAGGACATTTCACATTAAAAGGCATATATGAAAGCATCTTTCTGTAATCTATTTCCCCTTTTTTCCAACTTTTTATCTTATTCATTATTTCCTCATACGGTATTTCCTTTTGTAACTGTATTATTTCCTCTTCTTTGCCAATCGAATAAAAATAATCATTAAATTTAAATGTCCAATAATTTGGATGATCTTTAAATTCAACCCAAACATTTGGCACTCCATATGTCTCTGCAACAATAAGGCCATGTAATGATTCTGAGATTACAAACTCACTATTTACAATTTCATCAATTACATCTGTCCACTTATCATAATTAACCAAGCTAATAACATTTAAATTTAATTCATCACACAATTTGCAAAAGCACTGACTATCAGTAGCAATTGTCCCCATATTCAATATCACACTACCATTTTTTTTCTTATCGATTTTAGGACTATAAAACAAAGGTAAAAGTAGGCCAGGATCGCCATATCTATCAGGACATTCTATACCAGCCTTCAACAAATATTCTCTCGTCAAAGGTCCGCGTACACTATATATTTTTTTAGGTACGCCCTTTATAGTATCATACGGTGATATTAGGCCTGAACCATATACTATCTTATTGTCTAAATCATAAAAACTTATAATACTACCAATTAAAGAATAACAATCAAAAAACTTAAAAAACAGCTTTGAATACGGTATCGATACAAACTTCATCGATGTAACGTATTCCCACAAGAATTTATTTAAATCATCTCCCCAATTATTGGTTTTGAATCCGAACCAATTATATCTCATAAAACATTCGGAAATAATCACATTATTTCTAGTAAGAACTTTTAACACACACACATATACATTATAAATTATAGTATATAAAAAACATCTCAGGCCAATCATAACTGCATATAACAATTTATTATTCTTAGCTATATTCTTTATCGAATTATACATTCACGCCCCCCACGAAGTCCCCTGTGAAAAAATATTTCCTTCTCAATCATTTCTCTTTTTTATAAAACAAGTCAATGCACGACATATTGCAATAGGAAAGCATAAAAAAAACACTCCCAGCACAAATCGTATAGATAAATTATCCAATCTTATAACGCGTCCTATTTCCCGACGTATTTCTTTTTGATTCATTAATATGTCTTCTTCATATTTTTTCGCATCATACACTAACATTTGCCGTGTACATCCTACTAGATATCGAACATATTGTTTCCAAATAATATACTTTAAATCATCATTTTCCGTTCTTGCAGAATTCATAATCTCACGCACAGCATATAAACTCGAAATTGTTTTTGGAGAAATTCCGCTATGCACAGCGCTGCCACTTCTCATGCGATAATGATATTTAAATAAAGGACTATACGCAAATCTATGCACCCGTTTCATCATTTGCCAAAAAAACAACATATCTTCTGCCGTTCCAATTGACTCATTAAAACGAACATTATTAATAAGATCCCTTTTAAATAATTTATCACAAAGTTCCCAGCATAATAACCTAGGCTCTCTAGGCGAAAAAATCTCTTGCAAAATCTCATCCCTAGAATACACTTTAGATTTTCTTTTGCAAAAAATGATTTTATCCCCCCTCACATCATTGCAAATATATCCGCCTCCAGATACCTCTGCATTCTTTTCTATCATTTCCCTAAGCAATAATTCATATGTATCTGTATCTACCCAATCATCCGCATCGACGAAACCAACGTAGCTCCCCGACATATTATCCAAACCTATATTACGAGCATGACTAACTCCAAAATTATTTGTGTGAATAACCTTTATACGCGAATCTTTTTTCTGCCATTCATCACAAATCTCACTCGTGCCATCATTTGATCCATCATCAATAATAATTATTTCTATCTTTGTATAGCTTTGATTAATCAACGAATTTATACAATTACTTAAATATTCTTTACAATTATACACAGGTACGATTATACTAATTAATTGTCTTCTCATGATTATTATCTTTCCTAACACGTTTAAAATTATTGGAAAAAATATTAATAAATATAGATGTGATCAAAAAACAAACCAGCTGATTAGCACCAAACATATTATCATAAAAAACCATTAATAGTGCCAACCATCCATAATTCTTCAAATATCTTATAGAGTACGAATCAGTCGTAAGCAACGCATAAAAAGCTCCAATCATCGAAACTTTTATCATGAATATTAAATAGTTTTTCTCTACAAACAATGACAAAAAAGCAGAATAGACATTACCAAGCCATGCCCCTGTCCTTACCCATCCAGGTTCCGAAGATATGATTCCATCTAAAAATAATTGAAAGCTTGCTAATCCTCCTAAATAATACCCCATCATAGTATACGTTAATGAAACGACAGCATTACTACTCCCATCTATTTCAGCAACCTTCCCTAACAACAATTGACTCATCATAAAACATCCTATGATGATAAATAGCATAAATAAACTTTGTTTCACCCCCATATGATACCACTTAGTATACCAAGGTACGATATATATAATAGCCAATAAAATAAATATTTTCGATGTAGATAATATTGCTAGAAAAAAAAGCGTGAAAGCGATAAAAATTCTCACCTTTTTTCTATTAAAAAATTCATATTCCATAAACATAATACTCGTTACCATCGCACTAGTAATTCCAGAATGTAATGATACCGAATTAGCGTTAATTAACGCCCGTAACCCAGCATACGATGATGTTGATACATAATATATGCCTATCATTATCTCAATATAACTAAAAATCATTACAAACGCAAAATAATATTTATACTCAAACAAACTAAACAGCAAATTTATCTTAAACTTAAACTGTTTAACTATGTATAAACACAACGAATATGATAAATATAGAGAACATACAAAAACAGAAAAAAAATTATCAAACTTAACAGAAAAACCACCAAACAACTCACCCACAAGCGAATATATTAACACTGTAGTTAAACAAAACGCTAAGAAAATAAACATTTGTGTTTTTGCACTATGTATATATCCTTCTATAGACATAAACACAAATAAAATAACGCAGGACAATTCACACATATTACTTCATCCTAACCAAATTCCGTGTATATCAATTATTGTATTTTCCATATCGACAGCAATAACAATCTTTCAATCCTCTAAAAATATATTTCAAGCGTAATAATTTATCTTTTTCTATAATTAGTACGCCAAAAATTAATTTTATCGTTCCAAATACAAACCTAATTCTATATATCAATGGCATTCTATTTTTTTTTAGCACATAAAATTTATTCCTTGTCATGTAGTAATATCTCAAAGCATTATGAGTTACATATGAATATTTATATCCTAAAATATTTACATATTGCTTTTCACCTAAATGATGGTCAATTTTTACTTTATTTATTCTCATTATGTTTTTTCCATAATTCATCAATCGGTAGCATATATCATTATCCACCCAATCAATAAACAAATCAGTATCATACCCGCCTATCTCACTAACAATATCACAGTTTATTATATTTCCAGATGTTAGTACCAAATTAACTTTTTCCGCATCATTACTTCCAGTATATTCCTCTGTATTAGCAGCATAAATACCTATTGTATAGTCGTTGTTATTTTGAATATAGTTAATCATTTTTTCTGCATCATCCTTACGAAAAGCTGTATCTTGATCCATAGTTAATAGATAGTCAGCTTTTTCCGAAAGTGCTTTTTTTAAACCGATATTTAAAGCATAAGCAACTCCTTTATTTTCATTAAACGGTATATATACAATATTATCTATTTTGTTTAATTCATCTAATATATCCTGAGATACTTCCTCAGAATTATCAATCGCATATACTTTCTCCACAGAATTACTATATGATTTTATATTATCTATAACATCACCAGCAGGATTATATAATACTACTATAGCAACAAATTTCATTTTCGCTTATCTCCAAGATTATAAGAAATTAACCATATTTTTCATCATCCGTTATCCAAGATTTTTCCTGTAAATATTCGATCAGTCTCTTAACTAATTTCCGGGGTGAAAATTCTATCTTTAAGTATTCCTGTAACTTCAAAGTAGCCTTAAGATATTCACTTTTCTCCAGCATATATAAGTTCTGTATTTTTTCACTTAATGCGTCAACATCACCCACTCTGTATAAATACATAGGCCTAAGATTGAGCGGATAATATTTCTCTGTACAATCCATCAATGCAGTCACACAAGGTATCCCGTACTGATGTGATTTTATGATATTAATCAATCCAGACACTCGATCCTCTTTCAAGGGAACCACACATATATACGCTTTTCTCATCATTGCATTATATTCATAAATTGGCAAATCAAAATATATCTTCACATTTGCAGGAACACTATCATACTTCCAAAGATATTTATTTACTACTAAACGAAACTCTATCTGCGGATTCAATAATGCGGTCTGCAATAATATTCCCCAATCTCGGTTATTTATCCCACCAGAAAAAACGTATTTTTCCTCTTTATATACCGGTGTTAAAAACTCATCTTTTGTATCGTATGTATCAGGAATATACACGCCTAACATTTCATTGTTTAAATTAAGTTTTTTTCGAATAACACCTATTATTTTTTCATCATTCATTATCGGTATAAAATTATCTTTATTCAAAGCCATTCGGGCTAATTTTGCATATCTTCTCTTTGGAATATCGATCCAGTTATATGAAACCAGTCTACGATTAATATGAAGCACATTAACTATAAACATAAAAATCAATCCCACAGCATGAGACCGAGTAACAATTATATCCGTTTTTTCTGTATTAACCAATAAGATAATTGATTGACACACAGCTATAAACACCTGCAGAAATTGTCCCCATATGCTACGTGGCCGCCAGCGTCTCACATGTAGCCAAAAGTCACTTACATTTACAACCGTTGTATCTCCATATCGAGAAAGTTCTTCATGCAACCATGTATCTGTTTCGTATTTGATTGAAACTCCGTAAAACACTTTAAACTTCATTTTCTCTTCCACATCCAACTTAATATTCAGTTACGCTTTATTACCCCCATCAGCTTGTTAAACTGAAAATCAATCTAATTAGTAATATCTAAAAGTACTACAAAGCCATCTATAAGCGCCCCACATTGTACCTCCTAAAATTCTTCACATAGCATCTTTTATTTTTCCATCAAAGCATATAATAAAGATAAACATATTATTTTTTTATTAACCATCCCATTAGATTTAATCAACAAATAAAATAATTTTAGAATTTCCCTTTCTTCTATATATCTTATTATATTAGAATAATCTCTTACAGATTTATTTAACTCTTTTTTATCACATTCACCTAACCACCAAAAATCAGCTAAACATATCAGCTGAAGTTTTACTCTACCTTCTATTCCCCGAATCATTTTCTCCATATTTTTTATTCTATCATACACCGTAATTTGTGGGGCCGAAGTATTGTTATCATGTATACGTCTTTTTACCAATGATTCATTTATATAATACATCTTATTATGAGATGCCGCATACATACCTATTATTAAATCATGCGATATCTGATATTCACCGATCCATTTACTACACACTAAAGCAGCGTCTCTTCTTACTGCTAAAGCCATACCTGTACTTCTGTTGTTACAAACCTGTTCTTCAAAACTAACGCATCTTTTCCCTCTAAAGTGCCAACTCGAAAAAAAGTCTTCTATTCCCGGCTGTGCTAGAAAAACTTTTTTCCTGTCACCATTGCTATCAATATATTTCTGACGGCACAACACTGCCTCTGCATTATTTTTTTTCATAACATCTGTCATTATTTTTATTTTATCCATATGCCAAATGTCATCCTGATCCGAAAAAAAAACTATATCAGCACTTATTTTACTTATTCCACTAATAAAATTCTCTGCAAAACCTTTATTTACTTTATTTTCTATCAATGTCCAATTTTTCAATCGATGTTTATTTATAAATTTCTTTATAATATCAACAGTCGAATCACTTGAACAGTCATCACAAATAAGCACTTCATCAGCTTTACGCGATTGCTTAACAATAGAACACATTTGTTCTTCTATGTATTTTTCACCATTATATGTTCCCATTAAAACCGCAACACTCAACACTATTTCCCCTCTATCTGTTGAATTTCTCGTTGATATGCCCTTATCACAATACGTCGATCAAATTCATTTTCCATCTTTTTCCTTGCAGCTATCCCCATCTTCTTTTTTTCTTCATATGGCAAATTAATAAATTTTACAATCGCACTATATAAATCTTGGACGTTCCTAGCCTTTACTCCCAATCCAGTAACCCCATCCTCTATAGTTTCTTTACACCCATAAATATCACATGTCGTGATAACAGGTCTTCCCGTCGCCGAAGCTTCAAGACATACATTCGACATCCCTTCTGGATAGTATGATGGATGTATCAACGCATGCGCTTTTTTTAGATACTCATGTACATCGTTTTGATGACCATGATAAATAACAATGCCTTCTTTATGCCATTTTTTTACCACTTTTTCATAACCATCTTCACATTTTCCTAGAACGTGAAATTCAACATTTTGATATTCTTTACGAATTTCTCTTGCAGCTTCTGCTAGTTCATAAATCCCTTTTTCTTTTAATATACGCGAAACAAAAACAAATTTTATGCTATCTTCATCGGAAGGATATTCTTCAAACTTATGCAAGTTCAAATTCACGCCTGACCCTGGAATCAACACAGGATTCTTCCAAAAAACACCATGTCGTTCCAACGTTAAGCGATTGCCTTCATTTTGAAAGAATATCGTCTGTTCATGGCCAGCTACCAATTTGTACAAAAACGTAGCCACCTTACATAACAGATTATCCTTGGCAAAAGCAGTTCCCAAACCAGTCACATTCATCAAATATGGAATATGATACCACCGTCCCATCATGCCACCATAAAGATTTGGCTTTATGGCAAAGCTTAAAATACAATCCGGTTTATACTGTTTCAGCAACCTCCGATAAAAGAATATCAATCTCAAATCCTTTATCGGATTCATTCCACGTCGTTGCACAGGCGTTTCGATTACTTCATCCACTATTGCAGCAACTTTTTCATAGCACTTTCCTCGCGGTATTGATGCAATAACGGTATGCCCCGCTGCTTTTAACTGCATCATTAACTCTCGCCGTGGCAAGTACAATCCCTCTGCATGATGGGCCAAAATCAAGATTTTCATATCTAGTTAAAAGTCTCCATAAATATTATTGCCAATATCATACTTTTCTATATTCAACGATTTCTGTCTAACGCCAGCACCTTCTGTAGCACTCTTGGTAAACAGCACCTTTACAGTTTGAATGATAATTGCCAGATCTGTCAGAAGCCCGCATTTTTCGATATACATCAAATCATAGACCAGCTTATCAAAAGCAGTTGTATTGTATTTACCATAAACTTGGGCCATGCCTGTAATGCCGGGTTTGACATTATGGCGATAGGCATATTCTGGTGTTTCCTTGACAAATTGTTCCACAAAGAAAGGACGCTCCGGTCTGGGACCGACAATACTCATATCACCGATAATCACATTCCAGATCTGTGGCAATTCATCAAGCCTTACGGAGCGCAGAAATTTCCCCAGTTTAGTGATTCTAAGGTCATTTTCCTGTGCCAGCATTGGCCCCGTATATTTTTCTGCATCTACTCGCATGGTGCGGAATTTGTAGACACGAAATTCCTTGCCGTTCTTGCCAGTCCGAATCTGACTATATAGCATAGGACCAGGATCGAAGATTTTTATTGCTATCCCTGTGACAACCATAAAGGGCAGAGCGCAGATAAAGCCGATACCTGCCACTACGATATCCAGCAATCGTTTTAACGTACGTACTTCTAAGCTGGGATTAAGGCTTTGCGGGCGAAATACGGGAATATCATCAATCTTGTCCAGTTCTGCGCCTGTACAAAAAATTTCATAGGTATTAGGAATCAACAGCGTTGTTTTTCCCGTCTGATGGCAGTGATTGATCACAGCCACTTTGTAGCGATGACGCATTCCCGGACAGAGGATAATCACATCGATATCTTCTGCTGCCTTACGCCAATCGCTTGACTCTATATCCGTACAGATGTATTTGAGTTTGAGATTTAGCTGCGGTTGTACGCGCAATCGGTTATATACATGCTCACACTCCTCAGCACTTCCCATCAGCATAACGGCGCGTTGTGCATGGAGTTTCTGCTCTAACCGCCAGCCAAGATACCGCCAAGCAATAAGCATAATTCCCTGCAAAACAGAACATATCGCAATTACCATTCGCGAATACGAAAACTCATGCATAAAAAAACTCAATGCAGTAACGAGAATAAAGGTACATAGTGTAGCCACAGCCGTGCTTAAAATAATTTCTGCAAAACGTTTTCTACCAATAGAATACAAACCATTGATATTCAAAAGCAAACTACTGATAATCAAGATTATCGGCAGCATCCCCGAATAAAGATACATATTGCTAACGATAATATCACGATCCAGAGCTATGCTTGTGGCAATAATATAAGCAGCAATAATAAGCGCTACATCACCTAGGAATAATATTAACTT